>CANMZP010000111.1 GCA_947502355.1 uncultured Thalassotalea sp. | reverse complement strand
TCCTCAACCTGGACTTGAACCAGGGACAAACGGATTAACAGTCCGTTGCTCTACCAACTGAGCTATTGAGGAATTGTTCGTACATTGTAACCGCAGTATTTTGAATAATAAAGCCATTACTTCAAATTTGGCTCCTCAACCTGGACTTGAACCAGGGACAAACGGATTAACAGTCCGTTGCTCTACCAACTGAGCTATTGA
>CANMZP010000110.1 GCA_947502355.1 uncultured Thalassotalea sp. | reverse complement strand
TATGAGCCCGACGAGCTACCAGGCTGCTCCATCCCGCGTCCGAATGGTTTAGGTGATTACCTAAACAAGCCAATAACTGTTTTGATTCTGTTATTAGAGAAACGTTCCTGAATTCAGCAATTTTCATTTAATAATGAGAATTGGTTGCGGGAGCCAGATTTGAACTGACGACCTTCGGGTTATGAGCCCGACGAGCTACCAGGCTGCTCCAT
>CANMZP010000109.1 GCA_947502355.1 uncultured Thalassotalea sp. | reverse complement strand
AAATTACCGGGTTTAATATCAGCTTTCCAAATTGTTAAAGAAGTACATTGATACGCGCATTCGGTACCTATGTTGGTTAAAAAACCAAATTTAAATCATCAAGTTGATGCTTTAAATTTGGTCTCTTTCTTTTGTAAAGAAATGGTGGAGCTAAGCAGGATCGAACTGCTGACCTCCTGCGTGCAAGGCAGGCGCTCTCCCAGCTGAGCTATAGCC
>CANMZP010000108.1 GCA_947502355.1 uncultured Thalassotalea sp. | reverse complement strand
CAAGGTAACCCTAGGGGAACCTGGGGTTGGATCACCTCCTTACCTTAAGTAAACAACTTAATGAGCACTTAGGTGCTGCGAGTGTTCACACAAATTGCAATGATAACGAAAGTGAAGAAATAATAGGTCTTTGGACCTGGTAGTAGGTCTGTAGCTCAGCTGGTTAGAGCGCACCCCTGATAAGGGTGAGGTCGGTAGTTCAAGTCTACTCAGACC
>CANMZP010000107.1 GCA_947502355.1 uncultured Thalassotalea sp. | reverse complement strand
CCCAACTGAGCTAACCGTCCAGGGATAATTTGATGTTTAGCCACCTCAACAAGTGGTTGACGATACCGATTGTAAAATCAGTGACCCTCGCGCTCTTGTAATAAGAGGGCGATGCTCTCCCAACTGAGCTAACCGTCCAAGGATAATTTGATGTTTAGCCACCTCAACAAGTGGTTGACGATACCGATTGTAAAACCAGTGACCCTCGCGCTCTTGT
>CANMZP010000106.1 GCA_947502355.1 uncultured Thalassotalea sp. | reverse complement strand
TTGTCCCTGGTTCAAGTCCAGGTTGAGGAGCCAAATTCCCAGTTGCTAAGAAATAGCAACGGACTGTGCCAATATAAGATCGCATTTGTCGATGGTTCAAGTCCAGGTTGAGGAGCCAAATACAGTAGCTAATAATACTACTTAAAAAAAATTATTCCTCAATAGCTCAGTTGGTAGAGCAACGGACTGTTAATCCGTTTGTCCCTGGTTCAAGTCCAGGT
>CANMZP010000105.1 GCA_947502355.1 uncultured Thalassotalea sp. | reverse complement strand
AAATGTCATCGGGCGGATAAATCCGCCCCAACGGATCTCGCTCTACAACGAAGGGCAATGTTAATTGTGATCTAACCTGTAGTGGCGATTTTAATCGCCCAAATGTCATCGGGCGGATAAATCCGCCCCAACGGATCTCACTCTTCAACGAAGGGCAATGTTAATTGTGATCTAACCCGTAGGGGCGAATTAGTGGCGATTTTAATCGCCCAAATGTCATCG
>CANMZP010000104.1 GCA_947502355.1 uncultured Thalassotalea sp. | reverse complement strand
TTAAAAGAATCTTGAGTAACCGTTAACAGAGTAACGGTAGGTCCGAATTCATTCGGACAATGAACGAAATTAATATCAACTTTCCAAGTTAAAGTTAGAAGTCTCTTGATTAACGTCAGGAGGCCCCGTTATACAACGGGGCAAAATACTTCTAACGAACGTATTTTGTCTAGCGACAATAGCGTTGTGGAACCACCTGATCCCATGCCGAACTCAGAAGTGAAACGCAACAGC
>CANMZP010000103.1 GCA_947502355.1 uncultured Thalassotalea sp. | reverse complement strand
CGTCCCCTAGGGGATTCGAACCCCTGTTACCGCCGTGAAAGGGCGGTGTCCTAGGCCTCTAGACGAAGGGGACGCAGGTTCTTGCAATCACTAAGTGATTTTAATAACTTGTGTTTCTTCAACCAAAAGGTTTAAGACCTAGCTTTTATAATTTGTTGATAAAATAAGTGGCGTCCCCTAGGGGATTCGAACCCCTGTTACCGCCGTGAAAGGGCGGTGTCCTAGGCCTCTAGACGAAG
>CANMZP010000102.1 GCA_947502355.1 uncultured Thalassotalea sp. | reverse complement strand
GCTGTTGCGTTTCACTTCTGAGTTCGGCATGGGATCAGGTGGTTCCACAACGCTATTGTCGCTAGACAAAATACGTTTTACATAAGATGTAATTAGATAGTTACTTTAAATAACTATTTAATTAAACCCTAAGAATCGATAGCCCGCTTAATAAGCGGGCTATCTAAATAGGAGCCTAGCGATGACCTACTCTCACATGGGAACTCCCACACTACCATCGGCGCTGTTGCGTTTCACTTCTGA
>CANMZP010000101.1 GCA_947502355.1 uncultured Thalassotalea sp. | reverse complement strand
TAAGGAACCCTATTTGGTCTTGCTCCGGGTGGCCAGATTTTAGCACCCTGCAACACTCATCTAGAGGAAACAAAAAACCCGAGCTAACTTAATAACTCGGGTTTCTCTAAAAAGGTGAATTGACCGATAAGCCGGGTTCTGTCGTGGACAACCATTCGTCTAGGCTATAAATCGCTTTATAGCTCAAGCAACCTACCCGGTTCCAACGCGAGCCACGCCGTAAGGAACCCTATTTGGTCTTGCTCCGGGTGG
>CANMZP010000100.1 GCA_947502355.1 uncultured Thalassotalea sp. | reverse complement strand
GACGCGTAGCTCAGCTGGATAGAGTACCTGGCTACGAACCAGGCGGTCGCAGGTTCGACTCCTGCCGCGTCCGCCACCTTAAAGAAACCGACCCTAGTGGTCGGTTTTTTGCTTTCAGGGATAAAAATCTTTGCTCTTGAAAGTCAGCAGTTCATTCAGTAAGTGGTTCGGCCAGGAGACCTGGTGCTAATATAAGAACCCAGGCGGTCGCAGGTTCGACTCCTGCAGCAATCGCCACCTTAAAGAAACCGACC
>CANMZP010000099.1 GCA_947502355.1 uncultured Thalassotalea sp. | reverse complement strand
TGTCGTTAGAAACATGTTTCGTTAATTCTGCGTTAGCGCGAACGTTGAACTTGTTCAACTGAGCCAACATTATATATCGCAGATTATGCTTTATATAATTTCGAATCTACTTGTCTCTAAAACTCTGTGTCCGGTGCAAGCACCTGGCACTAGAACTTAATCACTTAAGTTATCTAAAATAAGTTGGCGTCCCCTAGGGGATTCGAACCCCTGTTACCGCCGTGAAAGGGCGGTGTCCTAGGCCTCTAGACGAAGGGGA
>CANMZP010000098.1 GCA_947502355.1 uncultured Thalassotalea sp. | reverse complement strand
CCACGTTGAACTTCATCACGCTTAGTACCACGTAGAAGAACACCACAGTTCTCACCAGCACGACCTTCGTCAAGAAGCTTACGGAACATCTCAACACCAGTACATGTAGTTGTAGTAGTGTCTTTGATACCAACGATTTCTACGTCGTCACCTACACGGATGATACCACGCTCGACACGACCCGTTACAACCGTACCACGACCTTGGATTGAGAATACATCTTCGATTGGAAGGATGAAATCACCGTCGATTGCACGCTC
>CANMZP010000097.1 GCA_947502355.1 uncultured Thalassotalea sp. | reverse complement strand
GCCGGACTTGAACCGGCACGTCCGTTAAGACGAGGGATTTTAAATCCCTTGTGTCTACCAATTCCACCACCCGGGCAAAGTGGAGGCGGGTCCCGGAGTCGAACCGAGGTCCACGGATTTGCAATCCGCTGCATAGCCACTCTGCCAACCCGCCAATATTCATCAACAAGCTGGTGATGTACTTCCCTAGAAAGAAATTGGAGCGGCTAACGAGACTCGAACTCGTGACATTCACGTTGGCAACGTGATGCTCTACCAACTGAGCTACAGC
>CANMZP010000096.1 GCA_947502355.1 uncultured Thalassotalea sp. | reverse complement strand
TGGCGGACGCGGCAGGAGTCGAACCTGCGACCGCCTGGTTCGTAGCCAGGTACTCTATCCAGCTGAGCTACGCGTCCACAATCATAAATCTTTGTCGATTGTATCGATAAAAATACAACCCTGTTTAAATACTACTTTGCAAGTATAGTTGCAATTTAATATTAAACAAAAACCGATTCTAAAATCGATTTCAATCTCTTTTATTTTACCACTTAGAGAAAAGTGACGATTGCTGTAGGAGTTGAAACTACAACCGCCTGGCTCTTATATT
>CANMZP010000095.1 GCA_947502355.1 uncultured Thalassotalea sp. | reverse complement strand
GAGAATTGGTTGCGGGAGCCAGATTTGAACTGACGACCTTCGGGTTATGAGCCCGACGAGCTACCAGGCTGCTCCATCCCGCGTCCGAATGGTTTAGGTGATTACCTAAACAAGCCAATAACATTTAACCTCTGCTATTAAAGAGGGGATTCAGATTCAATTAGTTATTTAAAATAAAGAATTGGTTGCGGGAGCCAGATTTGAACTGACGACCTTCGGGTTATGAGCCCGACGAGCTACCAGGCTGCTCCATCCCGCGTCCGAATGGTTTA
>CANMZP010000094.1 GCA_947502355.1 uncultured Thalassotalea sp. | reverse complement strand
ACGCGTAGCTCAGCTGGATAGAGTACCTGGCTACGAACCAGGCGGTCGCAGGTTCGACTCCTGCCGCGTCCGCCACTATATAGAAAAGCCGACCTTTTGGTCGGCTTTTTACTTTTCTCAGAGTATATAAATAAGTGAGATAGCATGATGTCAACATGCTAGTTATTCGTTATGGGTAATACGTTAAATGATCAATGCGGACGCGTAGCTCAGCTGGATAGAGTACCTGGCTACGAACCAGGCGGTCGCAGGTTCGACTCCTGCCGCGTCCGC
>CANMZP010000093.1 GCA_947502355.1 uncultured Thalassotalea sp. | reverse complement strand
GGTGGAGCTAAGCAGGATCGAACTGCTGACCTCCTGCGTGCAAGGCAGGCGCTCTCCCAGCTGAGCTATAGCCCCATCGGTATACCAATGGTATGGGAATATTTAATATTAACATCAAATACATTTTTGGAATTTTTCAAGACATTTTATAACGACGTTTAGCCTGCTAAACGAGTTATGAAATAACGCCGAAAAAAACAAAAATTGGTAGGTCTGAGTAGACTTGAACTACCGACCTCACCCTTATCAGGGGTGCGCTCTAACCAGCTGAGCTACAG
>CANMZP010000092.1 GCA_947502355.1 uncultured Thalassotalea sp. | reverse complement strand
TCCCCTTCGTCTAGAGGCCTAGGACACCGCCCTTTCACGGCGGTAACAGGGGTTCGAATCCCCTAGGGGACGCCAATCTATTTAAAACAACTAAATAAATTGTACCGTTAGGTAATATACAAGTTCTTAGTGCCGGGTGTTTACACCAGACACAGAGTTTTAGAGACAAGTAGATTCGAAATTATATAAAGCATATTCTGCAATATATAATGTTGGCTCAGTTGAACAAGTTCAACGTTCGCGCTAACGCAGAATTAACGAAACATGTTTCTAACGACA
>CANMZP010000091.1 GCA_947502355.1 uncultured Thalassotalea sp. | reverse complement strand
CAGCATTCGCACTTCTGATACCTCCAGCATGCCTTACAACACACCTTCAACGGCTTACAGAACGCTCCCCTACCACTGGAGCATATCCTAAAATCATCTGTACCCTCACAGCCCATCGACTGTTTGGGAACGCTTGAGTGTTTTCTCTTAGTACCTCAATGAGGTAGAAAACACAGAAGTCTTAAATAACTTTAGTGATATGCTCCAATCCGCAGCTTCGGTGCATAGTTTAGCCCCGTTACATCTTCCGCGCAGACCGACTCGACTAGTGAGCTATTACGCT
>CANMZP010000090.1 GCA_947502355.1 uncultured Thalassotalea sp. | reverse complement strand
TGCATCCCTGCACGTCACCGAAATAATACGCTCATCCATGAGCCATTCGGCATTAGTGCATCCCTGCACGTCACCGAAATAATACGCTCATCCATGAGCCATTCGGCATTAGTGCATCCCTGCACGTCACCGATAGAGAACATTCTTCCTGAATCTATCGGCATTAGTGCATCCTTGCACGTCACCGAAATAATGCGCTCATCCATGAGCCATTCGGCATTAGTGCATCCCTGCACGTCACCGAAATAAAGCGCTCATCCATGAGCCATTCTGCATTAGTGCATCCCTGCACG
>CANMZP010000089.1 GCA_947502355.1 uncultured Thalassotalea sp. | reverse complement strand
GCGTCCCCTTCGTCTAGAGGCCTAGGACACCGCCCTTTCACGGCGGTAACAGGGGTTCGAATCCCCTAGGGGACGCCAACATTTTTATTAAATAGATTGTACCGTTAGGTATTCAAAAGTTCTTAGTGCCAGGTGTTTACACCAGACACAGAGTTTTAGAGACAAGTTCAACGTTCGCGCTAGCGAATAATTAACGAACCATGTTTCTAATTACAAATTCTGCGTCCCCTTCGTCTAGAGGCCTAGGACACCGCCCTTTCACGGCGGTAACAGGGGTTCGAATCCCCTAGGGGACGCCAA
>CANMZP010000088.1 GCA_947502355.1 uncultured Thalassotalea sp. | reverse complement strand
GGATACCTGGCGCTAATATAAGAGCCAGGCGGTTGTAGTTTCAACTCCTACAGCAATCGTCACTTTTCTCTAAGTGGAAAAATAAAAGAGAGGATAAATTCTGGTTCAGCCAGGGTACCTGGCGCTAATATATGAGCCAGGCGGTTGTAGTTTCAACTCCTACAGCAATCGTCACTTTTCTCTAAGTGGAAAAATAAAAGAGATAGCTTGATGTCAACACGCTAGTGTTCATTTATGAACATAAATCAAATGATGACCGCGGACGCGTAGCTCAGCTGGATAGAGTACCTGGCTACGAACCAGGCGGTCGCAGGTTCGA
>CANMZP010000087.1 GCA_947502355.1 uncultured Thalassotalea sp. | reverse complement strand
GCGTCCCCTAGGGGATTCGAACCCCTGTTACCGCCGTGAAAGGGCGGTGTCCTAGGCCTCTAGACGAAGGGGACGCAAAATCTGTCTTTTGGAGTATACTCCATTGATTTTGCGTTTGCGTGAGCGTTGAACTTGTTCAACCGAACCTGCATTTTTAACTGCAAAACCTTTTAAAACTGACTCTGTGTCTGGTGTAAACACCCGGCACTAAGAACTTTTGAATACCTAACGGTACAACTTATTTTGTTTTTTAAATAAATTGGCGTCCCCTAGGGGATTCGAACCCCTGTTACCGCCGTGAAAGGGCGGTGTCCTAGGCCTCTAGACGAAGGGGA
>CANMZP010000086.1 GCA_947502355.1 uncultured Thalassotalea sp. | reverse complement strand
GAAAAATTTGAACGTTCGAAACCGCACGTAAACGTAGGTACAATCGGCCACGTTGACCACGGTAAAACAACTTTAACAGCTGCTATCTCTGCAGTATTAACTAAAGCTTTCGGTGGCGACGTTAAAGATTTCGCACAAATCGATAACGCTCCAGAAGAGCGTGAGCGTGGTATTACAATCAATACTTCTCACATCGAATACGATACAGAAACTCGTCACTACGCACACGTAGACTGTCCTGGTCACGCCGATTACGTTAAAAACATGATCACAGGTGCTGCACAAATGGACGGCGCGATTCTTGTAGTTGCTGCAACAGATGGCCCTATGCCACAAACACGTGAGCACAT
>CANMZP010000085.1 GCA_947502355.1 uncultured Thalassotalea sp. | reverse complement strand
TGATATGTTGATACTCACAGAAACTCTTGATGAAGTAATGGCTGATAAGCTCGTTTCCCTTCCTGCAACACAGAAGTCTGTTCGTTACCGTGATATTTGGGACTTAGCTTGGTTAAAACAACAAGGTGCAAAGGTTCAAGCACCGCTTGTAAAACGAAAACTCGAAGATTATAAAATTACAGAGTTTCAAGAAATGCTAGAATTAATGATTAATCAGCTCCCCAATATCATAAAAGGTCGTCAGTTTTACGAAGAAATGAAACGCTTCACGCCGACGGATGTTTTTGATAGAACACTAGGGCAAGAGAAATTTACACAATACCTAATTAATACACTTTTAGGCTTGCTTAAAGAA
>CANMZP010000084.1 GCA_947502355.1 uncultured Thalassotalea sp. | reverse complement strand
TTTATCCATGATGTATGTAATGATTTTTGTAATATGAAATAAAACACATTAGACCACATAATTAAGAGAATTGGTATAAGAGATTGAGTGGATGTCTAAAAAAAGGGAAATAGTGGGTGTCTTGATAAGGGGATTCCTAAGAGATTGAGTGGGTGTCTAAAAAAAGGGAAATTAGAATTAAAAGTGGGTGTCTTGATAAGGGGGGAATTAAAAGTGGGTGTCTTGATAAGGGAATTTTTCAGGAGCTGAAACGCAAAAAATTTTCCACTAGGGAAAACTCTTGGGATTTCAAAACAACGTTTAGACAAATAATGTGGCGGAGTGGACGGGACTCGAACCCGCGACCCCCGGCGTGACAGGCCGGTATTCTAACCAACTGAACTACCACTC
>CANMZP010000083.1 GCA_947502355.1 uncultured Thalassotalea sp. | reverse complement strand
CGCACGTCTCGGTAATATGAGTACGAGGGATTTTAAATTTCTTACTGAGTTTTTTGAAAACAAATGATGGTACCCGGAGCCGGACTTGAACTCGCACGTCTCGGTAATATGAGTACGAGGGATTTTAAATTTCTTACTGAGTTTTTTGAAAACAAATGATGGTACCCGGGGCCGGACTTGAACCGGCACGTCCGTTAAGACGAGGGATTTTAAATCCCTTGTGTCTACCAATTCCACCACCCGGGCGCAGGGTAAGTTTTTTTAGAGTAGGAATTGGTTCCCTACTTGTCTTCTCAACTTAATTAATAAGTTAAATCGACAAAAATTGGAGCGGCTAACGAGACTCGAACTCGTGACATTCACGTTGGCAACGTGATGCTCTACCAACTGAGCTACAGCCG
>CANMZP010000082.1 GCA_947502355.1 uncultured Thalassotalea sp. | reverse complement strand
TTATTGGTTTGGTAACTACCAAATCACGACATATTAGTCGATGATTTTAGATACAACACCAGCACCAACTGTACGGCTCACGTAAATCATAAATGATTTATCATCATGCCAGAGGCATGCTGCGATTTGCTAAATCTTGTCCATTAGGACAAGATTTTTGAGAAAATCGTCATCACGGAATACCGTGAAGCTAGCCCTACATATAAAAAAGGCCGCTAACGCGACCTTCTTTATTGTGCTTTGTTTTACTACAGATTATTAGTCAATAATCTTAGATACAACACCAGCACCAACTGTACGACCACCTTCACGGATAGCGAAACGTAAGCCTTCGTCCATCGCGATTGGGTTGATTAGCTCAACAACAAACTTCAAGTTGTCGCCTGGCATTACCATTTCTACACC
>CANMZP010000081.1 GCA_947502355.1 uncultured Thalassotalea sp. | reverse complement strand
ACATTAAGAATGTCTGCTTATTTGTCTTCTTCAGCCCGTCATCGCTCGTTGGTCAATGACCGCTTTGGTGGCAAAACTTCCGTTTAATAACATGAGCGCTTAAACACTGAATATCCTTAGTTGGTACCGAATATCCTCACGCTTTTCAAATAGAGATCTTCGACTTCTTATATATGACGATTTTCGCTATCGTTTCTTTTGGCACTTAACAGAAGGTTAGTTTTTTAAATATGGCGGTGAGATAGGGATTTTATCCCTACGGAAAGAGCGGCTACAAACCCTACAGGCTTCTAATTTGAATCTTTTAATATCTAAAAAGCAAAAAAGCCCAATCTTGAAGTGACCCCCAATAGTTGGACTATCCAATTACTGGGGGTCTTTTTTTATGTCCAAACATTGCAGAGAGTTCAA
>CANMZP010000080.1 GCA_947502355.1 uncultured Thalassotalea sp. | reverse complement strand
ACTGGGGTGAAGTCGTAACAAGGTAACCCTAGGGGAACCTGGGGTTGGATCACCTCCTTACCTTAAGTAAACAACTTAATGAGCACTTAGGTGCTACGAGTGTCTACACAAATCGCATGATAACGAAATTAGAAAAAGTACACCGTCATCCCATCATGTTGTTGGATGGGACCTCCTGCAGGTTCAAGGTGACTTTGATAGAAAGCTTAAAGATAAACACTGACTGTTTATCTTTGAGTTTTTAACTCACGTTAATGCCGAATGCGCGCATTGATGAACTCTTTAACAATTTGGAAAGCTGATATTAAACCCGGTAATTTGTGGTTACGACGTCCAATCGTAATCGTTAAACAAATTACCACGATAAACAACTTGTTGTTTATCAACCGAAACGCTTTAAGCGTTTCAAATTATAACTAACACTATT
>CANMZP010000079.1 GCA_947502355.1 uncultured Thalassotalea sp. | reverse complement strand
CGGAATTGGTAGACGCGCTGGATTTAGGTTCCAGTATCCTAGGATGTGAGAGTTCAAGTCTCTCCTCCCGCACCATTACATTGTAGGGGTATAGCCAAGCGGTAAGGCAGCGGGTTTTGATCCCGTCATTCAGAGGTTCAAATCCTCTTACCCCTGCCATTTTCTTTAGCTTTAAAGTTAATGGCAGATACAATGTAGAAGAAACTCAGTAGGGGTATAGCCAAGCGGTAAGGCAGCGGGTTTTGATCCCGTCATTCAGAGGTTCAAATCCTCTTACCCCTGCCATTTCTTCTAAACTTATAATGTTACCAACATTATAATAAAGCCTCAGGGCTTTTTTTTTGTCTTTAGTAAAAGGCAAATGGTAAGGCTACATAGCTCAGTTGGTTAGAGCACATCACTCATAATGATGGGGTCCCAGGTTCGAGTCCCGGTG
>CANMZP010000078.1 GCA_947502355.1 uncultured Thalassotalea sp. | reverse complement strand
GAACTCAGAAGTGAAACGCAACAGCGCCGATGGTAGTGTGGGAGTTCCCATGTGAGAGTAGGTCATCGCTAGGCTCCCATTCAGATAAAGCCCTTCGCTAACGCAAAGGGCTTTTTCGCATTTATGGCGTGTTGTTTTTGATGCTCGCTGTGACGGAAGGAGGTCCCTCATCTCGCTTAGGCTCGTGGGGGATGACGGTGTATTTTTTCTAACAACGTACTCTATATCTTTTCGTATGAGTGAAGAAAATAAAATAGCGTTGTGTAACCACCTGATCCCATGCGCTCATATCAAAAGCTGCAGAAGTGACCGTTCTTTGCCATCCATGGCACCACGGCATTAGTGCATCCATGCACGTCAAACGCAACAGCGCCGATGGTAGTGTGGGAGTTCCCATGTGAGAGTAGGTCATCGCTAGGCTCCTATTCTAAAGGCC
>CANMZP010000077.1 GCA_947502355.1 uncultured Thalassotalea sp. | reverse complement strand
CAGAAGTGAAACGCAACAGCGCCGATGGTAGTGTGGGAGTTCCCATGTGAGAGTAGGTCATCGCTAGGCTCCTATTCAGATAAAGCCCTTTGCTAACGCGAAGGGCTTTTTCGTATGCGTGGAAAAATAAAAGTTTATCGAATCGATGCACACTGTGCAGGAAGGAGGTCCCTCATCTCGCTTTGGCTCGTGGGGGATGACGTTGTATTATTTCTGATACTGTTTAGGTGTAGGTGTGTGCATCCATGCACGTCACCGTTCTTTGCCATCCATGGCACCACGGCATTCCAGAATTCATTTTCAACGCTGAGCTAGCGAAGGTTGAAAATGGATATCTGGAATCTCCAACCGTTAGAATGAGCATCGATTATACCAATTCTCTTAATTAGTTGTTCAGATTCATCCAACTTCTACTGCACATTTTTATTACTCTTTTACTATCACTG
>CANMZP010000076.1 GCA_947502355.1 uncultured Thalassotalea sp. | reverse complement strand
ACTAAAACTTGCTGAAACCGTACATGCCGCAGTGATTGTATTTGTGGTGAACACATTGCCTACCAAACTACCGTTACAGCCCGTGACGCTATCAATGCTATAGCCTGTCTCTGGGGTAATGGTGAAACTGGTCGTGCCATTATGATTTACGGTGTGCGCGGCCGGAGACATACTGCCACCAGAGCCCGCATTCGGAGTCACCACATAAGTGTTAAGACTAAAACTTGCTGAAACCGTACATGCCGCAGTGATGGTATCTGTGGTAAACACATTGCCAACCAAACTACCGTTACAGCCCGTGACGCTATCAATGCTATAGCCTGTCTCTGGGGTAATGGTGAAACTGGTCGTGCCATTATGATTTACGGTGTGCGCGGCCGGAGACATACTGCCACCAGAGCCCGCATTCGGAGTCACCACATAAGTGTTAAGACTAAAACTTGCTGAAACCGTACATGCCGCAGTGAT
>CANMZP010000075.1 GCA_947502355.1 uncultured Thalassotalea sp. | reverse complement strand
GTTTTACCGTGGTCAACGTGGCCGATTGTACCTACGTTTACGTGCGGTTTCGAACGTTCAAATTTTTCTTTAGCCATCTTAATCTTACCCTTGCAATAAAAATTGATTCTTAGCGGTAAAATAAGGATAGATGCAGAACAGTGATAGTTCAAAAAATAGACATTAAAAACAGCAGAAATGCTTAAGAAAATAAGAGGATGGTGCTAATAGGCAGATTCGAACTGCCGACCTCACCCTTACCAAGGGTGCGCTCTACCAACTGAGCTATATCAGCGCCATGATTAGATATGGAGCGGACGGCGGGAATCGAACCCGCCGCTTTAGCTTGGAAGGCTAAGGTATTACCACTATACGACGTCCGCATATCTAAAGGACTCAATACAAAAATGGTGGAGGGAGGTGGATTCGAACCACCGAAGGCTGAGCCGTCAGATTTACAGTCTGATCCCTTTGGCCACTCGGGAACCCCTCCA
>CANMZP010000074.1 GCA_947502355.1 uncultured Thalassotalea sp. | reverse complement strand
ATTGGAGCGGCTAACGAGACTCGAACTCGTGACATTCACGTTGGCAACGTGATGCTCTACCAACTGAGCTACAGCCGCTAAATTTATTACGCTCATTGTATTTCTTTAACATATTAAACCAATCAAAAATGCACCAATACGTATCGGTTATCACCAGTACGATTAATAGTATTGAAATCAATCAGCTTATTTCATCAAGAAATGGAGGCGGGTCCCGGAGTCGAACCGAGGTCCACGGATTTGCAATCCGCTGCATAGCCACTCTGCCAACCCGCCAGGGTCTAGAAAAAATTTGGAGCGGCTAACGAGACTCGAACTCGTGACATTCACGTTGGCAACGTGATGCTCTACCAACTGAGCTACAGCCGCATAAATTTTTTGGTGCTACTTATATTTCTTCTTTTCTCTTTTATGAAAATGGTACCCGGGGCCGGACTTGAACCGGCACGTCCGTTAAGACGAGGGATTTTAAATCCCTTGTGTCTACCAATT
>CANMZP010000073.1 GCA_947502355.1 uncultured Thalassotalea sp. | reverse complement strand
CTTCGTCTAGAGGCCTAGGACACCGCCCTTTCACGGCGGTAACAGGGGTTCGAATCCCCTAGGGGACGCCACTTATTCAAGTGACAAAAAAGCCGACTTTATGTCGGCTTTTTTGTATTTAAAATTTACCTACCAATACTTTAAAATCAAATATTTCAAATTCAACCACGGTGAAGTAGGGGATTTGCACACCTATTGAGGTAGAACGCATCTCCCATTAGCCGCTTATTCGTCATATGGAGACCCCCAGCGAGTTTCGATATCTCCTGTTCATCAAAAAATCTGTTTTAAAATTGCACCAATATCTATTGTGAACTTGGTGAAAATCGCCATTATTTGCCGGATAAACTTTATGTTGCAAGTTAAGGCTAATCCTGAGAGTCTGTTGGGAGCTATAAACAGAATAAAATATATTCTTAAAAGTACGCCGTCATTGCGGCGTAGGCCGCAACCTCCCTCAGCATGCTGTGACAAATAAAATATCTCAAATAAGATCCGCG
>CANMZP010000072.1 GCA_947502355.1 uncultured Thalassotalea sp. | reverse complement strand
CCTAAGTTGAATGTTCAACAAAGGTTTAGCATAATTCAACGGTGTTTCTGCCGCGCAGCGGCTTGGTTCAACAAGGCATTAAAGCAGGAAAATTTACAGTTGGCTGTTTTCACTGCGTTCAACATTTTAGCCAACTATAAATTTCCTCTTAATGAGGCGTTATAAGCCATAGGGAATTTCGGTGCAGAATTCAATTATCAGCAAACTTGATATATTAAGCGTTTTTATCGCTTGGACTTTACTGATCGTTTTCTTTGTATCTTTAGGCTACGGAAAAATTTTCTCAGAATCTGATGCAAGCGCTAGTCATTTGATTTATATTTTTGGTGCTTTCCTTGTTTCAGCTGTACTTCATATTATTCTAGCGTTTTTTAATCGTTGCCCACATTGTAATAAGTGTCTTACTGTTCAGGGTTTCAAAGCGCCACACCCAGCATCGAGTGGTAGTTGGGATAAAGTTGTATGGCGTTGGTTTTCAGGTTCTATTGTCTGCATTCATTGCGGTCAAAGAGTGGTGACAAATGGCTTATAACAAGTCATTCAAAAGGACAAAAAACAGTTGGCTTTTGCTCCTGCGTCGCTAATTTTAGCCAACAATTTTTTGCCTCTTAATGAGGCGTTAGGTATTACTCAAACATGAGTGAAGTTTTCAGAACATTTCTCGCTATAACATTGCATGTTTCGTGCTTT
>CANMZP010000071.1 GCA_947502355.1 uncultured Thalassotalea sp. | reverse complement strand
GTTTTGCCACCAAAGCGGTCATTGACCAACGAGCGATGACGGGCTGAAGAAGACAAATAAGCAGACATTCTTAATGTTTCACTCTCAAAGGCAACAGCCGTAGTATTTTCCTTAATTGACTACGCCCCTTTAATTATACTTTTTCTATAGTTTGCTCTTTCTTTTAGAAAGTTAAGCAAAGCTCAAATCTTTGTCTATACTCAACAATTCATCAATATTACGCTCGACTGAAATCGAGCAAGGAGATTCGAATGAAAGTTAAAACCGTGGTATCGGCTCTATTTGCTATAACCCTTTTATCCTTCAGTTCTATCGCTATTTCTGACGATAATCAAAAGGCATCTAAGTATGAAAATGCCGATTGGTATACTGTACGATTTATACAATTCAAAGACGGCAAGCAGTGGGCTGCTCAACAATTTATTAAGCAGCACTTTATTCCGGTAGATGTGGAATTAAAAAGAAACGTATCGGGGTATCGGTTTGAATTTGGCCAGTGGGATCAAATGGTTTTCTTCCCAATGGATGGTGGCCCTTCTGATCTTGAGTGGAAGCAAACACCAATGAATATTAAATGGTGGAACTTATTTGTCAAACGAGCGGGAGGCGAGAAAGAAGCCGCTAAATTAATGGATGAGTGGTCTTCCCTTGTTGCAAAATCAGAAACAGCTCTCGTTAGATCATTAGATTAATTTTAGAAAAATACGGGGCATAAACCAAGGCATTAACCCTTTGTGGGGACCCCAAAAA
>CANMZP010000070.1 GCA_947502355.1 uncultured Thalassotalea sp. | reverse complement strand
GGCGTTATGTGACTATATATGAATCCAGACTATCAATCCTACACGGAAGATGAATTGTTAGATGCCTTTGAACATATTGATAAAGAGGCTTGGCCTGAACGATATGCCGAAATTAAAATACACTTACAAAAATTCGCGGATGAAGCTAAAAAAAATGCTTCGAATGAACCTGATAATAGCGAAGTTTCTGAACCCGCTTGGTGGCGAAAAATTGATTTTAACAAGCCTAAAGAAAAGCTAATTACGCTTGGCTTAACTCTCTGGACTTTATATATTTTATCTACGGGACAAATTTCAGCTAAAAGTAGTCAAATAAGTTTTGAAGATTCACCTAAAACATATATGTTTTTTATGTCTTTTTGTATTGTTATTCTAATTTGGCGCATACATGGGCATTTAACGTCACATAACAAGAATTTAAAGCGGGACTGCTAACAGTTTGCTCGGTTTCGCTTCGCTACACATTTTAGCAAACAATTATCAGCCCCTTAAATGGGCGTTAGGTGTTCAATGATTACGGTTGTTATTTATGGTTTCGAGGGAAAATTCAAAGGGAAATCTGAATATGATTACACTTTTCCGGAAATCGATGATATTCATAAATGTATGTTGTTCTTAAAGCAAGACAACGATGAATTAAACTTTGATTTTGCGACCAGTGAAATAAGAAAGTTTGGATTTTCTGATTTAGTTGGTTTAAGAGGCAACCCAATTAGAGTAGATGTCTTGAATACTGATGGGTTTAAAAGGTTTGCGCCTTTTTACGAGGAAGCTCTAGAAGAAGGTTCTTCACTAGTGTACTACCCGAACACCTAACAAGGCGCTAAAGTAGGACGAAAAACGCATGGTTTTCGTTCGTGCCTCACAAATTATAACCATGCATTTTTAGCCTCTTAGCGGGGC
>CANMZP010000069.1 GCA_947502355.1 uncultured Thalassotalea sp. | reverse complement strand
AGGTATCGTTAAGTGAATACATAGCTTAACGAGGCGAACCGGGAGAACTGAAACATCTAAGTACCCCGAGGAAAAGAAATCAACCGAGATTTCCTTAGTAGCGGCGAGCGAACGGGAATTAGCCCTTAAGTGGTTAGTAAGTTAGTGGAATGCTCTGGAAAGGGCAGCGATACAGGGTGATAGCCCCGTACACGAAAATAAACTTATCATGAAATCGAGTAGGTCGGGACACGAGAAATCTTGACTGAATATGGGGGGACCATCCTCCAAGGCTAAATACTCCTAACTGACCGATAGTGAACCAGTACCGTGAGGGAAAGGCGAAAAGAACCCCTGTGAGGGGAGTGAAATAGAACCTGAAACCGCATACGTACAAGCAGTGGAAGCCGGATTTAGTCCGGTGCCTGCGTACCTTTTGTATAATGGGTCAGCGACTTATGTTCTGTAGCAAGGTTAACCGATTAGGGGAGCCGTAGCGAAAGCGAGTGTTAACTGCGCGTTTAGTTGCAGGGCATAGACCCGAAACCCGGCGATCTACCCATGGGCAGGTTGAAGGTTGAGTAACATCAACTGGAGGACCGAACACACGTATGTTGAAAAATGCGGTGATGACTTGTGGGTCGGAGTGAAAGGCTAATCAAGCCGGGAGATAGCTGGTTCTCCCCGAAATCTATTTAGGTAGAGCCTCGGACGAACACCATTGGGGGTAGAGCACTGTTAAGGCTAGGGGGTCATCCCGACTTACCAACCCTTTGCAAACTCCGAATACCAATGAGTGATATCCGGGAGACACACTGTGGGTGCTAACGTCCATTGTGGAAAGGGAAACAACCCAGACCGCCAGCTAAGGTCCCAAAGTCATAGTTAAGTGGGAAACGATGTGGAAAGGCATAGACAGCTAGGAGGTTGGCTTAGAAGCAGCCACCCTTTAAAGAAAGCGTAATAGCTCACTAGTCGAGTCGGTCTGCGCGGAAGATGTAACGGGGCTAAACTATGCACCGAAGCTGCGGATT
>CANMZP010000068.1 GCA_947502355.1 uncultured Thalassotalea sp. | reverse complement strand
GATTCATGACTGGGGTGAAGTCGTAACAAGGTAACCCTAGGGGAACCTGGGGTTGGATCACCTCCTTACCTTAAGTAAACAACTTGATGGATACAGCAATGTATCGCGAGTGTTCACACAAATTGCAATGATAACGAAAGATAAAGACAACTCAGAAATGGGGCTATAGCTCAGCTGGGAGAGCGCCTGCCTTGCACGCAGGAGGTCAGCAGTTCGATCCTGCTTAGCTCCACCATTTTCTGAAATCTATATGTAGTAGGTCTGTAGCTCAGCTGGTTAGAGCGCACCCCTGATAAGGGTGAGGTCGGTAGTTCAAGTCTACTCAGACCTACCAATTTAGAATTTTCTCGTCGTTATTTTGATTCTCGTTTAGCAGGCTAAACGTCGCATCAAAATGCCTAGATAAAATCCTAAATGTATTTGTCTTTAAAAAGAGAAAAGCCAAATTTAAGGCATCAAGATGATGATTTAAGTTTGGTTTTTTACCAACATAGGTACCGAATGCGCGTATCAATGTACTTCTTTAACAATTTGGAAAGCTGATATTAAACCCGGTAATTTGTGGTTACGACGTCCAATCGTAATCATGCTCTTGTTAAGAGTACAAATTACCACGATAAACAACTTGTTGTTTATCAACCGAAACGCTTTAAGCGTTTCAAATTATAACTAACACTATTCGTTGTGTTAGTTGTTCTTACTCAAGGCTCAAGTGGCAACATTTGAGTTTGACATGAAGATGTCAACATTCTTATTGAATGCGTGAAAATGTCAGACTTTACAATTGCGTCGGTTTAGTCACCGATGCGTACCAAAACTTTTTGGGGTTGTATGGTTAAGTGACTAAGCGTATGTGGTGGATGCCTTGGCAGTTAGAGGCGATGAAGGACGTGTTAATCTGCGAAAAGCCCAGTTAAGCCGATAAAAGGCGTTATAGGCTGGGATGTCCGAATGGGGAAACCCACTTATCAAAAGATAGGTATCGTTAAGTGAATACATAGCTTAACGAGGCGAACCGGGAGAACTGAAACATCTAAGTACCCCGAGGAAAAGA
>CANMZP010000067.1 GCA_947502355.1 uncultured Thalassotalea sp. | reverse complement strand
ATACCAATTCTCTTAATTATGTGGTCTAATGTGTTTTATTTCATATTACAAAAATCATTACATACATCATGGATAAACTTACGCTATCTAATCTAGCAAAAACTCATACTAGTGTTCGTATGAGACTTAGGTGTCTTGCTATTCTGCATTTTCAAGATGGTCATTCTCGTACCGATATCGCTAAATTTTTAAAAGTAAGCCGAACAAGTGTCAATAAATGGGTCTCTCAATATCTTCAATTTGGAATTGATAGCTTTATTGATAAAAAACCACCAGGTAGACCATCAAAATTATCGATTGCCCAGCAGCAACAAATTCGCGATTACGTAAAAAGTAAAGAAAATAATGATCAAGGTGGTCGTCTGAATGGTCAAGATGTACAAGCATATATTCAAAAGAATTTTGATATTACGTTTCATATCTCACATGTCTACAGGTTACTACATAAACTTGGCTTTTCATGGATAACATCTCGCTCCAAACACCCTAAGCAGTCAGTAGAAGCTCAAGAAGAGTTTAAAAAAATTCCAAATAAAAACGATCCTTAAGATCCCAGGCTCAATCCCTTTAGATCGGGTAGATATATGGCTTCAAGATGAGGCTAGATTTGGTCAACAAAATACGACGACTCGTCTATGGGCTGAAACAGGCACTCGACCAAGGGCCGTCAAGCAGCAACAATTTGAATATGTTTATCTATTCGGTTCAGTCTGTATTACCAATGGAAGTACGGAAGCAATGGTCGTACCGTATGTAAATAAAGAAATAATGTTAGAGCACTTGCAGCAAGTATCCAAGAAAACCCCAGTAGGTCGGCATGCGGTAATAATTATGGATGGTGCTGGTTGGCACATTGAAGATTTTGAGAACAATTTTGATAACTTGAGCATAATAAAATTACCACCATACTCTCCAGAGCTGAACCCAATTGAACAAGTGTGGAGTTGGATGCGACAGCATCATTTAGCAAACCGGTGTTTCAGTGGTTACGATTCAATAGTTAATTCAGTGTGCGATGCTTGGAATAACTTTGTCAGTGATAGTAAAAGAGTAATAAAAATGTGCAGTAGAAGTTGGATGAATCTGAACAACTAATTAAGAGAATTGGTAT
>CANMZP010000066.1 GCA_947502355.1 uncultured Thalassotalea sp. | reverse complement strand
GGACGAAAAACGCATGGTTTTCGTTCGTGCCTCACAAATTATAACCATGCATTTTTAGCCTCTTAGCGGGGCGTTATAAGGCTAGAGAATGGTTCGGTATTTGTGTTCAATATTTTTAATCTGTTCATTAGCTAACGCATCTGAACAAGTTTGCGAAGGCGAGCAAAAGTCTATCGAGCAGCAATTTAGAACTGTTAAAGATATGATCATTGTTTTAGAGCAAAGCGATGGTGAATCAAAGAATGATAGTAATTCCGTTCGTTTTATAAAAAAGCCAAATAAATGGGATCCCATCTCCAAATGGGTTCATGTACCTAAGTTGAGCAAAATCACTATAAACTCAATTGCTTTTAATAAAGACAAGTGTCGAATCCCACATCATGATGAATGGCTTGATTGTTGGATTAAAACAACCAGTGCCACTTACCATAACGATGGTAATAAATATAAGTTCAAAGTTAACGATGTTCCTGAGGGTGAATATTTAGGTTGCAAATCATCAAATGAATTTTATTACTGGGTGGAGTAGTAGCCTTATAACAAGGGTTTTCAAGTCGGACAAATTACAGTTGGCTTTTTGTTCGTACCTCACTTATTTTAGCCAACTGCAATTTGCCGCTTAAAACGGCGTTAGGGCAACAAGGAGAGTACAGTGAAAAAACTTATCATTATTGTTATGTTCCCTTTTATGCTCCTTAGTTTTGCTGTGTACTTTTACTTAAAGCAAGATTTTACTTACCATTTGCACTATATCGCTCAGGAAAACTCTGTACTTGGTGCAGTTAGTGAGTTGTGGCTTGAGTCTTGCCCTAGCATTAGCGCTGATGATGCTGAACCAAATTCACTTTTGGGTGCTGTTGTTGCTGGTCGCGAAATTTTAAATTCAAAGTTTAGTACCGTACTGAAAAATATGGTTAGCTGTGGGGCTGACATAGAGCAAAGAGACTCAATAGGTTTTACCCCTCTACATGCTGCAATTTTATATTCAGATCCTGTTGCAGTTAATGAATTACTAAAACTTGGGGCAAATAAAAAATCTAAGTTAATCAATGAAGCCGCAAAAAAGTATGGTTCTGTTGATGCAATACAATTTGCATCTCAAGTTCAAAGACCAAACGAAACTATTATAAAGTACTTAGCAAAGTTGCCCTAACACATATGAGCCTTTTCCTGTCAAATAGGCACTAGAAATTCCTTGGCTGCGCAGCAGCCACTTTAGTATCAATG
>CANMZP010000064.1 GCA_947502355.1 uncultured Thalassotalea sp. | reverse complement strand
TGAAGTGACCCCAAGAAGTTGGACACTTTGTTAAGCGGCTACAAAGGCCTGATTTCGATATTCTATCGGACTCAGGCCTTTTAGTTTCAGTTTTATTCGCTTGTGATTGTAGTAATCAATATATTCTTTAATGCTTCGGATTAACTCCGCTGCATCTTCAAATTTTTCACCATGATACATTTCTGTTTTTAGTATGCCAAAGAAATTTTCAGCCACTGCATTATCCAAACAGTTCCCTTTTCTCGACATACTTTGTTGTAAGCCATTTTCTTTAAGAAGATTTTGAACAGCTTTATTTTGATATTGCCAGCCTTGATCCGAATGAAAGATTGGCTTCTCATGCCATTTTAACTTCCTTAAAGCGCTTTTTAGCATATCCGTAACTAACGGCAGCCTAACATTGCTTCGAACTTCATAACTAACAACTTCTTGATTGTACAAATCGATAACCGGAGATAAATATACTTTTTGTTCTCCGACTTTGAACTCAGTAACATCCGTTACCCATTTCTGGTTTGGTTTATTTGCCTTGAAGTCACGCTGTAATAAGTTAGGGGCTATTTTACCAACTTCCCCTTTATACGATTTATACCGCTTAGGTCTAACTTTAGATTTTAAGCCAAGCTCTAGCATCAAACGCTGAACCTTTTTGTGATTGATAATTAGGTCTGATGAACGCAGTTGTGAAGTGATGCGCCGATAACCATAACGACCTTTATGCTGATGATATATTTCCTTAATTTGCGCCTTGATAGCATCATCAGGCTCAGGTTGCAGCAACGTCTTACGTTGATAATAGTAAACGCTTTTTGCTAGCCCTGATGCTTCCAGTAGATGCTGTAATTTATGTTTTGCCTTAAGCTCATTAACCACTATGGTTTTGTCTTGGTTTTCTTTTTTCGTTTCTGAGCTAAGGCTTCTAACTTTTTTAAAACAGCGTTCTCCGCTCGAAGATATGCTAATTCTTCCCTCAATTCTTTCTCGGTCATTTGCTCTGACGGTTTTGGTTGAGGTGAACGTTGTTTCATTGAAGGGCGACCTTTTCTACGGGGAGTTAAATTTGTTATACCTCCCGAATGATACTGCTTTTGCCACTCAAATAACATGCCAGGTGAAGATAAATCCAAATGTGCACTGGTATAAGTTAAGGACCAATTGTTCTCATTAATGGCTTTTAAAGCTGAGAGTTTGAAATCACGAGAGTATGGTTTCTCTTTGTGCAAAAAGCTATTTAAACCATGAATTCGATAGACGCTAGACCAATATCGAACTTGACGGTGTGTTACGTCGAATTGTCGGCCAATGGCTCTAGAGTTAGTTTCGAGAGCAAGTTTAGCTACTTGTAGCTTGAACTCTCTGCAATGTTTGGACATAAAAAAAGACCCCCAGTAATTGGATAGTCCAACTATTGGGGGTCACTTCAA
>CANMZP010000063.1 GCA_947502355.1 uncultured Thalassotalea sp. | reverse complement strand
ACTTCTGTGTTGCAGGAAGGGAAACGAGCTTATCAGCCATTACTTCATCAAGAGTTTCTGTGAGTATCAACATATCACTATACCCATCCGGCAAAAAGTCGTAATTTAATTGTAGGGGTAACGGCTCTTTTGTATAAGCAGGAATATTTGCGACTTCTACTTTAATGCGTTGTTTTGGAATGCTCTTTCGATTTGGTGCAGTAACGACAGCGATTTGCCATTTATCGATTTTCAGCTCTTCGTATTTAGGCTCTTCTTTTAGCTTTGCTGGCTCTTTAACTGTGACTTCTAAGCCGTATCTTGAACCGACGTATTTCTCAATACATGCTTTCATATCCGATAATGTGGATGCTGATAATTCTTTTCCACCAGCAAAATCCAGATCTTCACTAAACCGATTACCACCGTAACATAAACGCAGAGAAGTTCCCCCTTGAAATACCAAAGAGTCTAAAAAACCGCCTTTTTCTAATGCGAATAAAATATCATAATGTAGCAGCTCTTTTTCTATAACTGGGCGCATATTCGATACATTCTCATCGGTCATTGCTCTATCGACAAGTTGCTCAAAATTTTGTTGATCAATCTTCATATAACATTGCCTCTTCAACTAAATGGGTATTTCGGCCTACACGCTTCAAATCTCGATAAGCAGCGTTTTTAGTTGCTAAGCGCAAAGGGCGCCCAACAATCTCTGTATTATCTAAAATGTCACTTACAGAGCGCTTGGTGTGGGTAAATTCAATTGTCCCAAAAGGCGTTTTATATTCTCCCTTCCTACCCGTTGTCATTACGGTTAATCTATCCACGGGAATTTGTGAAATAGCACCGTATTCAGATAAGGCTGATTCCAGGCTAAGATAATTATATTCTCCTCGCCTAATCGTTGTTGCTAATTGCTCTAATAGATTACTGCCTTTACTGTGAGCCAGATTATTAATGTAAACCCCTTTACAAGCTCGAAGTAAAATCCTAGCTTCAACGAGGCGCTGAATACCTGCTCTAATAGCTCTGGCAGAACTTTCATAGAAGATCTTAGCTAAATCAGAGTTCGTAAAGATATATCGACCTTGCTTGTCGTAAGTAGCTAATTTTTGAATAGCTAGAGTTTTATTCATAACCCCCCCCAAGTAGACTTTAATGCCACAAAAGTGAGTCATTAGTGTCTACATAATATAATACAACAATCAAGTAGACACAAGTGACACAGAAACGTGTCGTTATCGTCAACATAGCCGAGAAGTGATAACTAAATGGGGCATAATTAAGAAAGCTTAATTGATAAATGAACTATATTTAACATCTAGACCGACGTGACTAAGAATAGTAGGTCAGTAAGTTCTTCCATCAGAAACTGAATTAGAGTAATTTAAAGAATAAGTTGTGCAGCGTCTTTTAATTCAGTTCCAATTTTAGATAGCCAAAAATACTCTGGTTCGTAATTACGATTTGATTACTACAAAGCACG
>CANMZP010000062.1 GCA_947502355.1 uncultured Thalassotalea sp. | reverse complement strand
TAACACATATGAGCCTTTTCCTGTCAAATAGGCACTAGAAATTCCTTGGCTGCGCAGCAGCCACTTTAGTATCAATGAGTAAAAGCGTCTTCTTCGTTATGTCACTAAGCAATTAAACAAATCGTTTACTGCAAACACATATTGAGGCTCTCTTATTGTGATCTCATCACAGCCTACCTTTTCATAATCCATTATGGTGATAGGGGCACTAGACATTCTTCGGTTAACCTTTAGCTGGTACTATTCAAGCAAATTGACTCATGTGTTCAGTTAGTTTCAGACTCAGTTAAGGTGTAAACGATTTTACTGATTGTTTGTATGCGCACCAATGGCGTGTCTAATCAAGCAATATGGGCTTGGACAACTTGGCATAATCATCATCGAAAACTTATTGAAAGACGATGATAGGCAATGCTCTTAACCAGCGAGTTAGGCTTTGGGCTCACGCCATTGTGCGACTTAACCTTTTAAAAATTTATCTTCATCAAACACCGTTTTGTTTTTAAGCATATAGTAAACACAGCGCCCAATTTTATGGGCTAACGCAGATAATGCCTTGCCTTTACTCATTCGTTTTTGAAGCTTATTTAAATGAGCTTTGGCTTTGTCATTACCTTTTAGGTATAAAACGGCAGCCTCGCTAAATGCCCACTTTAAATAGCCATTACCAATCTTATTACCGCTTGAGCCATATATTTTCCCGGCGGACTCCGCTTTGCACTTTACTAATCGACTATATGACGCAAAATTTTGCACCGATTCAAACCGAGATATGTTTCCTATTTCATACAGAATGGTTAAGCCAATGATTTGTCCAATTCCAGGGAAAGTACGAATTAAGGATAAGTAACAGCCATGATGCTCTTTGGCTTGCTTTTCGATGAACCATTCCACTTTTTTGAGTTCTTTTGCATAGCAATCGAGTAAGACCATATCGAGTTCAATCGTGCGCTGGATGACTGGGTCGTCATAATAATGTTTAAGGCTTTCTCTTGCTGAAATATTCTTAAGATTGAGTGATTGTGACGGTAAATTATATTGACTGTCAGTATTAACAACGTGAGCCTTTAGGTCAGCGCCATGACGAACAACATGAGTTCGTCGTCTAAGTAAGTCACGAGTAGCACGCATTCTTGATGGGTAAACATACGCGAGTGGAAAGTTCCCCCCACGCATTAAACAGGCAATTTTATAGGAGTCTATTTTGTCGTTCTTAGCTTTGCCACCATGAATAGCTTTCATGTAGAGTGCGTGGCCGAGAATAAAATCGATGCCGTATTCCTCGCACCAATCACTAACCCAGTACCAACAATGCATGCATTCAACCCCGACGACGACATTACCAATGTAAGGTTGAAGTAAATTAAGTAGTTGTTTTTTATCTGCCTTAATTTGTTGATGTAAAACGACTTTTCCTTCATTATCTAATATGCAAACGTATAAAATACGTGCATGAAGATCGATCCCGCAATAAAAAGGGTGAGAATTAGTATAGAATTTCATTGAGTGTTCTCCTTTTGGTTTGGTCGCCTTGAAGTTTAGTTTATAGCTAGACTTCGGGGAGAAGGCTCAATAAGTATCAAG
>CANMZP010000061.1 GCA_947502355.1 uncultured Thalassotalea sp. | reverse complement strand
CCCAGTGAGAACTCATCTCAAAGCCTGCTTCCCGCTTAGATGCTTTCAGCGGTTATCAGTTCCGAACGTAGCTACCGGGCAATGCTATTGGCATAACAACCCGAACACCAGCGGTTCGTCCACTCCGGTCCTCTCGTACTAGGAGCAGCCCTCTTCAATTCTCAAACGCCCACGGCAGATAGGGACCGAACTGTCTCACGACGTTCTAAACCCAGCTCGCGTACCACTTTAAATGGCGAACAGCCATACCCTTGGGACCGACTTCAGCCCCAGGATGTGATGAGCCGACATCGAGGTGCCAAACACCGCCGTCGATATGAACTCTTGGGCGGTATCAGCCTGTTATCCCCGGAGTACCTTTTATCCGTTGAGCGATGGCCCTTCCATACAGAACCACCGGATCACTATGACCTACTTTCGTACCTGCTCGACGTGTCTGTCTCGCAGTTAAGCTGGCTTATGCCATTGCACTAACCGTATGATGTCCGACCATACTTAGCCAACCTTCGTGCTCCTCCGTTACTCTTTGGGAGGAGACCGCCCCAGTCAAACTACCCACCAGACAGTGTCCCCAAGCCCGATTAGGGCCCTAGGTTAGAACATCACGCATACAAGGGTGGTATTTCAAGATTGGCTCCACAACATCTAGCGACGCTGCTTCAAAGCCTCCCACCTATCCTACACATGTAGGAGCAATGTTCACTGTCAAGCTATAGTAAAGGTTCACGGGGTCTTTCCGTCTAGCCGCGGGTATACGGCATCTTAACCGCAAATTCAATTTCACTGAGTCTCGGGTGGAGACAGTGTGGCCATGATTACGCCATTCGTGCAGGTCGGAACTTACCCGACAAGGAATTTCGCTACCTTAGGACCGTTATAGTTACGGCCGCCGTTTACCGGGGCTTCGATCATGAGCTTCGCTTACGCTAACCCAATCAATTAACCTTCCGGCACCGGGCAGGCGTCACACCGTATACGTCATCTTTCGATTTTGCACAGTGCTGTGTTTTTAATAAACAGTTCCAGCCACCTGGTTACTTCGACTCTCCTGTGCTTACCTCGTAAAGAGTTCACACTAGAGAGCGTACCTTCTCCCGAAGTTACGGTACTATTTTGCCTAGTTCCTTCACCCGAGTTCTCTCAAGCGCCTTAGTATTCTCTACCTAACCACCTGTGTCGGTTTGGGGTACGGTTCCTATATATCTGATGCTTAGAAGCTTTTCCTGGAAGTAGGGCATCAACAACTTCAACTCCGTAGAGTCTCGTCTCGTATCTCAGCCTTAAGAAGAACCGGATTTACCTAATTCTTCAGCCTACATACTTTCACATGGACAACCAACGCCATGCTTGCCTAGCCTGCTCCGTCCCTCCTTCGCAATATATAGAAGTACAGAAATATTAATCTGTTTCCCATCGACTACGCGTTTCCGCCTCGCCTTAGGGGCCGACTTACCCTGCCCTGATTAACATGGGACAGGAAACCTTGGTCTTTCGGCGGGGGAGTTTTTCACTCCCCTTATCGTTACTCATGTCAGCATTCGCACTTCTGATACCTCCAGCATGCCTTACAACACACCTTCAACGGCTTACAGAACGCTCCCCTACCACT
>CANMZP010000060.1 GCA_947502355.1 uncultured Thalassotalea sp. | reverse complement strand
AAAACCGACACTACGGTTGGACGAATCAACGCTAAAGCCCATACCTATCAGACGTCAACTAACTTTCCCATGCCCGTTGTGCCTGATTTATCTGGCTAACGGTAAATGTTTCAACCAAAGTCGGTTAAAACCGACACTACGGTTGGACGAATCAACGCTAAAGCCCATACCTATCAGACGTCAACTAACTTTCCCATGCCCGTAGTGCCTGATTTATCTGGCTAACGGTAAATGTTTCAACCAAAGTCGGTTAAAACCGACACTACGGCTGCGTAAACGAATCCACCTGTAGTGCCTGATTTATCTGGCTATCGGTAAATGTTTCAATCAAAGTCGGTTAAAACCGACACTACGGCAGGGCGCGCGAATCCCAACCTCGTAATGCCTGATTTATCTGGATCACGTTAAATATTTCAATCAAAGTCGGTTAAAACCGACACTACGGCAGGGCGCGCGAATCCCAACCTCGTAGTGCCTGATTTATCTGGATAACGTTAAATATTTCAATCAAAGTCGGTTAAAACCGACACTACGGCTGCGTAAACGAATCAACCCCGTAGTGCCTGATTTATCTGGGTAACGTTAAATATTTCAATCTAAAGTCGGTTAAAACCGACACTACGGCTGCGTGAACGAATCCACCCGTAGTGCCTGATTTATCTGGCTAACGGTAAATGTTTCAACCAAAGTCGGTTAAAACCGACACTACGGCTGGCGAATGAATGCCATAGCTCAAAATCCGTATTGCCCGATTTATCTACCAACACCAAAAGACTATAACCAAATCGCATCCCAATGAGGGTAATCTCCAATTTTATTTACCAAGCGGGCACGCAGTGGATTTGCGACAATATATCGAGCGGTTCCAATAAATTGTTTCTCATCTCTAATGGCATGATCATGATAGCCACGTTGCCATAATTGTCCCTGCCTGTTTAAGTTTCGGTTAATGACTAATGCGGACTTACCTTTAACTGCTTGGGTTATATTCTTTAATTTTGACTCTGATTGTAGCTGAACCAACCAATGCAGATGATCGGGCATAACAACCCAGGCTAAAGTGTTAACTTTTCCTTGTTCAGTAATTATCTTTAATTCATTTACGAGCAAGCGAGCACAATGAAAATCATTGAATACTGTTTGCTTGTTTTGCGTACAGAACGTTAAATGATAGGCGTAATTGGGGAGGGAACAGCGCCCTTTAAGAAGCTTCCTGCTGGCCATTGTTATATCCTTATAAACAAAATGAACCTAAAGTATGGCTGAATAATTGGAATAGACCAAAAAGAATCGTCGGTTAAATCCGATACTACGAATGTGCCAACCAATGCCAAACCCTAGATCAATAATGCCTGACTCCTCCCATGCCCGTAGCGCCTGATTTATCTGGCTATCACCTAAGGTTTAATCAAAGTCGGTTAAAACCGACACTACGGCTGTGTGAACGAATGGTATAGCCCATATCCATAATGCCAGACTCACCCCATGCCCGTATTACCTGACTCATTCCATACCCGTATTGCCAGATTCAACCCATACCCGTATTACCTGACTCATTCCATACCCGTAGTGCCTGATTTATCTGGCTATCACCTAAGGTTTAATCAAAGTCGGTTAAAACCGACACTACGGCTGTGTGAACGAATCCACCTGTAGTGCCTGATGTATCTGGCTAACGGTAAA
>CANMZP010000059.1 GCA_947502355.1 uncultured Thalassotalea sp. | reverse complement strand
TCTCCTAAGTTGAATGTTCAACAAAGGTTTAGCAGAATTCAACGGTGTTTCTGCCGCGCAGCGGCTTGGTTCAACAAGTCGCTCAAGAGGGAAAATTTACAGTTGGCTGTTTTCACTCCGTTCAACATTTTAGCCAACAATAAATTTCCCCTTAGCGGGGCGTTAGCTTTCCGGAGGACATATCGAAAATTTGCTCCTAGTATTTGGTTTAGTGCTATTCATTTTGTTTGTTATAAAGTTGGAGTCCATGATTCCGGTTGAATTTTTGGATAAATCTGAGCGCACTTTCGTTGATTTAGGCGATACCGTTCAGGTTCGTACAAATTCCTATTCCCGTTTTTATAATACGAACGGGAAATTGATAAAAAAATCGGATATTGTAAAAATCCAAAAGGCTGGTTGTCTTACCCTTTTTACTCATTCTGATAACGCAATTGATATCATGGTACACCCAAGTAACAAAGACACCATTTTTGAGACAACCAAACGTATATTTTCAGAAGCTCAAGTTGTTGAGATTGACATGGAAAGCTAACAAGGCAATCAAGCAGGACAAAAAACAGTTGGTTTTGTTCATGCTTCACAAGTATAACCAACTATTTTTTGCCTCTTATTGAGGCGTTATACGTCAAGGAGTGTCATGAGAGTTCTGTCAATTTTAATAGCTCTATTCCTGTCAGGCTGTACTAAGAATTACAACAACGAAATAGCTACATATCAGAAAATAGAAGACCGATATATTCTCACTGTAACAGGCATGCGTGGGAATATGGCTCATGATCCTATTTCATTTTTGTTTCGAGGCTCTCATGAGGCTAGTGAAAGTTTTGATATTCCGCGTATATCGGGAGTTGTTAAAGCTAACGAGATCCCACGGCCTAAAGGATATTATAATTTAATAGGCACAATATCATTTAGTAATGAGTACGTAACTATCGACCTTTCTTACGATAATTATGATGACAACACTCAACCAGATTTGAATTGGAATGGTAAATACGTGCTTAAACAAAAATGACGTATAACAAGCCACTCAAGAGGGAAAATTTACAGTTTGCTGTTTTCGCTCCGCTCAACATTTTAGCAAACTATAAATTTCCCCTTAGTGGGGCGTTATACGTACAGGGAATATATGCGTAAATTTCTGGTTTCATTGGTTGTATTGATATTGTGCATAATTAGTTTTATCGCCGGTACGGCATTCAATTCTATAAATATCGCCAATGATTCACTCCAAAAACTCGATGACTTCACAAAAATGGCTACTGACCCGGAGTTGCAAATTAGACGAAATATTGATTTGTATAAACGATCGCTACAGGATACTAATGAAGTTTCAAAAGCATTGAGATTTTTCATTCTTACTAAGTATGACTGGGGCAAACGTTGTGTAGGTGAATACTGTGATGAGTTAAATATGAATAGACCTACATATGAAAGCAACCAAGTTATAATTGAATTCCTGAACAAGTATCCTGAAGATAAGTGTAAAAATTTGGATATAAAGCAAAGAGTTGAATGTAATTTAGAACTTGTGCCATAGTACGTATAACAAGGCGCTAAAGCAGGACGTAAAACGCATGGTTTACGTTCGTGCCTCACTAATTATAACCATGCATTTTACGCCTCTTAGCTTGGCGTTATGTGACTATATATGAATCCAGACTATCAATCCTACACGGAAGATGAATTGTTAGATGCCTTTGAACATAT
>CANMZP010000058.1 GCA_947502355.1 uncultured Thalassotalea sp. | reverse complement strand
TGTTCTCCTTTTGGTTTGGTCGCCTTGAAGTTTAGTTTATAGCTAGACTTCGGGGAGAAGGCTCAATAAGTATCAAGCTGTTAAACAAGGACAAAAAACAGTTGGTTTTGCTCCTTCGTCGCCAATTTTAACCAACTATTTTTTGCCTGTTAACAGGGCGTTATGTTTTCAACGGAGTGAGAGTATGAATTCAAGTAAGGCAAAAGTTTCATTTCTAGTTGTCTCAACTCTGTTATTAATTATTTATGCTACTGGTTCAATGTGGTTTTTTAATTATGTAGAGAAACTGAATACTCTTAATGAGCCAGTAGAACAAAGAATTTCAATGACAGAAAAAGTTCTTGAGAAACTGGAAAGCGAAGAACAAATTAATAAGCTTGGGGTTATAAAAATCCTAGAGTCGGGAATGGAGTTTGAAAAAGCTAACGAAGAATATTTATCTTCGATTGAAAATAGCCTTAAATACTTTTCATTAATATTATTTGGTGTTTTACTAATTCATATATCCAGTATTGGTTTAATTGTTGAACACCTTTGTAAAAAGAAAACATAACAAGTGCGCTCAAGCAGGACGAAAAACGCATGGTTTTCGCTCGTGCCTCACAAATTATAACCATGCATTTTACGCCTCTTAGCGAGGCGTTATATTTTCAAAGCAGGCGAGTATGCGAATTCTTTTAGCTTTATATTTCTTTTCATTTTTTACCAATGCAACTAGCTGTTTTCAATCTGAGGAACAAGCTGCTAAATGGGATGCTACTTATGCAGGTGAATTCAAATTAAATAGCGAGTTAAACAAAGGCACTTATAGTGTTTCAGTTTCAATTCCCAAAACCATTGAAGGGCAATCGTTTAATGTAGCGAGCATCATTATCGGTGATGAAGATAATCCTAGCTTTTTTGCCACATTAAAACCTTTTAAAGATGAAAGTGAAACCAAAATATGGTTTCTGGTTAAAGCCAATCCTATTGAAAAACATAGCTTAATTTTTAGCTATGGAGACGGATGTGGTATATCTATAACTGTACCTATTGATTTAAAATGAAAATATAACAAGTCATTAAAGCAGGACAAATAACAGTTGGCTTTTGCTCCTGCGTCGCTTATTTTAGCCAACAGTTATTTGCCTCTTAATGAGGCGTTAGGTATACATGAGTAATCACGAACCATTTTACGCTGCTAAATGTATTTTTAGGCATAATCAGTTTGATCCAATAAACGAAAAAAAATACGTTTACGAAGATCGTATTATTCTAATTCACGCAGATAGTATGGAAGATGCTATTGCTAAAGCAGAAAAAGAAGCTCATGAATATGCTGATTCAGGAACGGAATATTTGGAATATCTAAATGTATTTCACCTTTTTGATTATATTTTGCACCATGGTTCAGAAGTTTATTCTGAGACGCGTAGTAGCAATCTAGAACCTGATGAATATATAAATAATTTTCATGATACAGGCTCAGAACACTGTGGGTAGTATACCTAACAAGGCGCTCAAGAAAGGACGCAAAACGCTTGGTTTGCGCTCATTCTTCGCTAATTATAACCAAGCATTTTGCGCCTCTTAGCGAGGCGTTAGGTATTACTCAAACATGAGTGAAGTTTTCAGAACATTTCTCGCTATAACATTGCATGTTTCGTGCTTTGCGATAGGAATGTCTTTGTTTAATTTAACTGGTTTAAGTGAAGTAATTGAGGTCGTATCTCTTGCAAGAGAGTTCATTATTATTTTACTTGGTCTAGCTGGTATAGTTCTAGTATCAAACAAATCAGAAGAGCCATTTGTGCATACCTTTATTAAGCTAATCGCGCAAAGCTTTGAATGGCTTTTTTTACTATTAACACTTGTAGCTTTTACATCTTTAATAGATGAAAAAAATACTACTTTTGGACTGTTTTCATTTGTAGGGTTTGCTTTAATTACGTATGGTATTCATAAGCTTAAATTTAGCTCTAGGCTCAATAATACCTAACAAATAAGGATAGGTGTCGCGCAGCCGACACCTTATCAGGTTGTTGAACCAGCCCGAGCGTATTCTTTATATAG
>CANMZP010000057.1 GCA_947502355.1 uncultured Thalassotalea sp. | reverse complement strand
TTGTTGAACCAAGCCGCTGCGCGGCAGAAACACCGTTGAATTCTGCTAAACCTTTGTTGAACATTCAACTTAGGAGAGCAACATGAATTCTCGCGACCTCGAACACTATAATTTTCTTTATCAACAACATCTTACCGCATTAAAGCTACAAGGCAAGCGTCCCGCTACCATTGATGCGTATTCACGTGCTTTACGCCGCATCACCACAGTGCTGGATAAATGTCCTGACTCACTCACCCATGATGACTTAAAAAATCACTTTAGTGATCTTATCAAAACCCACTCCTGGAGCACGGTCAAAATAGATCGTAATGGCTTACAGTTCTTTTTTAAACACGTCCTTAAACGCAATTGGCAATGGCTCGATATCATCAAGCCAACACAGGTACGCACCTTGCCTGATATATTGTCTCAAGATGAGCTGCAACGCCTGTTAAACCATACTCGAAAACCCGCAAATCGAGCTTTGTTCTTCACCTTGTACACCCTTGGGCTTCGACTAGGGGAAGGCCTCAACATATCGGTACAAGATATTGATAGCCAACACCAACGTGTTCATATCCGATTGGGCAAAGGCGGTAAAGATAGGTTTGTGCCCTTACCAACGAAAACACTACAAAGCTTACGCCGCTTTTGGCTAACCCATAAAAACAAACACTGGTTATTTCCGGGTAAAGACAATGCGCCGATGAACCGAAGTAGCGTGCAAAAAGGATTGAAAAAGGCCTGTCAGGAGGCTGGCATCCATAAAAAAATCAGCCCCCATAACTTACGGCATAGCTTCGCGACTCACCTGCTTGAAATGGGGGTTGATTTACTTAGCATTCAACGGCTTTTAGGCCATCAAAGTCCAACAACCACAGCTCGATATGCGCAGCTTACCCAACCTAGGAAAACCAACACCACCTTAGCCATTAATCAACTCGCCGATTGGCTCGATGAATCATTGAGGGACTCTCTATGAGGTTAGCACCAATTTTGAAAAAAAGCTGGGATGCGCTCTCTCAAGCCCATTACCTTAACTCGGATATGTGTCAGGCAAGCAAAGCCATCACATCTTGTCGCTCTGAGCAAAGTGATGCCTCTTTATATTACTGTGGGCAATGTTATCACCAGCAAGCATATCCCTTATCCTGTGGTCATCGTCACTGTCCTCAGTGTCAGCACAACGCTACCAAAGACTGGTTATCCCGTCAGCAGCAAAAACTCCTACCGGTCAACTACTTTATGCTCACCTTTACGCTGCCTTATCAGATGCGCAAAACCATTTGGCAACATCAACGTCAAAGCTATCAGGCCATGTTTCGTATTGCCGCGCAGCTAATTAAAGACTTTGCTTATCGTGATAAACAGCTTAACGTTGTGCCGGGCTTTACCATCGTATTGCATACTCACAATCGCCGATTAGATTTTCATCCGCATTTACATGTCATCGTTACCGGTGGTGGGTATTGTCCTAAGCGACAATGTTGGGTGAAGAAAAAAGGCAAGTATCTGTTCAACCAAACAGCCTTAGCTAAAGTCTGGCGGGCAAGAATACTTGATTGGTTTAATCAGCAAAACTGGCCGGTTGCCAACAATATTCCGTCAACTTGGGTGGTTAACTGCAAGCGTGTAGGTCATGGCTTGCCTGCGCTAAAATATCTAGCCCGCTATCTTTATCGCGGGGTTATCAGTGAGAAGGCCATTGTTCAGTCGGATGCAAAGACAACCACCTTTGAGTACAAAGACAGCAAAACCGGTAAAAAATCCCAGCGTACCCTCGCGACCACTGAGTTTTTGTATAACGTCTTACAGCATGTTTTGCCCAAGGGCTTTCATCGCTGTCGTGATTATGGATTCTTAAATGGTAATCAAAAAGTCTTGCTGCGGCGCATTCAGTTATTGCTCGGTGTTCGCCTTACACCAATGAAAGAGAAACCCGACCCAGCCCCTTGTCTTTGCCCGCACTGTAACCACCCGATGATCTTCGTCGACATCTTTCGACGGCGAAGGTAGCGAACCAATAAGAAAGATAATGGCTTAAGTTAAAACAGGAGATAAAATTCATTATGAAACAATAAGTTAAAAAAGCAGCCTGCACAGGCAGGAACGAACTCGTCTATAAAAAATGAAGGCTTATAAAAAAAGCCTGAACACTCAACACAAACCCACCGATATTTCCTATATAAAGCAGACGCTCGGGCTGGTTCAACAACCTGATAAGGTGTCGGCTGCGCGACACCTATCCTTATTTGTTAG
>CANMZP010000056.1 GCA_947502355.1 uncultured Thalassotalea sp. | reverse complement strand
GCCTTGTTGAACCAAGCCGCTGCGCGGCAGAAACACCGTTGAATTATGCTAAACCTTTGTTGAACATTCAACTTAGGAGAGCAACATGAATTCTCGCGACCTCGAACGCTATAATTTTCTTTATCAACAACATCTTACCGCATTAAAACTACAAGGCAAGCGTCCAGCTACCATTGATGCCTATAGTCGTGCTTTACGCCGCATTACCACGACCCTTGATAAATGTCCTGACTCAGTAACACATGATGACTTAAAAAATCACTTTAGTGAGCTCATCAAAACCCACTCCTGGAGCACGGTAAAAATAGATCGCAATGGCTTGCAGTTCTTCTTTAAACACGTCCTTAAACGCAATTGGCAATGGCTGGATATTGTCAAACCGCCACAAGTAAAAACATTGCCAGACATTATCACTCAGGATGAGTTAAAACGGTTATTAGCTCACACCCGAAAACCTGCAAACATAACCATATTCTTTACCCTTTATACCCTTGGGCTTCGACTCGGGGAAGGCCTCAACTTAACGGTACACGATGTGGATAGTCAACGCCAACGTGTTCATATCCGATTGGGTAAAGGCGGCAAAGATAGGTTTGTGCCCTTACCGACAACAACGCTACAAAGCTTACGCCGGTTTTGGCGAACTCATAAAAACAAAAACTGGTTATTTCCAGGTAAAGGTAACGCGCCAATGAATCGCAGTAGCGTACAAAAAGCATTGAAAAAAGCCTGCTTAGCTGCCGGTATTCATAAAAAAATCAGCCCCCATAACTTACGGCATAGCTTCGCGACTCACCTACTTGAAATGGGGGTTGATTTACTTAGCATTCAACGGCTCTTAGGCCATCAAAGTCCAACAACCACGGCGCGATATGCTCAGCTTACCCAACCAAGGAAAATCAACACCACCTTAGCCATCAATCAACTCGCCGATTGGCTCGATGAATCATTGAGGGACTCTCTATGAGATTAGCACCGATTTTGAAAAACAACTGGAAAGCGCTCTCTCAAGCCCATTACCTTAATTCGGATATGCGTCAAGCAAGCAAAGCCATCATGTCTTGTCGCTCTGAACAAAGTGATGCCTCGTTATATTACTGTGGGCAGTGTTATCACCAGCAAGCCTACCCCTTATCTTGTGGTCATCGTCACTGTCCTCAGTGTCAACACAACACGACCAAAGACTGGTTATCCCGTCAGCAGCAAAAACTCTTACCGGTCAATTACTTTATGCTCACCTTTACGCTGCCTTATCAAATGCGCAAAACCATTTGGCAACATCAACGGCAAAGCTATCAGGGCATGTTTCGTATTGCCGCGCAGATAATTAAAGATTTTGCTTATCGCGATAAACAGCTTAACGCTGTGCCGGGCTTTACCATCGTATTGCATACCCACAATCGCCGATTGGATTTTCATCCACATTTACATGTTATCGTCACCGGTGGCGGCTATTGCCCTGAGCGACAATGCTGGGCGAAGAAAAAAGGTAAATATCTGTTCAACCAAAAAGCCTTAGCCAAAGTCTGGCGGGCAAGAATACTTGACTGGTTTAATCGGCAAAACTGGCCAGTTGCCAACCATATTCCGTCAACCTGGGTGGTAAACAGCAAGCGTGTCGGCCACGGTTTACCTGCACTAAAATATCTGGCTCGCTATCTTTATCGCGGAGTTATCAGTGAGAAAGCCATTGTTCAGTCCGATACAAACACAACCACCTTTGAGTACAAAGACAGCAAGACTGGTAAAAAAGCCAAGCGTACTCTCAAGACCACTGAGTTTCTGTATAACGTCTTACAGCATGTTTTGCCCAAGGGCTTTCATCGCTGTCGGGATTATGGTTTCTTAAATGGTAATCAGAAAGCATTGCTGCGGCGTATTCAGTTACTGCTCGGCGTTCTCATTATACCAATGAAAGAGACACCCGACTCAGCCCCTTGTCTTTGCCCACGCTGCAATCACCCGATGACCTTCGTCGACATCTTTCGAAGGCGAAGGTAGCAAACCGATAACAAAGATAATGGCTCGAGTTAAAAATAGGAGAAAAAGTTAACTATGAAACAATGAGTTAAAAAGACAGCCTGGCCAGGCAGGAACAAACTCGTCTATAAAAAATGAAGGCTTACACAAAAAGTCTGGTTACCCAACACAAACCCACCGATATTTCCTATATAAAGAATACGCTCGGGCTGGTTCAACAACCTGATAAGGTGTCGGCTGCGCGACACCTATCCTTATTTGTTA
>CANMZP010000055.1 GCA_947502355.1 uncultured Thalassotalea sp. | reverse complement strand
GTGCCATTTTCTGACTTTCGCAAACATTCATCTAAATTGTTGCTTTTAGCAGAAACTAGACATTAAATTAGGATAAGCAGTTGCGCGGAAATTGGTCATTAGCTAACCTAATATAAAATTTTGATGGTAGCATCAGTTAATATAAATGTTGATCTTTCAACCCATCCGTTATTTGTTTAAAAGGATTTAGTATGCGTCATCTCAACACAGTGTGTTTCACGTTTTTGTTTCTTTTTACCACTGCCTTGAGACTAAAAGGAGTTTGTTAGTTGTGCGGCTCAAACTCTTTAGTTTGTATTACCCATTAGCCTAATGTAATTGAATAGTGTGTTTAAAGTGAAAACGATAAAATATAATGGGCGTGTTGTTTTTCAAAAACAAGATATACCCAGTTTCAAACGTATGCCGCGTGTATTTGTAGACAGTGAAGCTTGTTTTGCCTTTGTTACTCATGGCGATTTTAACGTCAGGGAGCAGACAGAATCTGTTTCATTGAACAAAAACAGCGGAGTGCTAGCAAAATGTACCAACTACTTTTATGAGAACACTAGTTACCATAATGATGAAGGTGCTGGCGAAGCAATTGGTATCCTTCTTTACCCTGAAATATTTCAGACACTGTTTAATTTTGATATTAGCCAGTCAAACTATACGGTAAATTATAATGTCATGCAGGTTGAAGTAGATAGGTTACTTGAACACTATCGCGACAGCATAAGTATATTACTTGATTCTCCAGAGTTGGCTGACGATTTACTCATAGAGAGTAAACTACGTGAATTTGTTATTCTTATGGCGAAAAGAACCAACGCCCCATCTGAACTCGATTTTCTCGCTTCCATGTTTAAACCTAACTTTGCCAAATTTGAAGATATCATCCAAAGCAATCTGTACACGGATCTGAGTGTTAATGAATTGGCGGCGTTGTGTCATATGAGTGTTTCTACCTTCAAGCGTAAATTTAAAGAGGTGTATTCAGAACCACCAATGAAATACATTACCAAATTAAAAATCAACAAAGCTAAGGTACTGCTGAAAGATAATAACTTACGTATCTCCGACATTGTTTTTGAAACAGGCTTTGAGTCTATTTCCACTTTTAACCGTACCTTCAAAGGACAAACTGGCCTATCTCCTTCTGCATTTCGTTTAGCCTGATAACAAATACTTACTCCTTTTGCTCAGGTTGGTTCAATTGAGCTAATCTGAGCAATACTTGAACTTTTCTGAAGAGTTTTCCTTCCTCAAACTCCATATAATTACCTCATAAGATAAACACAAAGAAAGGTAACGAATTATGGGCATTAGCTTTAAAGAAAAATATGGCGACTGGGCACTTATCACAGGTGCAACGTCTGGTATCGGTGCTGAAATGGCAAGTCAAATTGCAGCAAAAGGATTGAATATTGTTTTGGTCGCTCGTCGAGAAAAAGAACTTGAAGAGCATGCAGCATTGCTTGCGGATCGCTACGGAATCAAAACAATGACTGTTTCAGCAGATTTAGGTACGACTGAAGGAGTTGAAAAAGTTAAGCAGGTGAAGCAAGAAATAGGTTTGTTGGTTCTAGCAGCGGGTGTTGAAATAAATGGCTCGTTTGCTAAGACATCGTTAGCTAAAGAATTACAGATGGTTCAGCTAAATGTAACCTCTGTATTACAGCTAACTCATCACTTTACACCAGAGATGGTGAAAAGAAAGCGTGGTGGTATCTTAATGGTATCAAGTCTTTCTGGTCATATGGTTTCCCCATATTTTTCAAATTATGCAGGCACTAAAGCCTATGTTCTTCAGCTAGGTACATCTCTCCATGGAGAACTCAAGCGTAAAGGTATTGATGTAACCGTCCTTTCACCGGGGCTAACAAGCACACCGATGACAGCGGATAATGGAGTTGATTGGGCCAAACTGCCAATGGCTGCAAAAGATCCTGCGGAGGTAGCTGAAATTGCTATCAAAGGTTTAGGAAAAAAAGCAGTTGTTGTTCCCGGTAAACGAAATCGAATGACCGCTATTCTTTCAGGGATAATTTCGTATCAAAGACAGGCCATCATGGGTGAATCAATGATCGGTAAAGCAATGCCAGCGAGTAAAAAGTAGATTCTATATCTTAAAATTCAGATCAAACATAGTGGAAATCTCATGTTTAAAGTAAACGTACTGTACCCAAATAAAGACAATGTCACTTTTGATTTTGATTAATACAGCAACAAACATGTTCCTCTGATAGAAGGAATTATGGGAGAAGCAGTAAAAAGGGTGACTGTCGATGCAGGTATTGCCAGTATTGGTCTAGAGGTAATAGAAGCAATGAAGTTGCTTGATGACAATAAAACCCGCAACAATGTTCTTGTTCAAGAGCAACAAAGGAAACAAGCGGGAATATCCGGTATGCCAACGATTGTATTCAATCTTGAGAGTGCTATCTCTGGATACATATAAGCAATTATTAGCTGAATTAGCTGGGATGTAATTCATACATCCCTTTTAATCAAACTTTCTGTATTTTATCATTCAGAAAAGACAACAAGCTTGAAACCGACTGTCCGCAATTCGCTC
>CANMZP010000054.1 GCA_947502355.1 uncultured Thalassotalea sp. | reverse complement strand
TATATAAAGCAGACGCTCGGGCTGGTTCAACAACCTGATAAGGTGTCGGCTGCGCGACACCTATCCTTATTTGTTAGCAGTACTTAGCGCTCATCTAATTCGTACTTGTAACCGTAAGTATTAATATGATCTCTAGCTAAGAAATACGTTGGAAATACAGGGCTACTAGTTTTGTTGTTACTACTTTCAAAACGCCAAAACCAAATATAACCTTCATCACTAATAGAGTAATCAATATAATCACAAAATGGAACTTCTAGGATTTCATCAAGGATAGGTAAATCTGCGCTTTTATAATTCCATTTTTGTTTTATTAATTCAGCAGAGTAAGGGGTTTTATTTTGATAATACCAAGTACCAGAAACTACAACCTCTTCGGTTTCAACTTCTGCTTCCCATTTTGAATGAAACTTGATGCTACTCATAACTTCCTTGTACTGCTAACGCCCTGTTAACAGGCAAAAAATAGTTGGTTAAAATTAGCGACGAAGGAGCAAAACCAACTGTTTTTTGTCCTTGTTTAACAGCTTGTTATACGTTTTTATACAAATCGTGCAAGCATTCATCTTCTATGTCGTTAAGCACAGTGTCACCGTGTATTAACTTTAGATTGTTTGAGTCACCTGAATCAGAAATTGACCTGACATCATCGAGTACACAAAGGAAACCAAAAACAGATTCATTTACAGAGTCAGATATAATACTTTTCACCATATCCTTATCAGAGTCACTTAATGAATTAAACCAAGTCGATTGTTTAACCAATTTTTCATCGGGCTTTCTACCAGGAGGTGATTTCAAATTATCAATTGTATTTTCAATAGCCGATGTCGAAACTACATCTTCGATTACGGTAATAAACTCAGAGTTATTCACCAAGCCTCCTGAAACGTATAACAGCTTATTATGTAGACGTCTCAGTAATATCCGTCTACTCCTTGTTTAATTAAAATACCACAAAGCGTCAAATATTCAACAAGTTAACGAGTACCCAAGCGCTTCAATCTATCCTTCTTTGGATATTAGTGAGAATTCATAGTAACCCCGTTATCGAATAATATTGAAATTACCTTATTAAACAGCAGCTTTGTGATGATAACTAGCGGTCTAGGGTATTTACTGGGAATTCTCAGTAATATCTGGACTAGAAATTTTTTTCGCTTTTTTCAGATACACCACCTATAACTGTATATATATACAGCTACAGGTAGTATTAGTCATGTCAAACTCTCCCTTTTTAGAAAGCGTCCGCCACGTACTCAGAACGAAACACTACAGTATTCAAACAGAGAAGGCTTACCTCACCTGGATAAAGCGTTTTATTCTGTTTAATCAAAAGCGCCACCCAAGTGAGATGGGGGAGCAAGAGGTTTCGAATTTTTTGTCTTACTTAGCGGTTAATCGCCGCGTAACATCTTCTACCCAGAATTTAGCCTTATGTGCCATTGTGTTTATGTATCGTCACATTTTTGAACGGGAATTAATCTTGCTGGATGATACGGTCAGAGCTAAGGCGCCCAAAAGAGTACCTGTTGTGTTATCTAATGATGAGGCTATGCGCATAATCAGTTTGATGCCGAAACCTTATCAACTCATGTTTTCTATGCTTTATGGCTGCGGTCTTAGAAAAGCAGAGCTATTGCGCTTAAGAATTAAAGACATTGATTTTGAAAATCAGTCTGTTCTTGTTTTTCGTGGAAAAGGAAAAAAAGATCGGGTTACTATGCTGCCTAAAACTCTCGTTCCTTTAATAAAAGATCAAGTTCAGTCAGTTGCTGTGATACATAAAAAAGATATCGCCGAGGGTGAAGGTAAAACGAGTTTGCCAAGTGGGCTTGCGAGAAAATACCCTTATGCAATAACAGATTTTAAATGGCAGTATTTATTCCCATCTCGAAACAGGTGCCAGCATCCAACTGATGGCTACTTTTGCCGTCATCATTTGCACTGGACAGCATTAACAAAAGTATTAAGAAAAGCAGTGATAAAAAGCGGTATAACAAAACACGTTACTGCACACACTTTTCGACATAGCTTCGCAACACAATTACTTTTAAATGGCGCTGATATCAGAACAGTGCAAGAATTGCTAGGGCATAACGATTTAAAAACAACGCAAATCTACACCCATGTTATTGGCCAGCACTCATCAGGAACACTAAGCCCGATAGATAGACATGTGATGGACTCAATTTAATAAAATCGCTTGGTATTAACAAAATTGCTGGTAAAAGCTCAAATAAAACCATTCAAATAGTCAACTGTAATGGATAAGTTCAAGCCTGAATTGAGTATGAAGCACTTTTGTGAACGTCAGCTTTAGGGAAATGATGGTTAAGCAAAAAGGTAAGCACGAACGTCCGTAGATCGCTCATAACGGCCTGATAAGTTTAAAGTTACCAGGCCAATTTATTTAAACTTCTATAGCTTCCGATATTTCTAGAGCATCGTCAACCTCAATGCCCAAATATCGTACAGTACTTTCAAGCTTCTTATGTCCCAAGAGTAACTGAACGACTCTCAGGTTTTTAGTTTTCTTATAAATCAGATACGGTTTTGTTCTGCGTAATGAATGGGTGCCATAAAGGCTGCAATCAAGATTTAAATCAGAAACCCATCCTTTAAAGATTCGATGATACTGTCGAACACTCAGGTGCTCAGAATCATGGATTCTGGACTTAAATAGGTAGTCATTTGATTTTAAATCAGCTTTGTTGATCCAATCTTGAATAGATTTTCGAGTATTAGATGTAATCTCAAATTGAACTGGATTCCCTGTTTTTCGTTGGGTGACCGTTGCCCTAGTCAAAATTCGATGACCGTGAGCAATATCAGATACCTTCACTGCAACTAAGTCGCACCCTCGCAATTTGCTATCCAGTGCCAAATTAAATAGTGCTAAATCCCTGATCTTAGAACTTAGTTCCAGTCTTATCCTAATGCCCCAAATATGCGATATTTTCAGAGGCTTTTTCTGGCCTATGATCTGTGATTTATTCCAGGGGATGTAAGGTTGTTTTGCAATGATGTTGTTCATAATGCGCTCCTTTTGTTTAAAGCGCTTTTATTATCACTGGTTATTGTTTATTCTGTTTTTTATTGTGTCGTCAAGTAAGTGTAGACGGCAAGAATGAGCGAATAACGGTCGTTAAGGATTAAGGATATCGATGAAAAAACATTGCTGTAAAAATATGGATAAAGCTCTTGTTCTTACATGCGAACATCATGATAGCCCACACGATTGTCCTGACCAAGTGTTAAGTTATTCACCTAAATTCGATGAGTATGGGTTGATTATTCATGATGGCGGTTCAAGCGAAATAGAAATAAAGTATTGCCCTTGGTGTGGTAAATCATTGCCAGACTCCAAACGAGATCTTTGGTTCGATACGTTAGACAAGCTTGGATTTGATGATCCTTCAGTCCAAGATATACCGTCAGAATTTAGATCTGACGCATGGTATATAAACAAGTGAATGACGCTAAAGAGCGAATTGCAGCCATAATATTTAATAACTACAATAAGGCCAAGACTTTTGAAAAGAATGTTCTATACCGTATCTGTTGATGGTGCTGAAGACCAAGGGTTCGTGGATATTCAAGAAGCTTTAAAAATCACATCTTCGTATATAAACTCACAAAAAGCCTTTTATGATGACCCTGATGAAGCGGTCAAAGAATCAATGTTTGGTTTTTCGATTAATCAAAGTGACTTTGTAGAAGTATCCATCGATACAAAAGAAGAGTTCAGAATTAGACTAGAATGCAAATGCCCAAAATCATTCTGGTTTCTCAAATGGAATTCTCTTTATCAAAAAGAATTTCACGTAGATACAATAAGTAAATTAAACGAAATTTTACAGCAGTTTTTCACTCATGAAGCTTTGGATTTTAAATCATACTTTGACAGTTTGAATTTAAAGATTTCTCCACCATTAAGGCTTTATTAAGTGCGAACAGTCGAACGGCAGTTTATGGCACAGACTGTGTGAAAACTATTAATTCCAATCGGGCATATTAATCCTGATCTTATGATCAATTAATCTAGTTA
>CANMZP010000053.1 GCA_947502355.1 uncultured Thalassotalea sp. | reverse complement strand
GCTACCTAAGTAGCTTGGTAAATCAATCTCAATGTGAGTGCCCACACAAATTGCATGATAACTAATTGTTAAAGAGCTAATAAACAGAACGTTTATTAGAAGAGCCAGTCGCATTCGCTGCACTCTTTATCTTCAGGCTTTGCCCGAAGCGGATGCGAATTGTACGTCATCCAGTTTTAATGTCAACACTTTTCAAGAAGTTTTTTCTAAAAAGTTTTTGATGAAGATTTCATCAAAGTTTTCATTAAAACACTTCGTTGGGATGTCCCGAAGAAGTGGAGCGCATTTTAGAGATTTCTGTGCTCACGTCAACCGTTTTTTTCAAATAAAACATCGTTCGAACATTAATTAATCGATCCGGATATTTTACCGCCTATTTTATCTATTTTTAGGTGCTTTATGGTCATAAACATCTTCACTAATACGTATTCTGATAAACCCAAATAGTTTTAATTTTCCGTTGATGTCTTCTAAACTCTATAGTCACTATCTCATTTCATGACTAGATCATGTTCAACACGATCGGTTTTAGTGCAAACGACTTACTTGATTCTATAACTTTATCTTGACAAGATTTGATTCAAAACATTTCTGTTGATTCGCATTTCGCGCATTCGTCTCATCCAACTCCCTTGAAAAGAGACAAATGATGAGGTATTTGGTTTTGGGAAATCCCCCATTCCCCAACGCACCTTTAATATGTCAACTAAGTTGGCAAAACATTCTTCCAATTTGCACCAAACTTTATTAGAACTTTGTCCTGTATACCGCCTAATGGCTATCGATATACAATTTACCTTGTTTGCCGTTCATCATTTTGCGAGTTGGCTCATTGGTTGCCAAATTCCTATAGTGGAGTTAGCCCTTTCTTTTAATCAAAGCAATAAGAGATCTACCTATCCGTATTTATTATTTTCTAATGCGGAGACTCTGCAACTATCACCTTTTCATTCAAGTATCTTAATTATCGACCCGTTCGCAGTAGTGAAAAATTAATAGAATTTATGCAAAGCTGCTCATAGTTATATTTCCAAAACAAAAGAGAATTATAACAATGCAATATCGACACGTTTCCTATCAACTTACCGGCAATATCGCGGTAATTGCACTTAATCGCCCAATAGCGATGAATTCAATTTCAGAAACCATGCTAGAAGAATTGACCGACCTATTCCATAGGCTTTATAAAAACAACGAAATTCATTGTGCCGTATTTACGAGTGAAGGCCCTGTGTTTCCTTCCTGTGCCGATTTAACAATGATTCTAGAAGATATTAAAAGTGGTGCTAAGCCTGCCCCTAATTTTTGGAGCCGATCGACAGAAGGTTTCGGAGCGGTTACGTTTTCTCGTAAAGAAGCTTGGAATGTTGCCAACTATTTATTACTTACCGGGACTTTTATTAGTGCTGAACAAATGAAAGACAGGGGCTTAGTTCTAGAAGTTGTTGCCTCATTTGATGGGCATATTGGTCAACATGCATATAGTGGTTCAAATGACCGAAAACAATTATTTCAATGGCGAAACTGTTCGTCTAGATGGTTCTATTCGAATGGCTGCTCGTTAATATCAATTTTGAAAACATATGCCCTGGTGTGTCATTACATATCAGTTTTTTTGTCAAAAACACCATTAAATGGTAAATGCTACTAATCGCTTAAATACACTATCATCATAAACCATTGAAAAAAGGCACATTTAACACCTGGTTTACTTCTTGCTAGTATACCTGAGTCTTATACCAAGAGTAAAATTATAGTCAGGGGGAGTTATGGAAGTAAAACTAGAAGACAGGCCATTAGAACAAGTACGTGAAGAAGTCATTGATCAACTCATTTATAACTACAGTCATGGGGTTATTTCTGCTGAAGCATTTGAACGTCGTCTTGACGATGCGATGAAAACAGATGATCCGCACAAAATCATAGCTCTAGTGGCAGATTTACCACTAGCAGTAGACAAGCAATACCAAGATGAGAAAGAAACTGTATTTACCCCAAACTACAGTCATCAACAAAGTACAGATGATGACAAACTCATCAGTATATTAGGTTCAAATGAAAGAAGTGGAAAATGGCTTGTCCCTAAAGAAATTAGTATTGTCGACGTATTAGGGGCAACCAAATTAGATTTTACTGACGCGGTATTTCAACATCAACATGTCACTATTAATGTATTGTGTGTTTTGGGTGAAAACAAAATCTATGTACCTGAGAATGTGAATGTTGTTTCAAAAATAAGCAGTATTCTTAGCGAAGTTGATAACAGCTCAACATCATTGGCCACCAAGCAAGCGCCAACAATTACGATTATCGGCAAAGTTATCTTAGGGGCCTTAAAAGTTAAGAAGAAATCAACAACCAAAGAAATGTGGGTTGGTTTTGCCAATAACTTAAAAGCGTTATTTGGTGAATCAAATAAGTATTAATTAAGTTTCATACTCCTCTATTAAAAAAGAAAACTTGGTGACTTCAAGTTTTCTTTTTCTACGCACCTTTACTACGCTTAATAACTTAACCTGCATCGCAAATTGGCTCATAGAATGGACCTAAGCCTCTGAATGCTTTTTGTTACTCAATAAATGCAAGGAGTGTAAGATGTATCAAAAACTCGCTTTGATCATTATCACCATAATATTCACGGCTTCTAGCCTTAGTAAAAGTCATGCTTTTAACTTTCCCCTAGCCAAATACAAACATATTCATCAGTACGTCAAACATTATAGACACAGTGACCTCAATCAAGCGCAGTGGAACAATATACAACAGCAAACAGAATGGCCAAGAAGAGCTGGTTTACAAGTTTTAAACCATCGAGGTAAGTTTTATTTGCTAGGTGGTCGGCAACCACTCCTCGAACAAAGGTTTCCAAACGAAAGTATTTTATTTGGCGATGTTTGGATGAGTGATGATAAAGGTTCTAGCTGGCAGCATATTTTAAATACAGACGACCAATCACATTGGCCAGCAAGGGCGTATTTCAAAGCCGTCAGTAAAGGAAAATACATGTATGTCATCGGCGGTCAAAATTTTAAACCTGCTTGTGTCATTGAAGGTATTCCTGATAATTCCCCTGCTTGTCCGCAAGTAATACCAAAATCGGAGTTTTTTAATGATGTTTGGCGTAGCAAAGATGGCATTCAATGGAAAAAAATGACCGTCAATGCCCCTTGGCAAGGTCGCGCGGGCTTAATGGTCGAAGTGTTAAGGGGCAGATTATACGTATTTGGTGGATCTAAAAATGATGACTCAGCTATTGTAGATGGCGCCCCACAAAGGGAATATTTTAATGATGTGTGGAGTTCATCTAATGGCAAGCACTGGCGTAAGGAGTCTGATGCTCCTTGGCCCAAAAGAGCTGGTGGCGCCACGCTTACAAGGAATGGTTATATTTATATGCTCGGTGGCGAGTTTGGATTTCTGCCTGATGAAATGGGTAAGCTGCCTTATTTGAATGACGTTTGGAAAACAAGAAATGGTCGAAAATGGATAAAGGTGACCGACGCTGCTCAATGGTCTGCAAGACCAGGTCATCAATGTGGTGTGATGTACCAAAAAATAGTCTGCTTTGGTGGCTTCGGTTTGCCATTTAATCCAACAAAAGTGTGGGTTAGTGAATCAGGCAAAAACTGGAAATCCCTATCAACAGGTGCTTGGGGGGCAATGTTTTCAGAATTTAACCCAGTCCTGGGTTCAGAACAAATAAAGTATGACTTTGATATTGTTGAATATAAAGATTACCGAACAGGGAAACAAAGCATTTTCACCTTTGGTGGTGATAGAGAAGTATTTTTCTTACCGCCACCTCTAGAGGGCGTGATCAGTTTGGAACAATATAACTTTGATAGAGTTGATAATGATGTCTGGCAGTTTGGTTTTGAAGAATGACGCAATATTGAAGTACACACAGCAATTGATAGTGGGTTTCAGAGCAAAAGGGAAATGCGGGCCCCCTCCTGACATAGCGTGCATCAAAAACAATATGCCCTAAACTGTATCAGAAACAATACAACGTCATCCCCCACGAGCCAAAGGGAGATGAAGGACCTCCTTCCGGCACAGTGTGCATCGATTCGATAAACTTTTATTTTTCCACGCATACGAAAAAGCCCTTCGCGTTAGCGAAGGGCTTTATCTGAATAGGAGCC
>CANMZP010000052.1 GCA_947502355.1 uncultured Thalassotalea sp. | reverse complement strand
GCATCAGACGTATCGGAAACACCATCACCATCATCATCGGTGTCGGCATTATTGCCAATACCATCACCATCGGTATCAACCGACTCTGCAAGATCTAACGGGAAGGCATCAGACGTATCGGCAACACCATCACCATCATCATCGGTGTCAGTATTATTACCGATACCATCACCATCAGTATCGGTAGACTCTGCCGTATCTAATGGGAACGCATCAGACGTATCGGCAACACCGTCACCGTCATCGTCTGTGTCGGCATTATTACCTATGCCATCACCATCAGTATCAACGGATTCAGCCGCATCTAATGGGAGGTCATCTTCAGCATCTGCAACACCGTCATTGTCATCGTCAGTATCGGCATTATTACCAATGCCATCACCATCGGTATCAACAGACTCTGCAAGATCTAACGGGAAGGTATCAGACGTATCGGTAACACCATCACCATCATCATCGGTGTCAGCATTGTTACCGATACCGTCACCATCGGTATCGACCGACTCTGCAGCATCTAATGGGAAGGCATCCATTTCATCAGGTACTCCATCCTCATCAGAATCAACATAGCTAACATTTAGAGAAGATGGCAGTAAAGCTGTTTCTAGCTCGCCAGTATAATAACAGCGCTCGTTATTGGCATGATCTGTCAAACAAATATAGTTAACAGTATAATCACCGTGAATGTAGTCATTTGGCAACCAATACTCAGCAGTAAAACTACCTTCGCTAGTCTCCCCACTGCTCATCCATTGATCCAATAAATTAGAGTCTGGATCTCTCATTCTTACATAAGCAGTAGCAACACCAGAAAGATTATCACTTGAGGTTAATTGAAGCTTTATAACTGGACGATGAGAATCAAGATCAAATTCTGACATCATGGTCAAGCCAACTAATTCTGGCTTTATGTCATCGCTATTTGGGTTCTCGATTTCCACTGGTGTTAGGTTTTCTACAACCCACTGCTGTGAATATTGGGCATTGCCAGCCTGATCGTAAAGTCTGATTGTGTTTATTTCATAGCTGCCAGATGCAGAGTATTTAGGCAAACTAAGCGTAATACTATGTGTAGCTTCCGTTAAACCACTTGCAGCAAAATAACCACGCTTCTGAATACTCTTGCCGCTTGGTGAATTTAATTCCACGATAAACTCATTAGTTAATCCACTTTGCTCATCATTTGCGGAAACTTCAAAGTCTATTTTTATTTGTTCAAATTCATCGAAGTAAGGCTGAGATACTGTAACCGCCACAAGTTCTGGCAAAGTATTATCGGCATCTACATTTTCTAAACGAGCTTTGAAGGCGTAGCCCTTGCTTTGTAAAAAGTCATCACTGAATCGGATCTCATGTCCAGAATTATCAGTCACTCTGATACTTCTAATCTCATAAACTCCAGACTTAATATAATCCTCGAAAACTATAGTTTGGGAGAAGTCATCGGTATTCGAGTCTCTGGACAATGTTAACCAGGTTTGATCGCCCCCTACTGGCCAATAGAGAACTTTTATAGAACGAGCATTAGAGAAAGATTCGGATAACCGAACAATAAACTCTAGCTGGAGTGATGCGTCTTCTGCACGGTAAGAGTTAAGATCAGCTAACAGTAAATCAGAGTCAACTCGTTCTTGGTTATCACCAATAGAATTTTCATTACTATCAAGCCAATCTTTAGGGTCTAGTTCAAACTGATCTTGCTCATTGTTGAAGCCATCATTATCTGCATCGCTATCACACAGATCTCCCAATCCATCAAGATCAAAATCAAGTTGGTCTAGGTTACTAGTAACAGGGCAATTATCCGAGTTATCCAGTATGCCGTCTTGATCACTATCCTCATCAGATGGATTTAAACCCTGTTCAAACTCTTCAAAGTTAGTTAGACCATCGTTATCATTATCTGAAAAACTATCTTCACTTAACGGATCTAAACCGTATTCTGCTTCCCAACCATCCGTCATACCGTCTTTATCGGTATCGGAGTCAGATGGATCAGTACCGATTTCAAACTCGTCCAAGTTAGTCAACCCATCGCTATCTCCATCAAGTAAAGCATCAGCAGAGTTATGAGGATCAAGGCCTTGTTCTGTTTCCCAGCTATCCGACATGCCATCACCATCGCTGTCTGAATCAACGGGCTCTCCGCCACCGCCATCGCCAATAGTCGTCGTACTTACAATATCTGAAGTAGTTAAATTACCAGCTGGATCGGTTACAACTACTTGCATGTAATAGTCAGTTCCTGCTGTCAAACCATTTACTGAAATTGACTGCTCAGAGGCGAATTCCGATATCGCGACCTGCTCATTAAGCGCATTAGGCAATATGCCATAATGTACTTGCGCTGTGGCATATTCATCTGAAACATAACTAAGTGTTAGAGAGCTATTGCCCACACCATTAATTGAAGGAGACTGAATAAACCTAGGGGATAATCCATCAGCTACCTCAGATGTTGTGAAGCTAAAATCAGACGACACATAGGAATTGCCCATCGGGTCGGTGCCACTTACACGATACTGATAGGTTGTACCAGCGGTTAGTCCCCCCAAACTCAATTGATGGTCTTTAGCGAATAGGGTTGAACCTTTATGCTGAACTTCATTGTCACCTTGCACCCAGTATGACAAGCTTGCACTGGCAATTTCGTTAGTCTGCCACTCAATCAATACCGTATTATTGCTGGTATAATTAGGTGTTGGATCTGAAACAAAGCTAACACTAACAACCTCATCAGGCGTAGCTTCTGAAGATGTTACTGCAAACATGCTGATCGATTGCATCGCCAATTGCTGCTCTTGAACGGGCTCCTCCATAGCAACATCTAACTCTATTGGTTCATCTTTTGCAGTATATGCTTGAGCTGTACAGCTATAAGTTTCAGATTCGATAAGATTCGTCAGGGTAGCTTGATGACGGAATCCCTTACTTCGATTGCCGTTATCACTATCTACAACTTTACTATTAACCTGCAACGCATCACCCGCGCTGTCGATGCATTTCAGCAAGCCCTGAGTTTGCTGATGAGTACGCCAATTGACTACCATTACATTTGCACTTTGGTAGTCAGCGACAGGAGGAATAGCAAAGCTTAAGCCACTATTCTTCTGCTGTGAAGCTGTAATCACGCTGTAAACATTTGAATCCTGATAAGAGTTACCCGCCTGATCAACCAGCTTTACCTGGAAGTAATAGTGGGTTGCGGCGTCCAAAGGTTGCAAGTTAACTTTATTTTTTACACCAGGACTTGTACTACCCGCACTGCGGTCAAGGTTATCAACACTGGTTCCATAAGCTACTTCAACCGTTGCTGACTCATCAGTATTGATAAATAAGCCAACATGATTTTTATTGATTTCATGAACCAAAGGCGCGCCCAAGAGCTTAGGTGCGGTGTTATCAGCATCTGCTAGGGTATTAAAGTTAATCGGTCCACCTAATGTTGGGCCATTAGTTTTGCCATCGGTTGAAGATACTGTGACAAAATATTCCGTGTTGGCACTCAACCCAGTTAAACGCATACGATGATCAGTCACCAACTCCTCATCAGTTAAAACACCATAAGCAACACCATCATTGTAAGATACACCACTGTTTGCTGGCTCATCCGTAGTCCAGACAACTGTTGCCTCAGAATCGGTAATTTCAATGATCATAGGACCAGATAAAATAACCGGATCTATCAAATCAGGCTCAGCTAATGTGGTAAACCCGATACGGTTTGAAACGGTTGGCCCATTTCCTTGAGTATCTGTTACCTCAACAACAACACCATAATCCATAGATGAAAGCAGGTCAGTCAATACTAACTCATGTTCTGTATCTGCTATGGTGGTAAAGTTAGCAATTACAGAATCTCCTTTATAAAGCTTTACCTCGCCAGAGCTAACTTCATCTGTATCAAATGTAACCACCGCACTGTTATGGCTTATTTGCTCAATAACCGGGCCGAATATAATCACTGGTGGTTGAGTATCTGTCTGCTCGATAGTCGTGAAGCTTACCGAACCGCTCACAGGTCCATTACCCTGAGAATCGCTCGATTCAACTACTGCGCTGTAAGACGTGTTGGCGCTCAGACCTGAAACAGGTAGGACATGGTGAGTTACCAGTTCATTGTGGCCAAAGCTTTGGCCGTTAATGCTAACTTTGCCAGTGGTGGGTTCATCAGTAGTCCACTCAACAACTGCAGTATTAGCCGTAACATCACGTACAAGAGGGCCATTGAGAAGTAATGGTGCCGTACTGTCAACAAAATCCAGAACTATGGTCATTGAACTGTCTTGTTCAAGGTTTAAACCGTTAATCGGGGTAATAGCAAAACCACTACCCTCTGGTGGGTTAATGGTAATATCTGTAGATTGACTAGAGAAAATAGCAAAACGAAATTCACCATTCTCATCTGAACTGGAATTAGAGTTCTCACCGTAATCACTATAGTTTCTCAGGTAATACCCAATATAGTTTGAATTCTCATCATACTC
>CANMZP010000051.1 GCA_947502355.1 uncultured Thalassotalea sp. | reverse complement strand
GGTAGACACAAGGGATTTAAAATCCCTCGTCTTAACGGACGTGCCGGTTCAAGTCCGGCCCCGGGTACCATCATTTGCTTTCAAAAAACTCAGTAAGAAATTTAAAATCCCTCGTACTCATATTACCGAGACGTGCGAGTTCAAGTCCGGCCCCGGGTACCATCATTTGTTTTCAAAAAACACTGTAATAAATTTAAAATCCCTCGTGCTTATAATACCGAGACGTGTCAGTTCAAGTCCGGCCCCGGGTACCATCTTTTGTTTTCAAAAAACGCTGTAATAAATTTAAAATCCCTCGTGCTTATAATACCGAGACAAATATTAGGCCACCCACTTTAAAATCATCTTTTAATACATTTCAAATATTTTACCAAGCCACCCACTGTTTGCCTTAATCAAATTATTTTTTAAAAAGTTTACAAAACGTGTGCAGTTAATCTGATCGTTTTTAAGCTTACGGTATGAAATAACGTCAACTTTACAGTGGCAAGAATTTAAAAGTCGTTTTTATGGGCATGTCTTATTCCCAGTAGGTAGTTTCAAACTGGTGGGTTGCATATTTTAAGGCTTAATATATTTCTAGCCGAACAATGCTTGGCTATTGTGTAAATTACATCGTCGTTTGCGTTGCTCGATTTCAATTAATAAATCTAAGGATGCCGCGTTCCCGGCAACACCCGGGAAGGCTGTTTCAAACCTTGTGGTTAACGTTATCCAGCTTTGCGCTGGGATGTTCAAACGCTCGAGAATCTTGGGGAGGTTATTATCTATGAAGCCTTTTTTATCTTCCCGAATACAGCGACCCGTTATATCTAAGAGGCTTAAGTATTCATCCAATTTAAAGGGCAAGCCTTCAGGCTTGTTTTTCCTTGGGTTACCGACAAAGGGCATTAGAGATTGTAGCTGCTTTTGTTGTTTCGCCGCTTGAATGCGTTTTTGTACACTGGTGTATTGAGAATTTTCAGGTGTTTTCTCAATCCCAGCACGTACCGGGTTTAAATCCACATAAGCCATACATGCGGCAAGGGCGGTTTCATCCAGTAAGGCTTGAGAATAAAAGCGTCCCTCCCAAAACCGACCCGTGCATTCATCTTCGTCATTGGCCATTCGTGCAATAGGCTCATTAAGCATGCGCATAAACCAGCTCAAATCCATTAATCGACTTCGATAAATTAGCAAGGTTTCTTTTAACGTATCTTCAAAGTGTTTTTCAATCGACTTACCCTGAACAAATTGTTGCGTTACTAGGGTACCCTTACAGATACCAAGCCAGCGTTTGGCTACGTCTAAATCGGATAATTCCTTGTTCAACCGTTCATTAATACGCAAAACAACATGGCAATGATTGCTCATCACGGCGTAAGCACAGACATCAATGCAAAAAATACGGGCAAGAAATAGGAGGCGTTTTTCAATCCAACTTCGACGGTGGTCAAAGTTTTTTTCAGAGAGTTTGTCTTGTCCGCATAAAAAGGCGCCACGGACACAGCGGCTTGTGCAGTGGTAATAGGGTGTAGATTGTAAACAGACGAGTTTACTTCGAGGTGTGGCCATCATTCCGCTCCTTGGAATTTGTCGAGGTGTTTATTAAAGATAGATGCAAAATAAGAAAATGCGAATAAAGGTGGGTGGCTTGATTGCAGCTATTCAAATAACAGTGGGTGGCTTGATTGGGAATTTTGTTAACGAAGTGCAAATGTTCTGGAAATGACACTGGGAGCTGCTATTATGTTTGTAAATTTTAAATATATGAAATTTCATATATACATTAATTGCCCATTATATTTTAGGAATTATTCATATGGCTATCAAAGTAGGTATTAACGGGTTTGGTCGAATTGGTCGATTAGCATTACGAGCAGCTTTTGATTGGAAAGACGTGGAGTTTGTACAAATTAATGATGTAGCAGGAAATGCTAAAACGTTGGCTCACTTATTAGAGTTCGATTCTGTTCAAGGCCGTTGGCAGCATAGTGTTCGTTGTGAAAATAACTCAATGTTGATTGGTGATTCAGCAATCGCTTGTACGCAAGAACGTGATATTGACTCTGTTGACTGGTCAGGTTGTGATGTAGTGCTTGAATCCACCGGCGTTCATCGTGATATGGATAATTTAAACAAGTATTTAGCCCAAGGTGTCAAACGTGTAGTCGTATCTGCTCCGGTAAAAGATGACGATGTTTTAAATGTGGTTGTTGGGGTGAATGATCATTTATTTGACGCGAATAAACACAAGATAGTAACTGCTGCATCTTGTACCACAAATTGTATTGCCCCAGTTGTTAAAGTAATTCAAGAAACATTTGGTATTGAGCAAGCATCGTTCACAACGATTCATGATTTAACTAATACTCAAACCATTTTGGATGCGCCACATAAGGATCTTCGTCGTGCACGTGCCTGTGGTATGAGTTTGATCCCAACGACTACGGGCTCAGCAAAAGCAATTGTCGATATATTCCCTGAGCTAGAAGGTAAGATTAATGGGCATGCGGTACGTGTACCGCTTGCGAATGCTTCCTTAACGGACATCATCTTTGATTTAGCTGTCGATGTAACAGCTGAAGAAGTAAATTCTGCATTAAAATCTGCTTCAGAAAATGAGTTAGCCGGTGTATTAGGTTTTGAAGACCGCCCACTTGTTTCGATTGATTATAAAGGCGACCAGCGATCTACCATTGTTGATGCGCTATCGACCATGGTGGTAAACAATCGCATGGTTAAAATATATGCTTGGTATGATAATGAAATGGGTTATGCAACCAGAACATCTGAATTGATCCGTAAAGTTGGTTTAGCCTAACAATATATTTTGGCTGGTGAAAAAGCTGGCCTTTTCTTTATTTCTCGAGAATTTTAATGATATCTGCTCTTTCGAAAGACGTGCGCCAGTACATGTTAGTCACGTTCAATTATTGGAACTTTACCATAACCGATGGGGCGCTTCGAATGTTAGTCGTGCTGCACTTTCATGAGTTAGGTTATGGTGCTCTGCAAATTGCATCGCTGTTTTTATTCTATGAGTTCTTTGGTGTAGTCACTAATTTAGTGGGTGGGTGGCTTGGTGCAAAACTTGGCTTAAATCGTACCATGAACATAGGTTTAGCTATGCAGGTAGTAGCTCTGCTCATGTTGGCGGTGCCATCATCTTATTTAAGCGTTTTGTGGGTAATGCTTGCCCAGGCAATATCTGGCATTGCCAAAGATCTTAACAAAATGAGTGCGAAAAGTGCGATTAAAACTTTAGTACCAAATGAACAACAAGGTGCATTATATAAATGGATTGCTATCTTAACGGGTTCAAAAAACGCGCTTAAAGGCGCGGGGTTCTTTATTGGCGGGTTGTTACTGGCACTTATTGGCTTTAAAGGTGCAGTAATTGCTATGGCCATCATTTTGGCATCCGTGCTTGTGTTAAGTTTATGTTCACTTGAAAAGGATTTGGGTAAAGCAAAAAGCAAAATTAAGTTTAAAGAGATATTTTCTAAAAGTGCTAGCATCAATATTTTATCGGCCGCGCGCATGTTCTTATTTGGCGCTCGAGATGTTTGGTTTGTCGTTGCCTTACCTATCTACCTTAGCCAGGTATTTAACTGGGACCATACTATGGTGGGTGGCTTTCTTGCTATTTGGGTGATCGCGTACGGATTTGTGCAGGGTTTTGCTCCTAAAATTACCGGCAAAGCAAGTGGCGTAGTACCAGATGGTCGCGCTGCGATGAGGTGGGTGGCTTTATTATGTGTTGTTACCATGTTGGTTGCCGTTGGCGTTCAGTTTAATTGGCAAGCTGAATTGACGATAGTCGTTGGATTATTGGCATTTGGGGCCGTATTTGCGGTGAATTCCTCTTTGCATTCTTATTTAATTGTAAGCTATGCAAAAGGAGATGGGGTATCACTTGATGTCGGATTCTATTATATGGCAAACGCCATGGGTCGATTAATTGGTACCATTCTTTCGGGGTTGGTATATCAAATGTATGGCTTTGCCATGTGTTTGTGGGTGTCCGTTGCCTTTTTATTGATCACGACGATCATTTCTGTCAGGTTACCGGTACAGAGCCATAGCGCGTAAACGTAGTCATGTTTATATTAGACCCGGTTGTATAAGTTACTAATATCTTCATATAATGTCGCACTAAATTTTGTGATTAGTTAAACCCTTCTATGTTTTATACTTCACTTAATGAGAAATATTTATAATCTACTTTCTCATTGCTTGAAGTCTGACAGCTTGACGCAGATTTAAGGTGAGGAAAAAGCTTGCAATAAATAGGCGAACCAGGTTAGATATACACAATACTCATAAATTTTAGCCTGTTAAGTGCATACCTTCTTTTATCTTTTCATTGGGCTCATTGCCTTATTACCATTAATTGTTTATATCGAGAAACAATCTAAATCACCACCATGGTACTTACCACAGCTGGCACTAGTAGTTGCTGCATTTATTTATCTGGGTTTTGCTTTCATTTGGGGCAGTACCTTTTGGCTAGGCGTAGAAGCTCTAGGCGTGGCCCTTTATGCTATGTTTATTCCCCTAAGTACGCGTTATACACTTTATTGGCTTGCCTTAGGTTGGCTACTCCATCCTTTGTGGGATCTTTGCTTGCATTTATATGGATCTGGCTCTCATGTTGTTCCTCATTGGTATGCCATTGCATGCGTTTCGTTTGATTTAGGTATGGCGGCCTACATTGTTTATCTCATACAAAAGCATAGCCCTACCAAAGAAGAATAAATAATAAATGATCATCAATGGTTTTAAAATCAACATATAAGTTACGGCTTAACGCGAATCTATTATAAGTATTAAGCGCTATTAAATACCTAAATTAATATTAGCCAGTGGGTGAGAAGCCTGTCATCCGGTACAAACCGGCCCTGATTAGATAGTCCTATTCTTATAACGTAGCGGAGTGCAGCGAAATCGGTGAACAAACTGAAATAGGCCGGCTCTTATCCGTAAGTTCGTCGCTTCCCAAGCGAATGAGTCTAATTCTGCTTGTAGTTCTTATCGGTAAAAACGTTTGTGACTCTGTAAGAATCCAATTTAGCTGTCATTTTTAAAGATTGTTAATCAGATAGGTTTACATGATTTAACAGCGATATGAGCAAATTTAAAAGGTTTAAGCTGGATCAAATTGTTGGTGTTTATGTAATTATTTTCTTCAAAGTTTGTAATTAATCAATACGACTTACAGATATCTGTAATACATTGTAATCCAGATGCGGTGCTCCTGGTTATGGCTCATTCAAACATGATTAACCGGGACTCGCATCAACTAAAAAGTATTACAAAAGTTATTTCAACAACAGGTACCGTTATGAAAGTCGTAGCATCATATTTAACTAAACCCGAAGCAAAAAGTTTTTCTCGTGCATTCCCAAAAGCGCAGATTTGTCTAATGGACAGCAAATCATGTTATAAAGATCGTCGCGAATCGGTAATTAATAAACCTTTTTGGTGTGTGCAGACTTAACAATCTTTAATAATAAAAAGAGGAGGTTAATAAAAAATAAGCAAATTGATTAATGCTTAATCAAGATTGAAAGTTAATTGCATATTTTACGATTTTATTTGATAAATAGCTTTACAGATAAATATTTAATAACTATTATGCATTCCATCGAAGCGGCTGTAGCTCAGTTGGTAGAGCATCACGTTGCCAACGTGAATGTCACGAGTTCGAGTCTCGTTAGCCGCTCC
>CANMZP010000050.1 GCA_947502355.1 uncultured Thalassotalea sp. | reverse complement strand
TGTTCTCCTTTTGGTTTGGTCGCCTTGAAGTTTAGTTTATAGCTAGACTTCGGGGAGAAGGCTCAATAAGTATCAAGGTTGTAAACGCGGACAAATAACAGTTGGCTTTGTTCGTGCCTCACAAATTTTAGCCAACTATTATTGGCCGGTTACAACGGCGTTAGGTTACTAGACAAGGATATCTCGTGGCAGCATTAGCATTAATCGTAATCTTTTTGTTCAGCATTTTTATATTAAAGAGGCTTTTTTCTTTGGGACGTGGGAGTAAAAGCAAACTTAGTGTCGCTGAAGATGTAATGCTTTCCTCAAGAGCTGCTGCATTTTTTACAGCTACTTTTGTTTATTTTCTTGCGCCTACAGGTATCACAGCTTTTTTTGTAAGTCCACCTCTTATAGTTGTAATAGCACCCACAATTTTTGTATTTGCTGCGGTTGCATATATCATTTACGCTTTTTTAAAGCTGGCTGAAAAGAGAAAAAAGTAACCTAACAAGCGCATTAAGATACGGACGCAAAACACTTGGCTTGCGCTCGTGCCTCGCTAATTTTAGCCAAGTATTTATGCGCCGCTTATGCGGGCGTTAGCATTACTTCTAACCTTGGGAGCTTTTATATGGATTTTAAGCATTGGCATGAAACAGCTCATTTAATTTATATGGCTGCTATTCATGGGAATGTTGAAAAGTTGAGAGGCTTTAATAGAAGTACGATAAAGCAACATATAGATCCAGATTGGGGAAAGTTTTTACCTATCAAATGGTCAAAAAAGAAAAACTGTTATCAATATGATAAAGAAAAAGCCATTGAACTCAACAAGCAAATAGGAGCAACTTTTCATAAAGAAGATGAAGAGCAGTTTAGGAAGAAGTTGCATGCTTATTGGAAAGGTAACTTTCATTTCGTGGAGTATCAACACGGTCCATCAGAACTTATTACGCCAAGAATTAGTTGGTCTCATAAGTCGAGACTGGCTTTATATAAAGAATTAGTTAGTTCAAAGTGTACTGCTCAAATGCCAAAGGATAATATCTTAAGTGCTATAGCTGACAAGCTAGGCATTTATTCAGGTATAGGTGGTATCAAAGCACAAATAAACAGTTGCTTAAATGGTTCTGATGATACTGCTCTACACAATAGAAAAGCGGCAAAAGAAGCAGGGTGGTTGTAATGCTAACAAGTTACTCAAAAGGACGCAAAAAGCTTGGCTTGCGCTCCTTCGTCGCTAATTTTAGCCAAGCATTTATGCGCTCATTAGTAAGGCGTTAGCTTCACAGAGAAAGTTATGGAGAAACTCAAAGGAAAAGTCGCAGAACTCACTCGTCAAGAATGGAATGATCTAGGGTTTTATTACTCAAGTAATGACGATGTAAAAAGGTGGGACTTGTTCGGTACTACTAAGGGATTAGAAAGACTCTCTGAAGAATTAGGTCATTTCACAAAGAAAGATGAGGTGTATGGAGCGCACGAGCATTTGCTCCCGCATTGGTATCTGACAATAGAGTTTGATGAATCACCTGATATTAATAAAAGAGGTATCGTTGGGCGCAAGCAAGATCTGATAATCCTACGAGACTATATCGTAAAGAATATACCTAGCTTATCGGTCGATTCGTCTTTTTCGGTACACGATTGCTTTGATGCAACTTCATATGAGATGTACTTTCATATACAAAACGATGACTTTGATCCGTCGAGCATGGATTGGCAGTTGCAAAGCTAACAATCACATCAAGGCGCCGCAAGCGGCTGGGACCTCCACTGCGTTGTTTGTTTTGTGGTTTCACGCTACGCTACCACAAAAAAACAACTACGTTACGGCCCCTTATGTGGGGCGTTAGCTGCCAAACAAATAGCGTAACCCAACACTGTCGGGTGAATGTCGTGTTAAATTCGTAACCGACACTAAGGAAATTAATGAATACTTGTGATTCTTAAGTACAGAGGTAAATTTAATGATTCTCAAAGAACTACGTATTAGTCGCCACCTTTCACAGGAGCAATTAGCTCAAATGTCTGGATTAAATGTTCGAACAATCCAACGAATAGAAAGTGGAAATAATGCCAGCTTGGAATCTCTTAAATGTCTCGCCGCTGCACTTGAGGTTGATATATCAACTTTAAATCAGGAGAAATTTATGATGGATAAAAAATCAGATAACTGGAAGGCATTGCCTTTTATATTAAAGTGCTGGTTTGTGTTTAATTTTTTACAAACTCGGCCAAGCAGACAATCAGCGTCTCGAATTGAAGTTATTGGACACATAAGTGGTTTTACTTTTTGTTGTTTAGGTCTTATAAATGAAGCCGCTCTTGTCGGTGGTTTACTTATGCTCTCAACTGCTTATTTATACCACTGGCTCAAATACCAAGGTGATAAGTACGGAATTTGGTATGATCATAAGTCGGCAAAAGGCAGCTAACAAGGCAATAAAGTCGGATTCGTAACAGTTTGCTCGGTTCCACTTCGTTTCACATTTTAGCAAACTGTTACTCACCGCTTATTGCGGCGTTAGCTTTACAGGGAAGTTTAATGAGATATTTAATTTTATTAAGTTTAGTTATATTCGGTATTTCGGGTTGCATGTCTACTGCTGACGATAAAAAGGTTGCTCCTTATGTTCAGCTGTCATTTGATATTAATGAGCATGGTGAAACCACCAACATAAAAGTGATTAAAGCTGAACCTGAGCTGGTTTTTAATCAAGCTGCCATAGATGCTTTATCTAAATGGAAATATAAGCCCAAATACGTTGATGGGCAGCCCGTTTATCAAAAAGGTCTAACAGTTCAACTGGACTTTGAAAAAGAAAAGTAAAGCTAACAAGAGCATAAAGAGTGACGTCCAACGCTTGGCTGACGCTCATTCTTCGCTAATTATAGCCAAGCATTGTCCGCACCTTATGCGGGCGTTATAAGCCCCAATTGGATCGGCGTATATTTATATAATATTATTCATATCTATTTCACAACCTGAAGTTTTCATTTCTTTTGCTAATTTAAACTTCCATGCGCCTGCATCATCGAGAGTCTCATAAACAACACCACTGATGTCGTTTGGTTTTTCAAGCTCCCCTTTAACTATTGCAGTTACATTTTCTCTGCCTAGCTTACCTATAAAATATCCATGTTCAAAAACTACATTTTGGCGTGCTCTAGGTGATAACTCTGCTACTCCTGCTTTAGAACCAGTATCACATGGGGTATATAAAACGATGGCAAAACATACTTCATCTGCATACTTTTCTATTTTCTCAATTATCGTTTTACTAGAGCTAGCCTGTTCATGCAGTATTATTGGTACAAGCCCTACTTGACTAACAAATCTAGCTAATTGTTCTTTAGCTAAGTCATCATGCCCATGAACAATAAATACTTTATTTTTATTCGCTATCGGCTTGCTATAAACAGCAGGTGATTGAGGGGCAGGTTGCGAAAAATTTTGTTGTTGAGGTGAAAAAACAGGAGCAGGTGACACTGTGTTACTTTGCGTGGTCACATTTCTAGGTTGCGCCGCAGTGCTCGTTGGAGGTATAAATTTCTTTAATGCTTCGCCTAAAGTACTACTAGAGCTTTCCAGTCTTGCTGCTATTTCTAGGCAATGACTTTTTAACTCTTGGTTTCTCGCTTTGTGATGTGAGTATAGTAATTTTTTATCATCATCATCTTCGATAATATCTTTAATCAACTTCCCAACTAATTTGTTATCTTCTAAATCCCAAATAGCACGCATTCTATTTGCTTTGGAACCGGAACCAACTTCGTATTTATCCGAGTAAAGCTCTATATCTACTGACTCCGCAACGAATTGAGCTAAAGTGTTATTAGAAAAATCTAATAAATAACCACCACCCATTTCAAAATAAGTTTCTAGTTTCCTTCGCTCTTTAGTGGTTAAATCAGACATTTACAACCTTTGTTAATTAAATCATATGGCTAGCTTGTTGTGTGTGTTTATATTAACCTTGCAAAGGGCTTATAACAAGTCATTCCAAAGGACAAAAAACAGTTGGTTTTTGCTCCTGCGTCGCTTATTTTAACCAACTATTTTTTGCCTCTGAATGAGGCGTTATGTACCTTCAGAGGTTATGTGGAATTTAAAGAGTTGGGTCTTTCAAATAGTTTGCTATGGTTTTTCATATCTTTATTCCTGCTTTTTTGGTTAGGCGAACAATTGGTTTGTGCTATTATTAATTTAGAAATAATGAATATCCGCGTAACTAATTTTGTCTCGTTAAAGAATAGCCCTTTGTGGTTCGCATTTATTTGCACTTTAAAGTTAGGAGTTTGGGTCTTGAGCCTAATTACAGTGTATAAATTCATTAACTCGAAGTTCAGTAAAAAAAGTACATAACAAGACGCTGAAGTAGGACGAAAAACGCATGGTTTTCGTTCGTGCCTCACAAATTATAACCATGCATTTTTAGCCTCTTAGCGGGGCGTTATGTTTTTAGGAGAGTTCCCAGTTGAGCTGGATTATTGAGATATTTTCACAAAAAGTCTTATCTGAGCCCACTTATTTACTATAACTACAAGGCTAAGAAATCGTTGCGAATGGACCTGAAAATCTTACTTAAATATTTACCTATATGTGTCTTGTTACTACTCTGTAACAGCTACGGTTTTAGTACGTCTTCAGTTGAGCCTATTGAGATCGTTCCTATAGAGAAAGGTCCATACTTGGTTGGAACAACTAATGTAGAAGTGGCGGCTAAATACACCAGTATCGGTGATGAAGCTATGGAGGCGTACCTTTCTGGGGATGCGGGTACACTTGAGTTCATTCAATACGTAACTGATATATTGAAACACCCGAAATCTGCATGGGTGGTTAATGTAATGATCCCAAATGAACCTGAAATGTATGGCCCTGTAAGTGGTATGACGCTTCCTGTCTTAGCATATATAGCTTATCCAACTATTATCGAACAGCATCCAAATAGCTATACCTTTCCGTATCATAATGGCGCCTACGGTCATTTTGAAAATATGCTGGATGCTGGCGAGTTACCAAAATTTGCGGAATCTAATAAACGCTATCCACTTATCGTCGATTCACATGGATATACTGCACATGGCTTTTACGATGTTGGACGTGTACATGAATTAGCCAGTCAGGGGTATATTGTTGCTGTTATCAATTATGGCGATAAAAGAGCACAAGTTCCTGATTCGAAAAATCATCATGTTGCGTTTCTAAGGCCCTTATTTACAAAAGCAGTGATAGACTCATTGTTGAACAGTGAAGCATTTGGTCCCAACATTGATAGCAATAATATTGGTATGGCCGGCTATAGCTTGGGTGGAACGACCGCGCTTGCTATGTCAGGAGGAAAGCTTTTCGGAAAGTCTGCAGCAGTTACCGATACACGGATTAAAGCAAACGTTATTGCAGCACCCTGGGTTGGAGGAGATGATGTAATGGCTTTCGGACAGGATAGCTTTGCTCTCACAAATGTTGTTGCACCAACGCTCACTCTTATTGCTACAAACGATGAAATTGCAAAGCCAACTTTTATCTTGCAAGCCGTAAAACAGCTTAATGGTCCAACCTATGTGGTAGATCTTATCGGTCAAGGCCATGGTTTTGAGCCGGGATCTTGGGTAGACCGTAAAAACTGGGAAGCATTGTTCTTTGCTGCATATCTAAAGAACGATGCAGCAGCGATGAAATTACTTAAGTCTGGTCGTTCAATGAAGGGAGGCAATATAGATATTCAACGTCTTAGATACCAAACAGATAAAAACTAAATTCAGCGGCTCTTCATCTTCCAATACGTACATCACCGCAGAGCGAGCCACTGAAACAATATTTAGTAAACTAAAAGAATCCTATCCATGCACGTAGAAACTCATAACAAGTTTAGACACCATCGCCGCTGCGCGGCTGGACGCGCTGCCGCGCGCCGGTGCTAAAGGCGTTATGTTTCACTATGAAAAAGACACTTTACATTTCCGGGGCTATTCTTTTATCGCTACTATTATTTGTGTTTTTGGGCTCCAAGCTTGTAATACATCATGTAAGCGTCGTAACCGAGTTTTCGGAAAATATGCCCAAATATTCCTACTTTAAGGATGTGGTCAGCAATGCTGAGAAACTCTATTTTGTAAATGTTTCCGTGTCTGAATCGTATTACTGGGAAGAAGAGGCTATGTGGTTGGCCCCATCAGTAGATATAGTCAGTAGTATCCACCCAGAACTGGTTTCTTGCTCAATAGACTTCTTTCCTGAAACTACCACGGGTGAGTATGCATGCAGTTCGCTGGGATTCTAAAACATAACAAATAAGGATAGGTGTCGCGCAGCCGACACCTTATCAGGTTGTTGAACCAGCCCGAGCGTATTCTTTATATAG
>CANMZP010000049.1 GCA_947502355.1 uncultured Thalassotalea sp. | reverse complement strand
CACTTCGAAACTGGAGGAGATCCCATCCAAAAACATGATGGGATGACGGCGCTCTTTTCTTGATTCAGTGAATGACTATGAGTGGCACTGAAGGGCCGGTCGCATTTCAATTTGAGATCCTCGACGACTCGAGGATGACGAGAAGTTTCTCTATCGCTTCTTCTGGAAATGACCCGCCGGATAGAGCTGATTATCTTGCCATTTCGCCTTATAACCCAATCGAATAACTGACAATCCAGAATTTAAAAGTTTGCAGCGTCTGCTTTCCGGCAACTTCATTTGAGTGCGCGATAAATCTGCGCTCGGTTTTGTGTGTTGGATTAACTCTAACAGTACAAACTAAACTGTCCGCCATGTAGTAAAAATTTGTGCTTCGAGATGAAGCCCAAGTGACAGTAATGAGCTTGAAGCGGACCTACGTTTCACTCCCTACAGACTGTCTGGCTTAGCCTTAAGGGCGAAACTTCCCATCAAACACATCACATCAATAACGTATATTCAAATATAAATTGATAATAAATCAAATATTACCCTGTTCATTTTCCAGCAACGTCCCTCTATTATACATATCACTTAACGCGGCAAGTCGAACGGAACCAATTAAGACTCAGCCATTCAATGAAATTACTCTGGAGATTACCATGACGAAACTTACTATTGTTGCAAACATTATTGCCAATGAAGACAAAATTGAATTAGTAAAAGCTGAACTTTTAAAGCTTATTGATATTACTCGCGCTGAAGCTGGCTGCATTAACTACGACTTACATCAAGATAATCAAAACCCGGCGCACTTTATGTTTTATGAAAACTGGCAGTCACGCGAGCTGTGGCAAGCGCATATGGGCAACGCTCATTTAGCCGATTACATGCAAGCGACTGAAGGCTCCGTAGCGAGCTTTGTCGTAAATGAAATGACTCAAATAGCTTAACGTCTGGGTGTTAAACATATTATAAGCTCCAGTCATTCTGGAGCTTTGTTATTAGGCAAAGGATTAATCTACCAACACATTCGGGTCAACAATGTCATGATTTATCAGTTGCTGTAATAGCTGTTTGGCTTCTTTTCTAAAATAATCCCGTAGTAGCCGAACCGTTGGCGTTATTGAGTGCTTACTTGGGCACACCAGCCATAACTCTGTTGATGTCGGTTGATATTCTGGCATGATGTTTATTACTCGTTTATTAATAAGATCATCGGCCATATCTAAACATGATTTAATCGCAAAGCCCTGACCATCAACACACCATCGCCTTACTAAATCGCCATCATTGGTTGCTCGATTGCCTTGCAGTTTTACTTTTAGGTGCTCGCCTTTATGACGAAAACGCCATTCGTTCTGAACAACATCGTGTAATTGATAAAACAACCCATTATGGTTTTGTAATTGCTCAGGATTATTCGGCGTGCCGTGGCGCTTTAAGTAATCCGGCGAGGCACATAACAAGCGTGGCACATTGCAAATTTTAAAGCCGTACATACTGGCATCTGTCGGTGAGCCATAACGTAATGCCATGTCTATCGAATCCCGATAAAAATCAATATTACTGTCGCTTATATTAATATTTAGCAATATCTGGGGATGCTCTTTCAAAAAACAATCTAATTTGGCTGCGATAATATTACGACCAAGATCGGAAGAAACAGCAATCCTGATCTGGCTACCTAAAACATCAAGCCCTTCCTGAGCATCCAACATTGCCGTATCAAGTAACTCAATGGCTTTTTTACACTGAGGTATATAACGCTCCCCTGCTGGAGCTACACGAAGACTGCGCGTTGAGCGAATAAATAACTCATTGCCAATATGTTTTTCGACCCGTTTAATTGCGGCACTAGCGGTAGCAACTTGCATATCTAAACTGTTTGCAGCCGCTGTAATGCTGCGTAACTCAGCAACTTTTAATACAATTTTTAAATCCTGAAGAAGCATTTATTCAACTCATATTTGATAATATCAAAACACTATAGAGCTTTATTTTGAAAAGCGAAAGAGAGATACGCCAATCTCAATTTATCATTGGTAACAGCTGAAGCCATGTATGACAAAGCGCATTAGTCATTTGGTTAGCTGTTTTTAGCATATACATAATGATGGTATATTGGGCTTAGTCGTCTCTTTTTTGCGTGTCTATGCTTGTGTTTATGGGTGCGTTCATTACCGGTTTATGCCAAAAGAGAGGTTATAATCTGCTGTATACGCGTTAAGTATGGAATACAGGCTTTAAGACTGGCCTTTAAGACTAGTTAGATTAATACTCGCTGCGGTCACGAACAAAATGATTTTGCACGATGCAACCTAAGAAGCGCTCACTGCGGGTATTTTTAAATTTAAGCGGCTTTTCTAAACCCGCAAATAACGAAATACCACCGCCGAGTAACACCGGAATGGTCGTGATGATCAGCTCATCTATTAAATCTTCTTTTAAAAAGCTTTGGATGGTCAAGCCGCCATCGATGTACAAATTTTTGTGGCCCTGTTGATGAATTTCATCAAGAATATCATCTAATAACCCTGAAACAATAAAGACCTTATCCGCTAATGCTTCGGGTACTTCTTTTAGGGTATGACTTATCACAAATACCGGCTTATTATACGGCCAAGGACAATCAAAGCCTATCACGGTTTCAAAGGTGTTTCGGCCCATCACTAGCGCATCGGTATTGGCCATCTGTTGATGAAAACCCATATCATCGTTTGTTGGGTTTTCTATGGCATGCAACCAATCTATGCCGCCTTCTTTATCGGCAATATAACCATCGAGACTTGTTGCGATAAAAACCGTATTTTTCATAAAATGCCCCTTACTAGATGCTTTGCACTTCTTCTTCTGTTAAATATCGCCAGTCGCCCATATTCAATTCTGGGTCTAATTCAATGTCGCCAATTTGCTCACGATGTAAGCCCACCACTCGATTTCCAATGGCAGCAAACATCCGCTTAACCTGATGGTATTTGCCTTCTGAAATGGTCAGCAACACCTCTTGCTCTGATAGCACTTCAAGGGTTGCTGGGCGGGTTAGGTTTTTCTCATTTTGCAATTGCACACCTTCGGCGAATAACTCGGCAGCGTCTTCTCTTATCGGCCTAGAAAGTTGTACGCGATAACGTTTATGACAGGCTTTTTTGGGTGAGGTAATTTTATGAGACCATTGGCCGTCATCGGTAATGAGCACCAATCCGGTTGTATCGGCATCCAATCGGCCTGCAATGTGCAAATCAAAGGCTCGGTCAATTTCTAATAAATGTAATACCGATGGGTATAATTCATCCACATTAGAACAAATACAGTCCTGGGGTTTGTAAAGCATGATATAACGTGCGGCCGCAAAGCTTAGGGTACGATCATCTAAAGTAACATGGGTTTCTTCATAGACTTGATGACCGGGGTCTTTGACCACTTCATCATTTACCTTTACCGCGCCCTGTTTTAACCGCTTTTTGGCATCACTACGGGATAATTCAGTACAACGGCAAATGTATTTATCTAGGCGCATGAAAAGGACTACTCAATATAGAAAAAGAAAAGGCAATTTTACCATGAAAATTGCCTTTTCGCCTAGTTCAAGAGATTAGCTATCGGGTTATTTTACATCGGATAACTGTAATTCAACCGGATTTTGCTCATTATAAAACTGGTTCACTAAAATGCGTAACAACCGAGATTTTGGGATATTGGTTTGCTCAGACAAATCATTTAACTGTGTAATAATGTCATCCGTTAGAGTAAACGTAGCGTGTTTAAAAGAGGCTTTCTTGTCCTTTTTAACAACGTCATTGAGTGCCTTACAAATTTTCTTACTTTCTTTTTGGTATCTGGCACTAACAATTTCAGGTTTCCCCATAGCATAGTTAGTGGCATCATCGATAAACTCATCAATGCTGAAGCTGCGCTGTGTTTGACTGCTGGATTGTTTTTTAAGATCAGCCAAACTCATAACTTAACTCCTGCTTAATGGCCATCATTTCTTTGGCTATGGCTCGAATTTCATTGGCAGCTTTGCCATCTTTATCCACTTCCAAAGCGGACATCCCCTTTTCTTCACTGTCATCATACACATTACGAGCGTATGTGATGGCATCTAGCACATTGATGCCAAACGATGCACACACTTCTTTCGCTTCTAAAATACGCCCAGCCTGATTTGGCAGAGAAGGACATTGAGTAATAACAAATGATGCGATCATTTTAGGGTTAACCATTTTACAGGTGCTAAGCATGTCTTCCATATGCGGCGCTGTTTTTAAGTCTCGACGCTTAGGGCGCATTGGAATTAACACATGATCGGCTACCGACATTGAGGCTCTTAATGCCAGGTTATCCTGACCACCGCAATCGACAATCACATAATCATAATGTTCATTAAGACTTAATAAGTCATTACGAATTTTACCATACAACTGAATACAATTTATTGGTGTGAGTGCGGGGTTATTATTTCGAGCGTGGATCCAGTCTGAGGTTGTACGCTGTGGATCACAATCAGCAATCAATACACTGGCTTGGTTTTCATGAGCAAAATATACGGCAATATTTTGTGCTAAACAACTTTTACCGCTACCGCCTTTTTCGCCACCAACTAACAAAATCATGATATGTCCTTATTATTATATATAGTAAACAAGAGGTTCTAGGCCTTGCTTTACATCATTTGTAAACCAATAGAAAATTTACCATTGGTAAGATGAACACAACGGACCACTTTCGCTTTAACCTCTTTACTCTCTGGATGAGTACTGTGGAAGCAAAAGGAAACTTCAGTATTAGGTAAAATGGCAAAGTCGTGTTCTAAGCGCAAACCACCTTTAGAAAAATCAACACAAATGCTTTTTACTTTGTGGGCTTGGCCTTCATTATCTCGCCAAAGGATATCAACAATCTCTTCTTCCATATCAATGCGGAAGTTTTGACGACGTTCGATGTTATTTTCTGCAGGGCTAGACATTTTTATTCCTTTTATATTCTTGCTCTTTACGTCAATATAACAAACAAATGAAAGTTTATACAACGTAAGGACAGGAATTATTTATGCTTTATCAATTAGAACAACAAAAACCAACAATTGATGGCGACCATTTTATTGCACCTACTGCTGTATTAATTGGCGATGTACATTTAAAGAACAATGCCAGTGTTTGGTTTAATGTGGTAATACGTGCAGACAATGCCAAAATTGAAATTGGTGAAAACTCAAACATTCAAGATGGCAGTATATTGCATGTAGACCCAGGCAAACCCATCACCATAGGCAAAAATGTTACAGTGGGGCATAAAGTCATGCTGCATGGCTGTTTGATTGAAGACGGTGCACTCATTGGCATGAATGCGGTGGTATTAAATGGGGCAAAAATTGGCAAAGGCAGTTTGATTGGTGCTAATGCTTTAGTTCCTGAGAACATGGATGTGCCACCGGGTTCATTAGTATTAGGTAGCCCGGGAAAAATTGTTAAACAACTAAGTGAAGAGCAACAAAAAATGATGGCTTTTGGTGCCAACCATTATGTTGATAATGCTAAGCGATATAACGCTACGGGCAAGGTGATAGGTTAACGCACGTTTGCCTTTTCAAATACACAAAAGCCGACGCAGGTCGGCTTTCAATATATAAAGTAGAGAAGGTTAATTAATCTTGCTCTTCAAAATCATCGCTTTCGTTATACGTTGATTTTTTCTTACGTATCATTGGCATATCACCAAAATCTTCGTTAGAGAAAATAACTTTTTTCTTGGTTTTCGCCGCTTTTGGTTTCTTCGCCTTTTTAACCGCTTTGTTCTTAGCCGGCCCACTATCGGCTTGAGCTTTTTTCTTAGGTTTCAAACCTTTAAACTTAGCCGTTAAACCTTCCACTTGTGAAAATTCAATTTCTTGCTGCAATAAGCCCTTAATGTTTAAGTAACTTTGCCAGTCTTTTGGACCAATAAATGAAATCGCATCACCTTTAGCACCCGCACGACCTGTACGCCCTACTCGGTGAATATACTCTTCAGAATGTTTTGGTAAGTCAAAGTTAAATACATGCGATACATTAACTAAATCAAGTCCTCGAGACGCTAAGTCGGTTGTTACCAATACTTGTTGCTGCCCTTTAGAGAATGACTCCATTATTTGGTTACGCTCAGACTGTTTAAGATCACCACTTAACGCCACACTGTTAATACCCGTGTTGTTTAGCTCTGTAGCCAATCGTTCGGTATCACTGCGGGTCGCGGTAAAAATAATCACCTGTTGAAATGTCTCTGTTTGCAAGAAGTGTTCAAGCAGCTGTTGTTTATGATCTAAGTGATCGCACAGATAAAACTTTTGCGTAATGTCTTTATGTTCACTGGTCATTGAGCCAATGGCAATTTTCTTGGGCTTGTTTAATAAATCTTTGGCAAATTCATTAACTTGGTCATGATCAAGCGTTGCTGAAAACATCAAGGTTTGACGTTTACGGTGATCCGCTGCTTGGTTAATTTGTTTTAACTGCTCAGCAAAGCCTAAGTCCAACATACGGTCGGCTTCATCAAGAATTAACAACTCAAGACCGTTTAAATAAAACAAGCCTTTCGCTAAGTGATCAGCCAATCGACCAGGTGTTGCCACAATGACGTGCGGGTCTTTATCTAACACCTTTACCTGATCGTTAAAGTTTTCACCACCTAAAATAAGCACCGACTTAAATTGCGTACTTGCGGTAACGGCTTTTAATTGTGCAAAAACTTGCTTAGCTAACTCTCGTGTTGGCGTTAAAATAAGGACCCTAGGGTCTTTTTTTGATAGCGCACGATTACGCACCAAACGATTGATAGCAGGCAGTAAAAACGCAAGGGTTTTACCCGATCCCGTTTTAGAGGAGGCAATTAAATCATGACCAGCCATAGCAGCCGGAATAGCTTGATGTTGAATTTCGGTCGGCTCAGAAAAGCCCATGTGCTCAACGGCCGTTAATAATCGTCTATCTAAGTTAAATTGATCAAATTGCAAAAACATATTCTCCAAGAAAAATGAAAGCTACACCATTAGTGTAGCTTACCGTGTTCCCTCTCTCTATTAGACTGCTAATTAAGAAAGGAAAATGCCAACCTAAATTGGCAAATACTATTTATTAAGCGTTTTGAGTACGCTCATCAATAAAGGCTAAGGCTTTATCAATACGAACAACAACTTGATCTTGTGCTAACAAGGCGAGTGTTTCATCAAGTGATGGCGAGTTACCAGCACCAGTTGCAGCAACACGCAATGGCATGCCCACTTTACCCATGCCAACCTCAAGCTCAGTAGCAGTTTCGTTAATGGCATTATGAATCGCTTCTGCGGTCCAATCGTTTAATGCCGCTAATTTCGTTTGCACTAAAGCTAATGGTTCACGAGCAACACCACGTAAGTGTTTTTTCGCGGCTTTTTCGTCAAACTCTGAATATTCTTCGTAGAAGTAACGAGAAATTTGCGCCATTTCTTTTAACGTCTTCACGCGATCGGCTTGTACTTTAACGATGTCCGCTAAAGCCGGGCCATTGTCTAAGCTAATGCCTTGGTTTTCCATGTGCCATGCTAAGTGCTCAGCAACATACTCTGGGTCCATACTCTTCATGTAGTGTTGGTTTACCCAGATAAGTTTTTCTGTGTTGAACGCAGAAGGCGCACGGTTACAACCGGTTAAGTCGAATAATTCAATCATCTCTTGTCGAGAGAATATTTCTTGATCGCCATGTGACCAACCTAAACGAACTAGGTAGTTTAATAATGCTTCTGGTAAGTAACCATCTTCACGGTACTGCATAACACCAACCGCACCATGGCGTTTAGAAAGACGCTTACCGTCATCACCTAATATCATAGGAATGTGGGCGTATTCAGGGATCGGTGCGCCAAGCGCTGCCAAAATATTGATTTGACGAGGCGTGTTATTTACATGGTCATCACCACGAATAACGTGCGAAATGTTCATATCCCAATCATCCACAACAACCGTCAAGTTGTACGTTGGTGAGCCGTCAGAGCGGGCAATGATTAAATCATCAAGTTCTGCGTTAGAAATTTCAATATCGCCTTTAACGATATCTTTAATGATCACAGAGCCTTCAAGCGGGTTCTTAAAGCGAATAACATATGGCTTGTCTGCTGGGTAATCGGTACGATCGCGCCATAAACCGTTATAGCGTGGCTTTTCACCTTTGGCTTTAAGCTCTTCACGCATCGCATCGACTTCTTCAGGCGTACAGTAACAACGGTAAGCGTTGCCAGAATCAAGTAACTGCTGAATCACTTCTTTGTAGCGGTCAAAACGGTGTGTTTGGTAAAAAGGACCTAAATTCCAGTCTAGGTTTAACCAATTCATACCATCCATAATGGCATCAACAGATTCCTGGGTAGAACGTTCCAAATCGGTATCTTCGATACGAAGTACAAAATCACCGCCTTTTTTCTTGGCGTATAACCAGCTGTATAAAGCTGTTCGTGCACCACCTACGTGTAGGTAGCCAGTTGGACTCGGAGCAAATCGGGTCGTTAATGTCATAGTATTCTCGCTAGCATTTTTTAATGGCTGCAATGCCAATTAAAAAAGAAAATTATAGCAAGCCGTTAAAGCGTGCTATTAGATAAAAAATTGTCGCGTATTTTAACACCCTACAAGGTAAAAATCATTGGCTTTTTATAGGATTAAAGATCAATTAACAGCTTAAAGGATTTTAGTTGATGAATGGGCAGAAAAACAGGGATTTGATGGGTAATGCTAGAAACTAGATGACGTAAAATCTAACAAGAGATAATTAAAAGCAATGAGATAAACACTAAGAAATAAAAGCTAAGAGATAAAAAAACAAGAGAAGTAATAAAGAAGAGGTAGAAGGTGTTATGTGGTGGGCGGTACTGGGCTCGAACCAGTGACCCTCGCGCTCTTGCAATAAAAGGGCGATGCTCTCCCAACTGAGCTAATCGTCCAGGGATAATTTTGAATTGAAACCACTTAAAGGAAGTGGTGGGCGGTACTGGGCTCGAACCAGTGACCCTCGCCTTGTAAGGGCGATGCTCTCCCAACT
>CANMZP010000048.1 GCA_947502355.1 uncultured Thalassotalea sp. | reverse complement strand
GATCTAACCCGTAGGGGCGAATTAGTGGCGATTTTAATCGCCCAAATGTCATCGGGCGGATAAATCCGCCCCAACGGTTCTCGCTCTACAACGAAGGGCAACTTTAATTGTGATCTAACTCGCAGGGGCGAATTAGGGGCGATTTTAATCGCCCATTAAACCTCCTAAATTGCAGCCATTTTCCGCTTTCTTGCCGCTTGTTGTCTCTGCGCTTGAAGCTTGTTCCATCCAGTGCGATAATTGTCGTTTAAGTGTTTTCCTCAAAAAGAGATCAAGATTTTGAATTTATTGGCCATTGATGCCTCAACAGAAGCATGTTCTGTTGCACTTCAGTACCAGGGCAAGGTATATCAGCGTTATGAGTTTAGTCCGCAATCACACAGTTTGTTGTTATTGCCGATGGTTGATGAGGTGTTGCAAGAAGCTGGGGTAAAACTCGCGCAATTAGACGGCTTACTGTATGGGCGTGGTCCGGGCAGCTTTACCGGTGTGCGCATAGGCATTGGTGTTGCGCAAGGTTTAGCGTTTGCTGCCGACTTACCAACCTATGGTGTATCAACACTACAGGCCATGGCACAACAAGCCTTGTTAAAGTATCAACAAAACACCGTCGTCTCGGCCATCGATGCACGTATGGCTGAAATTTACTGCGGCGTTTTTGCCGTTGATGAGTACGGCATTATGCAACCTCAGAAAGACGAAGCGGTATTTGCGCCGGCAAAATTAGCCGAATTCCTTCAAGATCTAGATACGGCAAACTTTGCTGGTGTGGGCAGTGCCTGGGCAGCGTATGACGATGCACTATCGCCACTTACCCAAATTAGTGTCAATGACGATGTGAAATTCCCAACCGCCGCCGCGATGCTGTCGATTGGCGAACAAGCCTTAAAAGCAGGTCTTGGAGTAAGCGCCGAGTTAGCCGAGCCAGTCTATGTGCGAGATACGGTTACTTGGAAAAAATTGCCGGGTCGTGAGTAACCTAAATGGGCGCCGAATCCACTACGAAATCCTCCATGATCAGCAGTGTAAAGTCCAACTTTTGGCTGCTGCTGATTATTGCGGTTGTTATTAAACAAATCCCCTTTGTTAATGTGCCTTTCAACTGGCTAGAAAGTTATTTTCATGAAATAAGCCATGGTTTGGCCGCTCTAGTGAGTGGCGGAAACATCATTCGCATCCAATTGTTCAGTAATGGGGCTGGCTTATGTACAACGCAGGGCGGTATGGCTTGGCTTATTTCATTCTCCGGTTATGCCGGCGCCATAGGGTGGGGCGTTTTGCTGTTTAAAGTGGCCAACTTTAGACAAGCCTTTAGCCGCTATATCACCTATGTCGTGTTATTTCTTCTGATCACCAGTTGTGTTTTGTGGGTACGCGATGTGCTTACCTTACTGATTTGCTTGGTGCTGATTGCGCTGTTTTTAGCCACCAGTAAATTGAAAAACTATTGGGTATTTCCCATCCTGTTAAAGGTTATGGCATTAATGGTGTTGCTCAATGGCTTTCAAAGCCCCCTGTATTTAATTGATGGTCGTGGTATTGGCGATGGCTCCGCTTTGGCAGATATTACCTACATTCCTGAAGTGGTCTGGATCGTTATTTGGGCGGCACTTGCCGGATACAGTTTGTATCGATTAAGTAAGACCCGTTAATCACGATGCGGGGGTATGTCGCACTTATGTTCAATTAAGTTGCTTTTTTTGGCCTGCTTTTATTGGCCTAAATCAACCGAGAAAACATTTTTTAAGAAAACATAAAGACAGACAAAGCAATATGTATTACTGTAAAACACCAAAATAATAATAATTAACCTTTGTTCGATGTCTGATCCCGATTGGCTCTCGGTTAAACCGATGAGCTTCCCCATACAGTCCCTTAATTTGGCTGGTTTAACGCTCGGCAACCCTAATGGTGCCGTCGTGCTCTGTTTGCATGGCTGGCTTGATAATGCGGCAAGCTTTATGCCGATGTTTGAACAGCTTATTCGCACTGAATCTGAATTATTAAAGAATTTTCAATTTATTGCCATTGATTGGCCCGGTCACGGATTATCCGATCACCGCAGTAAAGATGCCCATTATCATTTTGTTGACTGGGCTTATGACTTACTGCAACTAATGGAAGGGCAAGCCACTATTGCCGGAAAGCCGCAACGTTGGCAAAGCGTGCATTTAATCGGTCATTCAATGGGCGGCATGGTTGCCACGGCCTTTAGCAGTGCTTTTCCTGAAAAAGTAAGCAATTTGATGCTCATTGAAGCAATAGGCTTAATTACTTTAACGCAATCGGCCAGTGCGCAATTAAAACAGGGCTTTGTCAGCCGGTTACAAGCAAATAAAAAACGCAAATCCATGCACAGCAGCGTGCAATCGGCGATTAGTGCCAGAATGAACGTCTCTGACTTACCAGAACATTGCGCCAAATTAATTGTTGAACGGGCATTGGTTGCCCAAGATAATGCGTTTGCTTGGCGTTCAGACTTGCGCCTTAGAACCATTTCGCCACAGCGATTTACAATCGAACAAGCCATTGAAATGACTTCACAAATTACCTGTTCGGTCACCTTGGTAACCGGCAGTCATGGTTTTGAGTCCATTAACAAAGCCAAGCAAATATTTGCCATGCACTTGTCCGATTTCAATCATCAACAAATCGCTGGTGGGCATCATCCACATATGGAAAGCCCGCAAAAAATGGGGGAGTTGGTTACAACTTTTTTACACAAAAAGCTTAACTAATTCAATTTATTGGTTATATTAAACTAATTTTAAAATAATAATTATAGAAAATAGCAGTCATATCAGCTCGTCTGAATGAAATACCTGCAGGAGAATTTCATGGAAAAAGTTTGGTTAGAGAAGAGCTACCCGCCGGGTGTGCCTCATGATATTGACCCAGATAAATATCAGTCATTAGCTCAATTATTCACTCGTTACACCAAAAAGTACGCCACCAATACCGCGTTTATCAATATGGACGTGAAGCTCAGTTATAAAGAGCTAGAAGAACAAGTACTTGATTTTGCCGCCTACTTGCAAAATGACTTGGGCTTAAAGAAAGGGGATAGGTTGGCCATTATGGTGCCAAACACCTTGCAATATCCCATCGCCTTATTTGCGGCGTTGCTGTGTGGATTGACGGTGGTTAACGTAAACCCACTTTATACAGCTCGTGAGTTAAAGCATCAGCTAAATGACTCGGGTGCCAAGACCATTGTGATCATTGAAAACTTTGCCCATACATTGCAAGAGGTTGTTGCCGATACGCCGATTGAACATGTCATTTTAACCAAATTAGGTGATCGCATGGGGGCCATAAAAGGTACTCTGGTCAACTTGGTGGTTAAGTACGTTAAAAAGATGGTGCCTAGCTACCATTTATCTAATGTGGTGTTTTTTAATCAAGTATTGGAAAAAGGCCAAAAGAGCAGCTTTACCCCGGTCGACATCAATGGTGATGACTACGCGTTCTTACAATATACCGGTGGAACGACGGGTGTATCAAAAGGCGCTATTTTAACGCATCGCAATATGGTTGCCAATTTAGAGCAAGCCAAAGGGATGTTAAAACCCGTATTAGAGGCGGGTAAAGAATTGGTGGTAACGGCATTACCGCTTTACCATATTTTCGCTTTAACCGCGAACTGCCTAACCTTCTTTACACTAGGTGGCACCAATTTACTTATTACCAACCCACGTGATTTGCCGGGGTTCATTAAAGAGTTAAATAAATACCCGTTTACCACCATTACCGGGGTAAACACCTTATTTAATGGCTTAATTAACACCCCAGGGTTTAAAGACATCGACTTTAGCTCATTAAAATTATCGTTAGGTGGTGGTATGGCGGTGCAAAAGCCGGTTGCTGAACAATGGCAACAAATCACTAAAACCCGCATGCTTGAAGGGTATGGCTTAACGGAATGTGCACCATTAGTGACCATGAGCCGCTATAACCTTGAAGGCTTTGACGGCACCATCGGCATTCCGGCACCATCAACCGATGTACGCGTTGTTAACGACGAAGGTGACGTCTGCGGTATTAATGAGCCTGGTGAAATGCAGGTTAAAGGCCCACAAGTAATGAAAGGCTACTACAATCGTGAAGAAGCCACGGCCGAGGCGATTAAAGATGGTTGGTTTGCAACCGGTGATATCGCTACTATGGACGAAGACGGTTACTTTAAAATTGTTGACCGTAAAAAAGATATGATCATTGTATCGGGCTTTAATGTATTCCCGAACGAAATTGAAGAAGTGTTGGTTGAACACCCCAATATTCTTGAAGCGGCCGCCGTTGGTGTGCCACATGAGGTAAGCGGTGAAATCGTCAAAGTGTTTGTGGTTACCCAAGGTTCGATGATGTCAGAAAAAGACGTTATTGCCCATTGTAAAGCCAACTTAACCAACTACAAAGTACCAAAAGTGGTGGTGTTTAAAGACGAATTACCAAAAACCAACGTCGGTAAGATTTTACGTCGCGAATTACGTTAAATCGTTAAATTAACTGAATAAAAAAAGCCCAACTAAACCCGGTTGGGTTTTTTATTTACGGTGATAATGTATAATTATCGCTTACACCTTTTAGTTCGGAGCCTCTGTGCAACCTGTTTATATTGAAGATCAAGCCAGCTTGATTGATTACTGCCAACGAATGACCTCTGCCAGCATGCTGGCCATCGATACCGAATTTGTCCGAACTCGAACATTAATTCCCAATTTAGGCTTATTGCAAGCTTTTGACGGCGAACATTTAGTGTTAATCGACCCTGTTGCCGTTGATGATTTGCAGCCATTCTGGCAACTGCTAGAAAACGAGCATCTGCCAAAAATCATTCATTCGTGCTCAGAAGATTTAGAAGTGTTCTTGCACAGTGGTCCGTGTAAACCCCGTAATATGCTCGATTCGCAGGTAATGATGGCTTTTCTAGGTCATGGCTTGTCCATGGGCTATGCTGCCATGGTGAAACATTTTCTCGACATCGAGTTGGATAAATCCGAGTCAAGAACCGATTGGTTAAAACGTCCGCTAACCGCTAAACAGCTTAATTATGCTGCTGCCGATGTTATGTATTTACATCAGATCAGTGGCAAGTTAATCCAACTGGTTCAGGACAAAGGTTTGTTAGCCATGGTGATGGCCGAAACCCAGCAGCAAATTGATAAAAAGTTTACCCCAACCAATAGCGAGTTGTTGTTTCTGGACTTTAAACAGTCTTGGAAGTTATCCGGGCAAAAACTGTTGGCCATTAAAGCGCTATTAACATGGCGATTTGAGCAAGCCCATAAACGCAATTTACCCTTTAGTTTTATTGCCAAAGACAACACCTTAATGTTGTTAGCCAACCGCATGCCAAAAAGTGTGGGTGCAATGACCGGCATTGAAGGGGCCGATATTCTTGATATTCGCCATCAGGGTAAAGCCATGTTGCAGGTATTAAATCAGGTAAGAAATCAACCGAGCAGTGATTACCCTAAGCCGATCACTCGCCTTGATAATTACCCGGGTTATAAGCAAATTTTTAAAGCAATGAAGCAAAAAGTTACGGCCTTAGCGGCCAGCCATGAGCTTGATGTACAGGTGGTTGCAGGCAAAAAGCAAATCAACCAGTTTTTGGCCTGGTATTGGAAATTAAACGATCAGCATTTGTACCCGCAACAAGTGGACTTAATCAATAGCTGGCGCAAACCGTTGTTTGAAGAGGCACTCATTGAGTTTGCCAACAACGATTTCAAGTAAAGGCCTTATTGATTTTATTAAACTATTAAGATTTTCGTAAAAACCATTAAAAACGGGGCCTCGTTGAAGATAATAATACTTTTGACGAGGCACAGCGCATGCTATATTCCCCTACCAAGATTTAAAAAATGACACCTGCGTCATTTTCCTACACCTGTATTATTACTCGGGTGGTCAACAAGAGATTTTTTTATATGTTATGTGCTGTATATAAAAGCCCACGTCGAGCTGAAACCTATTTATATGTAAACAAGCGTGATGACTTTTCATCTGTGCCAGAAGCCTTATTAACGCAGTTTGGCACGCCGCAATTAGTAACGCTGATAAACCTGAATAACCGCACGAAAATGGGGTTTGCTGATCTTGAAAAACTGAAAGCCGCGTTAAGTGAATCTGGCTTTTACTTGCAACTGCCGCCACCGCCAGAAGACATGCTAAAGCAGCATAAAATTGATAATAAAAGCGCAGAATAATGTGCTAAGGCGATAAAGCGATTATTCGAGCTGACATTAGCTTCAATCATCCAGCTAACGCTCAAAACATTTAGGGAGTATATGATGAATTTAATAAAAATAAGCAAAGCCTGTTTATTGGCTTTGGCCATCGCCACACCGTCATTGAGCGTGGCCGAAGACGTTACACCACCGGCTGAGTTTGTAGACTATGTTGAAACCTTAAAAGTTGAGGCAAAACAAAAAGGTTTTTCGGATGACTTAATTAATCAAGCCTTCTCAAAAATTACCTTTCATAAACGCGCCATAAAAGCCGATAAAAACCAACCTGAACGGGTTGAAACATTGGAGACCTATTTACCAAAACGGGTATCTGATTATAAGGTGAAAATCGCCAAGAAAATGATGGTCAAATACAAAGAACCATTAGCCAGAGTGAGCAAGCAATATGGCGTACAGCCACGTTTTATTGTCTCGCTTTGGGGCTTGGAGTCGAGCTTTGGAAATTACACCGGTAATTACAATGTAGTATCGGCGCTAACAACCATGGCTTATGAGGGGCGTCGTGAAACATTCTTTAAAAAGCAGCTATGGGATGCCTTAACCATTTTACAGCAAGGCCATATTAACATTACCGATATGAAAGGCTCGTGGGCTGGGGCAATGGGACATAACCAGTTTATGCCAAGCTCCTTTTTAGCCTACGCCGCCGATGGTGATGGCGATGGTAAAAAAGACATCTGGACCAACCCGATTGATGTGTTTGCCTCTATTGCCAATTATCTAAAGCAGGTTGGTTGGAACGACAACCTTACGTGGGGTCGTCAGGTTAAATTACCGGACAACTTTGATTTTGGCCACGCCATTCCGCAGCGCACCGGTGGGCGAACCAAATGGTTAGGACATTGGCAGCGTACCGAGAAAACCTTGGCACAATGGCAAGCGATAGGCGTTAGACGTTTTGATGGCCGTGATTTACCTAACGTGGACATTAAAGCGGCGATGGTATTCCCTGATGGCGAAACCGGTAGAGCGTACTTGGCATACGACAACTATAAGTCGTTAATGCACTGGAACTTGTCTTATTACTTTGTGACCAGTGTGGGGCATTTAGCTGATCGAATTAAGTTCGACTAAACTGTAGTGATAGGCTCGGTTTTGCGAGCCATAGAGATTGATAAGAAGAAAGCTGCGTTTTGCGGCTTTCTTTATTTGAGGTAAATGTGAAAAAATCATCGAAAAAATCAAAACCACTTAAATCGAAAACCATTGAGCCGTTTTGGGAGCAAAAAACGCTGGGCGAAATGACCGAGCAAGAGTGGGAGTCATTATGTGACGGTTGTGGTAAATGTTGTTTGCACAAAATCATTGAAGAAGAGCATGATGAAGAAGCCGATCTTGAAGATGAAGGCATTCAGCAGCCTACGGACTTTATCCGCGAAGGTGAAGAAATGCTCTATACCAATGTGGTGTGTTATTTATTAAATGACAAAACCTGTAATTGCACCAAATACGCAGAGCGCACCAAGTTGGTGCCAGATTGCGTAAAACTCACTCAGCAAAATTTGGGCGATATCTTTTTTATGCCTGACAGTTGCACATACCGTCGTCTGCATGAAGGTCGCGGTATGCCATCGTGGCACCCGTTGTTACATAAGGGCAAAAAAGCCGAAATGCACAAAGCCGGGATGTCGGTGCGTGGCAAAGTGATAAAAGATAGCGAAGTGGATTTATACGATTATGAAGATCACATTGTTACCTGGCCATTAGCCGATTTAGATTAATCAATTGAGGCGCTTTAAGCACACCGTTTATAGCGCTTCTGTCATTTATTTGAAAATATAGTATTTTATGCACGCTGTTCAACAACTTTATTTATATCGAAAAAGCATCGCCAATCGCGAATTTAAGGGTCGTGGCTGGAAGCTAGTGCGTTGCCCTGAGTGCCGGGTTTGTATCCATTCTTGTATTTGTGATTTAGTGCAACAAAGCGACTCAGATGCAGCATTTTTATTGCTGATGTATGATAACGAAGTGCTCAAACCCAGTAATACCGGTTGGCTGATTGCCGATGTCGTGAAAGACACACATGCCTATTTATGGCATCGAACCGAGGTTCATCCTGGCTTAGAAGCTTTACTAAAAAGCGATAAATACCAACCGTTTTTGGTGTTCCCTAAAGCCTATGCCGCAGATGGCCAAGCCGTTTATGAACAAAAGCCTGATATGGGCGACCCCATTTCGAAAAAGAAACCGCTGTTTGTGTTGATTGACTCAACGTGGCGCCAGGCAAAAAAAATCTTACGCAAAAGTCCGTATTTAATGGACTTGCCAATGTTATCCATTCCTTCATCGATGATGGTTAAACGTGAGTTTTCGGACGTAGACCGTGTTAATGAAAACGCCGAAACGCATCCAAACCAGACATCTACGTCGTTAACCAACAATAATTTTGATTCCAAATATCAGGTAAGAAAAGCCGATAAAGAAGGTGAGTTTGCCACAGCCGAAGTTGCCGCAAAAGTATTGGCATTATTTGAGCATAAGCGCGCCGCAGAGCATTTGGACTTATGGTTTGAAGTGTTTGCTTATCGCTATCAGGAAGGGGTAAAGCAACGCAACAAAGGTAATCCGCGAGCCGTTTCGCAATATTTAAGCTTTCTTGAGCGTAAATAACGACTCATTTTGTCTCGCCAACCAAAACCAAGGTCACACCATCATTCAAGGCAATCAACATCGACGCCGTACAATCAATCAAGCCCATCAACATCGGCGTCACCCCATCACTCACGACAGTGAAGTGTGGGATCTTCTTTTAATAATACGTTGAATAACTAACTCAAGGAGATACCGGAACTCGCCTT
>CANMZP010000047.1 GCA_947502355.1 uncultured Thalassotalea sp. | reverse complement strand
CCCGAGTGGCCAAAGGGATCAGACTGTAAATCTGACGGCTCAGCCTTCGGTGGTTCGAATCCACCTCCCTCCACCATCATTAGAAAGCCCGCACATTGTGCGGGCTTTTTTGGTTCTATACATCTATTACCAATCTGCATAAAGATTAAGTCAGTTTGCACCAATCTCTAGAACTGATAGAAATCACTCTTTTGATATTCGAGCGGAATTCATTCCATGCAGCAGAGCATGAATCAACAATATCATCATAATCTTTGAATTTTCGATTCGCTAAACAGTTTTGTCTCACCAACTCCAGATTTGTATTAGGCGACAATTAGCTTGGCCCGTTAACCTGCCACCTTCATCCGTGCATTCAATTTGTTTTTCAATATAAGCACCTAAAAGCTTGAGCTGTTCTTGCGTTAAACTATGTGGTCGGCCTTGTATTGGCTTGTTTTCTAGGCCACTTAACCCATGTTGTAAAAAGTTAGAAACCAACTTATTTACACTGCCACGGGCAACTTTAAGTCGAAGGGCTATTTCAGTGCGACTTAGCCCTTCTTTGAAATATGAAACAGCTAGTAAGCGAACTCGCTTTCTACCATTTGATTCTTTCCTTGATAGAGCCAATAAATCTTTAGAGGTTAGGTTTTACATGATTATTACTACTTATGTAAACAGTCTATATTAGATCATATCTTTAGGTAGATTCGTATAAGGCGAATCTGGAAGTCTATGGATTACACTTTGTTATATTTTAGGTTGTTTTCGCCCATCACCGTGTAAGACATTGACCATTGTTGTGTATGGGTATTTACCTAAAATTTCGTCTGATATTATATTTAAAATAATAAAAACAATAGGTTACCTTGTTCTTGTTGTGTTTATTGATTATTTGTGCAAAAGGTTGCCTTGTTTGTAATGCTCAGTATTATATTATTTAAAACAGATACAGGATGTAGCTAAATAGAAATCAATTAGGAATATCAAGTACGGATGCTATAGGGACAGCACAATGGAGTGCGAAGTGTAAGTCAGGATGACTTTTAACAATGGATAGTTTGCCCTTCGGGGTTTATGGATAGCCAATAAGGTGTCAGGAAGACCGAAAAGAAAAAACAAAGTACGGAAACGCTAAATAACATACGGATAGTTATAAATGTGCATTCAGGGCTGGAACAACCAGAACAATGACATGTAATGTCGAAAGCGATAGTTTTTTAAACTGTCGCTTTTTTTTATCTAAAATTTTCTAATACCAACCTCTAATACTGTCTTTATACGGTTCGGTCTCAAAAGAGCGTGCTGTAACACTTTGCTTTATCTTTCTTGTTTGATGTTATCAAACGTGTTGTTTTGCGTTTATTTGGAGATATTCGATTAAAAACTAACAGTTTTTGCTTGGTATAGCGTAAAATATAAGTAATTAATTTAATAGATAGATACTTATGGCACGCAAGAAAAAATCACGTAAAATTGGTCGTTTAGACCCAAGTATTACCAGTACTCCTAAGAAGTCGGAGCTTGAGGAAAAACAACCTCGTAATCGCAAACAAACGGGTAATAAAGCAGGTACAAGACAGGAAGTTGCAAAGCCGAAAAAAAATCAATCGCAGGCAAATAGCAATAAGGACCCACGCTTAGGTAGCAAGAAGCCTATCGACTTAGGTATTGCTACGAAACCTGTAAATAAGCCTAAAAAAGAGCACTCTAAGGGCCCATCAGTAGCCCCTATTACGGTATTAGACAATACGCCTTCTTTAGAAGAAGAGTTGATTGCCATTGAAGGCAATATGGAATTGCAATTATTGGCCGGTCGTGCAGATTCTGGTGAAGAATTAACTGAACAAGAAGCCGAATTTTTGCAAAGCCAACTCGACAGATACCAACAACTTATTAAAGAATTGGGCTTGGAACAACTTGAAGAAGAGTCGCCAGAATTAGATGAAGAAGATGATCTTTGGTCAAAACTGGACGATACTGATTTTTCTGATTATAAAGACTAGGTTGTTGTCGTTATGAAAACCGTTGTATTGATCAGTCTGGCTGTTATCGTAATTGCTGCCTTAGCGACTTATGCTACGTTTCTTTTGTTAAAGCTCCGAAAGCAAAGGTTTGCCCTTGCTGAGATTGAAAAGCAAAAACAGCGCAATCAATTAGACAAAGATATTGGTGTGCTCTCGAGCATTATTTTAATCAGTAAGGCGGTTAATCAGAAGCAATGTGAAATATCCGAAGGGTGTTGGCGTTTATCGGTTCTTATTGAGTCGCTGCCGAGTTTATCAGCACAGTTTAAAAACCAATATCCTGCTATATTTAAGTTGTATGAATCGATTAATCATATGCCGATTCTTGAAAAGCGAAATGCTCTAACGAAACAAGAACGTCTAAAGCTTGATTTGCAAAGAATGGGCATAGAACAAGAATTGGAGGGTTCCGTATTATCTGCTATAGCAGAATTGGAACCTCATGCAATATCCGTTAAAGAGTCATTGCAGGAAAAATTAACTTAGAAAATATAATAATAAGGTGAGATATGAGTGATGCATTAAAAGCGGTATTTCAAAGTCGAATCATTGAGCTTCAGGCCAGAGTATCATCAATACATGATGATTTTGCCGAGGGTAAACCTTCAACTTGGTCTGAACAAGCCGGTGAACGCGAAAATGATGAAGTGTTAAATGCACTTGAGTCGGAAGCTAAAATTGAGATCCAACAGCTCTCTAATGCAATTACGAGTATTGAAGCTGGTACTTATGGTATTTGTATTGAATGTGGTGAAGATATTGCCACAGGTCGATTGAAGGTGCAGCCTGCAGCGACTAAATGCATTAACTGTGCCGAATAAATAGTCTTGGTTTGATTTGGATCAAATTTGGGGTTTGATTGTTTGTTAGGCTTTTATCCTGAGATAAAAGAGGTTTTAAATGCAATATAAAGAGATGTTTTCGCCAGAGTTATTGGCAAAATACAATGTAAGCGGTCCTCGCTACACGTCGTATCCGACTGCTGTTGAGTTTAGCAGTGAATTTACCGCCAATGATTTGTTAAATGCAACAAGCAACTCTGAACATAATGAGTTGTCTTTGTATGTTCACATTCCTTTCTGCCATAGCCTTTGTTATTACTGTGGTTGCAATAAAATTGTAACTCGACACTCCCATAAAGCCGATGAGTATCTTGAAGCGCTATTCGATGAAATATCAGCAAGAACGGACCAATTTAAAAACCATAAAGTAACCCAACTTCATTGGGGCGGTGGCACACCAACATTTCTGACTAAAGAGCAAATAACCCGTCTAGTTGAAAAGCTTAAAGCGGCGTTCTTTTTTGCCGAAAATATTGAAATGAGTATTGAAGTCGATCCTCGAGAAATTGAGCTAGACCTAGTCGAACACCTATACGCTGAAGGGTTTAACCGCATCAGTATTGGCGTACAAGATATCGACCCGAAAGTACAGCAAGCCATTAACCGTGAGCAAAGTACCGAGTTCATAACTAACCTTGTTCATCGTGCAAAAGCCGTTGGTTTTACCTCAGTAAATCTTGATCTGATTTACGGCTTGCCACACCAAACACCGCAAACATTTGCTAAGACACTTGATGCGGTAAAAGTCATGGACCCTGATCGCATTTCGCTTTTCAGTTATGCGCATTTACCATCACGTTTTGCTTCTCAACGTAAAATTCGTGATGAGTGGTTACCTTCGGCGGAAGATAAATTTGCTTTACTGCAATATTCTATAGAAACGCTAATGGACTTTGGTTATGAGTTCATCGGTATGGATCACTTTGCTAAACCAGATGACGAGTTAGCGATTGCCCAACGCAATGGCACTTTGCATCGTAACTTCCAAGGTTACACAACCCTAGGTGATTGTGATCTGCTAGGACTAGGTGTTTCTTCAATTAGTGCCATTGGTAAAAGCTTCAGCCAGAATGTAAAAACATTAAAAGAGTATTACCAGGCCATCGAAAGTAAAGGTGATGCATTAGAGCGTGGTATTGCGACCACCGAAGACGATGTAATTAGAGCGGCCGTTATTAAAGATTTAATGTGTAATTTTAGTTTATCAAAAACCGCGATTGAAGAGCGCTTTGGTATACAATTCGATGAATATTTTGCCGATGATCTACTTACCCTTAATACTTTTATTGATGATGGATTATTGGTAAATAGCGCCGAATCAATTGTGGTAGCCGACAAAGGGCGTTTATTGATTCGTAATATTTGTATGTCATTTGATGCCTACTTAAAAACCAAGCTGCATCAACATCGCTTTTCTCGCGTTATCTAAAACGCGCCAATCTTAAATTCTAAACCAGCACTGTTAATAAACAGCTGCTGGTTTTTTTCTAGGCCAATTTCGGCCCATTGATAAAACACGTTACGATGAATCGCTGCCGTAAGGTTACGGCGAACGATAACCTTTAATTCCCCTTGCTCATCCAAGTTCAATGGGTGTTCGTTATCTAGCAAGAAAACATCCCCTAGGTTGGTTGTCAGCTGCATAGTGGCGGGGATGGTATCAAGCCATTGCCAACGAGTGATCACATAGGGAGCATGTTCGACTTGAATTTTTATTTTCTCTACCGGCGTAACTAAAAAGTAGTCCTCATCTTCTTTTTTCAATACGGAAGCAAACAGTTTTACCAACCGTTGTCGGTCAATTTTACTGCCTTGATAAAACCAACTCCCATCCGCTTTGATAAGCAAATCCATTTCCCCACAATACGGTGGATCCCAAAGCTCTACAGGCGGGTAGCTTTGTTGATTGCTAAGCTGCTTAGTGATTTTTTCAAGTGACATGATTGGCTTCTAATTCATTCCTTAGGCAGCGTATAACGTGACTTTGTTTTTACCGGTTGTTTTCGAGTCATACATGGCCATGTCGGATTTTTTAATCAAACTTTCCAAATCATCATTGGGTTCAACTGTGGCAATTCCGACACTGATTGTCGTTGAGAAAGATAAACCATCAAAATAGACAATGGTCTCTGCAATTTTTCGACGCAGTCTTTCTGCAATGTGCTGAGCATCGACAGCACTATTATTATGGCAACCGATCATAAATTCTTCACCACCAATACGGCCACAAAAGTCGCTGGCACGAATGATGTGACGGGTTAGGGCGGCAATGACTTTCAGCGTTTCATCACCTGCTGGATGTCCATATTCATCATTAATGCGTTTAAAGTTATCAATATCAAAGGAGATAAACGATAACGGTTGTTGCATTCTATGTGATTGGGCAATCGCCATTTTAGCCAAATTCATAAAGGCTCGGCGGTTAGGCAGCTGCGTTAGCATATCGGTTCGAGCTTCAAACTCGGCTTGTTCTTTTGCTGCTTTTAATTTTTGATTTTGCTCTCTCACTCGCTCTTGCAGTGCGAAGGCTTTTTCGTAGGCGTGGGTAATGCTTTCAATATTGTCATTAGAGCTTAATTCAAATTGATAATTGGCACGACTATACATCGCCCAAATTAAACACACCAACTGTGCCACCATGCCAATGGTTGGTAAAAACACAATCCCATAAGAAGGGCTTACCCAGCCCCAGGCTTGCAAATTAGTAACCATTAAGGTGATGAAAAACAGAGTTTTGGCCAAAACCATTGTGGTGATCGAGTGCTCTCCCTGAACGCCACAATAAATGGCAGCAATGACGGCGACCGGAAAAATAAATAAGGCTAATTGTTGAACCTGCATAGCCAACTCGTGAAAACCTATCACCGCGATAGGGATTGTGCTTAAGACCAACATCACGGCGATATGCAATAATTTGTCAGTTTTTAAAGAATGGAAAGCAACGTTGCTATAAGCGCGAATAAATTGAATGCCTGTCGCTAACATAACCACAACCGAAATGGTGCCTAGTGGATGGTAATCAAGGTTGGGAATGTAAAGGTTTATGATACCCGTTGTTAAACCTAAAACCGGTACTGAGCTGATGGCAAAAAGGCTAAACCAAATAAAGAACTTTTCTTTTAAAACATGATATACAAAAGCACTAATTAATGCGGCAATCACAATGAAACAGGAAACCATACCAAAAATGATGTGCTCTATATTCGACGCTTCCATGATGGCTTGATTTGACCAAACGCGAAATTCCGTAAAGCGAGGCGTTGCAATATCACTAAAGGTTTCCAGAATAACTTCTTTAGTCTCTAAAGGGGTTAATGTTAAAGGTAAGGTTAATCTGGGAGCAGGAACTGAGCGATTACTACTGGTGTCTCGTATATCTGTTTTAAGCTTTTCAAATTGGTCATTGCTATGCAATGTACGGTGGTATAAATAAACCGTTGATGGCTGGTTAAAAGGGTATTCCAGGTTAATGTTTATTTCTGTATCTTGAGTATTTTTAAGGATCACTCGAGTCCATACGGACCCTCGGGTTTGTTTAACCCAAGAATTTGAATCAACCAGTTGTTTGTATGAGGATAGGTTGTTTGCAGCTGAAATCTGTTCAGCAGTATAAGTTGAGTCTGGATCGATTAGGTAATACGTTGAACGATGAATGGAAACGCCTTCTTCATCGCCATTAATCCCAATTTGTAATAGGCTATTATTTGCCGCACTAGTTTGTGCAAAAAGCAATACACAAAGGCCACAAATGATTCTTAACAAGCACTTGATTTCATTCATCTTTGAAACATCCCCCAAAGGTGCAACTCCTATTGCTTATTTATGACAAGTCATAAATTCCTTGATGCACTTTTTTAATTATTTTCATCTACGATTTAATTTAGCAGATTTAAGTTGAAAGTAACACGTTTGTTAAACAATAAATTTGTTTGTCGCCATACTATGCTCTTTTGCCAATTATCAAATATAATTGCTTTCATGTAGAAAAAATAAAACGTTATATTTTTTAATAGGTTAATTAGACTTGTAATGGAACTCAAAACATTAGATTTAAACTTGTTGCGTGTTTTACTGGTGTTGATCCAGGAAAGAAACACCTATAGGGCCGCTGAACGCTTACATACCAGTCAACCGGCGGTAAGTCGTTCACTCGCAAAGTTACGCAAAGAGTTTGATGACCCACTCTTTGTGCGAGATAAACAGGGGTTAAAGTTAACCGCAAAAGCGGAAGAGTTGGCGAGCAAATTACCGAAAATTTTTGATGACTTGCAAAAAATGATTGATGGTGACGAGTTTGACCATCGAAGATTAAGCGGAAAATTACGGATTAGCCTAAACGCCTACTTAATGGTTTTGCATGGTAGTGATTTATACAATGCGTTTCGTAAGTATTGTCCAAACCTGCAACTTGAACTGTTTAGCTTTGATAAAGGCACCATTAACAAAATTCTTGATGATTCGATAGAAATCGCCTTGACCTTTGATGATCTCAAAGTAAATAAAGAAGTGTATCAAACCGAAGTTGGGCAACTGGATTTTACCATGGTTTGTCAAAAAGGATTGTTTGCAGACAATATCGATATGTCCTTTGAGAGTTGTTTGGAGTATCCCATTGCCGGGTTGATAATGCCAGAATTGAATCTGGAAAGGATCCGGGTAAAAAGAGCATTAAATAAACCGATAAATCTGGCATTTCGTTGCCAACAAATCACGCCCATTTTAGATGTCATTTTAAATGCCCCTATTATGTTTCCTGCACCACAAAAATTATTCGCAAGGTTGGATAAAAAAGAATATCAAGAAGTTAAAGTAAGTGACTACCAACTGACTGAAAGGGTCGCTCTTATATTCAATAATAAATATTATCAATCAGCCAAATACTTATGGTTAGAGAAGGTGATTAAAAGTATTTTGGAACAATAACTAGCGGATACAAAAAAGCAGAGCTTGAGGCTCTGCTTTTACGAAATATACTAGCAATTAAAATTGGTAGTTAGCTTCTAAGCGGTGATCGCCATCGGCAAAGTTTACTTCGTCAGAGAAGTTAGCGAAGTAACGCACGTTGAAGCGTGGTGTGAATTGGTAACTCGCTGCTACTTCATGTAATAGGATATCGCTGTTACCTTTACCAAACGCGTGATCTTGGTAGAAATCTGAACCAGAGATTGAGCTTAGGAACATTGGGTTGTAGTTTAACCAAATTTTGTCAGTAATCGTGATTTTAGAGTACATACCAGCAACAGTATAAACCCCGTCCATTGAGTAACCGTTGTCGATTACTGGCGTTGCTTCACCGTCGATCATCTCAATGCGGTCGATAGCATCGTTTTGAATGCTCACACCAGCACCTAAAATTGGGTAAAACTGAATGAATCCCATTTTTGGTAATGCTTGCATTAAGCTGTATGAAGCACTAAGGTTTTCACGTTCAACATCGAAAGACGCATCGATTTGAGCACCACGGCCGTTTGTTAAGTCAACTTCAAAGTTACGGAAACGGAAAGAATCAATTGAGTTGTCACGAACAGAGTTGCTATCCCAACCTAATGCTTCACCGCCAAAACCTTTAATTTCGACAATATTCATACCCATAGTCGTAGCGCTACCAGTATCGTATGTTTGACCGATTTTAAGATTTAAACCTTTATTCGTTACACCAAAACCACCTTGAGTGAATACAGCAAGAGGATCTGACATATCTTGTACTTCTTTCTCTTCTGCCATTACATTAGCTGATAATGCTAATAAAGCAGCTGCAGAAGCAACTAAAGTAAACTTGTTCATTGAAATAACCTGTTTGTAACCTAATAAAATTGCAGTGAATATATCGGGATTAGGTGATACCAACAATGCTAAAAATGAATTACGACAATATCAAAAAGTAATCTTTGAAATTGTCTTGATATACAAAAACTGATTGAAAATAAGGGCCTGAGAAGGTTCCGTTTATATTTGCATCAAACAATCTAATACGTTGCGGTTACAAATGAGGCGATTAGCGACAAATTGCAACAATTTAGTCAAACAGATAATTGAATCAATATTTTTAAGATCAATACTTTAACAAAGATATAACAATAAAAATCTGTAACATATTTTAAATAGGGCTTGATATTTTAAAGGTAAGGCTTTAGAATCCGCGCACTGCCTTAAATCAAGGGCAGTTAACACTACATATTGCATGAACTTTATGTATCTGTGGTGGCTATAGCTCAGTTGGTAGAGCCCCGGATTGTGATTCCGGTTGTCGTGGGTTCAAGTCCCATTAGCCACCC
>CANMZP010000046.1 GCA_947502355.1 uncultured Thalassotalea sp. | reverse complement strand
GCATGTTGTTGGCCGCAATCTCCTGAATTAAAATGAGCATAGAAACAATAAAATTTATTGAATAACCCATGTGTTAAAGGGGCTTAATCGAAAAACACACCGCACGTTCAATGGGGTTCCGGACAAATTAATATACGCTCGCTTAGGCTCCCTTATATAAATTTTCCGGAATGACGGATTATTTATTCTAGATGTGTGCTAGGGCATTAGTGCATCCGTGCACGTCATTGCGGCATGTTGTTGGCCGCAATCTCCTGAATTAAAATGAGCATAGAAACAATAAAATTTATTGAATAACCCATGTGTTAAGGGGCTTAATCGAAAAACACACAGCACGTTCAATGGGGTTCCGGACAAATTAATATACGCTCGCTTAGGCTCCCTTATATAAATTTTCCGATATGACGGCGTATTTATTCTAGATGGGTGTCGTGCTGCAAATTGCTCTTTGTTTCCGCTTCCATTGGTTTATCCTAATGATATGAACAGTACCTCAAAAATAAAGGCTCTAGAAAATATCTTTTCTAGAGCCTTTAATTAGGATCCCTTTGCCTTACTTGCTCTTTAGAGCGATATAAGGCGAGAGCCTCCACGTTAACCAAACGGCTTGCTAACTTGGCGGCGTTTGTTTTTTAGCTTTCGCTTTAACTTGGATCTTATAGCGTGTGTCTTTTTATAGACCTAAAACCTGCTTACCTTGTTTAAAGTCGATATCCACAGGAATATTGGCTTTTTCAAGTTTCATTAAGCCTGCTTTTAAATCAGCGCGAATAACGCCCATTTCCGCTACGAGCTTATCTACACCATCGTAGTCTCCGTTACCTTGCAAGGTAAGGATTAACTCCGATAATGAATCGATGGCTTTGGCCATTTTGTCCATGTCTACTTTGTAGAAGCCATTTTTATCCACGGTAAATGCGCCATTGTCGGCAAAGTAGTTAAAGCGAACCATGTTGGCTTTACCGTGGGCACTTGATGCACCGAAGCGCACGGAACGGAAGATACCGGCCATAAACGTGGTGTAGTAATCTTTTAATACACCTTCGGTGATTTCACCTTTAGCAAGTAACTGACTCACCATGTAAAGGCCAAGAATATCTGCTTTACCTTCTTCTAAAGCCGAAGCGTGTTCTTTAAGAGCTTGGCGAACAGTACCTGTGTCGTTAATGGTGTTTTTAATGCCCAAACCGTGAGCCACTTCGTGGAACATGGTGTTGGCAAAGAATGCATCAAAGGTCACGTGTTTGCGATCTTCTTCGCTCACTAACTGCTCGGCAATTGGCAGCATAATGGCATCGAACTTGGCGCGCATTGCGTTTTTAAGTTGCAAACGACGAGTGCCTTTTTCTAGCTGTACTTGCTCATCGTTTGGTAGGTTAATGGCAATGGTTTTACTGCCGGCATTTGAGTGGCCTGCGTAGTAAATTACGTCATAAGCGTTTAAGTCGGCATCAGAACCCGGTACTTCTTGCTTATATTTGGCCGCGACAGGTAGGTTTGTTTGTAGCTCAGGCAAGAAAGCTGCGTATTTGGCTAAACGTTGACTCCAGCTTAAGTCTTTAATTAACACGTAAGATTCAAAGCCAGCGCGGTAACCAAATAATTGATCTTCATACGTTTCGATAGGACCAATAACCACGTCAATAGGGTTATTCTTCATGTCCATCCAAGCAAAATCAGATGGCTGGTAGGTGTCAGTGCGAAACGCTTCGGCGCGCATGGTTAAGTAGTTGGCAAACTCTTTGTCTTCGGCAAGCGTTGCGGCTTTCTCAAGTAATGCAGCTGCGCGCTCTAGCTCATCGCTAAAAGCTTCTGAGTAAGCAATACTATATAGCTCACCTTTGTCATTTCTTCTTACCACCGAGTACAAACCTTTGTTATCAGCAAAGTTAGCTGCTTCAAACTCGGCTTTGGTCATGTCTTCTGGATAAAACTGAGCACCTAATGGTTTTTCAGCGGTGTCGGTTAATAATGGCTTATCACCGTCTAAACGATCCCAAGGGCCGTAGTTGATTTCTACGTAGCGACGGGCTTTTTCATCTTTAATAGAAGCAAGCAGGGCATCTTTACCTTCGCCGTAAGCTTGTTGCCAAAATAAATCATCCATAATGATTGATGCATCGATTAATAAAGCGACCATTTGTTTTTGATTTGCCGTCAAATGGCTTAAATCAGCACTTAAGGTAACTTCTTTATATATGTCTAAACGATTCTGCGCTTCAGCTAAAAGCGTTGTTTTTGGTTGCTCTGGTTTAGCCGGTTCGCTGCAGCCCGATAATAAACCGGTTGATATGATGCTGGTAGCAAGTAATAAACTTGCGGCAATTTTAGTACGTTTCATGGATTTCCTCTGTGCTCCAGCCCTTGGTTTATTTGTTTTAGGGCTTAATGATCTGATCAGAGTATGAAATTTTTTCAATTTTTGCCAGATAAATCCATGAAAAATTGATCCCTAACAAACCGCTTATAATAAGCAAAGTGTTCTTTATTTCATTTATATTTTGCGCAATTGTTTAGCCTCTGTTATTAATAAAGTTATTAGGAATGCATTAATCATTTTATAACAAACGTATTTGCTAAGGTATTTTCCTATTAATTTTCATTAGTTTAAGTTTTTAACTTAATTAAGTTTTCATGAAGGGGTATATATGAAACAGGTGGTCATTTCGTTTTTGGGTGAAGATAAACCCGGTATTGTCGATAGGTTAGCTATGGTGATCAGCCAAAATAACGGCAATTGGCAAGCGAGTAGCATGCGACATCTTTCTGGGTATTTTGCCGGAATGGCGGAAATCAGTGTAAGTGATGCAAATGCGCAAGCTCTTGCAGAGCAACTTCAGCAAATTGACGGTCTAAATGTTCAAGTTGCGTTAAGCCATACGACACCGGCAAAACCGAAAACGATACGTCTGGATTTAACCGCCAATGACCGACAAGGTATTGTCGCTGAAATTTCTGCGGTCATCCATAAAAAAGGTGGCAACCTAGTTAAACTTGTGAGCAGTCAGGGCAGTGCCCCCCACTCAGGGCAGACAATTTTTAAAGCGACCGCAAATATCGCCATTATTGATGACGATCATACCGATGATTTAATCAGCGCTCTTGAAACCATCGCAGATGATTTGATTGTTGATATCCTAGTTTAAGATCTTAACCAACCTTATCTTGCCCTCTTTGACACAATGTCCTTGATAAGGTTTTTTATTGAAAGAAGGGGGCTATTTATTTGGCCTATTTCCTTCCTTATCGATTCTCCTTGTTTGAAAATTAATCGTTTTTACCACAACTCATACGTGCTGGGTATTTATTCGGTTATCGCGCTAATTTACCCATCGTCTTTTTTGGTCGTGTTACTGTGGGTAACAATCCCCTCCTTTAAAATTGTCTGCTTTTGTTGGTTTTTTTGTTGTAAAGATTCAAGTGGATTAAATCTACATGATAACCGTTATCATTAAAAATAAGGCCTGTAGCGATGATTTGCTAGAGAGGATATGACAGGTTTTAGTGGGGGGTTTGAACTTTTGTTCAAGTTTGTGTTGCGGCAACGATTGTTTCTGCTTTGTGAACGAATGTAAATCATCCTAAATTAACTAACTCAATATTCACTTGTCAATACGGCAGGTGATCAAGGTGTTTACGTTTATTTTATAAGCTAAAGATGTACTTTATATGCCTCTTTTGTGAGTGGTGATTAATTGATTTGCTTCAAAGAATTTAAGTTAATTTCGACAAATAATTCCGCAGCTTTGATTTTTTCACAAGGCAGTAGCGATATGAAACGTGTTTGATGAAATTCTTACCTCGTAAATAATGTTTTCAAGAAGACAAGTTCCATATAACTACTCAAAAGAAATTTATAGGAATTAGAGCTTATAAAAAGCCCTAAACGCTAACGGTTTTAAAGCAGACCAAGCTTGTTTAATTCTTTATTAACGACTTTGGTTGGCAGAGGAATATAGCCGTCTTTTTCAACAATTTTTTGCCCAGATTGTGATAACACCATTTTCAAGAACTCAGCTTCTTTTGGAGCCAGTGGCTTATTAGGGTGTTTGTTTACGTACACATATAAGTAGCGTGATAATGGGTAATCACCAGAAACCGCATTTTCCATGCTAGCGTCAACATATTTTGTGCCTTTTTTACTCAATGGTAGAGCACGTACGCCAGAGGTTTTGTAACCAATGCCTGAGTAGCCAATGCCGTTAAGAGAGGCTGAAACAGATTGTACTACCGAAGCAGAGCCCGGTTGCTCGTTTACAGAGTTTTTGAAATCACCTTTACATAGGGCTTTACTTTTAAAGTAACCGTAAGTACCTGATACTGAGTTACGACCATAAAGTTGAATATCTTTTTTCGTCCAGTCACCGTCTAAGCCTAAGTCACCCCAACGGTCCACGTCTTCTGCAGCCTTACATTTGCGATTGCTAGAGAAAATCGCATCAACTTGCTGAATGCTTAACCCCTCAATTGGGTTGTCTTTATGAACGAATACCGCTAAAGCATCAATGGCAACACGAACTGGCGTTGGTTTGTAGCCAAACTTCTTTTCAAAAGCCTGAATTTCTTTAGACTTCATTTTACGGCTCATAGGGCCCATGTTTGACGTGGCTTCGGTTAATGCTGGTGGCGCAGTTGAAGAGCCAGCTGCTTGAATTTGAATGTTTACGCTTGGGTAATTACGTTTAAACTCTTCCGCCCAAAACGTCATCATGTTGGCTAAGGTATCAGAGCCTACTGAAGACAAGTTGCCAGAAACACCACTTGTTTTTGTGTAAGTTGGCATGTCTTTTTCAAGCGCCAGAGTATTTGTAGCAAATGCTGTTGATGCAACAAGCAGTGCTGAAGTTAAAAGATTTTTACGTTTCATGCTTCTCTCCAATGAGGATATTTAATTTGGAATAAATTGTTATGGAGTTATAGTAAAGAGCGAATGTGACGTTTTTATGACAACGATTATAAATCGAAATTTTATCTTAAGGATCCTTATAAATGACTGATAAAGCATATATTCCACCAAAAGTTTGGCAATGGGATTGCGAGAGTGGTGGTAAGTTTGCCAACATAAACCGGCCAATATCTGGTGCAACGTTCCAAAAAGATCGACCTATTGGCGAACATCCTCTACAGCTTTATTCGTTAGCCACCCCAAACGGGGTTAAAGTAAACATCCTCTTAGAGGAGTTGCTGGCCTTAGGAATAAAAGCAGCAGAATATGATGCTTTTTTAATTAATATTGGAGAAGGGGACCAATTTAGTTCTGGGTTTGTTGAAGCGAATCCAAATTCAAAAATACCTGTTTTGGTGGATCACAGCGTTAATCCGCCGCAACGGGTGTTTGAATCGGGCGCTATATTGCTGTATTTAGCCGAAAAATTTTCGGCCTTTATTCCGGAAGGTTTAGCGCAAAAAACAGAATGCATGTCTTGGTTATTTTGGCAAATGGGCAGCGCACCTTATTTAGGTGGTGGCTTTGGTCATTTTTATGCTTATGCACCAGAAAAATATGAATACCCAATTAACCGCTTTACCATGGAAATAAAGCGCCAACTCGATGTATTAGACAAGCACCTAGCAAATAATACCTATATGGCGGGGGAAGAATACTCCATCGCTGATATCGCTATTTGGCCATGGTATGGGGTATTAGTCCTTGGTGGTCTTTACGATGCGGCTGAATTTATTGAGGCCCACACCTACAAAAATGTAAATCGTTGGGCCAAGCAAATTGCCGAGCGTGACGCAGTAAAGCGAGGCAAAAAAGTAAACCGAACCTGGGGGGAGCCAGAAGAGCAACTGCACGAACGCCACAACGCCACCGACTTCAAATAATTGGGGTCAGATGAAAATAAAGCAAAAGGTATTTTCCTAAGCTTAGAGTAGCGCCCCTAAAAGTAGGGGCGTTAGCTGGCCATTGTTGTTACATGTTATGATATTTTCTTTGGTCTTCCTGCTTTTCTAGGAATTACCCTGCGTTTACTTATGTTCTCTACTTCAGTTTTAAAATGAATACTACCTAAAACGAGTTCTTTATTTACTGAAGAACGAATTTCTTGAAGAATCTCTTCTGTTAATGATTGTTCTACAAATTTGCGGTAATTAACTAACCGCTGACTTTTGTTCATTCCAAGAGAAGAATAAAGATAATGAGGTGTACATAAATCGGAATGTTTACCTAGGGCATTAATCTGATAGCTAGACCAAATATAGTCTACAGGGTGACTTACCATACCCGCTCGTACAGGGTTTAGTTCAATATATTTTTGTACATTCAAAAAATAACTATCGCTTTGTACTATACAAGATTTAAATCGCCCCTCCCATAATGTACCGGTTCTTTCATAGGCATGATTAAAATAGCGCACATACCTTCTTCCTAAGCTTTGCATAACAAGGCTGATGGATTTTGCTTTTTTCGGGGTACATAGTATGTGTACGTGATTTGTCATCAAGACCCAGGCGTGAATTGAAACGTCAAATTTTTTGGCATACTCTTTCAACCATCTAATGTATAAAATAAAATCCTTTTTCTTATAAAAACATTTTTGTCGGTTATTTCCTCTTTGAATAATATGCAAAGGGGTATTCGGTAAATCTATTCTTGGCATCCTTGCCATGGTTATCTCCTTATGATTTGTGCGCCTTAAACATAATTATATTGGATATTCGAAAATTAAAATCTGACCCCTTAAATTTTTTTGCAATTCAAGTATTTTCATCTGACCCCAATATTACGATTTAAAAATTATTATCTGACCCATTAGGTTGTCACAAAAGTGTCACATATTGGTGGCAAACTGTGCTCAATTTAAAATAATTAGTATATATCTTAGGAAAACATTATGAACGTATTAAAAACGACAATCGCACTTTCATTATCTTCTGTGCTTGCCGCGCCTGTATTAGCAAACCCAACAGTAAATTTATATGGTAAAGCCAATGTGTCAGCGCAATCATCAGATGATGGTGATGGCAGCTTTACAGAAATCAAATCAAATGCATCTCGCTTAGGTGTTTCGGGAGATATGGCCGTAGGCAACGATTTAAAAGTCGTATATAAAATTGAAGTACAAGTTGACTTAGATGGTGACTCGGATGAAAACATCAAAGAGCGTAACCAATATGTTGGCCTTGAAGGCAGCTTCGGGCAGGTGTTATTGGGTAAAAATGATACCGTAACCAAAGTATCTCAAGGTAAAGTTGATTTATTCAACGATTACGAAGGTGATATTAAAGTTCTTTGGAAAGGGGACAATCGAAACAGTGATTCTTTAACGTACAGAACGCCAAAGTTTAACGATTTCCAGTTAGGATTAACCTACACCGCAGAAGGTGATGAAGAGTCAGAAGATGGCATTTCAGCATCAATTGTTTATGGTGACAGTAAGCTTAAGAAAAATGACTTTTATGCCTCGATTGCGATGGATGATGAAGTGAATGGTTATGATGTGGTTCGAGGCACGTTTTCAACTAAATTGGCTGGCGTTACATTAGGTGCAATGTACCAAACACAGGAAAATGTTGAAACCAAAGAAGAAATGGACGGTTTTATGTTAAGCGCCTCTTACGGCATCAATGACTTTACCTTAAAAGGTCAATACCAGGCAGCAGACTACGATGATAAGGGGGACTTATCAGGTGTAAGTGCTGGTGTTGATTATAAATTAGCAAAGAATGCCAAAGTGTATGTTTGGTACACAACATTTGACATGGACAGTGCTGATGACCGAGACTACGTAGCAACAGGTATTGAGTTAAAGTTCTAAAAATAAATTACCAGAATTGTTAAAAAGGGCTTATTGGTAACAGATAAGCCTTCTTTAATTCAGGGATAAAGCAGGGCGAGAGAGAATATGAATCGTACAATTTTAGTCGTGGAAGACGAAACACCGATAAGGGAAATGATTGTTTTTGTGCTTGAACAAAGCGGTTTTAATACTTTGCAAGCGGCTAATTATCATCAAGCGAAATTAAAAAATGGCCAACCGCTACCCGATTTAATTTTATTGGATTGGATGTTACCTGGTGGTTCCGGATTAAAAATTGCTAAAGAACTTAAACAAAACTCGGCCACAAAAGATATTCCCATTATCATGCTTACAGCCAGATCCGACGAAGACGACAAAATTGAAGGGTTTGAAGTGGGGGTTGATGATTACATAACCAAACCTTTTTCACCGAAAGAGTTGGTGGCACGAATTAAAGCTGTGATCCGCCGTGTGACACCAACCGAGTTAACGGATTTTATTGAATTTGATGGTTTATCGCTCGATCCGGTTTCTCATCGAGTGAGTATAAACAATTCGCCAGTAGAACTTGGCCCAAGAGAATACAGCCTTTTGCATTTTTTTATGACGCACCCAGAGCGTGTGTATTCAAGAGAGCAGTTGCTCGATAATGTATGGGGTACCAATGTGTATGTTGAAGATAGAACTGTGGATGTGCATATCCGTAGGTTACGCAAAGCGATAGCCGGTAAAGGGCACGAAGAATTTGTACAAACGGTACGCGGTGCCGGTTATCGTTTTTCAGTTAAAACGGCATAAACTCGTTTGAGTTATATGATAAAAACTGTAATAAAACCTTGGAACCAAAGGGTTAATAATGAATAATACGCGTTTATGATATATCGCTTTTCTCTTCAGTCGTTTCTGACAAAAGCCTTTGCCGCTTTTTTAGCTTGCATTGTCTTTGGCTATTTTATTGACAATATTATGCTTGCTTTGAGCATGGCTTTTTTTATTGTTCTTATTTGGAATTATCGACAGTTGATCAAATTAATTGATTGGCTGTGGCATAAAAATTTACTCTACCCACCAGAATCCGAAGGGGTTTGGGGGCATGTCTATGATGGCATTTATCGCCGTATTAAAGCTTATCGGAAAAAACAAAAGAAACTTAATTCTCAGGCACTGCAGTTTCGTGATGGTGCCGAAGCCTTGCCCGATGCGGTGATTGTGCTTAATAAGTTTTACGCCATCAACTGGGCCAATAAAAAAGCATCACGCTTGCTTGGCATCCGCTGGCCTGCCGACTCTGGGCTACGAATTAATAACTTGGTTCGATCGCCAAAATTATCGAAATACCTAAAAAAGGCCAATTTTTCTCAGGCTTGCAAAATATTATCGCCCTACAGCGACGATGTTGAGCTTGAATTGCGCTTTATGCCTTATGGTAAAGACCAATTTTTATTGATGGTTCGTGATGTAAGTCAATCAAGCCGATTAGAAAGCATGCGACGCGACTTTGTTGCTAACGTTTCACATGAGTTGAAAACCCCGTTAACCGTCATGCGTGGTTACATTGAACTGATTAACGATGACGAAAATTTGCCGCCACATTGGCAGTTTTCTATGAGCGAGATTAATCAGCAAGTCGACCGGATGGATAGGTTGGTGAAACAACTTCTGGTGCTATCAAAAGTGGAAGTTGCCGGTATTGATGATATTGAAAATAAAGTCGATATGCCGATGCTAATCGATGGGGTGGTTTCTGATTTAAGCCTGATTCTTAAAAAGAAAAAGCACAAACTGAAGCTCAATGTAAACCAAGACTTTGGCTTATACGGCCTTGAGTCGGAAATAAAAAGCGCCTGTTCAAATTTATTGGTTAACGCCATAAACTATACCGATGATGGAGGCGAAATCACCTTGAGTTGGTTTGAACAGCGTGGCAACTGGACCTTATCTGTGCAAGATAATGGTTGCGGGATTTCGGTGTTAGATTTACCTAGATTAACCGAGCGTTTTTATCGGGTAGATAAATCGCGCTCACGTGATACTGGTGGCACCGGCCTTGGTTTGTCCATTGTTAAACACGTTGCCAATCATCATAATGCCCGCTTACACATCGACAGTGAATTGGGTAAGGGCAGTTGCTTTAGTATTTACTTCCGCTCGCAAGATGTCTATTCAATAAAAGACGGTAAAAATAAAGAAGCCTAATTCAATCCTGACACAATAACCGTGTCATTTGGCAAATACAGCTCTGGTATTTTGGGCAAATCGACACGGTTTTAGACTTAATGCGACAAATTCTCAAAAAGTCATATACTCGGGTTGCCAATTTTAGGTATCATTCTCAGTCTTAAAAAAATAACAATCATAATAGCAAATAACTTCTCCTGATAATTGTCTTAAGGAAGACCAACATGTGGTTTAAAAACTTATATATTTTCGCCTTTACACGCCCATTTACGCACACCGAAGATGCCCTTGAGTCGGCATTACAAGAACATGTGTTTGCCCCATGTGGTAAAACAGAACTATCTCGCTTTGGTTGGTCAAGTGCGATTGGTAAACATGGTGATCGTTTATTGCATTTTGCTAATGGCAGTTATTTATTAAATGCCCGTAAAGAAGAAAAAATCTTGCCTGCGTCGGTTGTTAAAGAAGCACTTGAAGAAAAAGTAGAACAACTTGAACAAGAGCACAGCCGTAAAGCAACGAAAAAAGAAAAAGAGCAATTTAAAGAAGACATTACGTTTGAATTGCTACCACGTGCGTTTTCTCGCATCAGTGATACTCAAGGTTACGTTTGCCCTGAAAAAAACATCATTGTGGTCAATTCAAGTTCACGCGGCAAAGCGGAAGACTTTCTTGCCTTATTACGTAAATGTTTAGGCTCACTACCGGTGACCAGTTTTGTACCAGATGCTGGCGCAGAAACCATTATGACCAGCTGGTTGCTTGACCAGTCATTGCCAGAGCGATTTACCATTGGCTTTGAAGGCGAGTTAAAAGCCATGGGCGATGACGGTGCTATCTTACGTTGTAAAAACCAAGACTTACTGTCTGACGAAATCCTAGCGCACTTAAATGGCGACAAGCAGGTTGTAAAAGTGGCCTTTGATTGGGACCAAACCTTATCATGCATTTTATGTGATGACTTAAGCGTTAAACGCCTTAAATTCCACGACAGCGTTTATGAGCAAAACGAAGACATTCCAAATGACGACATGATGGTGAAAATTGATGCAGATTTCACTTTGATGACTGGTGAAATAAACCGCTTTATTGACGATATGCTAGCCCAATTTGGTTTGGCGACTAACTCCTACTTAGAAGAATAACCCTATTTAATATAGGGAAAATCGATAGGAAAGGCGCATACAATTATTCACGGTTGTTAACCAGATGTGTCTTGCACCTTTCCACTTTGCTCATTACAATACCCCACTTTTTATTTTTAATAGCCATCAGACCTCGGGTCTAATTGCTATCATTATTATTATCAATTTTAATTGAAAGGTTAGTTTCAAATGTTTACTCCTGAACTTTTATCTCCTGCCGGTAGCTTAAAAAATATGCGCTACGCCTTTGCCTATGGGGCCGATGCCGTATATGCCGGACAACCACGTTATAGCTTGCGTGTGCGCAATAACGAGTTCAACTTGGCTAATCTGGAAATCGGTATTAATGAAGCGCATGCCCTAGGTAAGAAATTTTATGTGGTAAGTAACATTTCCCCGCATAACTCAAAGCTTAAAACGTACATTAAAGATATTGCTCCGGTAATCGCCATGAAGCCTGATGCACTTATTATGAGTGATCCTGGTTTAATCATGATGATCCGCGAAGCTTACCCAGAGCAAACCATTCACCTTTCTGTCCAGGCGAATGCGGTAAACTGGGCAACCGTTAAATTTTGGTATCAACAAGGGGTAGAGCGAGTAATCTTGTCGCGTGAGCTTTCTCTTGATGAAATCGAAGAAATTCGTACCCGTGTACCAGAGATGGAAATTGAAGTGTTTGTGCACGGTGCGCTTTGTATGGCTTACTCAGGTCGTTGTTTATTATCGGGTTACATTAATAAGCGTGATCCAAACCAAGGTACTTGTACTAATTCATGTCGTTGGTCTTACAACGCTCACGATGCCAAAGAAAATGAACATGGCGATATTATTGCTGTTCAACCGCAAGAAGCCGTTGTTGGCGCTGAAGCAGCTGAAGTCTGGACTCCAGAGCAAAAAATTATCGATGAGCCACCAACAGACGACGTGTACTTATTACAAGAGCAAGGTCGTCCGGGAGAATACATGCCAGCTTTTGAAGACGAGCATGGTACCTACATTATGAACTCGAAAGACTTACGTGCCATTGAGCACGTTGAGCGTTTAGTGAACATGGGCGTACACTCTCTGAAAATTGAAGGTCGAACTAAGTCGTTCTACTACTGTGCCCGTACTGCGCAAATTTACAAGCAAGCGATGAATGATGCCCTTGCTGGTAAAAGTTTCAACGATGGTTTAAAAGACGATTTAGAGCATTTGGCAAGCCGTGGTTATACCGAAGGTTTCTTAGCGCGTCATCGTCACGATCAACTGCAAAACTACGAGTACGGTTACTCTAAATCAGACAGTCAGCAGTTTGTTGGTGAAGTATTAGGTAAAACCGAAGACGGCTTTATTGAAATCGATGTTAAGAACAAATTCTTAACCGGGGATGCGATTGAGCTAATGACGCCACAAGGCAACATCAGCTTTACCCTAGATTACATGCAAAACCGTAAAGGCGAAGAAGTAACGGATGCCAAAGGCTCTGGCCACATTGTGCAAATTAAAATCGATACCGATTTTGACTTGGAATTCGGCATCATCATGCGTTATTTAAACGATGGTGAAAACACCCGTCACCCATTTGCTCAAAACCAGAAGTAAATCGTACATCGGCAGGGCGAATTTATTCGCCCAAAGCACCTGCCCGTAAGGGCGGATTCATCCGCCCAGAATCAAATAGGCGATTGAAATCGCCTCAACGAAACCTGCACATTGCCCGTAGGGGCGAATTTATTCGCCCAGAATCAAATAGGCGATTGAAATCGCCTCAACGGAATACCTTGCCACCACCGTAAGGGCGGATTCATCCGCCCATAATCAAATAGGCGATTAAAATCGCCTCAACGAAATACATCGCCCACCACCGTAGGGGCGGATTCATCCGCCCAGAATCAAATAGGCGATTAAAATCGCCTCAACGAAACCTTGCACATTGCCCGTAGGGGCGAATTTATTCGCCCAGAACCAAATAGGCGATTAAAATCGCCTCAACGAAACCTGAACATTGCCCGTAGGGGCGAATTTATTCGCCCAGAAATAAATAGGCGATTAAAATCGCCTCAACGGAATACCTTGCCACCACCGTAGGGGCTAATTCATCCGCCCAGAAACAAATAGGCGATTAAAATCGCCTCAACGGAAACCTTGCCCATCAACGTAGGGGCGAATTTATTCGCCTAGAAACAGATAGGCGATTGAAATCGTCTCAACGGAACCTGCACATTGCCCGTAAGGGCGGATTCATCTGCCCAGAACCAAATAGGCGATTAAAATCGCCTCAACGAAACCTGCACATTGCCCGTAGGGGCGAATTTATTCGCCCAGAATCAAATAGGCGATTGAAATCGCCTCAAAGGAAACCTTGCCCATCACCGTAGGGGCGAATTTATTCGCCCAGAACCAAATAGGCGATTAAAATCGCCTCAACGAAACCTGCACATTGCCCGTAGGGGCGAATTTATTCGCCCAGAATCAAATAGG
>CANMZP010000045.1 GCA_947502355.1 uncultured Thalassotalea sp. | reverse complement strand
TGGTTGCGGGAGCCAGATTTGAACTGACGACCTTCGGGTTATGAGCCCGACGAGCTACCAGGCTGCTCCATCCCGCGCCTGAATTCGATGCGTACTATAAGGATCTGGCTTTAAGATTGCAAGTTAAATTATACAAAATAACAAATTAAACCGCTTAAGCGATCAACTTTTGAGCAGTTGTTTTTAAAGTGTACGCTTATTGTTTAAAATTTAGCACTGTACTGGCTTTGTGTTTATTTATTTGTGCTTAAATTACCACTATTTAGGACAAAAGGGTGACTCTCGTTTATAATCCACCGCATAACCTTTACTGGATTTTAATATGAAACAATTTTTAGCTTTAACTTCTTTTGGTATTGAACCGTTATTGGCACAGGAACTTATAGATCTGGGCGCCGAGCATGTTGTACAAAAACCAGAAGGTATTTATTTTAGTGGCGAACTTTCTACTGCCTATGATATCTGTTTACGCGATCGCCTTGCCAGTAGAGTCTTGGTAGCGATTAGTGAAGAAATACCTGCAAAAAATAAAGAAGAGCTATATGAAGCCGCAAAAGAGATAGATTGGCCAGAGCATTTTGATGAAAACTGCTTCTTTGCTATCGACTTTGTTGGTAAGAACGAAAATATCCGTGATACTCAATTTGGTGGCCTTACGGTTAAAGATGCGGTTGTCGACTCTTTCCGCGATGCTGGCCTTAATCGTCCATCGGTAGAAAAGTATAATCCTGACATTCGAATTCAAGCCCGTTTATTACGTAATAAAGTACGTTTTTATATTGATTTTTCAGGTCGCTCGTTATTTCAACGTGGCTATCGAGAAGGTACTGGTGCGGCTCCTATAAAAGAAAACCTAGCTGCGGCATTGGTCGTCCGTTCTGGTTGGTTAAATGATACAAGCAAACCACTATTAGACCCTATGTGTGGTTCAGGTACTTTATTATTAGAAGCCGTTTCTATGGCCGCGGGTGTTATTCCTGGCGTTGATCGTGCTCATTGGGGCTTTAGTCAGTGGAAATACCACCAAGGCGCGGTATTTGAAGAACTCTTACAAAAAGCCAAGGTGGAGTCAGAGCAAGCTTTAGCCGAGTGCAATATTAAAGTGTTTGGCTCAGATATGGACCCGCAAGTGTTAAGAAACGCTAAAGCTAATGCGCGTGCTGCGGGTTTCTCGCATCTAATTGAGTTTACCCAGAGTAAAGCGGAAAACTTAACAAACCGTTTTGGCGACAATGGCTACATTCTATTTAACCCACCTTACGGTGAGCGAATTGGTTCGATGCCAGAGCTAGTTGCTACTTTTACCAAGTTCGGTAAGGTGTTAAAAGACGAGTTTTTAAACTGGCAGGCAAGTTTGATCACCTCAAACATCGAAATGCTGTCTCTATTAAAGCTGTCTAGCCATAAACGCTACAAATTCAAAAACGGACCGCTTGAATGTCAGTTTGCTTTATATGACATTAATGAAAAACAAATTGAACGTACCCCAAAAGAAAGTGATTTTTCAGGTCAACATTCCGACTTTGCTAACCGCCTAAAGAAAAATCTTAAAGGCATGAAGTCGTGGATAAAGCAAAACAATGTGAATTGTTATCGAGTATACGATGCCGATATCCCTGAGTTTAATGTGGCGGTAGATAGGTACGACGATCATATCGTTATTCATGAATATGCCGCGCCAAAAGACATCGATGAGCGCAAAGCCAGCCAACGTTTGCAAGAAGTGATTTACTGGGCGCCGCAAATTTTACAAGTAGAAACCGATAAGGTGGCATTAAAAGTTCGCGCCAAACAAAAAGGTAAAAACCAATATCAGGTATTAAGCAAAACCAAACAAGCGTTAACCGTGCAAGAACATGGCGCGCTGTTTAAGGTAAATCTATGGGATTACTTAGATACCGGTTTGTTTTTAGATCATCGTAAAACTCGTCAACTTGTTGCTCAAAAATCAAAGGGCAAAAGCTTATTAAACTTATTTGCTTACACGGGATCGGTTTCGGTACAAGCTGCATTGCACGGGGCAGAGCAGGTGGTTACCGTTGATATGTCAAACACCTACCTTGAGTGGGCAAAAGACAACTTTGAATTGAATAAACTTCGTGGTCATAAATACGAGTTTATTCAAGCCGACTGTTTGCAATGGTTAAAAGATAACAACCGCACCTTTGATGTGGTGTTTATTGACCCACCTACGTTCTCAAATTCAAAACGTATGGACGCGACCTTTGATGTTCAGCGTGATCATATCCAATTGATTAAAGATGGCATGAAAGCGGTGAGTCAAGGTGGTGAATTAATCTTTACCAACAACAAACGCAACTTTAAGATGGACTTTGATGGTCTTAATCTATTAGGCTTTAAAGCCGAAGCGTTAACCGAGCAAACTCGAGACTTTGACTTTAAGCGCAACAAACACATTCATAACAGCTGGCAAGTAACCCGACTTTAAAATGACTGATAGCGCTATTTTATATCACCTTTATGGTACCGATGGCTGCCATTTGTGTGAAGATGCCGAGCAGTTGTGCATACAATTGCTTGGCAGTAATAACTATAAGTATGTTGATATTATTGACGATGAAACCTTACTTGAATTGTTTCGTATCAGCATTCCTGTACTAGAGAAATTATCTGACGGCAGCACGCTGTACTGGCCGTTCGACTTACCCCAACTACAAGAGTTTATTTGTGGAACTGATTAGAATTACCAATGCCGAACTTGCGTTTGGCGAAGATAAAATCCTGGCGAATACCGAATTTAGGATCAATACCGGCGAACGCGTTTGTTTGGTTGGTCGAAATGGTGCGGGTAAATCGTCATTAATGAAGATCATTAATGGTAAACAAGGCCTAGATGATGGCAAACTTGTTTTTTCTAATAACATTAATGTGGCTATGTTGGCGCAAGACCCGCCAAAATCAGAGCCGACATCAATTTTTGATTATGTTGCCCAAGGCCTTAATGCGAACGGTGAACTGATTCGTAAATACCATGCCTTACTGACTTTGGTTGTTGAAGACCCAAGTGAGCGAAACATGGCGAACTTGGCGAAAACTCAAGAAGAGTTGGAAAAAAATGAAGCCTGGGATGATGAAAAACGCATTGAACAAGTGCTCAGTAAGTTATCGTTAAATCCAGAGCAATCCATCAGTGAACTTTCGGGTGGTTGGCTAAGAAAAGTCGCCCTTGCTCAGGCATTGGTAACCAATCCTGATGTATTACTTCTCGATGAGCCTACCAACCACTTGGATATAGACAGTGTGTTATGGCTTGAAAATTTCCTTAAAAATTATGCTGGCACCATTATCTTTATCAGTCACGATAGGGCATTTATACGCTCGTTAGCCACTCGCATTGTCGATTTGGATCGCGGCAAGTTAACCAGTTACCCAGGCGATTATGACGTTTACCTCAAACAAAAAGAGCATGACTTAAATGTCGAAGCTCAACAAAATGAATTGTTTGATAAAAAGCTCGCAGACGAAGAAGTGTGGATAAGGCAAGGCATTAAGGCTCGACGCACGCGTAATGAAGGTCGAGTTCGCTCTTTAGAAAAGCTGCGCTTGGAGCGAAAAGCCCGTCGTGATATTAAAACTCAAGGCGAAATGGTGCTTAGTCAAGGAGAGCGCTCAGGAAAGCTAGTATTTGAATGTGAAAAACTTGGCATTGAGTTTAATGGCAAACAAATCATTAATAATTTAGATTTATTGATAAGCCGTGGTGACCGACTTGCCTTAATTGGTGGTAATGGTACCGGTAAATCAACGCTATTAAAGCTTATCACTGAGCAATATCAGCAAACCACTGGTAAAATGCGCAGTGGTGTTAATTTAGAAGTGGCGTACTTTGATCAACATCGTGAGCAACTTGATGTAAATATGACGGTACAGGATGCCGTGTCAGATGGTAAGAAAGAAGTTACCGTAAATGGCAAAACTCGACATGTATTAGGCTACTTACAAGATTTCTTATTCAGCCCAAAACGTGCCCGTACACCGGTTCGTGCTTTATCGGGTGGTGAGCGTAACCGACTATTGCTGGCAAAATTATTTTTAAAGCCGAGTAATTTACTTATTCTCGATGAGCCGACCAATGATCTGGATATTGAAACATTGGAATTACTTGAAATGGTGGTTGCCAATTATCCTGGCACCGTGTTATTGGTAAGCCATGATCGTGATTTTGTTAATAATTGTGTCGATACTTGCCTTTACTTCGATGGAAGTGGGCAAATTGAGCAAATTGTCGGCGGATATAGTGATGTTGAAGAATATTTATTGTATCGTGAGGAACAAAACAAGAAATACAACGTCAAAGCACAAAGTAAAAGTGCTAAGCCGTCGCAAAAAAATGCACCAAAAATCAAAAATAAACTTTCTTATAAAGAGCAACGCGAGTTAGAATCTCTTCCAGAAAAATTAGATAGTTTAGAAACTGACATCGAAGAATTACAAGAACAAATTAATTCTCCCGACTTTTTCAGTAAAGACAGCGACGAAACACGACGAGTATTAGCAAAACTCGAAGAATTAGAAGCCGAGCTTGAAGTTGCCTTTGAGCGTTGGCAAGAATTAGAAGAATTTCAAGAGAAAAGTAGTTAATGAAAACCTTGATAAAATCTGTATTAACCGCAAGTATTTCTGCCGCTTTATTAGCGCAAACCGCACAAGCAGCTACCTATGAAGTGATTGACCTAGGCCTAGTTGATGATGTGAAGCATACTTATGGTATTGAGCGTAACATCGCTGGTAAAACCCTTATCTCAGGGCAAACTGGTTACAATTTTCCGGTTCAGTTTGAATTCCCTTATTTAGATGAAGACGACTTTGACGATATCGTTGATTTAGCAGATGCTCAACACGAGCAGGTGTTTGACCTTAATGATATTGAAGATGAAGACGCTTTAAGAGCGGGCAACCCAACGGCCAATGATTTGTCATGGACCATGCGTTATTTGCAATTAAGAGGCACAGACATTTACCAACAAATTGGTGATACCTTTATCTTCATTAACGATGGCCAAGAAACAAAACAATTAAACATCTTTGACCAGGAAATTCCAGGCACTGGCGAACTGTCTCGCTCTACCATTGAAAGTCCTGGTGGTATTACGGATGAAGGTTGGATTTTTGGTACTTCCTCTTCGCCATTTTTGCCATTGCCTATCTTTATTGATGACGACGACGATGAAGTGATTCATTGGGTACGTCATAGCACTGATGGCGATCCATTAGAAGGTTTTGCCAGTCGGGGGTGGGTAAGTTTTGACGGTGATGAAATTGTTGAGCTTGTACCATTTGAAGACACCTATGGCGGACTTTCAGCGGTTAATGACATTAACGTACACCGAGTTGCGGTAGGGACGAGTAGTGTGGCGATTAACCCGCAAACATGGGAAGATCTAAACGACGATGATGACCGTGGTTGTTACGATGAGGATTGGGTTGGCGACGTTATTCCATTTGAAGTATGTATTTCTCGATACAAAGGTGCGTTGTATTTTTCAAATGCAATCAAGTGGCAAGTAGACGAAAATGGTGACGTAGAAGCAATTGACTTGGGTACGGGTATTGTCAATATTGATGAAGATGATGACCGTTCGTTCACCAGCTCTGCAACGAGTATCAATGATAATGGCATCATTGTTGGCTTTTCTCACTTTTGGTGGGATGAAGACGAAACAACACCGAGTGAAAACGAACGTGTAGGTAGCTTTGCTGCTGTTTTCCGTGATGGTAACGTTATTGATTTTACCGACCGTGATGACTGGTTTGACTCCAGAGCAGTTGATATTAACAACGAAGGTATTTTTGTTGGTTACATGTGGGGTTATGTAAATGGTAACCCTCGTAGTAAGTTCTTCTACGCTGACGCCGATGCCGAAGCTGATGAAATTGTCCCTGTTTTCCCTGAAGATTTTTTCCCAGGTTCTTCAAGTGTTGCACACGCAATAAATGAAAACGGAGTCATTGTGGGTGAAGGCGAGTATGAAACTCATAACGACAGTACCGCAGCACGTCGTCGTCACGGTTTTGTATACGACTCAAAAATTGATAAATTTACAGACATCAATGACTTCTTAAGTTGTGACAGCCCTTACACAGTCGTTGAAGCTCGTGATATTAACGAAAACAACGAAATCCTTGCAACAGCATTCGTTAAAACATTAAAACTTGATTCAATGGGTGAACCGTTTATCTATGATGGCGAGCAAGTATACGAAGACGTATTACGTGCTGTTTACCTACGTCCTATCGATGGTGAAATTGAAGACTGTTCAAAAGTTGAAGAAAAAGTAGAACGTGATGGCGCAAGTGTTGGCATTTGGGGTTTAATGACCTTATCTCTATTTGGCCTAAGAAGACGTTTTTTCGCTAAGTAAAATAAAAAGCATAAAATGAAAGGGAAGCCACGGCTTCCCTTTTTTATATCTATTAAACATCAAGAAAAAACCTAAGCCACCCACTGTAACTTAGCGCCATTTCACCTAAGCCTCCCACTGTAACTTAGCGCCATTTCACCTAAGCCACCCATTGTAACTTAGCGCTACTTCACCTAAGCCACCCATTGTTATTTAGTAGGTTTTAAGGTGGGTGTCTATGTTATTTCCTAAGCCACCCACTGTAACTTAGCGCTACTTCACCTAAGCCACCCATTGTTATTTAGTAGGTTTTAAGGTGGGTGTCTATGTTATTTAAAAGCAAATTTGGCAGATGTTTCGCTTTAACTCTATACTTTTAAGGATATATTTCAGCCTACAAAATAACAATGAAATCAACATACTGTCCTTTTTTGCATCGATTCATACTTATTTCACTTCTTATGGTGACATTCATCACGTCTGCACAAGAGTTGACTTTTAAGGAAGTGAAGGAGCGTAAAAAGCAAGTTGAGCAAGCCTTAAAAGATGCTCAACAAAACAAACAAGGCAACCATTATATTGGGGAAACGCCATTATCAACCATGGTGGCCATTATTGAAGAGATCGCAAATGATGATTTTGCTAAAGTGGTTGAGTATTTTGATTTTCGCTTTCTAGAACAAGAGCAAAGCCTTGAGCAAAAAGAGAAGACCATACGCCAACTCATTGTGGTCTGGTCCAAGCATCATACTTTAGATTTTAGCCTCTTGAGTGAAGAGCCTGAAGGGCATCTTAATGATGGATTATCAGTTGATCGTGATTTGCTTGGGGTGATTAAATCACAGTTTCAAGATGTACCGATATACCTACAAAGGGTGCGCGATGCGAATGGTAATCGGGTTTGGAAAATCTCAAGCAATGCCATCGCGAACGTGCCACTATTATGGCAAGAGTTTGGCTACCCTCCTTATATTCAAAAACTTGAGCATTATTTACCTGAGTTTCATGTTCTGGATATGCAAAACTGGCAGTTTGTTTGTTTTGTTTTTATTGTCATCTTTGCCTGGTTTGCTAGTGCATTAGTACGAAGTTTTCTGATAAAGATAGTTTCTGTATCAGAAACCTATAGCCGAACAATGCGCCGTTTTATTAGAGTGCCACTGCGTTTTTTCTTATTTCTAACCCTTATTCCTTGGGCTGCTTCTTTTCTTGGACTTTCAGTTAATGCGCGAGCTTGGTTAGACTCAGGCATATTAAGTTATCTGGCCACCATTTTTATCTCTATTGGGGCGATTGAGTTTTCTTTTGCTTTATATGTCAGTCGAAGCAAGCAAGATAACAACATCATCATTTTATTAAAACCCATGGTAACGACATTAAAAATCATTACCGTGATTGTGATAATTTTAAATTGGTTTCATGACGCTGGCTTTAATATTACGGCAATAATAACTGGTTTGGGTATTGGCAGTTTAGCGGTGGCCTTAGCAGCACAAAAGTCATTAGAAAATGTATTTGGCGCTTTTACGTTGTTTTTTGCAAGGCCGATAAAGCCGGGTGATATGTGTAAGTTTGGCAATACCCAAGGGCGAGTTGAAGAAATCGGCTTGCGCTCGACAAAAATACGTAAGCTCGACCGAAAGGTTGTGCATGTGCCCAATTCGACTATTGCCTCCATGGATCTTGAAAACATAACAGAAATTGATAATCGCCGTTATTTAAAACATTTTCGCATTCGCTTAACCACGTCTATTGGTAATTTAAGAGCGCTGGTTCAAAGCATTAGGACGTTGATTGATGGCCACCCGCAAACCATCCCCCTTGAACGTTACGTCCGTTTTGAACACGTTGATGAAGATGCCTTTATTATTGTTGTGAACACCTATGTGACGACCTCTGGGCGGGTTAAATACAAAGAGATTGAAGAGCGACTTAACTTTGAAATTATGCAAATTATTGATGATATGAATATTGAACTAGCCATTCCAGAGCAAAATATTTCGTTAATACAATCTACTGATGAAAGCATATCAAAAGAACAAATATAAAAACTAACAAAAAATTCAAGCACATAAGCGGAATAAATGGAGTCATTTTATGCCCGGATTTTACCCAAAAGCCGAATCAGTTTCTGCCAATACGCATGTGGTGGAAAATGTAGCTAAACCCCTAGAAGATTTTAATGTGTTTACTAATGACAAAACACTTAAAGAAGCGGTTATTCGTGAAGGTGGGGAATGGGCAGTTGCCGAAATTTCTGACTTTGGTGATGAATGCGGCAACGTTGATAGCCTTAACGTGGGGATGCAAGCGAATAAAAATAAGCCAACGTTTGAAAGCCATGATCGCTATGGTAATCGTATTGATTTTATTGAATACCATCCTTCATATCATCAATTAATGGGCAGCTCACTTAAAAATGGCCTAGGGGCTAATGTTTGGGCTAAGTCGAAATCTGGTGCGCATGTTGTCCGAGCGGCTAAATATTTCATGCAGTCGCAAGTCGAAACAGGTCATTTATGTCCGATCACCATGACATTTGCAAGTATACCAACTATCAGCAAACAACCTGAATTAGCCGAGTTCTGGTTACCTAAAATTCAATCAACGTACTATGATCCACGAAATGTTCCTTACTATGAGAAAGAAAGTTTGACCATAGGTATGGCAATGACCGAAAAACAAGGCGGTAGTGATGTTAGGCGAAATACCACACGGGCTTATCCAATAAATGCAAAAGGTCCAGGCAAAGCCTATGAGTTGGTAGGTCATAAATACTTTTTGTCTGCTCCCATGTGCGATGCTTTTCTGGTTTTAGCCCAAACTGAGCCGGGCATATCTTGCTTCTTAGTACCTAGATGGCGTCCAGATGGAAGTAAAAACCCGTTACAGATCCTTCGCTTAAAAGATAAAATGGGGAATGTTTCCAATGCCAGCAGCGAAACGGAACTACGCGGCGCATTTGGTTGGTTGGTGGGTGAAGAAGGGCGCGGCGTAGCAAATATTTTGAAAATGGTTTCTAGCACCCGGTTTGATTGTATCACGGGATCGGCTGGCAGCATGCGTGCACACATGACCCAAATTGTGCACCACTGCTCTCATCGCCAAGTATTTGGTAATAGACTAGATAAGCAACCATTAATGCAAAATGTATTGGCTGACTTAGCGTTGGAGTGTGAGGCCGCAACGGTACTTGCCATGCGAATGGCGAGAAGCATGGACGAAGCTGAAACTGATGAACAAGCCAATCTATTTAGCCGGGTTGCCACCGCAGTCGGTAAATATTGGGTTTGTAAACGAACACCTGAGCATGCCTATGAAGCTATGGAAGTGATTGGGGGCTCTGGGGTCATGGAGAATAGCGTTATGCCTCGTTATTACCGAGATGCGCCGGTAAATTCAATTTGGGAGGGCAGTGGTAATGTGCAGTGTTTGGATGTATTGCGCGCCATTAAGCAGTCGCCCAAAGTGCTTGATGCCTTTACAGCAGAAATTGAAAAAGCACGGGGCATGGATAAACGCTTTGATGCTTATTTAGATAAAACGTTAAATGAATTTACCAACCAGAGTGATATCGAATACCGAAGCCGCCATATTGTTGAGCAAATGGCATTGTGTTTACAGGGGGCTTTGTTAATCACAACGGATAATACAGCCACTATTGATGCATTTTGCGCAGGCCGATTAAGCTCAAACTCTGGTTTTGTGTACGGCAATTTGCCCAAAGGGATTGATGTGGAACAGTTGATAGACCGTTGTCGTATAAAAACCTAAACATAAAAAAGAGGCCATAAGATAAACTTATGGCCTCTTTTTATTCAATATAATGTGTTGTTAGAAAGTACTGGTATCGGTAAAAAGACCTACTTTCAAGTCAGTTGCTTTGTAAATTTCTTTACCATCAACTAATACAGTACCGTCAGCAATACCCATAAATAACTTACGTTTGATAACACGTTTTAAGTCAATTTTGTACGTTACTTTTTTATTGGTCGGTAAAATTTGACCGGTAAATTTCACTTCACCTACACCTAATGCACGACCACGACCTGGACCATCAGACCATGCTAGGAAGAAGCCTACTAACTGCCACATAGCATCTAGGCCTAAACAACCAGGCATTACTGGGTCGCCTTTAAAGTGACAATCGAAAAACCAAAGGTCTTCGGTAATATCTAATTCGGCAATGATTTCACCTTTACCGTAAGCGCCACCTTCATCAGTGATTTTTACGATGCGGTCCATCATTAACATGTTGTCAGAAGGTAACTTTGAATTACCTGGACCGAACATTTCGCCGCTGCCTGCTTTAATAAGATCAGCTTTGTCATATGAGTTTTGACGTGGCATTGGTGTAAAGTTTTCCGCAGTATCTGCAACTGCACCTGAAGGTTCGAAAGTATTTTGTTGTTCCATAAGGCTTCTATTTCTTTTAAGTGGCCATGGCATTAATATGTAATTTCATGGCGATGTTGGTAAATGAAATGTACTCGGCGTACACCTGTAGTGCGAACTTTAGCGTACACACGTACACTAAACAACAACTTTTTTAAATTAATTGCAATTTTATTGGTTATGCGTAACCATATGTGGCAGGGTTGAATAGGAAGAATGCTAATGGATACAAAGCCTAAGAAGAAAGCGGCATTAACCAATGCCGAAAAGCAAAAACGTTACCGTGAACGACAAAAAAGTGGTGGAAAACGTGAAGTGAGAGGTTATTTGAGCGCCGAAGCGCTCGAATGCTATGAAAAAATTGGCGAACAAACGCAATGGACAGACAGTACCGTTTTATCGAATGCGATTCGAATAACGTATGCGGCATACAAAAATGGGCAAATCGGTTTGCTCAATAATTGGCTAAACAAAAATAAGTTATAAATTTAACCTTACAACGCATATCACATTGATGCCTAATATGTTATTTTGCATGTGATTTATGAGTAAGGTAGTAGGGGAAAAATTTTGATCAAGGTTTTACTGGTAGATGACCATTACTTGGTACGAACAGGTATTAAACGATTACTTGATGACGCCAAAGGGATACAGGTTGTTAGCGAAGCAGCAACGGGGGAAGAGGCCGTTCAGTATTGTCGCGAGCACCAACCAGACGTTGTTCTTATGGATATGAATATGCCGGGCATTGGCGGTATGGAAGCAACCAAAAAAATCCTACGCTATGCACCAGACATTAAAGTCCTCTTTTTAACGGTTCAGGTTGAAGAGCCATTTCCAACCAAAGTGATGCAAATTGGCGCGTCGGGCTTCTTGACCAAAGGTGCAGGCCCCGATGAGATGATCCAGGCCATTAGGGCAGTAAAAAGTGGGCAACGTTATCTAACCCCCGATATAGCCCAAAAAATGGCGTTAACCCAATTTCAAAGCAACGATGAAAATCCATTCAGCAGTTTGTCAGAGCGTGAATTGCAAATTATGCTGATGATCACCCGTGGTCAAAAAGTTGTTGATATTTCCGAGCAGCTCAACCTAAGCAGTAAAACCATTAATAGCTACCGTTACCGTATGTTTGAAAAATTAAACGTAAGTAACGATGTAGAGCTTACTCACATAGCCATTCGCTATGGATTGTTAATCAATTAGTGCGTTGTTATGCCTAATAACAAAATAGAACCATCTTTACCGACACCCGCATCGGACCCTGTAGAGGGTCCAGAGCAGTTCGACTCTAAAGCCTTTCTAGCAACTGTTACCGAGCAAAGCGGTGTTTATCGAATGTACGATAAACACCAAGAAGTGATTTATGTCGGTAAAGCCAATGATTTAAAAAAACGTTTAAGCAGCTATTTTCGAAAAGATGTGGGCCATGTTAAAACGCGAGTCTTGGTCAGCCACATTCGTGCGATAGATGTCACGATTACTCACACCGAGGGTGAAGCATTAATCCTCGAAAATAACTACATTAAAAAATATCAGCCTAAATACAACGTATTGCTAAGGGATGATAAATCTTATCCCTATTTATTAATAACCGCACATAAACACCCTAAGTTAGGCTCTCACCGTGGTGGAAAGCGCATTAAAGGCGAATATTTTGGTCCTTTTCCCACGGCAGGTGCTGTATGGGAAAGCCTGCGCCTTATGCAGAAGTTGTTTCCAATTAGACAATGCGAAGACAGTTATTACCGAGCTCGTTCACGGCCTTGTTTGCAATATCAATTAAAACGCTGCTCTGCGCCATGTGTGGGTAAAATTTCGAATGAAAATTACCAACAGCAGGTAAATTTAGCTCGCTTGTTCTTACAGGGGAAAAATGAACAAGTCATTACTACCTTGGTTAAACAAATGGAGCAATCAAGTCAGGCGCTGGAATTTGAGCAAGCGGCAAATTACCGTGACCAAATTGCAACCTTAAGAAAGGTTCAGCAACAACAGTTTGTCTCAGGTTTGACTGCAGAGCTTGATGTAATTGGCTTTTACCGTTTAAAAAATCAGGCGTGTTTGCACATCTTGTTTATTCGCGATCAAAAAGTCTTGGGCAGTAAAAGCTATTTCCCAACGATCCCATCGCAAGCGAGTGACGAAGAAATTGTTTCAGCATTTATTACTCAGCATTATTTAGGTGAGGGCGTTGATCAGCAAAACATTGCCAAAGAAATCATATTACCTATAAAGGTACCTTCACAGGACGAGTTGCAGCAATTGTTATCAGCGCAAGCGGAGCGGGAAGTACGGATGTCGGCCAATGTTCGAACCGAGCGAGCCAGATACCTGAAACTTGCTAATACCAATGCCGAGAACGCCTTACAGGTTCGTAATAGCCACAAGGAATCAATGCAAGCACGCTTTAATGAATTGAACAAAGTGTTTGAATTAAACAAGCCCATTGAGCGAATTGAATGTTTTGATATCAGTCATACCATGGGGCAACAAACGGTCGCCTCCAATGTGGTCTTTAATACCGAAGGGCCATTAAAAAGTGATTATCGTCGATACAATGTGGTTGGCATTACACCGGGTGATGATTATGCGGCAATGTACTTTGCCCTTAATAAACGTTACGGCAAGTTAAAAGACATGCATAAAATGCCTGACATTGTCTTTATAGATGGCGGAAAAGGGCAGTTGGCTCGTGCGGAGCAGTTTTTTAATGAACTTAATTTAGAGCAAACGCCATTATTAGTTGGGGTTGCTAAAGGTGAAGCCAGAAAGCCAGGTCTGGAAACCTTGATCATGGCAGGCAGTCATCAATTATTAAACTTGCCACCCACCTCAGGCGCGTTACATCTTGTTCAACATATTCGTGATGAATCACATCGCTTTGCTATTGCTGGACATCGAGCAAAACGAGCCAAGGTGGCAAAAAAATCCACGTTGGAAGAAATCCCTGGCATTGGCGCAAAAAAACGACAGGCTTTATTAAAGTATTTAGGCGGCCTGCAAGAAGTTAAAAAGGCAAGTATTAACGAATTAATGAAGGTTCCGGGGATCAGCAACGAGCTGGCTAAAAATATTTTTAATCGTTTGCATGACAATGCTTAGACATCATGTAACAATGTTGCCTACAAAAAATCACAGTCGTAAAACTATGTGGACATTACCAAATCAAATCACCTTATTTAGAATCTTATTAATACCCGTTTTTGTGCTGGTATTTTATATGCACGATCTGATGCCGGATACCTTTTCAAAAAACTGGTCTAATTTTTGTGCGTTTGCCATATTCTGGCTCGCGTCAATCAGTGATGCTTTAGATGGGTATTTAGCTCGTCGCTTAAAACAATCAAGTGCCTTTGGTGCTTTTATTGATCCAGTTGCCGATAAATTAATGGTAACCATGGCCTTGGTGTTGATCGTTGCCGAATATCAAAGCTTGTGGGTTACGGTTCCTGCTTTAATCATGATTGCCCGCGAAATTGTTATTTCCGCGTTGCGTGAATTTATGGCCGACTTAGGTAAGAGGGGCAATGTTGCCGTTTCTGATTTAGGTAAATGGAAAACGGCCGCGCAAATGTTGGCAATTATGGGCTTACTTTGGAATCCAACCTATGATGTACCATTAATTTTATTTGATTTGCCCGGCATTGTTCTAATTTATGCCGCGTGGGGATTCTATTTTCTAGCAACGATTTTTGCTTTTGTTTCGATGTTTCAGTATTTACGAGCATCTTGGCCAGAACTTTCGGGTAATAAATAACCATTTATTTACACTGATTAGTCAAAAAAACGACAAGTTAGCTGTATTTTGAGCAGTCAGAAAAAAAATGAAATTTAAGTGTTGACTCATCAATAGAACGATGTAGAATGCACATCCGTTGACAAGGAGTCGACGAAATAAAGCGGCTGTAGCTCAGTTGGTAGAGCATCACGTTGCCAACGTGAATGTCACGAGTTCGAGTCTCGTTAGCCGCTCC
>CANMZP010000044.1 GCA_947502355.1 uncultured Thalassotalea sp. | reverse complement strand
AAACGTGAGAATTTGAATTAGGGATTGGTAGAGTTAGTATGGAATGGCGTAGCAGAGGCGAATTCCGCTTTGAGCTTGAAAAGGACGTTAACTTTAACGACTTGCTAATGTCCGGTAAGCGAACTTAAAAGACCAACATAGTGGTTAAATACAGAAAATAACTAGGTCGATTGCAAATATGTGCGATAATTCAGTTTACATAACTTACCTAGGCACCCTATGAAACTTTTAGTTCGTAACCTTTCACGCTCGACCACGGAACAAGAAATTCGTGTTTTATTTTCTGAACATGGCAAAGTAACTGAATGTACTTTGGTTTTAGACCAAGAAACCGGTAAATCAAAAGGCTTTGCTTTTGTTGAAATGCCTGATGAAAAGCAAGCTAAAACAGCCCTTTCTGCTTTGCATGAAACTCGTGTTGCTAAGAATCGAATTCGCGTTAAAGTTGCTCAAAGTTAACTTTTACTTATTACTTGTTGGCATTTCTTGTTGATCCCACACTTCGCTGTCGCGAATGATGGGAAGACGAAGTAATGTAACGCGAATGATGGGAAGATGAAGTGGTGTAACGCGAATGCAGTCATTATGCTAGAGATAGCGTAAATGCAGGCGTTATACTAGAGATATCGTGAATGCAGGCGTTATGCTAGAGATAGCGCTAATGTAGTCTATATGCTGGCGATAGGACGAATGTAGTCGATATGCTGGCGATTGCTAGGATGATGAGTAAATGACAACTCTTACCTAACGGATTAGATAAGAGTTGTTTTAATGGTTTTATCTTCTTTTGCGGCGTGTTTGCTGCTGATTTTGCGTTTGCTTTTGGGTTTGACGCTGCTGATGCTTTTTCACGTTCTTACGAATTTTTCGACTCTTGGTGTTGTCGATTTTCTTTTCATCAACTTTAACTTTTGACTGCGTTTCTGCCGGTAACTGTACTAGCTTACGGTAGTAGTTTACGTCTTTTAAGCCTAGCTCTATCCAACCGCCTAGTGGCAGTCTTCTTTCCATTGCTAAGTCACCATACCTTACACGAATTAATCGGCTTACTTGCACGCCTTGGCTTTCCCATAGCCTTCTTACTTCACGGTTTCTACCTTCCGTAAGAACGACATGGAACCAATGGTTGCGACCTTCACCACCACGGTAGGTGATTTTGTTGAATTTGGCCATTCCGTCTTCTAGTTTAACGCCACGTCTTAGGCGTTGTAGCATCGCTTCATCGATGTCGGTGTCGGTACAGAAAACACGTACCGCATACTCACGTTCAACTTCATGTGATGGGTGCATTAAGCGGTTTGCTAATTCACCGTCGTTGGTGAATAACAACATACCAGAGGTGTTAATATCTAGACGGCCTACGGCAATCCAACGGCTGCCTTCAAGTGGTGGTAGCCTATCGAATACGGTTGGTCTGCCCTCAGGGTCTTTACGGGTACACATTTCGCCTTCTGGCTTGTTGTATACCAAGACACGACATGGCTGGTCGTCTTCTGCGGCAATTTTTACTGGGTGGCCGTCAATGCGGATTTGTTCAGTGCCTTCAACCCTATCGCCTAGGTAGGCCATTTTGCCATCAACACTAACACGACCGGAGCTGATCACCGCTTCCATTTCACGACGTGAGCCTTTACCGGCTCTCGCTAATACTTTCTGTAATTTTTCAGACATTTAATAAACTCTATTTTCCCAACAGTGTTTGTTACCAAATAACGTTTGTCCTTTGGTAATCTGCTGCTAATTAATTATCAATCGTTATATCGTTAACCGACATAAGTTCGGGTAACTCGGCTAACGAGGTTAAGGCAAAATAATCCAAGAAGTCTTTGGTCGTACCATATAATCCGGGTCGACCTGGAACTTCTTTTTGTCCAACTACTTGGATCCAATTTCTTTCTTGCAGTGTCTTTATTATATAACTACTTACCGCAACTCCGCGAATATCTTCAATTTCTGCACGGGTTATGGGTTGACGATAGGCAATTAACGCTAGGGTTTCTAAAATCGCCCGCGAAAATTTAGGGGCTTTTTCTTTAAATAACAACGAGATAAATTCGCTGTGTTGACTATTTGCCTGAAAACGATACCCAGAGGCCACTTCAACCAGATTAATGCCGCGCTGATCATAGTCTTTTTGCAGTTGTTGTAAAGCGCTAAGCACATGTTTTTTGGTTATTTTAACATCTTCGATCAATGTACTGGTGATGCTTTTGACTGACATAGGCTTGTTGGCAACAAACAACATAGCTTCGATGAGTGACGTTAATTCAAGTTCGGTGAGAGTTTTCATAGTTTTTTTGCTGTTCTTAATTTTCTATTTCGCGTTTTAAGGAGACTCTAATCGGCCCATAAGTTTGGGCTTGCAGGCATTCAATAAGCGACTCTTTGATTAACTCTAATATTGCCAAAAAACTCACTACTACCCCGCTACGGCCTTCTTCGATGGTAAACAACTCACAAAAGTCGGCAAACTCCTGTGCTTGTAACTTGCCAAGAATAAAGCTCATGCGCTCACGGGTGGACAGTTGTTCACGCTGAATATGATGATGTTCAAAGGCTTTAGCACGTTTCATAATGCCTTGCATGGCAAAGACTAAATCTTGCATGCTTACTTGTTCATGAATAATTCGTGGCACAAAGTCATTGGGTAAATCAGCATTGCCTAGAAAGATATCGCGTTCTAACCTTGGGATTGTGTCGATGTCTTGGGCGGCATTTTTGATAATTTCATATTCTTGCAAACGACGTACGAGTTCGGCTCGCGGATCGTCTTCTTCGTTTTCAATAATCGTTTTAGGCAACAGCAATCGAGATTTAATCTCCGTTAAAATTGCCGACATCAGTAAGTATTCTGCAGCTAACTCCAGCTTTTGCGCCTTCATTAACTCAACGTACTCCATGTATTGCTCGGTAATTTTTGCCAACGGTAAATCAACAATATCAAACTTTTGTTTGCGTATAAGGTATAGCAATAAATCAAGAGGCCCTTCAAAGGCCTCTAAGAAAACTTCCAGTGCATCGGGTGGGATATACAAGTCTTTGGGTGTTTCAACCACCGCCTCGCCACGCACAAAAGCGAATGGCAACTGTTTTGGCTCGGTTTGTATTTCGCTCACGTTGACACAATACCTTGACTTGCTTTGCCATTACTCAAACGGTGATGGGTCGCCTTCACCCACACGAATGATTTCAGCCTGATCTTCAGAAAAATCAATCACCGTCGTAGGTTTCTCTCCTAAGTAACCACCGTGAATGATTAAGTCTACGTGTCTTTCTAGCTCTTCGCGGATTTCTTCCGGGTCATACTCTGCAGTCGTTTTGCCCGGTAAAATTAATGAGGTCGACATTAATGGCTCGCCTAGCTCGGCCAATAACTCTTGGGCAATGTTATTATCCGGAATACGAATACCAATGGTTTTTCGTTTCGGGTTAATCAAACGCTTCGGTACTTCTTTGGTGCCTTTAAAGACAAACGTGTAAGCGCCAGGGGTATTGTTTTTTAGTAAACGGAAGTTGGCGTTATCGACTCTGGCGTACACAGAAAGCTCCGACAGGTCTTTGCATAACAGGGTAAAGTTGTGGTCTTTTTGAATACCGCGAATACCACAGAGTTTGTCCAAAGCTTTTTTATCACCAATGTGACAACCTAGCGCATAGCCTGAATCGGTTGGGTATACCACCACACCACCACGATGGATAATTTCTACCGCTTGTTTAATTAAGCGTTTTTGCGGGTTGTCTGGGTGTATGTAAAAAAATTGACTCATAGTACTTCCTTTGCCTCTTTTATAGGTCTTGGTCTTTGTGCAAGCCCGTATTCCAATGCTGCCAGATCACGGGTAAATCGTCGGCAACGTGTAAGTTTTTACCTAAATCGCCCCAACGGGTTGGGAAATGAAAATCCGATCCCACTGAAACCTGTAATGCATATTCGCGGCACAGCAAAGATAATAATTCTCGCTGTTGATTGTTCATTTGTGGTGAAGCAACTTCCATTGCATCGCCACCGGCGTCTTTAAAATCGATAATTAAGCGGCGCAACCATTTAGTCGATAAACCGTACTTCATAGGGTGGGCAATCACGCTATGCCCAGAGGCTTGGCGAATGACATCGACTGCGTCTTCAATACTGCACCACATCGGTTTAACGTATGCACGTTTGCCTTTGCCAATGTACTTATCAAAGGCCTTTTGCATGGTACTTACCGAGCCTTGGTTATGTAACACTCGGGCAAAATGTGCTCGAGTAATGGTTGCATCGCCTGCTAATGCTTTTGCCTTGTCATAACAATCAGTAAAGCCTACTTTTGCCAACTTTTCCGCCATCAGCAAGGCTCGCGCTTCTCTGGATTGTTGCTGCAACTCAATTAGCCGCGTTAAGGCCGGATGATTGACATCGACGTTGAGACCAACAATATGAATTTCAAAATTTTGCCACAGGGTAGAAATTTCAATACCAGAGATCAAACGAATGGGTAATTGGTTTTCTGCGATATGCTGTTGGCCAATGGCAAATGCTTCAACCGTATCGTGATCTGTTATCGCTAATTGGTCTATTTGATAATTACTTGCCCGATTGATTAACTCTTGTGGGGTTAGGTGTCCGTCAGAGCACAAGGTGTGACTATGAAAGTCAACTCGTAACGAATTGTCATTTTTTTGAGTCGATGGCAAATTGTCTGTTGACTTCATAGCGAATTTACGGTTTCCTATAGGTATAAACGTTAGTTTACTTAGATGTTGGCACAAAAGACAGGTATTTAAGCTCTGTACAGCTAAAAGAGCCCATCTAACAACATAATTTTAAACGCACTTATTAAGATTGATAAACGAATGAACAGACAACAACAAACAATTTCTACAATTTGGTGGTGGCCTTACTCTTAAGAGTGGGTTTAGTTGTTGCTGCACGCAATATTTCATAAAAACCCGCTCAGTGAGCGGGTTTTTTCGTTTTTTATACTATAAAATCAGTTAGTTGATAAAAATTCAAGACAAGGCAGTGGTAAAACAGATGACACAGTTACAGGCAAACATTCCCGGTTACGTCAGCAGTCAATGCGTAACCGCTAATTATCAGGCTGATCCTTTAAGCCTATATAAAGCGCTAAGCAAGGATAGACACAATACCATTTTATTGGAGTCGGCTGAGATCAGCGATAAAAGCGCGGTAAAAAGTCTGATTTTAATCGACAGTGCGGTAAAAGTTGAATGTCATGGTACCCAAGTTTTTGTCATCGCAAAAAGCTTAAATGGACACGCCGTTATTGAGTTTTTAGCCGAGCAATTTAGCCAAGCGCAATATAAAAGCGACGTTGAGATTGTTGAAAGACAAACAGATAAATTAACACTGAACTTTACCCACAGTACAGCTCCACAAGATGAATTATCTCGCTTGTTATCGGTTAACCCGATGCAAGTGCTACGTGAGCTGCAATCCATTAACGCCACAGACCAACACCCGTTTTCGGTATTTATTGGTGGAGCTTTTGCTTTTGATTTGATTCAAATTGCCGAGCAACTGCCCGAAGTGAAAGACAGCGCCAATACCTGTCCAGATTATGTCTATTACCTAGCAGAAAGCCTGATCATTATTGACCACATTAATGAAACCACTGAAATCCTCAATAATGTATTTAGTGGCGAGCATCAAGATGCCTGTCGTGAACGAATACTTGCAAGACAAGCTGAATTAAAAACAGCCTGTGAAGCTCATTACCAACTTAGCCGCATTGATATTAAGCAGTCATTGAGCCAATCCGTGCAAATCGAAGTAGAAGTGAACATTAGTGATGAACAATTTTGCGACCAAGTGGAATCCCTTAAAGAGCATATTCGCGCCGGTGATATCTTTCAAGTCGTGCCATCTCGCACCTTTTCAATCGACTGTCCTGAGCCACTCACCGCTTATGCGGCATTAAAGCAGACTAACCCAAGCCCTTATATGTTCTATCTTAAAGACGATAATTTTGTACTGTTCGGTGCCTCGCCTGAGTCGTCATTAAAATTCAGTGCAGACAATCGCCAGGTAGAGCTTTACCCAATTGCCGGTACACGCCCGCGCGGCTTTACCCCACAAGGGACTTACTCGGCCGATTTAGATGGCCGTATTGAACTTGAATTACGTAATGATGAAAAAGAGAAAGCCGAGCATTTAATGCTGGTGGACTTGGCACGTAATGACATTGCTCGCGTGTCTAAAGGTGGAACCCGCCATGTTGCCGAGCTATTAAAAGTAGACCGCTACTCACACGTGATGCATTTGGTGTCTCGTGTTATTGGTACCTTAAGTGACAAACTCGATGCTTTGCATGCTTATCAGGCGTGTATGAATATGGGCACCTTATCGGGTGCGCCAAAAGTAAAAGCAACCGAGCTAATCCGACAAGTTGAAGGCGAGCGTCGTGGCAGTTACGGTGGCGCCGTAGGTTACTTAAAAGGCGATGGCGAAATGGATACCTGTATTGTTATTCGCTCCGCTTTTGTAAAAGATGGCAAAGCGCATGTGCAAGCCGGTGCAGGTGTGGTTTATGACTCAAACCCACAAGCCGAAGCCAACGAAACAAGACAAAAAGCTCAGGCGGTAATTAAAGCCATACAAATAGCTAATCAATACCTTAATACGAATAAAACCAAGTAGTAGGAAAGACTTCAATGAACACAAAATTATATATGCTTGATAATTTGGACTCATTTACCTACAACTTGGTAGATGAATTTAAATCACTTGGCTTTGCTCCAGTGATATATCGTAATACCGTCGATGCCGATTATATATATGCGCAAATGCAGCAAGAGACCGACCCGGTGATATTGGTGTTATCACCTGGACCTGGCGATCCTAAAGGGGCTGGTTGTTTGATGAACCTTATCGACTTATGTGTGGGTAAATTTCCAATTTTTGGTATTTGTTTAGGGCATCAAGCCTTAGTAGAGCACTATGGCGGTAAAGTAGATAGAGCCGGTGAAATTGTACATGGTAAAGCGTCATTAATTACCCATAGTGAACAGGGCCCATTTGCAGGCTTACCAACACCATTGCCGGTAGCACGATACCATTCATTGGTTGCGACCATTATGCCTAACAACTTAGAGTTACTAGCACACTATAATGATTTACCTATGGCCATTGCCAATGAGGAAGACAAAGTACTGGGGTTCCAATTTCACCCAGAATCGTTACTTACCTCCAAAGGCAGTCAGCTGATTAAACAAAGCTTTGACTACTTACTGGCCTAATAAAAAGAATAGGAATGAAGATGAAACAGTTACTTGAACAATTAATCGACGGCAATGACTTAAGCCAAACGCAAACTAAAGAATTCTTTGCCAAGGTAGTACAAGGTGACGTTGCGCCAGAAATGTTGGCAGCCGTGCTTACCGCTTTAAAAATCAAAGGTGAAACCCCAGATGAAATCGCAGGGACCGTGCAAGCGGTAAAACAAGCCGCAACCCCATTTCCTAAATTAGATTTTCCGGTAGTCGATTGTGTTGGAACCGGTGGAGATGGTGCCAATACCATTAATATTTCCACCACAGCGGCCATTGTTGCGGCGGCTTGTGGCATTAAAGTCGCCAAGCATGGCAACCGCAGTGTGTCGAGTAAATCTGGCTCTGCGGACTTGCTTGAAGCCTTTGGTGTAAACCTGACCATGGAGCCCGAAACTGCGGCTCAGTGCTTAACCCAAACCGGGCTGTGCTTTTTATTTGCGCCAAAATACCACAGTGGCTTTCGCCACGCCGCTCCTGTACGAGCAGCCCTTGGGGTAAGAACCTTATTTAATATCTTAGGTCCATTGGTTAACCCAGCATCACCAAAAGTCATGCTGCTTGGTGTATATACGCCTGAGCTATTAAAGCCGATGGCCAAAGCCCTGCAACTTACGGGTGTAGAACGTGCCTGGGTAGTACATGGTAGTGGCTTGGATGAAATCGCCATTCATGGTGAAACCTTAGTGGTTGAAATTGACGGCGAGCATTTAATTGAGCGCAGCGTAACCCCTGATGATTTTGACCTAGATACCTACCCACTTAAAGACATTGAAGGTGGCACACCAGACGAAAATGCTGAGCACAGCAAAGCCATTTTAACGGGTAACGGTCAAGATGCACATACTGCTGCGGTTACGATTAACGCCGCTGCCCTACTTTACCTCACCGGTAAAGCGGATAGCTTAAATCACGCAAGCAAGCTGGTATCTGATGTATTAAACACAGGCCAAGCCGCAGCTCTATTAAATAAAATGGCCGAGGTAAGTAATGGCTAACATACTTGAGAAAATCGTTGCGGATAAACGCCTAGAAATTGCCGAACGTAAAAAAACGCAGCCATTAGACAACTTTATTGATGGCTTAAAACCAACGCAAAAAGATATGTATGCAGCCCTTGCAAAAGATAACGCAGGCTTTATTTTTGAGTGTAAAAAAGCTTCGCCTTCAAAAGGCTTAATTCGCCCGGTCTTTGATGTCGTCGAAATAAGCAATATATACAAACACTATGCCAGTGCCATTTCGGTATTAACCGACGACAAATACTTTCAAGGCAATCACGATTACCTTAAGCAAGTTTGCGACAATGTCGACTGTCCGGTGTTAAACAAAGACTTTTTTATCGACCCTTATCAAATTCATTTGGGCCGTTTTTATGGCGCCGATGCGATTTTATTAATGCTGAGCGTCCTCAGTGATGAAGAGTACAACGAGTTAGCAAGCGTTGCCGAGCAATACAACATGGCCATCTTAACCGAAGTGTCTAACGAAGAAGAAACGCAACGTGCCATTGCTTTGGGTGCCAAGTTAATTGGCATAAATAACCGCAACCTACGTGATCTATCCACGGATTTAAGTCGTACCTTTGAACTGGCACCACTTATCCCGGATGACAGACTTATCATATCTGAGTCAGGCATTTACACCAACAAGCAAGTGCGCGAAATTGCTCCGGCAGTGGATGGCTTCTTGGTTGGCAGCTCTATCATGGCCCAGGACAATATTGACCTTGCCTGTCGTAAATTAACCTTTGGTGATAACAAAGTATGTGGTTTAACTCGTGAGCAAGATATCACCAACGTAGCGTTAAGTGGTGCCATTTACGGCGGCCTTATTTTTGCTGAAAAATCGCCACGATATGTCAGCCCCCAAAAGGCCAAGACGCTGGTAGAATTTAGTCAAGAGCAAAGCAATGGCTTGGATTTTTTCGGTGTATTTGTAAATGAAGACATCGACAAAGTCGTTACCATTGCGAACGATTTATCCCTTTATGCTGTCCAATTACATGGAAGTGAAGACAGCAGCTACATTCAGACTTTAAAAGAACAGCTTAACCAATCAGGCAATGAGTGTTTGATAATTAAAGCCTTGAGCGTTAAAGATGCATTACCAAGCTTTACCCTTGGAGCCGATCTCTATTTGCTAGACAGCAAACAAGGTGGCAGTGGCGAAGCATTTAATTGGGATTTATTAACCAATACGGGCGAAGATTTAAGTCAGGCAATGCTAGCCGGTGGCCTTTGCGGTGATAACCTTGCCCAAGCACTAAGATTAATGGATGATACCGACTTACGTGGCCTGGATTTAAATTCGGGGGTCGAATCATCCCCAGGATTAAAAGATGCCGATAAATTGACACAAGCTTTTGCGCTAATCCGAACTTATTAGCTTAGATAATATAAACTTTTAACCATTATTAAGAGAAACACATGACACAAGCAACAGAGCAACTTTCCAACGCCTACTTTGGCGATTTTGGTGGCATGTATGTCAGCGAATTATTAGTTCCGGCGCTCGAGCAGCTGGAAGCGGCCTTTATCGACTCACAAAGTGATAAAGCGTTTCAAAAAGAGTTTGATAACTTATTACAAAACTATGCTGGTCGCCCAACCCCATTAACGCTAGTAAGTAATATTGTTAAAAATCCATTAGCCAAAATTTATTTAAAACGTGAAGACTTACTGCATGGTGGTGCTCATAAAACCAATCAGGTGTTAGGTCAAGCGTTACTAGCGAAACGCATGGGCAAAAAAGAAATCATCGCCGAAACAGGCGCTGGCCAACATGGCGTAGCAACGGCGCTTGCGTGTGCTTTACTCGGCTTAAAATGTCGAGTTTACATGGGCAAAGTTGACTGTGAACGTCAAGAACCTAATGTATTTCGTATGCGTTTAATGGGTGCAGAAGTGATCCCAGTAACCGCAGGCTCTGGTACGTTAAAAGATGCCGTGAACGAAGCCTTGCGTGACTGGTCTGCTAATTATGACAATGCTCATTACCTTTTAGGTACGGCGGCAGGCCCTCACCCGTTCCCGACCATGGTTCGTGAATTTCAGAAAATGATCGGTGAGGAAGCCAAACAACAAATCTTAAAAGAGCAAGGGCGCTTACCCGATTACGTGGTTGCTTGTGTTGGTGGAGGCTCAAACTGTATTGGTATGTTTCATGACTTCATTAAAGAAGATGGGGTAAAACTGGTAGGCGTTGAAGCTGGTGGCAAAGGCATTGATACGCATGAGCATGGCGCTACATTGGTTGCGGGTACTAAAGGTATGCTACATGGTGCGTATACTTACATTATGCAAGATGAAGATGGCCAAATCGAAGAGTCTTACTCGGTTTCAGCGGGTTTAGATTACCCGGCAGTAGGCCCGCAACATGCTTTCTTAAAAGATATTGGGCGCGCAGAATATGTACCCATTAATGATAATGAAGCATTAGATGCCTTCCAGCTGCTGTCTAAATCAGAAGGTATTATTCCGGCACTTGAGTCTTCACACGCGCTTGCCCACGCCTTAAAAATAGCGGATGCAGCGACTGAAGAAACCGTCATTCTAGTGAACCTTTCTGGTCGAGGTGATAAAGACTTAGCACACGTACAAAGCATCCTTAATGGTGAAAATTACCGGGAGAACAGATAATGAGCAGTCCCCTACAGCAAACAGGTCAGCGTTATGAACAGCGCTTTAATGACTTATCGAATAAAAAACAAGGCGCCTTTATCCCGTTCGTTACCATAGGCGATCCTAACTTTGAGCAATCTTTGCAAGTAATCAAAACCTTGATTGATGCCGGTGCCGATGCGTTAGAGCTCGGAATTCCGTTCTCCGATCCAAGTGCCGACGGTCTTACCATCCAAATGGCAGCGAAACGCGCCTTAGATGCCAACATCAATACCGATAAATGCATCGAGATCATACGTCAAATTCGTGAATACAACGCCAATATTCCAATTGGCTTATTGCTTTATGCCAACCTAGTGTTTGCCAGAGGCCTAGATAAATTCTATGGCGACATGTATGCAGCAGGCGTTGACTCCGTTTTAATTGCTGACGTACCAATGCGTGAAAGTGCACAATTTGAAGCCGCAGCATTAAAAAATCATATTGCGCCAATTTTTATTGCCCCACCAAATGCCAGTGAAGAAACCTTAAACAAGGTAGCGAAGCATGGTATAGGCTATACTTATGTACTAAGTCGTGCCGGTGTTACGGGGACGGAAGTGGTCGCATCTATGCCGGGCAAAGAGCTTATCGATACACTGGCTCGATTTGATGCTCCAGCGCCCGTTTTAGGGTTTGGTATTTCCACACCTGCTCATGTTAAAGAAGCACTCGAAAATGGTGCCAAAGGGGCAATCAGTGGCAGCGCCGTAGTTAAGATCATTGAAAACAATCTTAACGACAACCAACAAATGCTCGATGAGTTATCAACCTTTGTTGAGAATATGAAAGCCGCAACATGCATATAACGAATTAATTGAATTAGTTAAGCTAAATAGGCACTATGTTTAAAAGCATTTACAATGTAATTTAATACATGGTGCCATTTTAATCTCTGGAGGGTGTTATGGACGGTTCAAATTGGTTAATTATCGCTTTAGTCTTACTGTTTATAGTCGGCGGACTGGGTTTTATTTATAAGAGTGCACGTAAATTTCACCTTAGCAAAGACCAACTCAAACGCATAAAAGAGCGTAATGCCAAACTGGATGCGGAAGAAGAAAGCGAACGCTAAGCGGTTAAAACCGAACCAATAAAAACAATACCAATAAAAAGCAATAGATTTAATCCATGATTGACCTAAGAATCATTCCAATAACAGCTGAATACGACGCAGCTATCGAACATATCATCACCTCAGTTGGTAAAGAATTTGGTGCCATCGGTGATGGCTTTGGACCGTCCGATGCGGAAGTCGCCCAAATGAGTCAGCATTATCATGAACTCAACAACAGCCAGTATTTTATCGCCCTGATAAACGACGAAGTGGTTGGTGGTAGTGGCATCGCGCCCTTTGATGAAACGCGGAACATTTGCGAACTTCGTAAGTTGTTTATCCTGCCTAAAACGCGTGGTTTAGGGGTAGGCAAAGCACTCACATTAAAGTGCTTAGAGTTTGCAAAACAAAAAAACTACCAACAGTGTTATTTAGACACATTAGCCAATATGGATGCCGCTATAGGCTTATACCTTTCATTAAACTTTCAACACTTAGATAAGCCCCTTACCGGCACCATTCATGATGGTTGCGATGTTTGGATGCTAAAGAACTTATGAGCCTTACCTACTAATACCTTCATCAAAATTGGATTTATCACTAATATTCAACTACTTTGATTGCAGTTAACCGAATATATTACGGCTAACAAAAGTATCATCACAAGGTTGTAAATGTATTAGTAATCGTTTCGTTGTCATTACTTTTTCTTGTGAAAAAGAATAATCTAACTCAAGGAAACACCATGAAAAAAGTAATAACAGGTTTTACCGCAGCCATTGCGTTGTTAGCTACGTCATTTGCATACGCTAATGAAGCGAAACGTTTAGATGACAGCGTTGCATGGAAAGAAGTCGTTAAAATTAACTTTAAAATAGGCAAACGAGCCGATGCAATAAAAATCATTACCGAGCATTTCAGACCGGCATCCATCAAAGCAAAAACCCCACAACCAGAATCCATGTTAGAAATGTATACAGGTGATTTTGATTTATTGGTGGTTTGGCATATGGAAGGCGGCGTTAGTGATTTAACTTGGGATACGAGCCCAGATAATATTGCATGGCGTAAGGCATTTGATGAGCTGGCCGGTGGTAAAGAAGAGGCCGATAAAATATTAGCCGAATACCGCAGCTACATAGAAAGTGCTGAAAACGATATCGCTATCGTAAAATCTTAATATTCAGTAATTTGACAAATAAGAGTGTGACTTAATCATGAGTCACACTTTTTTATACGAGATATTTTAATTGCGATAAATGGTTTGGATAAGGTGAAAACCAAACTGAGTTTTAACCGGGCCATGAACCTTTAATACTTCTTTTTTAAATACAACATCATCAAACGCTTTTACCATTTGACCACGGCGGAACTCACCTAAGTCACCACCTTTTTTACCCGATGGGCAGGTTGAATGCTTTTTAGCAAGCTTGCCAAAGTCTTCGCCTTTTTCAATTTGCAGCTTTAGTTTTTCTGCTAACGCTTTATCTTTTACTAATATGTGTCTTGCACAGGCTGTGGCCATATTTATCTCCAATGTATTTCAATGGGTATAGTTTACACGATAGTGCTTTATTATTCCTAACGACAACACAAGCATCGACCACAAAACAACCATTGGTAAACAAAAAGAGCTACTACCAGTGGAAATGAGCTTTACTTAGTCGCTGGATTTACTGACAATATATAAAATCGAAAAGGGAACATGAACATGCCTGAAGTAAAACAACTTTTTAAAAACAATAAAGCCTGGTCTGAAAAGATTAATAAAGAGGATCCAGATTTTTTTAATGAATTAGCCCAACAACAAAGCCCAGACTATTTATGGATTGGGTGTTCAGACTCACGTGTACCTGCAAACCAGTTACTGGGTTTGCCGCCTGGTGAAATTTTTGTTCACCGAAATATTGCCAACGTAGTCGTTCATACCGACCTTAACTGTTTATCCGTATTGCAATATGCCGTTGATGTATTAAAAGTAAAACACATTATTGTGTGTGGTCACTATGGCTGTGGTGGTGTTGCTGCATCGCTAGACAACACTCAACATGGGTTGATTGATAATTGGTTACGTCACATCAATGATGTTGAACGCTTTAATGCTGAAGAATTAAATGCCTTACAAGGTACCGAAAAGGTAAACCGTTTAATTGAATTAAACGTCGCCGAGCAAGTTAAAAACGTAGCGAAAACAACGATTTTGATTAATGCATGGAAAAACAAACAACCACTTACAGTACATGGTTTTGTTTACAACATTAAAGATGGCATCTTAAAAGACTTAGAAGTCAGTATTAATGGTTGCCAACTGGATTAACACAATATACTTTTTGGCGGGCTGATGCATTGCAGCCCGCAAACTACCTCTTGTTTGATCTAGATCTAAGCCTCATAAATCAATACAATGCCCCCTATTCTATAAGGGGAAAATAAATGAAAGTACAAGTTATTGATTATACGAGCGACAATGCCGCAAAAGACTTCGTAGAAAGTCTCTACAACACCGGCTTCGCCGTACTAATAAACCACCCATTGCAACAATCATTGGTTGAGTCCATTTATACCAACTGGCAATCATTTTTTAATTCCGACGAAAAGTATGACTTTGCATTTGATATTGAAAATCAAGATGGTTACTTCTCGCCCGATATATCTGAAACCGCAAAAGGCCATAGCAAAAAAGATATTAAAGAGTTTTACCATATTTATCCGCATGGACGCATCCCCAAAAACCTGAAGAACGAGATCCTTGACTACTATGAGGCAGCCTCGTCCCTGGCAGCTGAGCTGTTGGATTGGGTAGAAGAGTTTTCACCAAACGATATTGCTAAGCATTATACTGAAGCACTTTCGAATATGATTAAAGACACACCTAATACTTTACTTCGTGTGCTTCACTACCCACCAATGACGGGTGAAGAAGAACCCGGTGCGATCAGAGCCGCAGCGCACGAAGACATCAACTTGTTAACTATCTTGCCAGCAGCAAACGAACCAGGCTTACAGGTAATGTCAAAAGAAGGGAATTGGCTAGATGTTCCTGCTGATTTTGGTAATTTAATTATTAATATTGGTGATATGTTGCAAGAAGCATCACAAGGCTACTTTCCATCAACAACGCACAGGGTAATAAACCCAGATGGGAAAGGAAATAACAAATCGCGTATTTCATTGCCGCTATTCTTACACCCAAGAAGTGAGGTAAAACTTTCTGAACGCCATACTCAACACAGTTATTTAATGGAAAGGCTTAAAGAGCTTGGCATCAAGCCATAATTGGCCCTTCACAGCCTTATATTCGGCACCTTTTCACTAGGTGCCTTCCTGTTTAATTTTAAACTAAACTTTGTCACAACAGCTTTATTTCACACTTTCTGGGACGGTACCAATAAGAAAGCAATATTTTCAAAAACCCATGCCCTAAACAGTATCAGAAACAATACAGCATCATCCCTCGTGCTTTTGGATGGGACCCCCTCCCGTCACAGCGAGCTTCAAATAAAATAACGGCTTTAACGTAAAAACGCGTGTAATCGATGCTCATTCTAGCGGCTGGATACACCTAAACAGTATCAGAAACAATACAACGTCATCCCCCGCGAGCCTAAGCGAGATGAGGGACCTCCTTCCGGCACAGTGTGCTTTCAATAAATTAACGGCTTTAACGTACAAACGCGTTTAATACCAATTCTCTTAATTATGTGGTCTAATGTGTTTTATTTCATATTACAAAAATCATTACATACATCATGGATAAA
>CANMZP010000043.1 GCA_947502355.1 uncultured Thalassotalea sp. | reverse complement strand
TAGGGATTTGAACCCTAGAAGGGCTACAAACCCTTGCCGGTTTTCAAGACCGGTGCTTTCGACCACTCAGCCATCTCACCTGAATGTGCAGCGAATATTAATAGCTCAATCGCATCTTGTAAAGTATAAAGTGAAAAAAATACGCATTTTAGATCGACGGTTGCCATTTTATTCAAATATTTATTTGTATGGATAGAAAGGATTACATACATTTAACAGGGTATTTTTTGTGGTTAATACATATTAATACATAATCTGGTGGACTTGGGAGGATAATAAACGTAAGATCACCTCGCTTTAGATTATTAAAGCTTTTACATATATTGCTCTGTTTACTTTATACCCTACTTTTTAAGTTGTTTATTGATATTCATACGCGTTATTAACGAAGTTCTGTCTATAGCTTTATCGGTGATCTTTCACCACAAATTAACTTAAAAAAAGGTTCTCACATGTCTAACTCAGTAACTGGCGTAGTAAAATGGTTTAACGAAGAAAAAGGTTTTGGTTTCATTACTCAAGACAATGGCGGTAAAGATGTATTCGTACATTTCCGTGCAATTGCTTCTGAAGGTTTTAAAACACTTGCAGAAGGCCAAACTGTTTCTTTCACAGTTGAAGAAGGTCAAAAAGGCCCTCAAGCTGCTAACGTAACAGTAGTTTAATCAGCAAAACCTCAAGGCTAGTTTTAAACTAGCCTTATTTTATCCCCCTGCTTACCCTCACGCTCTTTTTAAATCCCCCTGAACACTCGACACACCTTAATCCCTAATTCGTTAGATACCTGACACCTATATATTCTATTACTCGAACAAAGCTAACTATTGTTATTCAATCGTTCCGATTTAAAAGATTTAATGAAAATCAACACTTTTAGAATGAGTTGTATACAATGGCTTTTAAGAACATAAATTAAAAAATCATTCTCACCTGCGCACATGGCGGAACAACAATGTATTCGATGGACGACTTGCACCAAATTAACGCACAACTTGAACCGCTAAAAAGTCTTGCCGACCGTGAAGTTAAGGCTATTAGGGGATTAACAGGTCAATTGTACACTCCCCATATTGATGCTTATAACGATGTGGCCATTAAAAAAGCCGACATATTAGCTCATCTAAAAAGTAACGGTGAACTGCCCTTTTCTGAGGTTGAACGCATCACAGAGCAATTGTCGGCATTACATAAGCGAGCCAAAAACCGACAAATAGTTGAATACATCAATGAAAAGTACGAATGTCGATTTGCCGCCATTAAATTGAGTAAATCTGGAAAGATAGTTAGAAAGTGGGCTAAGTATTGGCTAAAGCAAGAAAGCGATGGCAGTACTGATAAAGCGTGGGAAGACCAGGTACACGAGATATGGCCAAGTTATTTTGTGATTCGTACATTGGATTTATAAGTAGTCGGCTCGCTATACGCTAGAGAAGATACCTCAACTCGCATTACTCGTGTGGTATGACGTGCACTCCTCCCCTACAGAAAGAGCGGCTACAAACCTTACAGGGTTTGTATGCAGCATTTGTCTAAACCTAGATAGCAAAAAAGCCCAATCTTATGATTGGGCTTTTTCGTTTAATATGGCGGAGAGATAGGGATTTGAACCCTAGAAGGGCTACAAACCCTTGCCGGTTTTCAAGACCGGTGCTTTCGACCACTCAGCCATCTCTCCGAAGTGGTGCGAATAATATAGATTGGGGTTTATCTTGTAAACCCTTAAACGCCATTCTTTTCGTAAAAATAACAAAAGTTTTGGCTAGATCAAACTATGATGGCTTTTATAAGGGCGATTTCACGATTAATGTCGTAATAATACGGATTATTCACAAAAACCTTGCGCTAGATCAAATTGTAAAATAGCTATTTTTTAGGCCGCTAGGTATTATCACAACTTCTTTTTATCATTCTAAGGGTTAGACATATCATGCAAGGTATTCAAATTTTACAATCAAATGATGCAGAATTAGTAAATTCAATCTGGTTGGTAAATAAAGACATCGATACGGCAATTTGTCTTGGTGCTGCACAAGAAAGTAAGTACAAAGCAGACCAACAAGCAAAACTAAGTGAATTAGATATTATCGAATCACGTGACGTTAACGTAGTAAGTGAAAAGCCTGCTTCTATTGAAGGTGGTCAACACTTAAACGTGAATGTTTTAGATCGTGAAATGCTATTAGATGCTCGTGAAAACCCAGAAAAGTACCCACAATTAACCATCCGTGTTTCTGGTTACGCTGTTCGTTTTAACTCATTAACTGATGAGCAACAACTAGACGTAATTAACCGTACTTTTACAGAGCAAATGTAATTTACACTTAAAAACGTTAAATTCTAAAAAGAGGTTCTGTTGAACCTCTTTTTTTTATCCTCAAAATCCCCTTTGCAAGTTATCTTTTTGATTTACCTCAAACTTACTTCTTATTTTCATTAATGTAAGCTAGCTAACACTTATACTTAATTTAGAACAACAAAATTTAACAATGTTTGTGCAGCTATCGATATGGCCTTGATTGTTCGTTTTATTTCAGCACTTCCGGGGCCATGGTTTTAGCTTAAGGAGGCCGAAATGAAAGCGTTTATTAGCATAATATTATTGGTGACCCTAGGGTTATTTGGATGCGAACAATCAGCACACTCCCCACAAGGCTTTAGTTTACCTGAGGGCGATGTTGAACGTGGTGAATGGGTATTTACCAAGTATGAATGCATGAGTTGCCATACCATTGGTGGCATGCATCAAAAAGATGATGCCCAAATGGATATCCCGCTTGGTGGTGAAGTAACGAAAGTGAAAACCTACGCAGATTTGGTTACGTCCATTATTAATCCATCGCATAAATTAGCAAGAGGTTATCTTGAAGAACAAGTTAGTGATGATGGCGTGTCTAAAATGGTTATTTATAATCATGTTATGACGGTTCAAGAATTGGTTGATGTGGTGTCATTTTTACAACCAAAATATGAACTTGTGCCTTACACTAAAACCAGTTACCCGGTTTATCCATATATGTATCATTAATGCATTAAGGAGTTAGCAATGACAAAATTAAGATATATCGTTGGTGTTGATGGCAGTGAGTGCAGTCTTAGGGCAGTACAAAGAGCAGTAAATTTAGCGGAATCTACTAATGCAGATATTACCGTTCTTTATGTATTAGATGCGGTAGATGCATACCCTTTAACCATTGAAGGATACATTCCTCCGGCGGTTAATAAAGACGAGCAATACAAAAGCATTCAAAGCAATATCCTTAACCCTATTCTAGATCAATTTAACGATTTTTCTGGTGATATGAATACCGAAATTAGTGAAGGTGATCCGGTTGAAGAAATTCAAAAACGGATCAAAGAAGTTCATGCGAACATGGTGTTTGTTGGTCGTAAGGGGCGCTCTAGAATAATTGATATATTGTTAGGTAGTGTGGCCAATAAATTGGCTCATTATGTGGGTGTTCCTATTGTCCTGGTTCCGTAACAGCGAGTTGATTGGTACCCTGCTCACAAAGTAGTGTTTATGACAACGTGAACTACCCCGCGACATCGCTTCGCTCGGTTCACAGGGTTTTCTCGACAGATTCGATAAACGCTACTTAAAGGCTTGCTACTGTAAGGCAGAGTCGATGTAATGAGCTGTGCCTAATACATTACGTTGTAAAAGGGTCTTGCCTTAACACCGCATTATCTTTAAAAGGGCGCTCTCTTTAAAAGGGCGCTCTCTTTAAAACGCCCTCTCTTTAAAACGCGCTCTCTTTAAAACGCCCTCTTTTTAAAGCGCATTATCGTTAAAAACGCATATTCCAGGCCAATGCCAAAGAGTCGGCATCTACACCCGTTGAGGCATTTGATTTTTGGTTAATGTAAACAACTTTGACGGATTGAGTCTGGGTGATTGGCATACCAAAAGAAACTGCCGATAATAATGTATGACGTTTATCGTCTTTGTTTACACCGTTAACTTTGGATTGACCACCTAGGCCGTATCCAGCACTCACCGATAACCATTTCCTACCCACAAAGCTATAAATAACATGACTTTGAATGGCGTATAGAGGCTGTTGCTCACGCTTTTTATTACCGAAAAAATCATCATTATCGGTAAAGTAAAAGATGGAACCGGTTAATTCATAAGACCAATTATCACGTGTATGAACAAGGCCTAACTGTGGGCGTATGGTAAATCGATTTTCACCAAGGTTAATCAGCTTATCGTCAAAATACTCACCTAATGGCGCTCTAACCGATAGTGCAACTCCAACAATGGTATTTGATTTTTTTTGCCCTAAAGACTGCATTAATTGTTTGGTGTTTAATGCCGGACTGCCCATCAAATTTACCGACACCCTAAAAACCGGATCTAACCAACCACTGCGTTCTAATTTAGTTGGCACCGATTCCAACAACCCTTCCCATTCGCCACTGGCATAAGGAGCAACCACATCAAATCTGGCCAGTTTATCCAATAACTTAAATGACGTGACGTACGACGCCGCGTAAAGATGCATATCCACTTCTACGTCTTCAGCTTTTAACACTGGGTCGAAAATGATATCGCCACTTGAATAACCATACCCTGCACCAACCACTTGTAAATCAAGAGGAATGGGCGTCCAACGTCTGGGTTCAAGATCTTGCGCTAAGGCAACAGTGGGCAGCAATAAACCTAATGCAGTAATGTGTTTTATTATTTTCATATGTTTAGGCCAGTTAAATAAAGTGTGACAGCTTTATAGCGTATTAACAGGGGCTCTTAATCAAAAAAGATTAAGTCGTAAGTAATTTTCTTTCTATAAGCTAGTAGATAATGAAACATGGCTGTAGTCAAGATGTTAATATTTGGTAAATTTAACCAACAATTTAAAAATCCCACCACTTGAAGATTCTAAAACCCTTTTACTTCAACAATACGAAATCCAATAACCAATTGATTAAATTGAACTTATTTAACTTACTTAACGTGTGGCACAAATAATGCTTCGTACATAGCAATCAAGTTTTTAGGGCAATTATTATGAAAAATCAACACAAGCCATATTTAAGTTTACTTTTTGCAGGTCTTATCACCGGTTTAACCCTACCATTATCTGGCTGTAATAACGCAGAAGCGGTTGCAGAAGAAAAAGAAGCTGAGGTGATGGCAATTCCTGTCGAAGTTGTTCAGGTTTCTCTTGGCGATATCAGCTCAAACTACGTTACCACCACCGTATTAGAAGCAAATCAAGAAGCCCAGGTTATTGCCAAAGCGTCAGGGATTTTAGAAAAGCTTTATGTAGAAGAAGGTCAATATGTCGAAGCAGGTCAATTGCTTGCCGAAATAGAGCCTGAGCGTTTTCAATTAAGTTTAGAAAAAGCCAAAGCCGAACTCGCTAGCATTAAAAATGAATTAGAGCGGGTTAATAAAGTCCATTCGCAGCAGCTGATCAGTTCTGATACCTTTGATAAATTAAAATGGTCCTTTGAGGTTGCCAGCTCAAACCTCAAACTTGCCGAGCTCGATTTAAAAGAAACCCAAATTGTTGCCCCAATTAGCGGTTATATTGCCAAACGCTACGTTAAACAGGGTAATCTTGTTGAACAATACGAACGCAAAACTTTATTCCATATCGTAGACCATCAGGTACTTGAAGGTACGGTTAATTTACCCGAGCAAGAACTAAGCAAGTTGCAGGTTAATCAACAAGCTAAATTAAAATTTACCGCACGCCCTGATCAAGAAGTTGACGCGTATGTGATTCGTATTAGCCCAATAGTTGATGCAAACACCGGGACTTTCGCCATTACCTTACGTGTGAACAACGAGCAAAACCACCTTAAAGCCGGTATGTTCGCCAATGTAAAACTGGTTTATGACGTACATCAAAACACCAAATTAGTGCCTAAAAAATCGGTTGTTTCAATCGACAATAAACACACGGTCTATACCGTTACCGAAAACATTGTTGAAAAAGTCGATGTTGCCATTGGTTATCAAGATGAACACTTTATCGAAATATTATCTGGCTTAAATCAACAACAAACCGTGGTAATAACGGGTCAAAACAACTTAAAAGATCAAGCCTTAGTGCAAATTATCGAATCAATTTAAGACCTTATCTAAACATAACCTTTCAGAGTCAATAATAAACTATCAATAACACCCCCTCGGGGGTGTTCAGGGAATTTCAATGAGTATCGTTAATGTTGCCGTAAAAAGACCGGTTACGGTCTGGATGTTTACCTTCGCCGTGGTGCTATTTGGCATGGTGTCACTGTCAAAACTTGCTGTTAACCTTTTACCCGACTTATCTTATCCAACGCTAACCATTCGCAGTGATTACGATGGTGCAGCCCCGGGTGAAGTAGAACAGCTCGTCACTAAGCCCATCGAAGAAGTTGTCGGTATTGTAAAAGGCGTTCGATCTATCCATTCCATATCAAAGGCGGGTCAGTCAGATGTGTTACTTGAGTTTGAATGGGGTACCGAAATGGACTTAGCAAGTCTAGAAGTACGTGAAAAGCTCGACATTATCCATTTACCACTTGATGTGGATAAGCCCCTCCTCCTGCGCTTTAACCCAAATTTAGATCCTATTATTCGTTTTGCTTTAAAGGCCAAAGAACGTCAGTCGTTCGTGGATGATAATGCGTTAAAAAGCATTCGTGATTACGGCGAAGAGGAATTAAAACGCAAACTTGAATCGGTAAGCGGTGTCGCTTCAGTTAAACTTGGTGGCGGCCTTGAAAAAGAAATTCACATTTTAATTAACCAACATAAAATCAGCCAACTGGGCATTGATAGTCAGTTGATCATTAATCGCCTGCGTGAAGAGAACATTAACCAGTCTGGTGGCCGAGTTGAAGATGGAACACAAGAATTCTTAGTGCGTACCCTAAACCAATTTAAAACCTTAAACGATATTGAAAATGTTTATATTGTTACCGTTGATGGTGCCCACATTCGTTTGGGTGATATTGCAACCGTGGTCAATTCTCATAAAGAGCGCACCTCCATTTCACGCGTAAATGGCGCGCAATCTGTTGAAATTGCGCTCTATAAAGAAGGCGATGCCAATACCGTTAATGTCGCCCGAAAAGTCGATAAACGAATTGAGCAACTAAAAAATGAATTACCGGACAACCTTGAATTAATTAAAGTTTACGATCAATCGACGTTTATTGATAATGCCATTATGGAAGTAAAAAGTGCCGCCGTTTTAGGTGGCATATTGGCGATGTTTATTTTGTTCTTATTTTTAAAGAACATTTGGGCAACCGTTATTATATCCATCTCCATCCCAGTTTCTATCATTGCCACCTTTAATTTAATGTATGGCAATGACATCAGTTTGAACATCATGAGCCTTGGTGGTATTGCCCTAGCGGTTGGTTTGCTAGTTGATAACTCCATTGTTGTACTTGAAAACATTGCCAGACAGAAGTCTTTGCAAGCTGCAAAGACATTCAAAGGCCGTAAACCTTTAGAAACCCATAAATCATTGCAAAGCACTGATGTATTAACGACCAATCACGTAACGACCAATCACGTAACACCCGGTACTTTAGACGCTAGTTTAGAAGGGAATATGCCTGAAGCGGCTTATAATGAACAAGCCCATAAAGAAGCCGCACGTAAAGGCACGAAAGAAGTGGCCAGTGCCATTACCGCATCCACACTTACAACCATGGCGGTATTCTTTCCATTGGTGTTTGTTGAAGGCATTGCAGGTCAATTATTTCGTGACCAAGCATTAACCGTTACCTTTGCGCTATTGGCCTCATTAATTGTTGCCTTAACACTTATTCCTATGTTGTCTTCTCGCAGAATTAACTTTGCAGATAAGCCAATACCAAACAAAGTTAAACGCACTTTAGCGAGCGATGCATCGTTGTTAAAAAAGATAAGTTTTTATGCCGCAACCCCATTTATTTGGTTATTTACAGGCCTGTTTTACTATGTCCCTTTATTTATCACCTTAATCATTACTTTTGTTTTCAGGCTTGTAAGAAAAGCATTAACATTGTTAATGAAGCCTGTTTTGTTTGTATTCGATAAAATATATAACGCCCTAGCAAACCTATATGCCACGGCCCTTACCTGGTCATTAAAAGTGAGAGTGCCGGTATTGATCGCCTTACTGGCTATCGCCTTAGCGGCCATGACATTGGTTAAGCAATTACAACTTGAGGTGATCCCGCCTTTATCACAAGGGGAGTTTTTTGTTGAAATTACCCACCAACCGGGTACCCCAATTGAAACGACCGATCAAACGTTAGCTAAATTATCGAATATGGCCAGTAAATTAGAGGGCGTAGATAGAACCTACACCATTGCAGGGACTGGCGCCTTAATGAATGCATCACCGGCACAAGGCGGCGATTATTGGGGACGATTGAACGTTGTACTGACCGAAAACAGTGACCGAGAAGTTGAAAACCAAGTAAAAACACAATTGCGCCAGTATTTGCAAACCATACCGGGTGTTCAAATGAAGTTTGCCTCGCCTGAATTATTCAGTTTTAAACCACCAATTGAAGTGGAATTATCGGCTTACGATTTAAGCATGCTCAAAGCATACAGCGATAAACTCAATAATGCGCTAGCCCAAAACGATCGCTTTATTGATGTGAAAACCTCATTACAAATCGGTCATCCTGAAATTAAAGTGTTTTTTGATCACCAACGTCTGGCGCAATTAGGATTAACCGCCCCAGATGTGGCACAAATTTTATCCACCAAAATTGGTGGCAGTGTTGCTAGCCAATACACCATTAAAGATAAAAAAGTCGATATTTTAGTGCGCTCAGATGAACAAAGCCGAGACTCAGTAACCGATATAAAAAACATTATTGTTAACCCTAAAAGTAACAAACCAGTGCCCTTAAGCGCCGTAGCGGATGTGCAATTATCCGTGGGTCCTAGCGAAATTACCCGCATTGGACAACAACGAGCCGCGGTGATTTCAGCCAACTTTGCTTATGGCGATTTGGAAGCGGCAGTAAATGACGTAAAACAAACGCTGAACAATTTACAGTTACCAATGAATGTGCAAGCTTCTATTACAGGTCAAAATGAAGAAATTTCGGTGTCTTTTAATTCCCTGATCTTTGCCTTATTAATGGCGATATTTTTAGTGTATTTGGTTATGGCATCACAGTTTGAATCGCTGCTGCATCCGTTATTGATATTATTCACCGTGCCGCTTGCCACCGCAGGTTCTATTTTAGGTTTATACCTTACCAATACACCGCTAAGCGTTATTGTCTTTATTGGTTTAATCATGCTGGCGGGTATTGTGGTCAATAATGCCATTGTATTGGTGGACAGAATCAATCAGTTACGCGCAGCAGGTGTTGCCAAAACCAAGGCGATTATTGAATCGGCTACCTCACGCTTACGCCCGATTGTTATGACCACATTAACCACAACTCTGGGCTTGCTTCCTTTAGCGATAGGTACAGGGGAAGGCAGTGAAATTCGTGCACCAATGGCGATAACGGTGATCTTTGGATTATTGTTTGCCACACTGTTAACATTGTTCTTTATCCCACTGCTTTACAGCCTCTTTGACCGTAAACGCTTTGGAGATGCTAATGCGTAACAATAAACAACCATTAGGCGCTAGCCTGGCAAGTTTTGCCTTGAAAAGACCGGTCACCATCGTGATGATTTTTCTCTCCATGTTAGTGACAGGCATTGTGGCCTCACGTTTATTACCGCTGGAAAAATTTCCCGCGATAGACATTCCACAACTTTGGATACAAGTCCCCTACCCAGATGCCTCGCCAGCTGAGGTAGAAAGATTAATAACTCGACCTATTGAAGAGTCCTTAGCCACCATTTCAGGCATAAAACGCATGCGTTCAACGTCGCATGAAGGGGGCACCGATATTAATTTGGAATTTGCCTGGGATGAAAATATTAACGCCAAAAGCATTGAAGCGAGAGAGAATGTTGACGCCATTCGTCACCTGCTACCAGATGATGTCGAACGGGTATTAGTATATCAATTTAATACCAACGATATGCCGGTATTTCAATTGCGCATTTCATCCCAACAAGATTTATCACTGGCGTATGACTTACTCGACAGAAACCTTAAACGTCCTATAGAGCGGGTAAAAGGCGTATCTAAAGTTGAAATGTATGGTGTAGATAAACGCCAAATCAGCATTCGCTTGGACCCAGATAAAATGGTGGCTTTAAACATCGACCGAGCAGATCTGGTTAATAAGCTCAATACCTATAACTTTTCGATGACCGCCGGCCATTTTTTTGAAAATGATAACAAGGTAATGGTTAACCCCATAGGCGAGTACCGCTCTATCGATGAAATTAAACATTTACTTATTAAAAATAACATTCAGCTAAAAGACATCGCCAACATTGAATATGCCCTGCCTATTCCTTGGGAAGGTCGTCATTTGGATCAAACCTACGCCATTGGGGTAAATATTTTAAAAGAGTCTAATGCCAATTTAGTCGAGGTGTCAGAGCGCATTTTAAAGGTGATTGATGAAGCCAATCAAAACCCGCAATTTAATGGCATTAACTTATATATTATGGATGATACGGCTGACGGCGTTACGAGTTCGTTAGCCGCCCTGCTTGAGGCCGGATTATTAGGTGCCCTGCTTTCCGTTATTGTGCTGTACCTATTCTTAAGGCACTTTATGACCACATTGATCGTGGTATTGTCAGTGCCAATTTCAATTTGTATTACCCTAGGCGTTATGTATTTTGCAGGTTACAGCTTAAATATATTATCGATGATGGGCTTATTACTTGCCGTTGGTATGTTGGTTGATAACTCGGTGGTGATCACGGAGTCGATCTTTTTGGAAAAACAAAAAGATCCCGACATTGTCGCCGCCACCAAGCGTGGCGTAAATAAAGTATCGCTTGCGGTTATCGCCGGAACATTAACCACCATGATAGTGTTTTTACCCAACATTGTCGGTCAAAAAGTGCAAATCACCATCTTTTTGGAGCATGTTTCCATCGCCATCTGTATTTCGCTGTTTGCTTCATTACTGATTGCGCAAACGTTGATCCCGCTATTAACCAGTAAAATCAAAACCCAAAAATTTACTAGCAGTAAATCAGGGCATACAGCACAAACGCCCCTTAAAAATGGTCGTTTTGCGCGTTTTTATCAAGCCAGTTTACGTTGGAGTCAGGATCATAAAATCATCAGCGTCATCATCGCTATCTTGCTGTTGGTGAGCATCGCCATACCGTTACAAGCGGTAACGTCAGATCAAGAAGAAAACTTTAATGACAATCGTTTGTTTATTAGCTGGGAGCTAAACGAGCAATTTAATTTTGCAACCGCAGAAAAAATCATCATTAAAATGGAAGGTTATTTATACGCCAACAAAGACGCCTTCTTAATCGACTCGGTATACAGCTATTACGCCGGCCATAGTCTGCAAACCACGTTAATTTTGCATGATGGTGAGTTACCTATGTCGATGAAACAACTTAAAGATAAAATCAAAGAAAATCTACCAACGTTTGTTCGAGCAACTCCGCGTTTTGGTTTTGAACAAGGCAATGGAGGGGGCTTACAAATTAACTTAACGGGTTTATCAACGGATGTCTTATTGCAGCTTAAAGATAACTTAATACCAATCATTGAAAACATAGATGGATTAACCGATGTCACATCAGACTCTCGCGGCCAAAAGCAAGAAATGCAAATAACCGTGGATAGAGTCAAAGCGTTTCGCCACGGGTTAAGTTCTAACGAGGTAGCGAATGCCGTTGCTTTAGCACTACGTGGGCAGCCCTTACGTACGTATCGACATGGTGACAGCGGAGAAATTGATATTTGGTTAAATTACGATCTTAAAGTCAAAAAGTCGATAGATGAGCTTAAAAAGTTGCCCATTAGCCAACACATGGGCAAAACCATTACACTGGATAATGTCGCGAGCTTAACCATTAAACCTAGGTTGAGTGAAATTCGCCGTTTTAATCGCCAAACGGCCATCACTATTCAAGCGAACTTAGATGGCAAAACACTTGAAGAAGCCCAACAGGCACTGGAAGCAACACTTTCTCAAATCACCTTACCCGCAGGCTATAACTACTCGCTTGATGGCAGCTTTGTGCGACAGGATGAGGCCGAAAATGTCATGGGCGTAAACATGATTTTAGCCGTATGCATGATTTATATTGTTATGGCGGCGCTATTTGAAAGTCTACTGTTACCTACCGCGGTGATTACCTCATTATTGTTCTCGTACGTCGGTGCATTTTGGGGGCTTATGTTAACCGGCACACCAATGTCGGTGATGGCAATGATAGGCATGTTGATATTAATGGGGATAGTGGTCAATAACGGCATTGTGCTAGTCGATAGGATAAACCAATTAATTGAACAAGGCAGTCACGTTAAAGATGCCGTTCTTAAGGGATGTAGCGATAGGGTTAGACCCATTTTAATGACGGTTTCAACAACCATTTTAGGCCTGGTGCCGCTTGCCTTAGGTAATACCCAAATAGGTGGCGATGGACCAACGTATGCGCCCATGGCGATTGCGATTATTGGTGGTCTGGTGTTTTCAACGCTAACCAGTTTGTACTTAGTCCCCTTAGCCTATGTGTTGTTGCTCAAGCTTAAAGGACACTCGGTTAACATCATTTCCCAAGGAACTAATTTGGTCAGCCGATTCATTAGCGCATAATATAAGAGGTGCTCTTTAGCACCTCTTTAATCTATTTATATCATTGCCGCTAAAAGGTTACTCTTGCGGTACAACTTTTCCAATGTATGGTAGGTGACGATATTTTTGCGCGTAATCAATACCCACACCCACAACAAACTCATCTGGGATCTCAAAACCTACCCACTCAACATCCACCCCGATTTCACGACGCGATGGTTTATCAAGCAAGGTACAAATTTTCATTGAATTCGGGTCACGAAGTGCCAAAATCTGCATCACTTTGTTTAGGGTATTACCGGTATCAACAATATCTTCGACAAGCAATACATCTTTGCCTTCAATATTATCGGCGATATCCTGTAAAATATGAACGTCACGAGAGCTTTCCATGTTATTGCCGTAACTTGATGCAGTCATAAAATCAACGCTATGATTAACCGTTACTTGGCGACATAAGTCCGCCATAAAAACAAATGATCCACGTAGCAAACCGATTAACACCAATTCTTTACTGTCTTTATAATGTTCGCTTATTTCTTTACCTAACTGGGCAACCCTTTCGGCTATTTCTTGTTCCCCAATCATAATTTCAACGGTATGTTTCATAACTACGCCTTAAATGCTAAAAATCGGGGCGTATAGTAACGGAAGAATTAACGTAGAGCTACAGATTGTAACCAAAAAGCTAGAAGGTTTATTTGCTAACTCCAACTTTTGTTAAACAAACAGCTATATACTATTGATTTATTGTTAAAACCTTATTCAGCACACTCTTTAACTGGTTATGTATGGTTTCATGTTTTCCCTTGTTCAGTAGCGAAAAAGTCTTATTAAACATATTCAGTAGTAAAACTTTCAATGTGAAGTACCGAGTATTAGAAAACAATCAACAAATGTTAAAATTGTGCTAAATCGCGTGAAAGATCACAACTTGAAACAAGACTGTTACGTACAATTTAACACCTCAAAACACAGGTTTTACAAGCATGATTTATTGTGTAAAAGTGCAACAAAATGTATTTGATTTGAACACGGCTTGAGGTATATTCTTGCTCTATTCAACATGTCAACAACCAGTCAATCTAGCAATGCAAATCACAAAAACACAAAGTGAAGAACCTTCAATTGAATCTTTAATTATTGAGAACAGAAACCTTTTCAATCAAAAAAATAGCATTAAAACCCGCTATGATTTATTTAAACAAAGCACTGCTGATGGCTATTGGGAATGGGATCTTGTTAACTCAACTTTGGTAACCAGTGATCGCTGGAAAATAACACTCGGAATTACCGATTTTACGAAATCGTTAACCGTCGATAATTGGATCGAACGATTACATCCTGATGATAAAGAGCGGGTTTTCTCAGATCTAAATAAACATCTAGATGGTAAAGTTGATTTTTATTATTCGGAATATAGAATGCGTCATGAAGATGGCCATTATTTGCATATGATCGACCGTGGCCAGGCCTCATTTTCTTCATCCGGGCAACCGGAGTTAGTTATTGGTAGTTGTACAAATATTACCGATATAATTGAAAAGTCCGAGCAACTTTCTAAAAGTGAACAAACCTTAAATACCATACTCTCATGTATGTCTGAGGGTATACTCGTTATCGATATACAAGGTAAGTTTATTTATGCTAATAGCAACTTTTCAAATCTTGTCGGTTTAACGATAGAACAAGTCAAAGGCACGGTCCCTACTGATCCCCGCTATCGGGTTATACACCAGGACGGGAGTGAATATCCAGGTGATACCCACCCATCAACCATTACTTTAAAAACCGGAAAACCCGTTAAAAACGATATTCAAGGGATCATATTTAACGATGAAATTAATTGGGTTAGTGTCAATAGCACCCCAATGTTTAGTCCTAACTCAGATGTTATTATTGGTGCCGTTATGACCTTTACAGACATCACAGAGAAAATCAAAAAAGAACAACATATCAAAAAGTTAGCATTTGTTGACTATTTAACAGGACTTCCAAACCGAAATTCACTAGATCAAAAGTTTAATGAATTAATACAAACCCAAGGGTCAGTTTCTACCGCGGTATTAATGATAGATATCGACAGGTTTAAGCTAATTAATGACAGTAGAGGTCATTCGATTGGTGATAGGTTACTGAAAATTGTTGCAACTCGTTTTTCAAACTGTAAACGTTTAGAAGACTTTATTTGTCGTGTGGGCGGTGATGAATTTATTGCAATTATCCCCGATGTAGACAAACCAGAAGCAATACGTATAGCACAACGTTTTATTGACTGCTTGCAAGACAGTATTCTGATTGACGAATTTTATATCAATATTTCGGCATCTGTGGGTATCTGTATGCTTCCTGATGATGCGGTAACACTAGAAGATTTGATGGTTAATAGTGATATTGCCATGTACCACGCTAAAGCAAGTGGCAGAGGTTGTGTACGAACTTATGACAAACGTTTGAGTTTAAACCTTCGTGAACAACATGATATTGGTAATGCGCTAATGAAAGCCATTAAACATGATGAACTTAGTGTACATTATCAACCTCAAATAAACAGTATTACCGGTAAAATGGTCGGCGCTGAAGCGCTATTGCGTTGGAAGCATTCTACATTGGGAAATATTTCTCCTGCCAAATTTATTCCGATAGCCGAAGATTCTGGGGTTATTATCTCTATCGGCAAATGGTTGATAAACGAAGTTTGCAAAACAATCTGTTGTTTAGGGTCACAATTACAAGAGATTCCTGTTTCGATAAATTTATCTGCTAAACAGTTTAGTGATCCTGAATTAATTGATTTTATTGAATCCGTATTGACAAAATACAATTTAAATGAGAAATCCATAGCATTTGAAATCACGGAAAGTATTTTAATTAAAGAAAACCCAATAACAGATCATAATATTAAATGCTTAAATAGTATGGGCATTGACTTAGCCATAGATGATTTTGGTACAGGTTACTCAAGCCTTTCTTATCTTAAACACTTACCGATTCAATGTTTAAAAATTGATAAATCGTTTATTGACAAAATAACCGTTTCTCAAACGGATCAAATGATAACGCAAACCATTGTGACATTAGCCAATTCCATGTCAATAACCGTTCTTGCTGAAGGTGTTGAACAGATTGAACAGATGGAGGTGTTAAAAAAGCTGGGCTGTCACTTTATTCAAGGTTATTTATACAGCAAGCCTTTGCCACTCGAAGACTTTAAAGTATATCTTAATGGTCAGGAATACTATGAATGTCAGACTGTAGCATAGCGCATGCAAGCTATTAAGTTACAAGGCTGAATCAATAAACACACAGCACGCTCAATGGGGTCCCGGACAAATTAATATACGCTCGCTTAGGCTCCCATAGATAAATTTTCCAGGATGACGGAGTATTTTTTCTAAATGAGTGACGGGCGGAAAGCGTTAACATAGACCGTTAACATAGACAGTCTATGTAATCCACCTTAGTAAAAAAGAAACACCGTCATTTCGCAATGCTGTTGTGCGGAACCTCCTGAATTTAAATGTGCATTGAAACAATACAATGTATTGAATACCTCATGTGTTATAAGGTTGAATCAATAAACACACAGAACGCTCATTGGGATCCCGGACAAATTAATATACG
>CANMZP010000042.1 GCA_947502355.1 uncultured Thalassotalea sp. | reverse complement strand
TTACCGTGGTCAACGTGGCCGATTGTACCTACGTTTACGTGCGGTTTCGAACGTTCAAATTTTTCTTTAGCCATTTTTCTAATACCTTAAAGTGATAGGTCGCCCGGTTTTTAACCAGGCAATTATTAAATTAATTAACCCCGTAATTGGGTTATCTGATCTGCAACATTTTTTGGAGTTTCATTATATTGCTTAAACTCCATAGAGTAAGACGCTCGACCTTGTGTGGCACTACGTAAATCCGTAGCATAACCAAACATTTCAGCAAGTGGTACTAATGCAGTCACTAACTTCATATTGGCCGGAGCTTCATCCATACCTTCTATGATCCCTCGACGGCGATTTAAGTCCCCTACTACATCACCCATATTGGCTTCAGGAGTAGTAACTTCAACTTTCATCATTGGTTCTAATAAAACCGGGTTTGCTTTAAGCGCACCGTCTTTAAAACCAAGTGATGCAGCAACTTTAAATGCCATCTCATTTGAGTCAACGTCATGGAAAGAACCATCAAATAAGGTCACTTTTACATCAAGCATAGGGAAACCGGCTAAAACACCGTTTTGCATTTGCTCTTCACAACCTTTTTCAACAGCACCCCAATATTCACGCGGTACAGCACCACCGACAATCTCGTTTTCAAATTGGAAACCTTCGCCTTCGGCAAGAGGTTCCATTTTAAGCCATACGTGACCGTATTGACCTTTACCACCAGATTGACGTATAAATTTACCTTCCACTTCAACCGCTTTGCGGATAGTTTCTCGATAAGATACTTGTGGTTTACCAACGTTGGCGTCAACTTTAAATTCGCGCTTCATTCGATCAACCAGGATGTCCAGGTGCAGTTCGCCCATACCTGAAATAATGGTTTGTCCTGTTTCATCGTCTGTTTGAACGCGAAATGAAGGATCTTCTGCTGCTAGCTTTCCTAAAGCGATGCCCATTTTTTCTTGGTCCGCTAAAGTTTTTGGCTCAACAGCAACAGAGATAACCGGTTCTGGAAACTCCATGCGCTCTAATGTGATCACATGTTGTGGGTCACATAATGTATCACCCGTAGTTACATCCTTCATACCAATAAGTGCCGCGATGTCTCCAGCGCGTACTTCTTTGATTTCTTCGCGATCATTGGCGTGCATTTGAACAATACGACCAATACGCTCTTTCTTGGATTTAACTGGGTTAAATACAGCGTCACCTGAGTTAACAATACCTGAGTAAACTCGTACGAAAGTAAGTGTACCGACAAAAGGGTCTGTAGCAATTTTAAATGCTAATGCTGAAAACGGTGCTTTATCGTCCGCTTCACGACTACCTTCTGTTTCTTCTTTGTCATTATTGATACCTTTAATAGCTTCAACCTCTAAAGGTGAAGGCATGTATTCAATAACACCATCAAGAACGGCCTGAACACCTTTATTTTTAAAGGCTGAGCCACAGGTACATAGAATGATTTCGTTGTTTAATGATCGTTGACGTAAGCCAGCCTTAATGTCAGCTTCTGAAAGCTCACCTTCTTCAAGGTATTTTTCCATTAACTCTTCTGAAGCTTCCGCTGCAGACTCAACCATGTGCTCTCGCCACTCTTCGGCTAAATCTTGCATATCGGCAGGAATATCTTCATAAGAGAAGGTCATACCCTGATCTGCTTCGTTCCAGTTAATTGCTTTCATTTTAACTAGGTCAACAACACCAGTAAATTCCTCTTCGGCACCAATTGCTAATTGAATTGGTACAGGATTCGCACCAAGGCGATCCTTCATTTGTTCAACGACGTTAAGGAAACTGGCACCCGCTCTGTCCATTTTGTTTACGAATACCATACGAGGTACAGAGTATTTTTCCATTTGGCGCCAAACGGTTTCAGTTTGTGGCTGAACACCAGATGAAGCACAAAGTACTAATACTGCACCATCAAGTACACGTAATGAACGTTCAACTTCGATGGTAAAATCAACGTGGCCTGGGGTATCAATAATGTTGATACGATGATCAACGAATTGACCTTCCATGCCTTTCCAGAAACAAGTCGTTGCTGCAGAAGTAATAGTAATTCCACGCTCTTGTTCTTGTTCCATCCAGTCCATGGTGGCCGCACCGTCATGAACTTCACCAATCTTATGAGAAAGACCAGTGTAAAAAAGAACACGTTCGGTTGTTGTCGTTTTACCAGCATCTACGTGCGCACAGATACCGATGTTACGGTAGCGCTCAATAGGAGTTGTACGAGCCAATTTAAAATCCTCTTTCTAAGGACAGTTTACGCTGTCTTAGATTGCAGAAAAGGATAGTCACTAATGTGACTATCCAAGTGTTATTACCAGCGGTAATGTGCGAACGCTTTGTTCGCTTCAGCCATACGGTGAACGTCTTCACGTTTCTTAACAGCTGAACCTTTGTTGTCAGACGCATCTAACATTTCGTTAGCTAGGCGCTGAGCCATTGATTTTTCACCACGTTTACGAGCAGCATCAACTAACCAACGCATGGCTAGAGCGTTACGACGCACTGGACGAACTTCAACTGGAACTTGATAAGTAGAACCACCTACACGGCGAGATTTAACCTCAACCTGTGGACGGATGTTATCTAGAGCGATTTCAAAAAGCTCTAAATGTTCTTTATCAGAATTTTTTTCAGTTAAGATGTCTAATGCACCGTAAACAATTTTTTCTGCTGTAGATTTCTTACCATCAACCATAAGGATGTTGATGAATTTCGCTAAAAGTTCATTATGGAACTTCGGATCAGGTAAAATTTTACGCTGTCCTACGACACGTCTTCTTGGCATTTTTCAATACTCCGATAGTATTTCAGGAATTTCCCAAAACAATAGTTAATTTAAGATGTTTGGCCTTACTTGACGGAGTTCCGTTAAGATTTAGGGCGCTTAGCACCGTACTTAGAACGGCCTTGTCTTCTGTCGTTAACACCAGAACAATCTAGTGCACCACGAACGGTGTGGTAACGCACACCCGGTAAATCTTTAACACGACCACCGCGAATTAAGATTACGCTGTGTTCTTGTAAGTTGTGACCTTCACCACCGATGTATGAAGTAACTTCGAAGCCGTTAGTTAAACGAACACGAGCTACTTTACGTAGTGCTGAGTTAGGTTTCTTTGGTGTAGTTGTATACACACGAGTACATACGCCGCGACGTTGTGGACAAGCTTGTAACGCTGGAACGTTACTTTTTGCTACTTGTCTAACACGTGGTTTACGTACTAGTTGGTTAATAGTTGCCATTAATGGGCTCCTGATTAGTTAAATATGTGCTTATATCACAGTTTTTTTCTGTAACTTTCACACGCTCATAAACGTGAAAAACCGCGACCCTGTTTATAGGGTCGCGGAATTTTATAGTTGAAGTGGCTATCTGTCAAGCAATAGGGGAAAAGATCGTTGATCTTTTTTGTATCCCAATTGCTCTACAATGGCTTATTTATTCATCATTACCTGATGTTAAACCACCTAACAGATCTGCATTCAATGCATCGGTTAACGCTTGTTCTGCGTCTTCTGCTGATACTGTTACTTCTTCTTCAACGGTACCATTGCGCTCTGCAGCACGTTTTTGGTGGTAAGAGTAACCTGTACCTGCTGGAATTAGACGACCAACAATTACGTTTTCTTTAAGACCACGTAGATCATCTTTCTTACCAGCGACAGCGGCTTCAGTTAACACACGAGTTGTTTCCTGGAACGATGCTGCTGAAATAAATGACTCAGTGGCAAGTGATGCTTTCGTGATACCCATTAGAAGCGTCTGGAATTCAGCCGGAGCTTTACCTTGTGCTTCTAATTCACGGTTTGCAATGTTAACGCGTGCAACTTCTACTTGCTCGCCTGGTAAGAATTGGCTATCACCTGCAGACATGATTTCACACTTACGTACCATTTGACGAACAATAACTTCGATGTGCTTATCGTTAATCTTAACACCTTGTAGACGGTATACTTCCTGAACTTCGTTCACGATGTAGTTTGCTACATGGTCGATACCACGTAATCGTAAGATATCATGCGGCGACTCTGGACCATCGGCGATAACCTCACCTTTAAGAACCGATTCACCTTCGAACACGTTAAGTTGACGCCATTTCGGGATCATCTCTTCGTATACGTCACCACTTGGTTGAGTGATTAGTAGACGACGCTTACCTTTGGTTTCTTTACCAAAACCAATGATACCAGTCTTCTCAGCAAGGATTGCAGGCTCTTTCGGCTTACGGGCTTCAAATAAGTCAGCAACTCGTGGAAGACCACCGGTAATATCACGAGTCTTAGAAGACTCTTGTGGGATACGAGCTAACGCATCACCGATATTAACCTCACTACCATCTTCAAGGTTAACGATTGCGTTACCAGGTAAGAAGTATTGTGCCGGAATTTCTGTACCAGCGATCATTACGTCGTTACCTTTGGCATCAATCAACTTAACCATTGGGCGCATTTCTTTACCAGCAGAGCTACGTTGTGCAGGGTCTGTGATAACGATGCTTGATAAACCAGTTAGTTCATCCGTTTGACGCGTCATAGTAACTTGGTCAATAAGGTCAACAAATTTGATCTTACCAGCTACCTCAGTAATGATTGGGTGAGTATGCGGATCCCAGTTTGCGATCGTTTCACCAGCTTCAATTGCATCACCGTCAGCTTTCGTTAAGATTGAACCGTAAGGCACTTTATAGCGCTCTTTCTCACGTCCTAACTCATCAATAACGGTAAGTTCAGATGAACGAGAGGTAATAACAATCTTTCCATCAGAGTTGTTAACGAACTTAGCATTTTGAAGTTTCAAAGTACCCGTGTTCTTAACTTGCACAGAGTTCTCAGCTGACGCACGAGATGCCGCACCACCAATGTGGAACGTACGCATCGTAAGCTGTGTACCTGGCTCACCGATTGACTGAGCAGCGACAACACCGATTGCTTCACCTTGGTTGATCATATGACCACGTGCCAAGTCACGACCGTAACAGTGTGCACAGATACCAAAATCAGTATCACAAGTGATGATTGAACGTACCCAAACCTGATCCACAGAGTGTTCTTCTAATGTGTCACACTTCGCTTCGTCTAATAAGGTGTTACGTGGGAATAATACGTCTTCTGTACCTGGGTACATAACGTCTTTACATACCACACGACCTAATACACGTTCGCGTAGAGGTTCTACAACATCACCACCTTCAATAAGTGGTGTCATTAATAGACCTTCTTCAGTGCCACAGTCTTCTTCTGTAACAACCAAATCTTGTGCAACGTCTACAAGACGACGAGTTAAGTAACCCGAGTTCGCAGTTTTAAGTGCCGTATCGGCCAAACCTTTACGCGCACCGTGAGTTGAGATGAAGTACTGTAGTACGTTCAGACCTTCACGGAAGTTCGCTGTAATTGGCGTTTCGATGATTGAACCATCTGGCTTGGCCATTAGACCACGCATACCGGCTAGCTGACGGATCTGAGCGGCACTACCACGAGCACCCGAGTCAGCCATCATGTAGATTGAGTTGAAAGAGTCTTGCGCTTCCATCTCACCATCACGGTTCAAGACATGTTCAGTCGATAGGTTGTCCATCATCGCTTTCGAAACTTTTTCGTTAGCAGATGACCAGATATCGATAACTTTGTTGTATTTCTCACCAGCGGTTACAAGACCAGACTCAAATTGTTCCTGGATCTCTTTAACTTCTTCTTCAGCTGCGTCGATAATTGTGTACTTCGCATCTGGGATTACCATGTCATCAATACCAACAGAGGCACCCGCGATCATCGCGTAATGGAAACCTGTGTACATGATGTGGTCAGCAAACATTACCGTTTCTTTAAGACCCAAGTTACGGTAAGCATGGTTAATCAGGGTAGAAATTTGCTTTTTACCTAATGTCTTATTGATAAGCTCATAAGGTAAACCTGTAGGACACACCTGCCATAACAAGGCACGACCAACAGTAGTATCAATTAGTGATGTTACGTCTTCACCGTTAACTTTTTCAGTAATACGGATCTTAACGCGAGCATGCAATTCAGCTACTTCTGTACGGTAAGCTTTTTCAGCTTCTTTTACAGAGGTAAATACCATGCCTTCACCTTTACCATTAACACGATCACGCGTTAAGTAGTAAAGACCTAATACAACATCCTGTGAAGGAACGATGATTGGGTCACCGTTAGCAGGTGATAGTACGTTGTTCGTTGACATCATTAGGGCACGAGCTTCTAGCTGCGCTTCTAATGTCAATGGAACGTGTACCGCCATTTGGTCACCATCGAAGTCGGCGTTATATGCCGCACAAACTAGAGGGTGTAAATGGATTGCCTTACCTTCGATAAGCACAGGTTCGAACGCTTGGATACCAAGTCTATGAAGTGTTGGTGCACGGTTAAGCATAACCGGATGTTCACGGATTACTTCATCAAGTACATCCCAAACTTCACCGCCTTCACGTTCTACTAATTTCTTAGCCGCTTTAATCGTAGTGGCTAAACCACGCGCTTCTAATTTACCGTAGATGAATGGCTTAAATAGCTCTAATGCCATCTTCTTAGGAAGACCACATTGGTGTAAACGTAATGTTGGACCAACTGTGATTACAGAACGACCAGAGTAATCTACACGCTTACCAAGTAAGTTCTGACGGAAACGACCTTGCTTACCTTTGATCATATCGGCAAGAGATTTAAGAGGACGTTTGTTAGAACCGGTAATAGCACGACCACGACGGCCGTTATCTAATAGCGCATCAACAGACTCTTGTAACATACGTTTTTCGTTACGTACGATAATGTCTGGTGCAACTAAGTCTAGAAGACGTTTTAGACGGTTGTTACGGTTGATAACACGACGGTATAAATCGTTCAAATCTGAGGTCGCAAAACGACCGCCGTCTAGAGGAACTAGAGGACGTAGATCTGGTGGAAGGATCGGAAGAACCGACATGATCATCCACTCTGGCTTGTTACCAGACTGGGCGAATGCTTCCATAAGTTTTAAACGCTTGGTAATTTTCTTACGCTTAGTTTCACTACCAATTTCAGGTAGTTCTTCACGCATTTGGTCGATATCAGCATTTAAATCGATTTCTTTTAATAGGGCTAAAACAGCTTCAGCACCCATTTTCGCATCAAACTCATCACCGTGTTCTTCAAGAGCATCTAGGTACTCTTCTTCGGTAAGGATTTGGCTACGCTCTAATGTTGTCATACCAGGCTCGGTAACAACATAAGATTCAAAATATAGTACGCGTTCAATATCACGCAATGTCATATCAAGTAATAAACCGATACGAGATGGCAATGATTTAAGGAACCAGATGTGCGCTACAGGGCTTGCTAATTCGATGTGGCCCATACGGTCACGACGAACTTTAGTAAGGGTAACTTCAACGCCACACTTTTCACAAATAACACCACGGTGCTTCAAACGCTTATATTTACCACATAAACATTCGTAATCTTTTACTGGGCCGAAAATACGAGCACAGAAAAGGCCGTCACGCTCAGGCTTGAACGTACGGTAGTTGATGGTTTCTGGCTTTTTAACTTCACCGAAAGACCATGAACGAATCATGTCTGGTGAGGCTAAACCAATTCGAATACCATCGAATTCTTCAGTTTGATTTTGTTGCTTAAGAAACTTAAGTAAATCTTTCACACTTTATCTCCTGTCGGAGTTAACATCTGGAGGGGAGTTTTACGTCCCCTCCGTATACTAACTTTTGTAACTAGTCAGCGAAGCAGGTTATTCCTGATCCAATTCGATATTGATACCTAACGAACGGATTTCCTTCAACAATACGTTGAACGACTCAGGCATACCTGGTTCCATACGATGATCACCGTCAACAAGGTTTTTGTACATCTTAGTACGACCGTTAACGTCATCAGACTTAACCGTAAGCATTTCTTGTAGAGTGTAGGCAGCACCGTATGCTTCTAATGCCCATACTTCCATCTCACCGAAACGCTGACCACCAAACTGGGCTTTACCACCTAGTGGTTGCTGGGTAACAAGTGAGTAAGAACCAGTAGAACGTGCATGCATCTTGTCATCAACCAAGTGGTTCAGTTTCAGCATGTACATGTAACCTACCGTTACAGGACGCTCAAATGCGCGACCAGTACGACCATCAAACAGTGTAAATTGACCGCTTTCTGGCATGTCTGCCAAACGGAATAACTCTTTGATTTCTTTCTCAGCTGCACCATCAAATGCTGGTGTTGCAATTGGTAAACCAGCACGCAAGTTGTGAGCAAGACGTGATACTTCGTCATCTGAGAAGCTGTCAATGTCAACAACCTGACGAGAAGCACCAACACTGTAAACATCCTTAAGGAAGTTACGTAGTTTCGCCATCTCTTGTTGTGCTTTGATCATTCGATCAATCTTCTCACCGATACCGCGACACGCCATACCTAAGTGAGTTTCAAGGATCTGACCGATGTTCATACGTGATGGTACACCTAGCGGGTTAAGCACGATATCTACCGGCTCACCGTTTTCGTCATATGGCATATCTTCCACAGGAACAACGTTAGAGATAACACCCTTGTTACCGTGACGACCGGCCATCTTATCACCTGGTTGTAAGCGACGCTTAACAGCAAGGTAAACTTTAACAATTTTAAGAACGCCAGGTTGTAAATCATCACCTTGAGTGATTTTACGACGTTTAATTTCGAACTTCTTATCGAAGTCGGCTTTAATGTTGTCGTATTGCTCAGCAATCTGCTCTAGGTCAGTTTGTTGTGCTTCATCACTTAATGTTTGTGTTAACCACTGGTCACGAGACATGCTGTTGATGTCAGACTCGTTTAAGCCAGAAGCTAATAACAATTTCTTAGCACGTGCGTAAATACCGTCTTCTAAAATGCTGAATTCATCGCCAAGATCTTTCTTAACTTCTTTCAATTGCATTTCTTCGATTTCGAGTGCACGAGCGTCTTTTTCAACACCGTCACGAGTAAATACTTGAACGTCAATGATGGTACCAGATACTGAATTTGGTACACGTAAAGAGCTGTCTTTAACGTCAGCTGCTTTCTCACCGAAGATTGCACGTAGTAATTTTTCTTCTGGTGTTAACTGAGTTTCACCTTTAGGCGTTACTTTACCGACTAAGATGTCACCACCGTTAACTTCTGCACCAATGTAAACAACACCTGATTCATCAAGCTTGCTTAGAGCAGACTCACCAACGTTAGGGATATCTGAAGTAATTTCTTCTGAACCTAATTTGGTGTCACGAGCGATACATGAAAGTTCCTGAATGTGAATAGTCGTGAAACGATCTTCTTTCGTTACACGCTCAGAAATCAACATTGAATCCTCGAAGTTATAACCATTCCAAGGCATGAATGCGATACGCATGTTTTGACCTAGTGCTAATTCACCCATATCTGTTGATGGGCCATCGGCTAATACGTCACCACGTTGTACCGGCTCACCAACGTTACAAGTAGGACGTTGGTTAATACATGTGTTTTGGTTAGAACGAGTGTATTTTTGCAAGTTGTAAATATCGATGCCCGCTTCACCTGGGTGCATTTCGTTTTCGTTTACACGTACAACAATACGTGAAGCGTCAACGTAATCTACTACACCGCCACGTTTGGCAACTGCAGTAACACCTGAATCAACGGCGATAACTTTTTCCATACCTGTACCAACTAAAGGCTTATCAGCTTTTAATGTTGGAACCGCTTGACGTTGCATGTTCGCACCCATCAAGGCACGGTTAGCATCATCGTGCTCTAGGAATGGAATTAATGATGCCGCCACAGAGATAATTTGCTGTGGAGAAACATCCATATATTGTACTTGGTCAGAAGACATTAATGTCGCTTCACCTTTGTGACGACATTGTACTAGACCGTCTTCTAACTTGCCATTTGCATCCGCAGCAGCACTGGTTTGTGCGATTACGAAACTACCTTCTTCGATAGCAGACAAGTATTCAACTTCGTCAGTGATCATGCCATCAACTACTTTACGGTATGGCGTCTCAAGGAAACCATAGTCGTTAGTACGAGCGTAACAAGATAACGAGTTAATTAGACCGATGTTTGGACCTTCCGGCGTTTCGATTGGACATACACGACCGTAGTGAGTGTTATGAACATCTCGAACCTCGAAGCCAGCACGTTCACGTGTTAAACCACCTGGGCCTAACGCAGAGATACGACGCTTGTGAGTCACTTCTGATAACGGGTTGTTTTGATCCATAAACTGCGATAACTGAGAAGAACCAAAGAATTCTTTAACAGCAGCAGAGATTGGCTTCGCATTAATTAGGTCTTGCGGCATTACGGCATCAAGATCACCTAAAGATAAACGCTCACGAACAGCACGTTCTACACGTACTAGACCAACACGGAATTGGTTTTCAGCCATTTCGCCAACAGAACGGATACGTCGGTTACCTAGATGATCGATATCATCTACTTCGCCTTTACCATCACGAATAGCGATCAAAGTTTTCATTACTTCGATGATGTCTTCTTTAGAAAGAACACCTTCACCAGTACTTTCACTGCGACCAACACGACGGTTGAACTTCATACGACCAACCGTTGACAAGTCATAACGCTCTTCAGAGAAGAACAAGTTGTCAAATAATGCTTCTGCAGCATCTTTTGTTGGAGGCTCGCCTGGACGCATCATACGGTAGATTTCAACAAGCGCTTCAATGCGGTTTGTTGTGCTATCAATGCGAACAGTATCAGACATGTATGAACCACAATCGAATTCATTCATGTATAAAGTATCAAATTGCTTAAAGCCAGCTTCTGATAGTTCAGCAAGCAGCTCTAATGTTAATTCGGTATTTGCTTCAGCAATTACTTCACCAGTGCTTTCATTAACGTAAGATTTCGCTAATGCACGACCTTCAATGTAATCTGCTGGTACTTCTAAAGTGGAGATACCTTCTTTAGATAGTGAACGGATGTGACGAGCTGTGATTCGACGACCTTGCTCTACTAACACATCACCATTTGGCAATTTAATGTCAAACGTTGCAGTTTCACCACGTAAACGCTCAGGAACAAGTTCCATAACTAACTTGTTTTTCTTGATTTCAAAACTGGTTGTATCAAAGAAAATATCTAAGATTTCTTCAGTCGAGTATTCAAGCGCACGCAATATGATTGATGCAGGTAACTTACGACGACGGTCAATACGTACAAATAAGTTATCTTTTGGATCGAATTCAAAGTCTAACCAAGAACCACGGTATGGAATTACACGAGCATTGTATAATACTTTACCTGATGAGTGAGTCTTACCTTTATCATGATCGAAGAAAACACCCGGTGAACGATGTAATTGAGAAACAATAACACGCTCAGTACCATTGATTACAAAGGTACCATTTTCGGTCATTAGTGGGATCTCGCCCATGTAGACTTCTTGTTCTTTAATATCTTTAACTGTACCAGCGGCAGCTTCTTTATCGTAAATTACCAAACGTAATTTAACACGAAGCGCGGCAGAGTAAGTTACGCCACGAATTTGACATTCTTTTACGTCAAATAATGGCTCACCTAAGCGGTAGCTAACATATTGTAATTCTGAATTACCAGAATAGCTTTTAATTGGAAATACACTTCGGAAAGCGGCTTCTAGGCCGACTGCGCCCGTTGAGTCGATATCAATAAACTTGCGGAAAGAATCAAGTTGGATTGCCAAAAGGAATGGATAGTCCATTACTTTTTCGCTTTTACCAAAGTCCTTTCGAATTCGTTTCTTCTCAGAATAAGAGTAAACCATGGGTTCCTCATCTTGCTGGTTATGGCCGAATCTGTCTTTGCAGACAGGAATAAATCTAAATAGCCATCAAATACTCAAAAAATGTTACTTTTTTGTGATGGATATTTAATAATGCACTGTTTTAGTTTAAAAAAAAACCAAAATTTTACTGATTGTAAAAAACCAGTGTTTTTTAGCGCAAAAAGGCCGGTGATAAAAAATCACCAGCCATTGCCTAAAGTTTAGGCAGATAATCTGTAATTATACAGATTACTTGATCTCAACCGTAGCACCGGCAGCTTCAAGGTCAGCTTTAAGAGCTTCAGCTTCAGCTTTATCAACGCCTTCTTTAAGAGCTTTAGGAGCAGCTTCAACTAACTCTTTAGCTTCTTTAAGACCAAGGCCTGTAGCGCCACGTACGGCTTTGATTACAGCAACTTTCTTCTCACCGAAAGACGCAAGGATTACGTCAAATTCAGTTTGCTCTTCAGCAGCAGCACCAGCATCGCCAGCTACAGCTACAGCAGCAGCAGCAGAAACACCGAATTTCTCTTCCATTGCTTCTACTAGTTCAACAACTTCCATTACAGACATTTCTGCAATAGCGTTTAAGATATCATCTTTAGAGATAGACATATTCATCTTTCCTATTTTTTAAAACAGCCAATATGCTGTTAGGTATAACTATTAAAATACAAGCTAACAGCGCAATTATGCTGCTTCTTGCTCTTTCTGATCGCGAATTGCAGCAAGTGTGCGGGCAAGCTTGCCTGCAGATGCTTCTTTCATTGCGCTCATTAAACGTGCAATTGCTTCGTCGTATGTTGGAAGTTTCGCTAATACCGAAACATCAACAAGGTCGCCTTCAAATGCTGCAGCTTTTAGTTCTAAGTCATCGTTAGTTTTAGCGAAGTCAGAGAATAAACGTGCCGCTGCACCTGGGTGTTCGTTAGAAAATGCAACTAATGTTGGACCAACTAATGTGTCAGAAACACATTCAAAGTCAGTACCTTGTAAAGCACGACGTGCTAACGTGTTACGAACAACTTTCATCCATACACCGTTTTCACGAGCTTCTTTACGTAAAGTAGTAATTGCATCAACTGTAACACCGCGAGAGTCTGCGATTACAACTGATTGAGCGCCTTTAGCAGCTTCTTGAACTTCAGCAACAATTGCTTTTTTATCATCAAGATTGATAGCCATTGGCATAACTCCTGGTTCAACCGGATAAACCGGTAATTAAAACTCCTAAATATATTGATATTTAGGCCATTACGGCGAGAGCCAGGTATTTAAGGAAAATCTTAATACTTGGGTAACACCATCTACGTAGGAAATTAAGTTATCGTCGCCATACTCATAAAGTACTTAAGGTTGTTATAACACCTACGGTCTTGGACGGGAGCCGAGAGAACCTTGTTGATATAAGTGATTTATGCAATCAAGTTTATCGGTTACTCAGCACCTACCAAATTTTTAGAGGCGAAATTATAGACTAATATTCGCCTCTTGTAAACGTCAATTACGCTTCAGTTAACGAACCTTGAGCGATAGCTACACCAGCACCCATAGTTGTTGATAAACTGATTTTCTTGAAGTAAGCACCTTTAGCTTGCGCAGGCTTAGCTTTCTTAAGAGCGTTAAGAAGAGAAACTAAGTTTTCTTCTAATTGACCGTTTTCAAAGTCAACCTTACCGATTGTAGAATGGATGATACCATTCTTATCGTTACGGTAACGTACTTGACCAGCTTTTGCGTTTTTAACCGCAGTTGCTACGTCTGGAGTTACAGTACCAACTTTCGGGTTAGGCATTAGACCACGAGGACCTAATACTTGACCTAGTTGACCTACAACACGCATTGCGTCTGGAGTAGCGATAACAACATCAAAGTCCATTACGCCAGCTTTAACTTGTTCAGCTAAATCTTCCATACCAATGATGTCAGCACCAGCTTCTTGAGCTTTCTCAACGTTAGCGCCTTGTGTAAATACTGCAACGCGAACGTCACGACCAGTACCGTGAGGTAGTACAGCTGCACCACGTACGTTTTGATCTGATTTACGAGCATCGATGCCTAGCTTAACAGCTACGTCAACACTTTCTTTGAAGTTAGCAGTAGCTAACTCTTTCAATAAAGCTAATGCTTCATTGATTTCGTATTCTTTTAGAACGTCTACTTTTTCACGGATAAGACGAGCGCGTTTTGATAATTTAGCCATTGATTAGTCCTCTACCACTAAACCCATTGAACGAGCAGAACCCGCAATAGTACGCACTGCAGCTTCTAGTGAACCAGCAGTTAAATCAGGTTCTTTCATCTTAACGATTTCTTCAAGTTGTGCAGTTGTAACTGTACCAACTTTTTCAGTGTTAGGACGACCTGAACCACTCTTGATACCAGCAGCTTTCTTAAGTAAGTAAGAAGCAGGTGGTGTTTTAGTTTCAAAAGTGAAAGAGCGATCGTTGTATACAGTAATTACTACTGGAACTGGAGCGCCTTTATCTAAAGAATCTGTTTTTGCGTTGAACGCTTTACAGAATTCCATGATGTTAACACCGTGTTGACCTAGAGCAGGACCAACTGGTGGTGACGGGTTAGCTGCACCAGCAGCAACCTGTAGCTTGATTAAAGCTTGGACTTTTTTAGCCATGGTTTAATACCTTTAATATGGGTGCGAACGCTATTTATGTAAAACAGCTCCCCGTTAATAAAAAACGATTTTGCCTGAATCAGCCAAAATCGGATGCGGATTATATTACACAACACCACTACTAAGCAAGCAACAATGCTCAATTAACCACAAAAAAGCGGATAAAAATTGTTCTAAATGGTTAATGGATGGTGACGTTCACTAAACGTATTTAAATTTGCACCATCATATTAATTAAGTTTATTTGCACCGTCACAGATAACAATCCTGCATCCATGCAGCTTATCGACATTAGGCCATCCTTGGCACCGCGGCATTAGAACATCCATGGTCGTCACCGCTCTTTGCCATCCTTGGCACCGCGGCATTAGAACATCCATGTTCGTCACCGCTCTTTGCCATCCTTGGCACCGCGGCATTAGAACATCCATGTTCGTCATCCTGGAATTTTCATTCAAAGGGAGCCTAAGCGAGCTTTGGTTTAAAATGTCCGGGACCTCCTGCAGGCATAACGTGCTTAATTAACAATGCTCGCTGTCAATAATAAAAGCATGATGGGATATGACGGTGTACTTTTAAAGCATCGATGAGTAAATCCACAAAACAAAAAAACCAGGCATTAGCCTGGTTTTTAGAATCTTTAAAAAGGAAAGAAAATTAACCTTTTTCGACTTGCGAGAACTCGAGTTCTACAGGTGTTGAACGACCAAAGATAGAAACCGATACTTTGATGCGGCTCTTCTCGTAATCCAACTCTTCAACAACACCGTTAAAGTCAGCAAATGGACCGTCAATAACACGAACCACTTCGCCTGGTTCAAATAATGTTTTCGGTCTTGGCTTGTCTGAAGATTCTTCAAGACGTTGTAAGATGCGATCAGCTTCACGTTGTGTGATAGGTGCTGGACGATCAGATGTACCACCAATGAAGCCTAATACACGTGGAACACTTTTAACTAAGTGCCATGCTTCTAAGTCATCAGGAACCATTTCAACTAAAACATAACCTGGGAAGAATTTACGTGCACTTTTGCGCTTTTGGCCAGCACGCATTTCAACAACTTCTTCAGTAGGTACTAAAACCTGACCGAACTTATCTTCTAAGCCGTTAATTTCGATGTGTTCTAAAAGAGTCTTTTGTACACGGGCTTCATAGCCTGAAAACGCTTGAACAACATACCATCTTAAATTTCTTTCTTCAGTCATATTTAAACCTGTATAGAGGTGATATAGCTAACAACTGCATATAATGCAGAGTCGATAATCCATAATAGCAACGACATGAATAAAGTCGCAACTAAAACGATACCGGTAGTTTGTATTGCTTCTTGTCGAGTAGGCCATACAACTTTACGTACTTCCGTTCTAGCTTCTTTACTAAACAAAACCGCATTACGGCCTTTTTCAGTTTGCATGGCAATTAAGCCAGCAATAACAACACCGGCTACTGCAGCAATAGCTCTGATTAATACAGACACTTCACCAAAATAGTAATTACCAAAAACGATACCCGCTAGGATTAGGAAAACTAAAACCCACTTAGGAGTATCTAGAGAACCAGTAGCTTGGTTTTCTGTACTTGCATTCATAACTTCTGACCTGTTCCCGTCATTTAGACAAAACCACCCCGCAACAGCGAGGTTTAGATAATATGGCAGGGGTGGAGAGACTCGAACTCCCAACCGTCGGTTTTGGAGACCGCCGTTCTACCAATTGGAACTACACCCCTATACTTCAATACCTTACGATACATACACTAATCATGTGGTTCTTAGATTTGTTTGGGAAAATTAAGACTACATAAGAAGTGAGGCGACATTATACTTTTGTCCCCCTAATTACTCAAGTGATAAATGGTAAATAATTTGTAGCTTGATTTAAGCAACAATAAAGCCTCACTCTAAACGAGTATAAACGAGATTTGAGATCCCCGGCAGGCACAGGGTGCTTATATTAACATACCCACTACACAGATATTGAGTCCTTCAAGTTGGCTAGACTCACTCTGAGATAAATTCCAGACTAAGGTGAGTAAATGCCCATCAAGATTATAAAGCCCCGTAAGTTTATAAAAATAATCTCAGCTTCGTCGTTTTTTTATTGAAAATAAACGCTAAAAATAAAAAACAGCCCTTGTTACACTAAGTTACAAAGAAAATCCATGACTTGTTTCACTAACAAACCACTGTTCATAAAGGCTTTTTATTTCCAACATACTGAAAAGTTTGATATAGCACAAAACAAGTTTGCTAGGTCATTTTGATCCGTCTCGTCATCACCTTGCAGGTACTTTATACTGCTGCTTTCTAAAAGGATTTTATTTTATTGTTCAAAAATGAAAAATATAAAAACTCGCTTATTCAACGTTTTCTCGCTGTGTATCACATTAATTGGCACAATGAATACCACCTATGCTCGCGATCTTGAAGACATTCAACAAGACGGTAGGCTTCGCCATATCGGAATTCCCTATGCAAACTTTGTTAATTACATCAATAAAGATGGCCTGTACTCAGCTAATGGCCTAGATATCGAACTGATGGAAGGCTTTGCAGAGTATATTGGTGTTAATTATGAATTTATCCCAAGTAATTGGGCAACAGCCTTTGGTCAGCTTACCGGAAAGGAAGCCGTTTTTAGAAACCATCAAATAGAGTACGGTAACCAAGTTGGCATTTCTGGGGATGTCATTGCTAATGGGGTAACCATATTACCTTGGCGTGAAGAACTGGTGGACTTTTCCGATGATTATTTCCCCTCCGCAGTATGGCTGATATCTAGATCTGATAGTGATTTACATCCAATAAAACCCAGTGATAACACCGAAAAAGATATCGAAAACGTTAAAGAGTTAATGGCCAACCGCAATATATTGGCTATGGAACAAACTTGCCTTGATCCAAACTTGTACGATTTGGATAAAACCGGCGCCAATTTCATTCTTCCTGAGAAAGAAATGAAACTCAATGAAATGATCCCAGCTATTCTAAATGCCCCTGAGATTGCTAACAACTCCCTGTTAGATGTACCTGACACCTTAATTGCCATGGAAAAATGGCCTGGAGAAATCAAAGTAATTGGCCCGGTTTCCAATACTCAACGCATGGCAGCGGGCTTTCGTAAAAACTCCCCGAAGTTACGCCTCGCTTTTAATGAATACCTAAAACAAATCCGCCGTAATGGTCGTTATCAGCAGATGGTGGAAAAGTACTATCCTTCGGTGGTTTATTTTTTCAGCGATTATTTTGCTAGTAAAGAGCAGTAAGGGCGATGAAACGCAACTTAAACCTGAGCAGTAAAAACGCCATATTAATGGGGGGCATATTGTTAGGTGCCTACCTGTTATTGCTGCTTAGCGTTACCAACATTGGTCAAAACCGCCTGCATAACTCGCAAATCAACGAGTTAGATTTGAAAGTGATCAATTATGCCAGTTCGCTCAGTTACTTGTTTAAAACAGTAAAAGAAGACATTGAAAGTGTCGCTAAGCATAAAACGGCCTATACCTACTTTGCCAATTTATCATCAGGAATGTCGATGAAATATGGCCTTGGGTCAAGTTTGATCCAATTAAAACGTAACCTGCAATCCCATACCCGACAAAACTCCACCCTTGAACAAACCCCATTATTTGATCGCATGTTGTTGCTCGGTTATAACTCCGGCGTTATCACCGACACGGCCACTAATCAGCAATTCTCTGTTAACAGTGTACCCTTTGCCCAAATGCGCCTAGATAAGCAAATGTTTTCCGTTTACCAGGAAAACAATGAGTTACGCATCCGAATTATGCAAAATGTTTATCATAACCAAGAGTTGGTAGGCATTTTGGTGGGGTATGTAAACAAACACATTTTTGCCGAGTTTATTGGCCATCACGAGCATTCAAGTAACAAGAGTCAGTTAGCGTTAATTACTCAGGAAAAACCACTGGTTATTTTTAACTCGTTGACCACTGATGAACTGCAGCGTGCGAAGAGCAATAATGAGCTTATTTACTTTCACACGGCCATTGAGCAAACACCATTTTTTATTGATGCTTGGTTTGAGCCGCTCTCAGCCCATCAATTAATTACGTCAAACTGGTTTGGCGTTGCACTGTCCTTTTTGGCTGTGCCCGTTATATTTGGTTTGTATTTCGCAATCCGGATCAGTAATACCAATTTGGTATTGAAAACTAAAATTGAAGAAACCGATAAACAACAAAATGCCCTGACCCAACAAAATGAACTATTAAAGATAGAAATCCGCAAACGAAAAGAATCAGAACAAGAACTAGCTCATCAAGCATCTCACGATCCGCTCACTGGGCTTTTCAACCGTAAATGTGGGGATGCCGGACTTAGGCACACTTTATTACAGGCTAAACGTAAGCAGAAAAATGTGTTGTTGATGTTTATTGATTTGGATAATTTCAAGCAAATCAACGACACCTTGGGCCATCATGCTGGCGATAATATCCTTAAACAAACAGCAACACGATTAACCAACGCGGTAAGGGCAACAGACATGGTTGCCCGTATTGGGGGCGATGAATTCTTATTAGTGATCCCTGAGCTGTCATGTGAAATTGAAGCCAAACAACTGGCCTCAAAACTGCTAAATATTTTTGAAAAACCCTTTTATGTGCACAACACAGAGTTCTTTGTATCTACCAGTATCGGCATGGCCATTTACCCAAGAGATGGCGACAACGCCGAAACCCTGTTAGCCAATGCTGATACCGCCATGTACCGGGTGAAAGAGCAAGGTCGTAATGGTTTCAGCTTTTATGATGAAAGTATGAACCAAGGTGTACAACGAAATCTGGATATAGATGCTAGGTTACGCCAGGCGGTCGCAAATGAGCAATTAGAAGTATACTACCAACCTATTCTGGATGTACTCAACAATAGAATTGTTGGTGCTGAAGCATTAATGCGTTGGCAAGATGAAAAGCTTGGCTTTGTACCGCCCGATGAATTTATCCCAATTGCAGAGAGAAATGGCCTGATCCACAAAATGGGTGGCCTTGTCTTGAATAAAGCTTGTGCGCAAACTGCAAAATGGCAGCAGCTACAGCCAATGAGCATCGCGGTAAACTTTTCCTGTGTTCAGTTTAGGCAACACGACCAGTTACTAAGCAGCATAAGAGAGGCTCTGAGCACATCGGGGCTTGATGCCCGTTCACTCGATGTAGAAATTACCGAGAGCCTGTTATTTTCTCATAATCAGGAAACTCTGACGCTCCTCAATGAACTAAAATCAATGGGGGCACAATTATCCATTGATGACTTTGGTACTGGCTATTCAGCATTAAGTTATTTACAAAAATTTCCATTCGACAAACTAAAAATTGACCGCTCGTTCCTTCAGTCCATTCAATCCTGCTCGGCCTCGCAAGAACTGGTTAATGCTATTATTGCCATGGCCAAAGCCCTTGGCTTAAAAGTTGTCGCCGAAGGGGTTGAAACCAAATGGGATCGTGATTACTTGCTAAAGCATCAATGTGAATATGCCCAGGGCTATTACTTTAGCCGCCCTCTACCTGCTGATGAATTTGAAAAATTATTAAAGAATAAGTCAACATAATTCTCACCTGATCTAAGCGACAATAAAGCGACATCTCAAATTTTATATGCCAAAAATGAAAAACAAGTACATCCTATCTAAGTAACAATAAAACGTCATTCTGAGGAGCGACAGCCAGCTCAGGACCTCCTGCAGGTATGTTGAGCTTAGATTTATTTACCCACAGCACGCCAAAGGAGATCCCAGATATTTATTCTCTGAAGCTCGCTAGGGCTCCCTTAGACAATAAATTCTGGGATGACGAACATGGATGTTCTAATGCCGATAAGCTCATGGATGAGCGCTTCTTTTCGGTGACGAACATGGATGTTCTAATGCCGATAGGCTCATGGATGAGCGCTTCTTTTCGGTGACGAACAGGGATGTTCTAATACCGATAAGCTCATGGATGAGCGCTTAGCACCAGTGACACCCATAAACTAAGTAAAAGTACAACGTCATGCTGAGGAGCGACAGCGAGCTCAGGACCTCCTGCAGGCATATTGAGCTTAGGTTTATTTACCCACTGCACGATAAAGTAGATCCCGTGTAAAAGCATCACGGGACGACGATGTATTGTTTCTAGGAATTATTGAAACCCAGAAAGCAAAAAAGAGCG
>CANMZP010000041.1 GCA_947502355.1 uncultured Thalassotalea sp. | reverse complement strand
ACATGGATGTTGCAAAGCGGCGATATACAGGGATGTATTGTATGCCGCGGAACATGGATGTTGCAAAGCGGCGATATACAGGGATGTATTGTATGCCGCGGAACATGGATGTTGCAAAGCGGCGATATTCACAGAGTCCTTATAACAGCAGAAGATCCCACATATCGCTGTCGCAATTGATGGGACGACGACAACCATCTTGAAAAAGACCTTATGGCTTATGGCTTATGGCTTATGAACCACGATAGATTTTACCTAACGTCTAACCTCAAAGCGCTGACAGAATCGACCACTTAATGCCACAATAATAGGGATACCAATTAACGCCGTAACTGAAAACCATATTGGGTGCGGGATAAAAATCAAACTGGTTAAAGCACCAAGCAAAATGATGCCACCAATAAGTAAAGCAAACGTCATTGCCCGTGCTTTACTAATAAACACGCAAACCACACTGCCAATAAAAATGGCACTAAACCAGGCAAATAACACAAACAGCAATGCGCCAAAAGGCAGCGAGTCCATATAAGCTAACATTGCTTCACTATTATTGACGTCTAGCTCTTGTGGGACAGGATAAATTTTATGGCCTATTGTCTCAATGCCAGCAACTGTCCCAAGTGCCACACACCAACCTAAAATCGTCGCCCATAAATATCGTAATCCAACTGGCATTCATTTTACCCTTATTTCAATTTTCTCTTTTTAATTTCATTAGTTTATACCATTTTGCGTCGTTATCGTCGGCTTATTGGCATTGAATTTAGAAAACTTATGCTTGCCTGAAAACCAAATACTGTACATAATTACAGTATATATATAAATTCACGTTTTGAGTTTTTGTGATGTTAAAGTTTATTCCCATTAAAGCCCAAGCTGGGATCACCGGCTTTGAATCGCCGGCAACCGATTACCAAATGCTTGGCTTAAGTTTGGACAATTTATTAATAGAGCACCCCAGTGCCACCTACATCGGTTTGGCAAGCGGTGAGTCAATGATCCACGCCGGCATTTTTGATGGTGATTTATTGGTTATCGACCGCTCCGTTTCGCTCCATAATGGCGATGTCATTGTTGCCAACTTAAATGGTGTCTTTGTGTGTAAACAAATCGACCAATTTAATCGTCGCCTGCTCTCCTGCTCTAAAGGTCAACCCGCTTATCAAATACGTGAAGGCGATGAATTTCAAGTTGAAGGCGTGGTTATTCGCTCAATTCGCTTGCACCGCAAACTGCACCAAGAAGTATTCGCCTAAATGTATGCTTTGTGTGATGCCAATTCATTTTATGCCAGTTGTGAAAAGGTATTCGACCCTAGCATTCGTAATAAGCCGGTGGTTGTTCTAACCAACAATGACGGCTGTATTTGTGCGGCCTGTCATATTGCCAAGCGCATGGGCATAGGCAAAAAGTTTGTCCCTTATTTTCAAGTTGCCGATCAGCTGCGCGCCGCTGGGGCCGTTATACGCTCAAGCAATTACGAGCTTTACGCTGATTTAAGCCAAAAAATGATGGATATTTGTGCTCGCTATGCCCCAGAGCAGCATATTTATTCTATTGATGAATGTTTTCTTAAATTTCCTAACGCCACAAAAAAAGAGCCATTAATGCATTGGCAACAACTTGGCAGCGATATTCGCCAAGCCGTTTGGCGACAAGTCCGTTTGCCAATTGGTGTAGGTATTGGCCCTACCCCAACCTTAGCTAAAGCCGCCAATCATGGTGCCAAACGAATTGCCGGGTTCAATGGGGTTGCCGTTATTGACAACGAACAGTCAAGGCAAGGCATTTTAAAGCAAATGGCATTAAGCGATATTTGGGGCATCGGTAGTCGATTAAGTAAACGATTAGAGTCGATGGGCATTAAAAATGCCTTGCAGCTGGCTAATACCAACCCCAATTTAATGCGTAAATCCTTTAGTGTGGTACTGGAGCGCACCATACGAGAACTTAATGGTGAGATATGCCTGCACTGGGATGCCATGCGAGGCAATAAAAAAGAGATTTTCTCAACTCGCTCTTTTGGTCAACGTATTTATCATGCAGATGAATTATCCATTGCCTTATCTCGTCACGCGGGGCTTGCGGCACAAAAAGTAAGACAACAAAAAAGCCTAGTCAAACAAATGGTGATTTTTGCCAGTAGCTCTCCACACGACCAACAATATTATAAACGAAATATCCTGCATCGCTTTAGCATACCAACCAACGACAGTCGTTTGTTATGTCAGGCTGCCGCAATAGCGAGCAAAGTGATATACCAACCTGGCGTGGCTTTTTATCGCTGTGGTGTCGGTTTTGTCGAGCTAATTGATGAAGACAGCTTTCAATTGGATTTATTTGAACAAAGCAAAGATAACCCACAGTTAATGCAGTGCCTTGATACAATCAATCAAAAATACGGTAAAGATACCTTGCAAATTGCCGGGCATGGTTTGGTTCGCCCCTGGCACATGAAACGACAATTTCTCTCCCCGCAATACACGACTCGTTGGCAAGATATTCCAAAAATAACTTGCTAAAAATATCAATACTCAGCCCAAAGAATGTACCGCTTGTAGGTAATACAATTAACACGTCCAGCTTAAATATATACACAAATGAAGTAAGGCTTTTATAGCTTTAGCTCTAAAAACAAGCAATAAGTGAACAGAGCTGAGCAAAAGCGTTAACATAGTGTAACTGAGTGGTGTTAGTGTTTGAAAAAAGTGTATTTATTTTATTTAACAGGTAGACACATTAACACCTTGAGTGCAATACTTTAACAACGCAGTAACCAGTTTTTATTAATTGTTACCTTATACAATAATAACAGCTTTAATCCTTGGAGAGATTTCACGTGAAATTACATTATAAAACAATAATTGCCGTCGCGATGACGATGCTATGCCTACCATTTATACAATCATGTAGTGAAGAAACTCCACTACCTAAAGTAATAAAGAAAGTGAAAGCGATTCAAATTGGCTCATACGATAAGCTCGAACAAAGAGCATTCCCAGGTAAAGCTCAGGCAGCACAAGAAGCGAGTTTATCTTTTCGGGTAAGTGGCCAAGTAGCGAGTTTGCCAGTAAACGTTGGTGACCAAGTTAAAGCAGGTGACGTACTTGCAACTCTCGATGATACTGACTTTAAAAATGCGGTTAATGTTGCTGATGGCTTATTAGGCGAAGCAAAAGCCGCCTACGTTGATGCAGCAAAAGATTACCAGCGCGCTCTAAATATTCAGAAGAAAGATCCGGGTATTATTAGTGAAGCGATGATTGATAAAGCGAAAGCCAATAGCGAAATAACTGCGGCAGCACAACGAAGTGCACAAGCAAACTTACAGTTAGCTAAAGACCGGTTATCTTACACTCAAATAAAAGCCCCATTTGATGGTGAAGTGGTTGCCACTTATGTTGAAAATTTTGAGACAACCATCGCCAAACAAAACATTCTAAGAGTATTAAACCCTAATTCGATGGAGTTTGTATTCGAAGTACCTGAAAGTTTAATTGGTTATGCGAATGCCGTACAAAGTGCAAAAATCAAGTTTGATGTAGCCCCCGATACAGAGCTAACAGGACGCCTAAAAGAAATTGGCCGTGAAGCATCAACCAGTACACGTACCTACCCAATCACCTTAGTTATCGAAGATACTAAAAATACCAATATTTTGCCGGGCATGGCGGGTAAAGCCAACATCATTGCTGAGCTTCCTGAAGACTCAGCCTTGTCGGGAATTGTTGTACCGGCGAGCGCTCTATTCTCTGAAGGTGAGATCGAGAGCAGTTTTGTCTGGGTAATTAAAGACAATATAGTATCTAAACGTGCCGTCAAATTGGGCCCTCCTTCTAATTATGGATTAAGAATTAAAGAAGGCCTGCAACCTGGAGATTGGATCGTAGTCGCTGGCGTACACTCTATTCTGGAAAACCAGCAAGTTAGAGTTATGGACGTGACAGCAGAGAAGGATTAAGTAGTGAATTTACCAGCATTTGCCATAGAAAATTATAAGCTTACGCGTTTTTTAGCTTTCTTATTGTTCCTGGGGGGGTTGTATAGCTATAACCACCTAGGTCGATTGGAAGACCCGAATTTTACGGTAAAAACAGGCGTCGTTATAACATTATACCCAGGTGCGACACCTGAGGAAGTCGAACTAGAAGTAACAGATCAAATAGAAAAGGCAATTCAAGAATTACCGCAACTGGATAATATATATTCCATATCAAAAGCCGGCATGTCGATAATTAAAGTCGACATGAAACAAACTTATTGGGCAGATAGATTGCCACAAGTTTGGGATGAAATGCGGAAAAAAATTCGTGATATTCGTCCGTTTTTGCCGTCATCGACAACCCAGCCAGAAATCATTGATGATTTCAGTTTTGTATACGGTTTTGTTTTATCTCTAACTGGCGATGGTTACTCTTATGAAGAACTTGAAACGTATGCCGATGACCTCAAAAAAGAACTGAGTTTAGTTGAAGGCGTATCTCGTGCTGAATTATGGGGTGTTCAACCAAAAGTTATTTATATTGACATTTCTGATGCCCAACTTGCCGGTTTAGGTATTACTGAAGAATCAATCATTAGCACACTAAGTCAACAAAACTTTGTTCTTAATGCTGGCTCGGTTAACTTGCCCGGTCGCCGCCTACGAATTGAGTTAGAAGGTGGTTATGATTCTTACGAAGATATTGGTGACGTATTTATTCGTCGTTCAATTTTAGATGCTTCAAACAATGCAGCACAAGCCTTATTACCTAGCAACATAAATCGTGGCCCAAATACTGAAATGGTACGATTAAAAGATATTGCGACCGTACGACAAGGCTATTTAGAACCCGCACAAAATTTAATGCGATTTAACGGCGAATCAGCGCTGGCCATTTCAATTGCGAGCAGCTCGGATGGCAGCATATTAGATACGGGTTCAGCCCTTGGAAAACGTTTAGATGAATTGTTAGCGGAATTACCAGCAGGTATTGAAGTAAGCAAATTCCAGTGGCAATCAGATCTTGTAAAAGAATCAATTGATGCGTTTGTTATTAACTTGGCAGAAGCCGTACTCATTGTATTGATTGTTTTAACCATTGCGATGGGTTGGCGTATGGGTATTGTAATTGGTTTAGGCTTAGTCTTAACCATATTAGGTACCTTTATCGTTATGTTAATTATGGGGATTGAACTGCACCGGGTATCATTAGGAGCACTTGTTGTTGCCTTAGGGATGATGGTGGACAACAGTATAGTGGTGGCCGATGGTGTCGCCGTCCGGCTCGGTAAAGGAATGGATCCCAAAAAAGCCGCGATTGAAAGTGCCCAATTACCAGCAATGCCTTTATTAGGTGCAACGATTGTCGCATCAATGGCTTTCTATCCTGTTTACAGCGCGAATGCTGATGCCGGGGAATATGGTCGAACTCTATTTGTTGTTGTCGGTATCTCTCTCATGTTGAGTTGGTTAATCTCGGTAACAATGACGCCTTTACAATGTATTAATATATTAAAAGCCCCTGAAAATACCGATTCAGAAAAAGATCCGTACGACACGAAATTCTTTAGAGGTTTTAAAGGTATTTTGACGACGCTTGTACGTTTTAGAAGCTTTACCTTAATATCACTCACGGCAGCTCTGATATTTTCAATTTGGGGTTTTACAAAAATTCCTCAGCAGTTTTTCCCTGATTCAACCCGTGCGCAATTCGTAATCGACTATTGGGCACCAGAGGGAACTCCTATTGAAAAAGTATCTGAAGACCTAAAAGCGATTGAGAAAAAGCTAACAGATGATCCAAGAACAGCAGATGTTGGGACATTTATTGGTTCTGGTGGACCTCGATTCTACTTACCTGTAGATCCAGAATTTCCATATGCTTCATTTGCACAAATTGTTGTTAATACGCCTTCTTTTGCCGAAGTAAACGAATTGGTCGATGAAGCGGAACCTTGGTTAAATGATCACTACCCAGATGTAATGACACGGGTTCGTAAATATACCGTAGGGCCTGGTGATACTTGGCCATTCGAATTACGCATTACCGGTCCGTCATCTGCAGACTTGATCACATTACGTAACCTTGCTGGCGAAGTTCAAGAGATATTGAAAGCATCTCCACATGCTAAACAAGTTCGTACTGATATGCGTCAACGAGTTCAACGTATTAATGTTAATTACGCACAAGATAGAGCTCGCTGGGCAGCGGTAACACGTGGCAATATCGCCGCAGCAACATCAAGAGCTTATGACGGAACAATCGTAGGTTTATACCGTGAAGGGGATGATAAATACCCGATCATTGCGCGGAGTGTCCAAGAAGAGCGTTCAAATGCAGCCGGTTCACTCGACGTTGTACAGGTTAAGCCTTCATTCTCTTTGAATACGATTCCGCTTTCGGAAGTTACAAATGAGATTGCCGTGGAGTGGGAAGATCCAATCATTACTCGCTGGAATCGTCGTCGTCAAGTTGCTGTGCAAGCACAACCTGATGGGGTGACTTTCCAAGCATTAAAAGCCGAAGTGATTGAAGAAATCATGGAGATTGACTTACCGCCTGGCTATAAATTTGAGTGGGATGGTGAACAGAAGAGTACTTTCGATGCTCAGATGTCACTTATTCCTGGAATGGCACCAACGTTAGTGGTTATTTTAGTTATCATCGTGGCGCTGTTTAACGCTTACCGTCCGCCAATTATTATGTTTTTAGCGATACCATTTGCATTAATAGGGGTAACAAGTGTGCTCTTACCTACGCAAACACCATTTGGTTTTATGGCATTGCTAGGCTTAATGAGTTTGATGGGGATGATGATTAAAAACTCAATTGTCCTACTCGATGAAATTAACCTAAACATAAGTAGTGGACAATCAAGATACGATTCGGTGATTAATGCCGCTATATCAAGATTAAGGCCGGTTATTTTAGCCGCATTAACAACGGTATTAGGTGTTCTTCCATTGTTGCAAGATGCTTTCTGGGTATCGATGGCGATGACGATTATGTCGGGCTTAACCGCGGGTACGGCTGTGACGATGTTACTGGTACCGGTTCTTTACGCAACCTTGTACCGAGTGCCTTCTCCCAAAGCCGAGAGTTAAAGCACGGTAGATAAACTAAAAAGTGCCCGTTTATGAAAATAAACGGGCACTTTTTTAATTTTTATACCCGCCACTAACCGTTTCCGATTAATCCAGCCAATCCTTTTTTTGCAAAACTTGGTAACGCAAACGTCGCACAATGCAGGTCCGAATTATAATAATCAAAGTCTAAACCACTTTGCTCTACCCTTTGCATATCAAAATCGGTTATTGGATGATACTTTTTCGAGGCGAAGGTAAAGCTCCACAAACCACCAGGATAAGTTAAATTGCTGAAGCTATAGAGGAAAGTTTGTGGAAAGACGGCATTAAGCACCTTTAGTAAAGATTGTTGAATATCCAAAGCATACCAAGATGATTCGCCTTGAGAAACCACAATACCATCCTCGGTTAAACAGTTAAAAACGCCCTGATAGAAGGCTTCACCAAATAAGGGTTGGGCAGGCCCGATGGGATCGGTACTGTCGACAATGATAACATCAAATTTTTCGTTGGTTTGTTGAATGAAATTAACCCCATCCCCGATAATCAAATTCAATTTTGGATCATCTAACGCACATGAGGTTTGGGGAATAAATTCCTTACAAGCATCGACGACCATACCATCAATTTCGACCATGGTGCACTTTTCAACACCGCTATGTCGCAATACCTCACGTGCGGTTCCGCCATCTCCACCACCAATTATTAAGATGTTTTTAGGATTAGGATGAACAAACATAGGCACATGCGTGATCATGTCATGATAAGCGAATTCATCTCGTTCCGTAACCATGATAAGGCCATCATTTAACAGCATTTTGCCATGACCTTTGGTTTCAACCACATCCACGGTTTGAAATTCACTTTTGCCGGAAAATAATACTTTTTCCACTTTTAAACGAAGCCCCAAGAAATCTTTAAATTTCTCCTCAACCCATAAATCAGAGTGCATTGTTTTCTCCTGCTAAGTCCAGTTTTGTTGGTTTGCTAAAGGTGGTAACCGGACGGATAAAATTACTGAAACATACGAAATAGCCATTATTCAACGTTTCTTGAACATAAGATTTCGGCAAATAACCGTTTGGAATAGCTTGTTTTATTTGCCCATCAAAGTCATCTTCGTTAAAAGTTAACAAATCAAATGAAGCGGGTTGCAATATCGCTAAAAGCACTTCCGCCATTCCTATAAGGTTTACATTCGACTCAAAACTTACGTAACTGCTGTTTTCTTGCGGTGTAATATGAATAGTGAAATATTGCTTACCATTAATTGCGTTAACCGAATATCCAAATGGGTCAAACACAAAATCATCCAATTCAAAGCCAGGCAATAATTCAGACAAACGTAAATATTGGCGAATGTCTGCGGCTTTTAAGCCCGGATTGGTTAACTTTAAAGATGCCTGCTTGGAAATTTGATAAGCGAGAAGTTCACAAGTTTTATCTGATTTGTCGGCAATAAAATCATTATTATACTGAAAAATATAATTATGATGGCTATCTAATTCGCCAAACCGGTAAGCGCTACCATCAAGGTGTTGACTTAGTAACCGGATATCATCACCAAAAGAGCTTGGCTGAGCATGAGCAAAGTATTCATTCTTGCGTTGATAGGTCAGATGTTTTATCACCTTAAGCCCATGTTGCAAAATAAAATACTCCACCGAGTGAACCAATCGAGTTTCACCGCAAGTTAAGATCAAAAACCGATCATCCCAGACAAACAAACTCGATTCCGATAATAGAAATGCCTTGCAGTCATCATTCGCTATTGTAGACAGTACCTGAGCATGGCAACAAGCCACCAACTCATGCCAAAAGTCATCATTTATATCATTAAGTAAAGAAAGCTGCTGACCATCAATAATAACTTCCGCTTTCTTTTCTGAACCTTCAAAAAACAAGAAGAAACTCCTTACAAAATGCCTAAAAAAAAACTGGTCGGTATTTTACGAATAAAACCGAGTAAATCAACTAAATCTGCTCAATTAGTATAGATAAAAAAAAACACTATACTTTAGAAAAATTATGCGCATAATTGCAGCTCGTTCCAAAATCGATTTACTTGAGTAGAGAATGAAGAAAATCGCGAATACAAATATCTCTTTAGCCAATCCCCCTTGTCGCTATGAGTTAGCCTTATCGAAAAAAGGTTTATTTGCCGATGCCGTGCACCTTATTGGGTTTGAATTTGACGGCACAGCCTGTTTTCGTAAAGGTACCCGACATGGTCCCAATGCTTTAAGGGCCGTTTCTGACGGGATTGAATCCTATTCTCCATATCTGGATGCGGATATGGAAGATATCCAGTTTTATGATTTGGGGAACTTAGAAATCCCCGTTATAGATCAAGAATTTGAAAACGAAGAAGCAAATCCACAGATAGAAGCACAATGGCAAACTGCCACGGATGATTTTGGCCGATTATTTGCTCAAGTAAACCTAAAGCAGGATCAAATTAAGATAATCACCTTAGGAGGTGAACACTCCATTTCCTATGCCCCAATCACAACCTACTTAAAAGAGTTTGATGATTTAGTATTATTGCATTTAGATGCCCATGCTGACTTACGCGATGGTTACCTTGGCTACCATCATTCACATGCCTCCATTATTCGCCGCGTATACGACCACTTCGGCCTGAAGCATCAATTAATCCAATATGGTATTCGCTCAGGCACTCGAGAAGAATATCAGTGGATGCGCCGCCACAATACCCTAAAAGATAGCCGAGCCGAATTTTTACAAGCCGTTGCGGATATTGATGATTCAAAACCGATCTACCTGACCTTGGATCTAGATTATTTTGATCCAAGCTTTTTCCCAGGCACGGGCACTCCGGAACCGGGCGGTGAAGACTTTCACTCCTTTGTTAGTCTTTGCAAACTACTTAAAAACAAAAACTTTGTTGGCTGTGATGTCGTAGAGCTGTCGCCTCCTATCGACCAAACCGGTAATAGTGACGTCTTCGCAGCAAAGGTGGTTCGTGAACTCATCCTTTGCCTTGCCAAACCCAATATAAAACGTTAATTGAGAGAGTTATCTTGCAAACTAAAAATCTAACTTTATCAACGCCTGCCGCTAATTGGAGTCTGGAAGATGCCGAGCGCATTTACCGCGTAAAACGCTGGGGAAATGGTTACTTTGATATCGGTGATAGTGGCGATATCAATGTGACACCACGCTATGATCAACCGGATCTCAAAATTAATTTACGGGAAGTCATCGAAGAAATGCAGAGCGCTGGCATTGGGTTTCCTGCGGTGATCCGTTTTCATGACATCTTGCGTTCACAAGTACAAAAATTGAATAAAACCTTTAGAAACACGATTGAAGAGGCGCAATATGAAGGCATCTACCAAGGAGTATTTCCGGTAAAGGTCAACCAGATGCGCGAAGTGATCGAAGAAATCGTGCATGCTGGTGCCCGCTATAATTACGGCCTCGAGGCAGGTTCCAAACCGGAATTGATTGCCGCACTTGCCTACAACACCAATAAAAAATCTCTGACGATTTTAAATGGCTACAAAGATGAAGAGTATTTGCGATTGGCCTTGCTTGGCAGCAAAATTGGTCGAAAAATCGTTATTGTTATCGAAAAATATTCAGAATTAATTAAACTTGTGGATCTTGCCAAGGAACTCAATGTCGAACCTATGATTGGCTTACGAGTCAAGATGATGGTAAAAGGCCGAGGGAAGTGGGAGAGCTCCAGTGGTGAACGAGCCAAATTCGGCTTAACAATAAGCGAAATTCTAAATGCTGTCAGTTACCTGGAAAAAGTTGAACTAAGCCACTGTGTCAAATTATTGCACTTTCATATTGGCAGTCAATTAACCGATATCCGAGCCGTGAAAGAAGCGGTACAAGAAGCATCTTTAATTTACAGTAAGCTTTACCAAATGGATATCCCGTTAGAGTATGTTGATGTTGGTGGTGGCTTGGCCGTTGATTACGATGGCAGTCAATCGACAAGTGACTCATCCTGTAACTATGGGTTAGAAGAGTACGTGGCCGATATCGTCTACGGCTTCAAACAAACCTGTAATTTGGAATCGGTGCCTCACCCCAATTTGGTCAGTGAAAGTGGACGCGCTATGACAGCTCACCATTCCTGTGTAGTAACCAAAGTGCTGGGGGAGATCCACCCGGCAGAAAATGAATATACAACGAAGAAAACCACTGGTGAGCATATTATTGTCACTAACATGCGCGATGCCGAAAACGCCTTAAACGAACAAAATTTCCAAGAAGTATTCAATGATATCAGCCAGTTAAAAGAGAAGGCTGCGAATGCGTTTAAGTTAGGTATCTTAAGTTTACAGGAAATGGCTAAATTAGAGACGATTTATTGGCGAACCCTGTCCACCATCAACCATCAAATAGATGAATTGGAATTTGCCCCCGAAGAATTAAGAGAAATTCCTGATAAGCTTTCTTCGCAATATCTTGCGAACTTCTCAGTTTTTCAGTCTACCGCAGACTCTTGGGCGATCGATCAGGTTTTGCCCATTGTGCCCATCTCACGTCTCAATGAAAAACCACAAAAGAGATGTTCATTGGTGGATATTACTTGCGACAGTGATGGCAAAATTGATCATTTTATTGGAGAAGATGAAGTTGCCAAAAATATTCCTATGCATCAACTCAACAAAGATGAAGATTATTTCATCGGCATCTTTTTAACCGGCGCCTATCAAGATGTTATGGGCGATATGCATAACTTATTTGGGCGCTTAAATGAAGTACACATTGTCAGTTATGACGATGATCCTAAGGACTTCTATATAGAAGAAGTAGTAAAAGGATCTTCGGTAGAAAATGTGTTATCAACCATGCAGTATACCCCCGCAATTCTGGCCCAGGCGATAAAAAAAGAAATCGACTCTGAAATTGTTCGTGGTAAGATCAAACCACGCGAAGGGGTTAACCTAATCGACTTTTATGAAGAATGTCTGCAAGGCTATACCTATTTAAACATTTAGGATCAATCAGTAATGACAAATGAGCAAGATTTTCAGGAACAACCTGAATTAGAGCAGCAAGAAAAGATGGCCCGCGAGCGCGTTGGTGACGATAAAGTTGACGAGCGAATGGAACAATTGGCCAAGCTGAGTATGGAAGATACTCTAGCGCTGAAAGAAAAATCTGAAGCGGTAATGCAAAAAGTGGCTGGCTGCCTGTCTTTGAATGTCGACTCCGACGAGCTACAAGCCATTGTAAGAGAGTATCTGACTTATACCAACTTTGCCTTAAGCAAATTGCAAGCTAAAGCGGTTGTTGTTGGTTACGAGCGTTTTCTGACAATGGCAAATTCTATTGCTAATGATGCGGATCAAAAGCAGGTCTTTGAACAATTTGGGCAAGGCTGTGCCGAACACTTTGCCAAAGCTATGCAGATTTATGCCGAAGCAAACCTAAAGTAAAAACCATAAAAAAACCGATTCAATCGTATATTGAATCGGTTTTTTCTTTTTCGAGTATAGCGAAATGCGGTTAGGCTGTTACTGCCTTAAAGCTCAGCTTATTCCCATTCAATTGTCGCAGGTGGTTTACCTGAAATATCATAAACCACACGGGAAATACCATCGATTTCATTAATGATTCGATTTGATACTAATCCTAAGAAATCATAAGGTAAATGTGCCCAGTGAGCCGTCATAAAGTCGATAGTTTCTACCGCTCTAAGTGATACAACCCAATCGTATTTACGACCATCGCCCATAACGCCAACAGAGCGTACAGGTAGGAACACAGTGAACGCCTGACTTACTTTTTGGTATAAGTCGTGGTTATGTAATTCTTCAATGAAAATCGCATCCGCACGACGTAATAAGTCACAGTATTCTTTCTTCACTTCACCCAGTACACGTACACCTAAACCAGGCCCAGGGAATGGGTGACGATAAAGCATGTCGTATGGTAAACCGAGCTCTAAACCAATTTTGCGAACTTCATCTTTAAATAGTTCACGTAATGGCTCAACTAAGCCTAATTCCATATCTTCAGGTAGGCCACCCACATTATGATGAGATTTGATCACATGGGCTTTACCGGTAGCAGAGGCCGCCGACTCAATAACATCTGGGTAGATGGTACCTTGTGCTAACCACTTAGCATTGGCGAGTTTTCCGGCTTCTTCGTCGAACACGTCTACGAATACATTACCAATGATCTTACGCTTGGCTTCAGGATCGGCTTCACCTGCTAAGCGGTCAAGAAAACGATCTTCGGCTTTAACATGGATAATATTTAAACCGAAATGATCACCAAACATTTCCATAACCTGTTTGCCTTCATTTAAACGAAGTAAGCCGTTATCGACAAACACACAGGTCAGTTTATCGCCAATAGCACGATGCAATAACATGGCTACAACCGATGAATCAACGCCACCTGAAAGGCCAAGAACCACTTCATCATCGCCTACTTGGGCTTTCATTTTAGCAATCGCATCTTCGATGATTGATGCCGATGTCCAAAGCTTTTCACACTGACAAATATCAACCACAAAGTGCTCTAAAATGCGCAAACCTTGTTTGGTATGCGTTACTTCAGGATGGAACTGAACACCATAGAATTGTTTCTCTTCGTTCGCCATAGCCGCATATGCACAGCTTGGTGTTTGTGCGATGGTTTTAAACCCTTTAGGGATTTGTGACACTTTATCGCCATGACTCATCCAAACATCTAACAGAGCATTGCCATTGGCCCCAATAGAGTCTTCAATATTTTTAAATAATGCCGATTCACCAATGACTTCAACGGCAGCGTAACCAAACTCTTTATGCTCAGAGCTTTCAACTCCACCACCTAGCTGCTCAGACATGGTTTGCATGCCGTAACAAATACCTAATACCGGAACGCCCGCATTAAATACATACTCTGGTGCACGAGGTGAATCTTGCTCGGTTACCGACTCTGGGCCACCAGCTAAAATAATACCGGTAGGATTGAATCCCTTAATTTGCTCTTCACTTACGTCCCAAGCCCAAAGCTCACAGTAAACACCAATTTCACGTACTCGACGCGCGATTAGCTGAGTGTACTGTGAACCAAAATCTAAAATTAATATGCGATGGTCATGAATGTCTTGACTCATTATTTTTTTCTCTTGTTTGCTAAAAGCTAATTAAAGCTTCTAAATAAAAATCTTTACGTGTTTTTGTTTTCATTTGGGTTTTGATTGGTTTTAGTGCACGGAGTTTGCGCCTGCAAATGAGCACACTAAAAGCCTATCAATGGCAAAATAACTACCCAAAATTCACAAAAAGTTAGCCCATTCGGTAATTAGGTGCTTCTTTGGTGATGGTTACGTCGTGTACATGCGACTCTCCCATACCTGCGGCAGTAATTTTTACGAATTGCGGCTTAGTGCGCATTTCTTCAATATCGGCACAACCGGTTAAGCCCATGGCACTGCGAATACCACCAATTTGTTGATGAATAATCGCGGCCATTGGCCCTTTATAAGCAACGCGACCTTCAATACCTTCTGGTACCAACTTGTCAGCTTCGTCAGATTTTTGGAAATAACGGTCAGATGAACCTTCTTTTTGGTTCATGGCGCCTAGTGAGCCCATACCACGGTAAGATTTGTAGTAACGGCCTTGATAAAGTTCAACATCGCCAGGCGCTTCTTCTGTGCCTGCAAGCATAGAGCCGACCATTACACAGTGTGCACCGGCAACTAAGGCTTTAGCGATATCACCAGAGAAACGGATACCACCATCGGCAATAACCGGAATATCTGTTCCAGCTAAACCTTTAACCGCTTCAGAAATCGCCGTAATTTGTGGGACACCACAACCGGTAACAATTCGAGTCGTACAAATGGAACCAGGACCAATACCAACTTTAACCGCATTAACACCGGCATCAGCCAAGGCTTTAGCACCCGCTGCCGTTGCTATGTTACCAGCAACGATTTGTAAATCTGGGTAGGCTTTACGCGTTTCTTTAACACGATCGATAACCCCTTGAGAGTGGCCATGAGAAGTATCAATCAATAGGATATCGACACCGGCTTCAACTAAAGCGGCGATACGCTCATCCGTTCCGGCACCAACACCAACAGCAGCACCAACTCTTAAGCGACCAAATTCATCTTTACATGCGTTAGGTTTATTTTCTGCTTTTTGATAATCTTTAGCCGTGATCATACCGCTGATCTCAAAGCTGTCGGTAACAACCAAGATCTTTTCAATACGATTAGCATGCATAGCCGTTAAAATTTCATCACGACTTGCGTCCGCTTTTACGGTGACAAGTTTATCTTTTGGTGTCATCAAGTCAGACACTTTCTTTTCAAGGTCGGTTTCAAAACGTAGATCGCGTGAGGTAATAATACCGACTAAGTTGTTACCGGTATCAACAACAGGAAAACCAGAGAAGTTTAATTGCTGAGACAGTTCAAGCACTTGACGAATGCTAATGTCAGGACGAACAGTAACCGGATCGGTTACAATGCCACTCTCATATTTCTTAACTTGACGAACATTATCAGCCTGTTCACTGATGGTCATATTTTTATGAATAAAACCTAATCCACCTTCTTGCGCAAGGGCAATGGCTAAACGTGCTTCGGTTACTGTATCCATAGATGCAGATAGAATTGGCACATTCAATTCGATTTTATCGGTTAGCTTAGTTTTTAGACTTGCAGTGTGAGGTAGTACGGTTGAGTGATCAGGTACAAGTAGTACATCATCAAAAGTTAGTGCTTCTTGAGCTATTCTTAGCATGGCAACATTCTCGCTTATGTGGGAGTTATATATTGCGAACGGATTTTATCTGAGTTGTCTTATTAGGTAAACAAATATTATCAAAAAGTGTCCTTTTTGTTTAATATAAGACAAAACATAACGAAAACACCTATATGAACCAATTTACCAACAGCAAACAACACATTCTAAAGGTGAGCGAGCTCACCAAAAAAGTACGTTTTTTACTCGAAAATGAATTACATACCGTATGGTTAACTGGTGAAATATCAAATTTCATCGCCGCAAGCTCTGGTCATTGGTATTTATCCTTAAAAGACAGTAAATCGCAGGTTCGCTGCGCCATGTTCAAAGGGAATAACCGCTATGTGCGAATAAAGCCCGGTAATGGCCAACAAGTATTGGTTAAAGCCAGAGTATCTTTGTATGAACCTAGAGGTGATTTTCAATTAATCATTGAGCAAATGGAAGATGCCGGTGAAGGCTTATTAAGACAGAAATTTGAGCAGTTAAAAACTGAATTACAAATGGAGGGCTTGTTTGATCACCGTTATAAACAAGTACTCCCCGAGTTTGTGCAAACTGTCGGAATTGTTACTTCAAGTACCGGGGCTGCAGTTAAGGACATTCTAACCGTCTTAAAACGTCGAAATCCGGGCATTAAAGTCATTATTTACCCAACCTTAGTGCAAGGTGAGCAAGCTGCTGAGCAAATAAGTGACGCCATTTATACGGCAAATGAAAGGGATGAGTGTGATGTGCTGATTGTAGGACGAGGTGGAGGCTCTCTTGAAGATCTGTGGTCATTTAATGAGGAAGTTGTTGTACGAGCTATCTTCGACTGTGATATTCCGGTTATTAGTGCGGTAGGACATGAAATTGATACAAGTCTTTCAGACTATGCAGCCGATGTAAGAGCTGCAACCCCATCGGCGGCGGCAGAGCTTGTTTCCCAAGACAACAGCCAATTGCAAAAACAATTAAGTCACTACCGACAACGACTAGCACACTTGATTGAATATAAAATGCAAGTTGCCCATCGCAAACAGCAACAACTAAATCATGCTTTAGCACTCACCCACCCAGAGCAGAAATTAAATAAACAGCAGCAGTTAACGGATGAACTTCACTTTAGACTAACCCAATCGGCACATAGGCTCACAACACAGAAACAAGTAAATTTAGATTTGCTATCACAAAGACTGCACAGTACTTCACTTATTCATAGCGTGGCTAGCCTTGTTGAAAAGCACACACAACTCTCCAGCCGATTGCAAAGAGCAATGCTGGCAAGCTTAAACAGTAATCAACAACAGCTAAAAGACTTAGCCCATAATTTAAATATTATCAGTCCGTTGGCAACCATAGCGCGTGGTTATAGCATTAGTCGAGATGAAAAAGGAAAGATCATTCGTTCTGTCGCAAATGTAGAAATAAACCAAAGCATTACTCATCAAGTAAATGATGGCATGATAGAGTCAGTTGTGACAAAAATACGCTAAACTTTAGTGGTATTTTTCACTTGCCTAAAGCCACCATGGTTAAAGTATAAATCTATGATTATGAGTGATTTACCTTAAAGGAAATGGCATCTGGTCAATTTCCTTTAACGTTTGACTGCATGTTTTCAAATAGACATATTCATGGTTATTAAGGCGAAGGTAAATCAATATTGGCTTGTATAAAGTCATCAACGGCATCAGCTGCAGCATCAAACTCTCCGGCTAGCGCAAGCTTCATAATGTCTACCTGAAGTACCTCCTGCTTTACCATATAATCTAAAAAACCACGCTCAGAAGAAGGCCCAACTGCATTTAATTCTTTTAGAAGAACAACATAATCTTCTGTTCTCGTTAATGCAGACTTTAATGTCGAATCAATGAAAACACTCGGTATAACGCTCATCACTAGCGCCTTAATTTTCGTCCAGTAGCTAATATCAGTGGAAATACCCCAGTAACTTGCAATTCTAGAATAATGCTTTGAGTTTAATTGCTCTAATTTATGGTAGCTTTCCCAAAACAAAAAGTTTTTTTGATTTTTAAAACGTTCAGCCATAGCTTTGGTCGTTAATTTAGAAAAATTTCGGTTCGCTATTTCCGATTTAAACCCTTCAATAAATGCAGGCGACAAAACTCCCCTTGCGGGTTCAGCTAAGACATTGGTACTTACAAAACACGAAAACAATAATATGAAAATTTGTCCTTTAAATATTAATTTTTTCATATTGTTTCCCCTATATGCGATCGCCCAATATTTAGGTGGTAAAAACTGAATAAAAAACCACCTGCTGAAAATAGGTAAAACGCGATCAGTAATAATCCCCCGAGACCAATTGAATTTTGTATGAATGCATTACACAATAAAATTGCAGAAACAGAATCAGTTAAAACATTGATTAAACAATCTTTTTTAGAAAAAGTTCTATCTTTAGTAAGTAAAAAAGCACTCACACCGAAACTGATTGCCAACAGACCAAGTAGCTGGGCTAATAACAGTCCGTTACTCGACAAAGGAAAATCTAGAATAGAAAATACTAATTCAGGGATTATAACGGTAGCTACACCAACAAGCGTAGTTGCAATACCTTTCCCTTTAGAGAAAATATAAATAAACATAAATACATAGTATCAAATAAAAAGTTTGAAAGAGGTTAACACTTTTATTTGCAAAAAAATTGACTGTACATGCCTATTATTTTACAAGCTTAGTTATGCTTCAAGTAGCAAATTTAAATTTTAATAATACAAATAATTAATAGATATAAGAAAAGTAAGTTATTTGAATGATGAGGTAAAACAATCTAATCAACTGATTTAATCGGTATAAAGATTAAATCAGTTTGTACCAATCTCTAGAACTGATAGAAATCACGCGTTTGATATTCGAGTGGAACTCAATGCAGCAGAGTATGAATCAACAATGTCATCATCCATACGGCAGTATATATTTACACTTACATCTTAATTCATATCGTCAACACTCTGACAATCATAACCTTATCGACTAAACTTTAGGTTAGGTATAAGTGAGGGATGACGCATGCTAAGACTATTATTTGCGGCACTGTTGGTTGTTGGCTTTGTGATGCAAGCAACATCGCAAACACCTCCTAGTCAAATCACAAATCCCCCAACAAAAATCATCCCATTATTAAACGTTCAAGGGGCGATAGGGCCTGCTACCACTGATTATCTGATTTCAGGTATAGAACAGGCGAATAAAAACCACACCCAGCTGATTATCATTACGTTGAATACGCCAGGCGGACTTTCCTCAAGCCTGCGTGATATAAACATGGCTATCATGGCGTCAAATATACCAGTTGCCTGCTTTGTCTATCCACAGGGTGCTCGGGCAGCAAGCGCGGGAACTTACATTTTATACGCTTGCCATATTGCCGCAATGGCTCCAGCAACAACGCTTGGAGCGGCCACCCCCGTAAACATTAGTCCCCCAAATTCGGACAAGCAAGGGAATGAAAACGAATCGGCATCAGCCATGGAAAAAAAAATGCTAAATGATGCAATTGCCTATATACGCTCGTTGGCGCAATTAAGAGGACGAAATGAAGAATGGGCTGAACTTGCCGTTAAAGAGGCTGCAACCCTTACGGATAAAGAAGCACTTGCAAAGAACGTAATAAACTTGCTTGCCGACTCTCCACAAGATCTATTGCTACAGCTAAATAATTATCCGATAAAGATCAATAATCAAGAAAGGCTGTTAAATGTAACGGATGCTAGATTAGAAACAATAGAACCGGATTGGCGAAATGAATTTTTAGCAACCATTACCAACCCAAATGTGGCTTACATATTAATGTTAATTGGTATTTATGGGTTGCTCCTAGAGTTTTATAGTCCAGGTATGGGAGTTGCAGGTATAACAGGCGCCATCAGCCTGTTTATTGCGTTATACGCATTTCAACTTCTTCCTATCAGCTATGCTGGTGCTGGTTTATTAATATTAGGGATTGTCCTTATTATTTTCGAATCAATGGCGCCTAGCTTTGGCATATTTGGCATAGGTGGTGTAGTTGCCTTTATATTAGGTTCCATTTTTTTAGTTGATGCAGAACAGGCGTATTTCAGGGTTTCGACGCCATTAATCGCAGCAATAGCAACCGTATTTAGTGTACTAATGTTTATATCTCTGGCCTATTTATGGCGAAGCCGACAAAGCAAAATTGTCAGTGGCCAAGAAGAAATTTTGGGTGAAACAGCCTTGGTAGATGATGACTTTGACGGTACTGGCTACGTACTCTTTAATGGTGAGCGCTGGACGGCGAAAAGCCTTCGGCCTCTATATAAAGGACAAAAGGTAATAGTAAACCGGATTGATGGTCTTACCTTGCATGTCTCCGATCTTGAACAAAAGGAGTAATATTATGGAAGTTATAACCTACAGTACACAAGTTTTCTGGCTCAGTTTAAGCTTATTATTCCTGATCCTTTTATTTATGATGTTCAAAATTTTAAGGGAATATGAGCGCGGTGTTATATTTCTTTTGGGGCGGTTTTACAAAGTAAAAGGGCCTGGGTTTATTATTGTTATCCCATTTATTCAACAAATGGTAAGAGTGGATTTACGCACAGTGGTTATGGATGTACCAAGTCAGGATGTGATAAGTCGTGATAACGTTTCAGTAAGAGTAAATGCAGTAATCTATTTCAGAGTGATAGACCCACAAAAAGCCATAATCAATGTTGCGAATTTTCTTGAAGCCACATCACAGTTAGCACAAACCACCTTACGATCCGTATTGGGGCAACATGAACTGGATGAAATGTTGGCTAACAGGGAGATGCTTAATGATGATATTCAAGAAATACTAGATACCCGTTCCGATGGCTGGGGGATTAAAGTCTCTAATGTTGAAATAAAGCATGTCGATTTAAATGAAACCATGATTAGAGCAATAGCCCAACAAGCGGAGGCTGAACGAACAAGAAGAGCCAAAGTGATCCATGCTAAAGGTGAAAATGAAGCTTCAATAGAATTGGTTGAGGCTGCGCATAAATTAGATAAAGCACCTAATGCCATTTTACTAAGGTACCTACAAACCCTAACAGAGATAGCGAGTGAGCAGAATTCGACTATCGTGTTTCCATTGCCATTAGATTTAATTGATAGTCTAACGAAACATTTAAAGAAACAATAAAGGACAAGTGAATGCCATTTAAAAGTTGTTTAAAAAAGGTGCACTAATGCCGATGGGTTCATGGATTAGCGCTTTCTATCAGTGACAGCGTATTTAATGAATGTGCGCTAAGGTTATATAGAAACAATGCACCATCATGCCCTAAACAGCATCAGAAACAATACAACGTCATGCCCTAAACAGCATCAGAAACAATACAACGTCATGCCCTAAACAGCATCAGAAACAATACAACGTCATCCCCCACGAGCCAAAGCGAGATGAGGGACCTCCTTCCGGTACAGTGTGCATCTATTCGATAAACTTTTATTTTTCCACGCATACGAAAAAGCCCTTCGCGTTAGCGAAGGGCTTTAT
>CANMZP010000040.1 GCA_947502355.1 uncultured Thalassotalea sp. | reverse complement strand
TGGCGGAGTGGACGGGACTCGAACCCGCGACCCCCGGCGTGACAGGCCGGTATTCTAACCAACTGAACTACCACTCCACATAGGATACACAAGATGACTTATTGTTAAGGACATACCATTAACAACTTATTGGCGGAGTGGACGGGACTCGAACCCGCGACCCCCGGCGTGACAGGCCGGTATTCTAACCAACTGAACTACCACTCCGCATCTAAGTCATCTCTTTGCAACATGTCGTTGAAAGCGAGGTGGATAATACGGATATGAATTAAATCCGTCAACCCTTTTTTTATTAATTTTTGGCAAAAACGTTCAAGTGCCGATTTGTTGAGCAAAGAGATGAATATAGCAACAGTTTTTAACGGCTAGACGACAGCTTGCCTCATTACTCAGCGATTGTTCCCCATAACGTTTGCCCAGCCTTTTTTTCAATGGCGGCGAGTCTTTCCTGATGGTCGCTTAAATCTTGTTCGCTTGCCTGAACTATTTTCAAAGGAGGTCGATTTGCATCCAGTCTTCGAATGCTAGCTGAGTTGGATTTATTGCCATCATTACCTTGTAAATTTAAAGTACTCTGATAGCGAGTCATTTCAATATAAACAAAGGCCAGTAACTGGGCATCAATCAAAGCGCCGTGATAAGTACGGTCGACTAATTTGTCGACTCGATAATGACGGGCTAGAAAGTCCAAGGTTTTTGGCGAGCCAAATTCATCGCGAGACACTTTTAAGGTATCGATGACAGGACAGATATCTGCCGTTTTTGGTAAATTACGACGCGTTAATGCAAATTCGTGGTCCATGAAGCCAACATCGAACTTAGCATTATGGATAACAAGCTCAGCCCCTTTAATAAAGTCGATGAATTCCTGAGCAACCTGATGAAATAAAGGTTTATCCATTAAAAACTCATTGGTTAATCCATGGACGTTAATTACCTCTTGTTCCATTTCAAACTGAGGGTTGATATAAGCATGGTAGTTACGACCGGTTAATTTACGATCGATCATTTCAACACAACCTATTTCAACAATTCTGTGCCCTTGCTTAGGGTCGATACCGGTGGTTTCCGTATCGAGAATAATTTGTCTGGAGTGTTCACTATGCTTACTTGGTTGCACGAGGTGTTCCTTATCATTAAACGAGCGCTTGAATGTTTCCATTGTAAAGGAGAACACCCTCAATTAGCCATAAAATTATTGTTCTTGGCCCTTCACGCTTTTTATAACCAAATAATATATATAAAAACCATTGGTTATACTTGATACTCTATCCTCTGCTGAATTATGATGGGCAGTTATACAAAAACAATAAAAATAGTAAAAGCCATTTATTTCGGCCAAGTACTTCAGGGGGAGTTATGCAAACTCATATAGAACATTTTTTTCATCCATCGTCGTTTACCATCACCTACGTTGTTTATGATAAACAAAGCAAGGAATGCGCAATCATTGACCCCGCATTAGATTTTGATGCCTTAGCAAGCAGTGTGGATGTTGAGCAAGCTCAGAATATTATTAATTTTGTGCAGCAACACGATTTGACGGTTACCTATATATTAGAAACCCATGCGCACGCCGATCACATTTCATCCGCCAATTATTTAAAGAACAAGCTTGGCGGTAAAATTGCCATCGGTAAACCAATAACCGGTATTCAAAAAACCTTTAAAACCATATTCAATCTGGCCAAAGACTTTAATACCCAAGGCATGCAATTTGACCAATTATTAAACGAAGGCGATAAACTGCCCCTTGGTGATGGTGAAATTCAAGTATTAGCAACCCCAGGGCACACGCCAGATAGCGTTACTTATGTTATTAACAATAACGCCTTTGTTGGCGATACGCTGTTTATGCCAGACTCGGGCTCTGCTCGTTGTGATTTTCCTGGTGGCGATGCACAAACCTTATTTGAGTCCATTCACAAAATTTATGCACTAGGTGATGACACCAACCTATATATGTGCCATGACTATCAGCCAGGTGGCCGAGAATTGAAATTTAAAACCACTGTGGCAGAGCAAAAGCGCGACAACATTCAAATAAGCGCCAATGTGCCCAAAGAAGAATATGTGAAGGTAAGAGAAGCACGAGATGAAACGTTAGCAAACCCTAAACTGTTATTCCCTGCCCTGCAATGTAATATTCAGGCGGGTAAATTGCCGCAATTTGCCGAAGAAGAAAACCCATATCTGAAAATTCCAGTATATGGCGTAGAAAAACTAATAGATTAGAAAACCAATATTAAGTAAAAAACAGGCTCTGTAGTTACCTACAGAGCCTGTTTTATTTTTGCTTTAGAATAACTAAATTACAATGGCGAACGTCGTTTTTTAGGCGCTTTATCTTCTACGATTTCTTCAGGAAACTCCTGACGATTGATGATTGCCCGTCTGCTAAAGCGGCAATACAATAACGCCGCAATTGCTAAAACATTTTGTCCTACTAACCAACTAAGTTGCCCAACCTGCAAAAATAAATACAACGCCCAATAGATGGCAACATCAATCAGCACCAACACCAAGCACAGCTTGAAAATATGCTGCCACAAATATTTAACCCAATTTCGAGCATCGGGTTTGCGCTGAAAAATCACAGACATTAAAAATAGACCTGGCAAGCCAATCAATAAACTCAAATAAAATAGCGATGATTCAGGATAGAACCACTGAATAACGGTGAGCTTATCTTTAAAGTTTGATAACGACACCATGCCAATGACATAGCCCTTTAATAAATAAATTAATACGGCATAAAAACTATAAGATAACGTTAAGCAGTTGTACTTATCAAAATCTTTTAACCCATATGTTGCCAGTGGGTGCTTACTCAAACTTATCACCATTTTAAAGATTAACGGCGCGGCTTTTACCATATATATGTATATTAAAAACAGCGGTAATAAAATAAGCGGCTATTATGCCCAATTGAGCAAGACTTTTCGAGTCAAAAAACTTACCAAAACCACTTTTTTAAAAGAGCTGTTACCAATACGAAACATACCAAACAATTTATACAAATCTAATATAAGTATTTGATAATGTAGCAGGCTAATTCTTCTCTACCCCCTATTCTCACGGTATTTAGCGGTTGACTTAATAGGGATATTGCGCATAAAATCGAACTACTAAATTAGTGCCGGATAAAGAAAAACATCGCCTTTTTATATCATTGCGCACATAAAAATAACAATAACGCAAGGCCATCAAATGATAGTAAAACGACACAAAATAGGCTTGTTAAGCTTATCTATAGCTGCCAACCTATTTTGTTCTAACGCCCAATCAGCAACCATGCAAAACGTAGTCATTCCACATGTAAGTGCTGACATTAACTTTGATGGTGAACTTAACGAACCAGCTTGGCAGCAAGCACGCCAATTCGATTTAAATATTGTTAACTACCCTTATGACAATACCGCAAGCCCGATTGTTACCAAAGCTTATATGTTTGAAGATGGCGAGCAAGTATATGTTGCCTTTGATGCCAGAGATCCAAACCCTGAAAAAATACAGGGCTTTTTAAGAGACCGTGACGATGCGTTTTCCGATGACATTGTTGGCATAAAAATCGATACTTTTAATAACGACCGTCTTGCCTATAAATTTTTTGTAAACCCATTTGGCGTCCAAAACGATGGCATCAGTAATGAAATGACCGGTGAAGACTCTTCGCTTTGGGATGCGATTTGGTCTTCTTATGGCAAGGTCACCAAAAACGGTTATCAGGTTGAATTTGCCATTCCGTATAGTGAGCTTAACTTTGAAGAAGGTAATGACATTAAAACCTGGAAAGTTGAGCTTATTCGTATTTATCCTCGTGATAATATTTTACGAATTTCGCATATCCCATTAGATCGGGATAATCATTGCTGGGTTTGTCAGATGCAGGAAATTGAGGGCTTTGAAAAAGCCGAAGTTGGGCAAAATTTATTAATCACCCCAACCGTAGTATCTAACCGCAAAGAAACGCGAGATGTTTACAGCAATGAAGACTGGGAAAGTGAAAACGATAGTGATTTTGGTTTAAACGTTCGTTGGGGGATCACCCCAGATGTCATGCTTAACGCCACGATAAACCCAGACTTTTCAACCGTTGAGTCCGATGCAGGGCAACTTAGTGTTAACCGAAAATACGCCCTATTTTATGATGAAAAACGCTCGTTTTTTTTAGATAACTCCGATTATTTTTCATCGCCGATGGATTTGATTTATACCCGAAATATTGCTGACCCTGACTACGGTACTAAGTTGACCGGACGTCTTGATGAACACTCTTTTGGCTTCTTTGCGGCAAAAGACACGTATACCAATCTAATACTACCGGGTAATCTGCAATCTCTAGTTGATAGCATTGATGATGAAAGCATCTCCGGTGCATTGCGATATCGATATGATGCGAATGAAAACTTATCGGTTGGTGCCGTGTCTACCTTCCGTTCATCGAGTGATTATCATAACTATGTAGTCGGTCTTGATGCAAAATATCGAATAGATAACAGCCAAACCCTTGAAGCTCAACTATTAAGCTCGGCCACCGAATACCCAGATGAACTCTACCAGCAATGGTGCCCTAAAGACGGCACTAACCAAGGCGATTGTTATATTGCTGGGATGATTGGCAAAGACGATGGTGAATTTACCGACCAAGCGTTCTTAATTGATTACAAATTTGAAACCGACAACTGGTTCTTTGATATTGACTATGAGCAAATAGGTGAAGACTTCCGCGCAGATCTTGGTTACCTACCACAAGTGGATGTCAAAGAATTTGGCAGCGGCTTAAATCATAGTATTTATGGTGACGATAGCTGGTGGACCAAAATCACCTTTGGTGGTGAATACGAGATTGTTCATAACATCGATAATCAACTTATCGAAAAAAGCAATGAAGTGTTTATTGCCACAGAAGGGTTTTGGCAGTCCTTTATGGAAATTAGCTTGAGTGAGAAAGACAGCGTAGGTTTGCGTGAAGACGCCAACGATGCTGACATTGATGGCAATACAACCATGTTTGAACAGCAAAACGTCTCTGTTTTTGCAGCAATCCAACCGGTTAACAACCTATATATGTCACTTGATACTGTTTGGGGTGATGGTATTGATTATGACAATGACCGCCTAGGTGATATTTTTGAAATAACGCCACAAGTCATTTGGAACATCAACTCTCATTTAGAGTGGGATATTAGCCATACGTTTGCAGAGCTCGATTACGATGATGATAACGTCTTTAGAGAAAATATTACCAACTCAAGACTCACCTATCAGTTCGACGTAAACAGCTATTTGCGCTTAACCACAGTGTATTCTCAGGCTGATTTTAACTTGAGTAATAACCCAAATTCGTATATTGACTCCAAGTTTGAAAACACATTGGCGACGCAATTAATTTACTCATATCAGGTAAATCCACAAACAGTATTCTTTTTGGGCTATCAAGATAACTCCATTGAAGATGACTACCTTGATGAGTTAAAACAAAACGAGCGAACCGCGTTCTTAAAATTGAGCTACGCCATTCGATAGCTAACAAAGCTAATCGAATTAACGTCTTACGGTAAAAAAACATCGAAAAGAAAAAAGGAGCTAATCAGCTCCTTTTTCATATGTATTTTTAGCTAGGGTTGCTTAATGCATTAATCTTGCTTAACAAATTGCAGATCCCAAACACCGTGACCTAATTTTTGACCACGATTTTCAAACTTGGTTAATGGGCGATTGTCAGGACGAGGCACGTAATCATTATTTTCTGACAAATTGGTAAAACCTGGCGCGCCTTGCATGTCTTCAAGCATGCACTCTGCGTAGTTTTCCCAGTCAGTTGCCATGTGGAACACACCACCGACTTTTAAAATACCGCGGATACTTTCGATAAATTCTGGTTTAACAATACGGCGTTTGTGATGCTTGGCTTTGTGCCAAGGATCTGGGAAGAATAATTGTACGGTGTTTACCGAGCCAGCAGGAATACAGTCAGCAAGGATCTCAATGGCATCGTGTTCAAACACCTTAAGGTTTTTAACCCCTTCAGTTTCAGCCAATGCCAAACAGGCACCAACACCAGGGCGATGCACTTCAATACCAATAAAGTTAATATTCGGTGCGTTTTTGGCCATTTCCACCAATGACTTACCCATACCAAAACCAATCTCTAAGGTAATTGGGTTGTCATTATCAAACTGCTCTGATAAATCTAACATGCCGTCACTATGATTTAAGCCCATCGTATCCCAAAGGGTTTCAAGCGCTTTTGCTTGGCCTTTGGTTAATCGACCTTCACGTTTAACAAAACTTCTTACCGTACGAATGTATTTACCTTCAGCTTTGGCTTGTTCAATGGATTTGTGTTGTCTTTCGTCACTCATAGCTTGCATTACTCATTGATTGTTATCATGGATAGTGGTCATGAAATTTTCTTTGTGCTTTCTTTATACCAAGTTCAATTTTATCACTTGGTAAAGACGCGGCTTTTTAAAGCCGCGCATTATCCCGCTTTTGTTAAGATAACTCAACAAGTAAGCAGGTTAATTGGCAATTACGCCCACCATACATCGTATAGTTCCGATACAGCAACAGACTGTGCACCAGCATCTGTTAACCATTTTTCAACGATTTTACGGTGTTCTTCAGTACACTTACCTAGTTTTTGTGTGCAAATTAGGCCGTGCCAGATCAAATCACCTTCACCGCCGAAGCCCAAACCGTTTGGCTCAATCGCTTCAGAAAAGAATTTATTTAAAAACTCATCAATTTCTTCATTGTTTGTGCCATCTTTAAATTGCCATGCAACATCAAAGCCCAATTCTTGGAACTCATCTACACGCATCTTTTTACGTAAACGGCGACTACGATTTTTTGACTCAGTCATATTAATCCTTACAAAGGTTGTTAAATTAGCCGGAAGAATAGTGTTATTTCAGTAATTTGCCAAGTATTTATTGCCTTTGGCTACAAACAAATACATCCAATTAAGCTAATGACAATAAAGCTTGGTTGATATAAACAAAACCGCTACACTCGCCATTAATCATTATTAATCACCATAACTAAATCATAGTTTACTATATGCAATTTAACGAAAAGGTTGTGCAATGGTTTAACGCCAAAGGCCGCACACACTTACCCTGGCAACAACACAAAACACCATATAGCGTTTGGATCTCCGAAATCATGCTACAACAAACACAGGTAGCAACGGTTATTCCTTATTACCAACGGTTTATGGAAAGCTTTCCTAGCATTAATGAGTTGGCTAACGCTGATGAAGATAATGTACTGCATCACTGGACAGGGCTGGGATATTACGCTAGAGCTCGAAACTTACATAAAGCCGCAAAACGCATACGTGATGACTATAAAGGTGAGTTCCCTACCCATATTGATGAGGTGATTGACCTACCCGGTATCGGCCGCTCTACTGCCGGTGCTATTTTATCGCTTTCATTAAATCAGCATCACCCTATCTTAGATGGTAATGTGAAACGCGTTCTAGCTCGCCACTATATGGTGTCCGGTTATCCAGGTTTGGCAAGTTTTGAAAAGCAGTTGTGGAAATTATCAGAGCAGCTTACTCCAAATAAGCAGGTGGCAAGTTTCAATCAAGCCATGATGGACTTAGGCGCAATGATTTGCACGCGCAGTAAGCCCTCGTGTACCCAATGCCCATTGCAAGACGACTGTCAGGCTTTCTTTCATGAAAAACAAAGCGAGTTTCCAGGTAAAAAGCCGAAAAAGCAAAAGCCAGAAAAAAGCACATATATGGTAATGTTTACTCAAGGGCCGCAAGTCTTAATGTATAAGCGCCCTGCTTCAGGCATTTGGGGCGGTTTATGGAGCTTTTATGAAATTCAAAACAAAGGCGAGCTTGAACAACTTGCGCAATCCTTTGGCTTTGCCATAAAGGATACCAATGAGCACCCGGCATTTCGTCATACCTTTAGTCACTTTCATTTAGACATTACCCCCTTGTTGGTTGAAATCGACGACAAAGGCCTAAATATTAATGATAATAGAGAACAGCTTTGGTACCATCTTGAACAAGGTGCCAACATTGGTATGGCCGCATCAAGCAAGACCTTACTGGACTTGTTCGCCAAACAACAAAATTTAATTCAATAAAGAGACACGCTATGAGCCGTAAAATATTTTGCCAACATTTTAAGAAAGAAGATGACGGATTAGACTTTCAATTTTACCCTGGCGACATCGGAAAACGAATTTTCGACAATATAGGTAAAGAAGCTTGGGGCATTTGGCAGAAAAAACAAACCATGCTGATTAACGAGCACAAGCTTTCGATGATGAACGGTGAAGATCGTCAGTTTTTAGAAAAAACCATGGTAGAGTTTTTATTTGAAGGCAAAGAGCCAGAGATTGAAGGTTATACACCAGAGAAAAAGTAACATCTCGACCCGTTTGGGCAAAACTAGATTACAAAGCTGATTATTTTTTGACTGGTTATCCATAAAATCGCATTTTCCCCAAAAAAAATGCGATTTTTTATAAAAAAACAGTTGACCTGTAAGCAGAAAAAACGTCTAATAGCGCCCGTCTTCAAGCAAAGCCCAAAAGACACTGCCTTGATAGCTCAGTCGGTAGAGCAGAGGATTGAAAATCCTCGTGTCCCTGGTTCGATTCCGGGTCAAGGCACCATATTTTATGAATTAGATCACCAGTCTAATTCGGTGCCAAGATAAACGAAAACATTCGATTTATCGCACACAGTTTTGTGTGCCGACTTAGCTCAGTTGGTAGAGCAACTGACTTGTAATCAGTAGGTCGCCAGTTCGACTCCGGCAGTCGGCACCATTTTTTGAATAAACTCTTATAGTGTAGTTTTAGAAGCCGTATTGATTTTTAAAACTGACCTACTGATAAATCAGTAGGTCATATAAGAGCGGCAGTTCGACTCCGGCAGTCGGCACCATTTTTTCTAGCTTTATATAAAGCTTTGCAACACCTTGCCTTGATAGCTCAGTCGGTAGAGCAGAGGATTGAAAATCCTCGTGTCCCTGGTTCGATTCCGGGTCAAGGCACCATATTTAAGAATTAGTTTACCGTACTAATTCGGTGCCAAGATAAACATTGTTTATCGCACACAGTTTTGTGTGCCGACTTAGCTCAGTTGGTAGAGCAACTGACTTGTAATCAGTAGGTCGCCAGTTCGACTCCGGCAGTCGGCACCATTTATAATAGAAAGCCCTAGCAGAAATGTTAGGGCTTTTTTGCTTTTAGAAACTGGCCTACTGATAAATCAGTAGCCAATATAAAGAGCGGCAGTTCGGCTCCGGCAGTCGGCACCATTCATTAAGAAACCTCGAAATTGTTCGAGGTTTTTTTTCGCCTAAAGAAAACTGAACTACTGATAAATCAGTAGCCAATATAAAGAGCGGCAGTTCGACTCCGGCAGTCGGCACCATTCATTAAGAAACCTCGACATTGTTCGAGGTTTTTTTTCGCCTAAAGAAAACTGACCTACTGATAAATCAGTAGCCAATATAAAGAGCGGCAGTTCGACTCCGGCAGTCGGCACCATTTATTAAGAAACCTCGACATTGTTCGAGGTTTTTTTTCGCCTGAAGAAAACTGACTTACTGAAAAAACACATGAACGAACTGTAGATTGGATTTTAATCGAAGAAGCCCAGCCGGATAAAATAAAGATGCTATGCAACCAAGCAGTCGGCACCATTCATTAAGAAACCTCGACATTGTTCGAGGTTTAGCTTCTAAACAAATTCAGCAAACGAAAAATAACAAGTTAATGTTTTTTATCCCAAAGCCATTGCATTAAACTATTATCAAATAAACAATCATAATTGGCTAAAAAGGCCATTGCACCTAGGCAGAACGAGAAAAATGATTAACAACCAGGCTCAATTACAAGATACCTTAAATACATTGCTAGCCGCCCAAAAAGAACAATACAAGCTTGGCCAGGTTGCCGAATACATTCCCGCACTAGCGAATGTGCCTGAAGATATGATGGGCATTGCCGTAGCCACCATCGATGGAAAAGTTTCTGGGTCTGGTGATTTCGAGCAGCCCTTTTCGATTCAGAGTATTTCAAAAGTTTTTGGTTTGATCATGGCCATGAATCGACTGGGCGACGACCTTTGGAAACGCGTGCATATGGAGCCATCCGGGCAGCCATTTAATTCCATTATTCAGTTAGAGTGGGAAAAAGGGATTCCTAGAAATCCCGTTATCAATGCCGGTGCAATTGTGGTAGCTGATGTACTAGCCAGTCATTATTCATCAAGTAAACTGGCCTTTTTAAGCTTTGTAAGAGGTTTATCCTGCGATGATAGCATTCAGATTGATAATGACGTTTTTCAATCTGAAATGGTGCATGGTAACCGTAATGCCGCCCTAGCCTACTTAATGAAAAGCTTTGGTAATATTGAAGCCGAAATCCCAGAAGTACTTAGCCACTATTTCACCCAATGTGCGGTAACGATGAGCTGCAAGCAGCTTGCCCAAAGCTTGCTGTTTTTAGCAAACAAAGGGGTAAACCCTTTGAACAATGACCGTATCTGTTCAAGTAAAGATGCACACCGTGTAAATGCCATATTATCGACTAGCGGTATGTATGATCAATCCGGAGAGTTTGCTTTTTCAGTTGGCTTACCAGCTAAGAGTGGCGTTGGTGGTGGTTTGGTTGCCGTTGTACCCGGGTATGGGGTTATAACCGCATGGAGCCCACCGTTGAATTCGTTTGGTAATACGGTTGTTGGTATGAACTTAGTGGCAGGTATTGCTGAAGAGCTTGGCTTATCTATTTATTGATTTTATGAAAATACAGACGAAAAAAAAGCGCATCATGCGCTTTTTTTCTAGTCCATTAATTAGAGCTTTGCTGTCCATATCACTCCATCATATTCCTTTAAATCGACATTGGCTTTACAGAAATCCGTCCATAAAGATATTCAAGTCGAAGCGAGCATCCTTAAAAGTTAATAATATCCATTTAATAACTTTAATTATTTGCATCCATGCCGGTTCATCCTAAACCTCCATGTCTCCCTGACAAAACAAATAATAGCAATTGCCATTTTGTAAAAATAGGCTGTATTAAACGACAAATGATAAAAGCACAGTTACACACCTCTTACAAAAACAAAAATAACCTACAAAAACAGACGCTTAAGCGGATAACACAAGTTAAAAACAAGATTATTTGAATCCATGTCGCACACGCTTGTAAGAGATGTCTTACAAAGCCATGAGCAATAGGCTCTTTTTACCCCTTTAGCAATATTATGAAGGTAAGGATTAAGCGTAAAAAATGAGTTAACTAGATAATATTTATAGTAAATTCAAATTTACATTAAAGGATTGTATGGCATACTCAGTTAAGCTTATAAAATAATAAATGAAAGGATTGAGTCACATGAATAAGATATTTCTGGGTGTTTGCGCCATTTCCGTTAGTGCAGCGCTTATCGGCCCTAAAATTATTGCAAACAACGTTGAAACGAACATTTATGCTGTTGTTGAGAAGGTTAATCAAATTCCTGGCTACAGCGCAGCCGTAACCGATTATCAATCGTCATGGTTTACCACTCAATCGCTTGTTGAAGTTAAATTTGATATGGCCATCATGGGCGCCGATTTACCCGAGGACGTTAAAGAAGAGTTTGACAAATTTGCCATTGATTTGGTTGTAAATGCGAACCATGGGCCTATATTAACAAAAGGTGATGCTGTACTTGGTTTAACCTCGATGACCATAGATTTAGCAAATGAAGAGCTTAGAGAGTATTTGGCTTGGGCTGATGGTCAGCCTTTGTATAGCTTGGAATTACACACCGATTTACTCGGTCAAACCAACTATAAAGATGCTATTGAGGCCTTTAAGGTAAAAGAGGAAGAAGGTTTTACTGTTAGCTTTGACGGCTACCAGGGTAAAGGCCAGCTAAGCAATAATTCGGTTACCTATTCTGGCAAATCAAAAGATACAACCTTTCAAGTTGAAAACCAAACCATTGTTTTAGGTCCTATGGAAATAGATATGCAAGTGGATTCGTCATTTGCCGACATGTTAGCCAGTGCATTTTATGATTCAAACAGTAAAATTAACATAAGCACCGTTCGTTTTAACAGTGAAGCCGAAAATAGCCAATTCTTACTTAACAACTTCTATCTTGAAGCGATTTCAAAAATAGATCATGACAAAAAGCTCGGAAACTTTGAGATAACTTATGGCGTAGACAATTTAACAGCAGGTGAATTTACCGCCAAAGATATGGCCTTAACCCTAGAAATAAACAACATTAACGAAACTTTTGTAAATGCTTATCAAGACTCTATATATGATTTGTCGAGCGGCACCGAAGAACAAGTGAAAGCAAAATTAATTGAGTTTATGCACACGCAATTATTGACCCTATTAAAGTCGGAGCCTGAATTAAATATTGCCAGTTTGCGTGGCACCCTAGAGCAAGGTTCTTTTGAAAGCTCTATCAATACCAGTCTAAGGGGGATTACGCAAATTCCGGCGGGGATTGATGGATTAGCCGCGCCTCAGTTTTGGTTGTCACACCTTTTGGCCAATGGACAAATACAGGGTGACAAAGCAGTTATAGAATACCTTGCTACGCAAATTATGACTAACCAACTGCAGCAAGATCCGCAAACCGATGGTATGACGGTTGAAGAAATCGAGCAATTGGCCATGCAGCAAGTACCGCAACTACTGCAAATGTTTGCTCAGCAAGGTTTGGTGGTTGCCGATGAAAAAGGCTATATAACCAAGTTTAATTTTAAAGATAAAATACTGACGATTAATGATAACCCAATCCCTTTACCTCTTTAGGTAAACCCTAAGAAATAAAACAAAGCCTGTCTTTAATTAGACAGGCTTTTTAGTCTCTTATAGCGAACTAAACAAATAGTGTCTAAGTTAGCTCTCTTAGCAAAGGAAACGCTTGCTTGGTATATTCACCGCTAACCACAAAGCCGATTAGCTTATCTGTCTCATCAAATGCTTTGGCGATCACGCCATCCTCACGCGCTTCATACTTCCAGCAGTGAATTAAATCCGAGCTTGTTTTGCCCGCCAGCTGAATTGGGTAATCCGGTGTTTTTACTTTCACAAAAGTTGAAGCTGAACCAGAAGAAGCGTTGACCCCATCTTTAGCCAATTTACCGCTAAATGATGCCGTTGAACAATTTAAAAGCCAGTACGTACATCATGCCTACAACAAAAATAAACAAAACTTAAGTGCGACTGCCAGGCAACTTGGGGTAAATGTCGGTAATTTGCATAAGCTTATGAAACGTTTAAATTTAAAATAAGGGAAATGGATTAACTCGCTCTGGGATCCTTTGTCATAAGGTTCATCGGTTTTATCATTTGCTGCAGGGCGGGCAACTTAAGCAGAAAAATTTTATTTCGCATTAGGCTGATGTATCCCCGCTTTTCGATATCTTTTAGCGTTTCATTTAACCGAGAGCGAGAAACACCACTAATAGTACTCAGTTGATATTGCGAAATTTTAATGCAGTCAACCGCGCCAAGCATCGTTTCTTGTCTTGCTCTTAATTCAAGTAAGGTAAAAATAATACGTTGCTGGCGGTTATGTATGGTGAACAACAATGTTTGCAACCAAGTTTGTTGAAACTTTTGCGTTGTATAATAAAGAAAGGAGTAAATTTGAGGCTCTTGCTCTGCCAAAGTAAACATTTTATCTTGTGGGAACAATAACATGTGCATAGGTTCAACTTCCTCTGCGATGCAAAAGAATTTTTGTTGGCTGTTAATGGATGTGGCACCAATCCAATCATGACGGCCAATAACACCGCCAACGATATTGCTCATATCTTGTGTTGAAAAGCAAAGGCCGCAGCTGCCTCTAATTATGTAAAACAACCCGGGGAAATACGTATATTTTTCGGTGACTTCAAAAGCAGAAACGCCTTTTTTATAAACCGCGATACTCATTAACGTTTCTTTTAATGATTCAGGCAAGTAACAAGGCCATTCAACATCAATGCTTTTTAGATCCATTTTTACATTCCCTATAATTCAACTCACTGTTCGGATCATATGGCGGTGATATTCTTAACCATTGATTAAAATCAAGTTTTTACTCTAAACAAACAAAAAGACAAACCCATTGTTCCAAAAGAGACAGAAATGGCGTGATATTTTTTATATCGTTTATCTAATCAGCTCATGGGGTTATATGCCTCTGACTGATATTTAGACCTGAGCCTATACCATAGGGGGGAAGGTCATTTTTACTTATTTAGGCCAAAAATGTCTCAATATTATGGTCAAGAAAGGGATTTGCAAGTGAATACTTTTAAACAAGGATGTTTTTTTCACATAACATAAGCATGAGATAATTTATTTACAATTTCAGAAATTCTTTCTGATATATTTGAATGATTCAGGTGCTGTAGGCTTATTAAAGATTCCATATTCTGTTAAAGCCTATCACCTGCAATTCAACAACGGATGTAGATATGTATTTAAATCGATTATCGAAACAACAAAGGCGAGCATTTCTTGAATTGGCACATTTTGTTGCCCGAGAAGATTCACGGTTCTGTGAAGACAAGCAACAGGTTATTTCCCAGTTTTGCGTTGAAATGAAAATGGATGACATTGTATTTAGTCACCTTACCTTCAATCTAGACAAAACGTTGGATGAATTTGTCAATAAATCTCATCAAAAGCTCGTTATCTTTGAGTTAACCCAAGTGTTATATGCCTGCGGCATTGAAAAAAACAAAGGCGATTGTGCGCTAAATAACATCGTAAATTACTTTGGCCTTAATCCGAGTATTTTGACGGCTTACAAAGAATGGCGCCGAATAATGATTTCGGTAGAAAATCAAGGTAAAGCGCTTCTACAAATATAGTATCTTTTTTGACGATAAAAGCAGCAGTAATACCTAATAGGTAGACTTAAAGCCTGTAATGGTCAATCGCTCAACCAGAAGAGATACGGCGGGGTGTTTTAATTTTCGGCGTGAGCAAATCATATAAAAGCGCTCTTTTATATCATTTGTTCTGCCAATAACTTTCACTTGGTATGTACTCACCAAATGGCTTTCAACCATAGTAGGGCTACAAAAGATCCCATACCCCGCTTGACCAAATAATTTGGTTAAGGCGCTATCATCAAATTCTGCGACAATCTCGGGCTCAATGTTATGATCGTTTAACCACGACAACAGGCTGACTCTCGTTGATGATTGCTTGCCTGGAATTAGCAATTTTTGTTGATTCAGGTTTTGCGGGAAATCCCCTTTTAACTGTCCTAAGTTAGGTTCAGCAATATAAAAACTCATCCCACTGTCGATTATTTTTTGACTGTATGCTTTTACCTGCCCCCCGGGTGGAATGGGGCAATCCGATAGGATCATATCTAATTTGTTCAACGCTAATTCGGTTAACAACGACTCTAGCTCGCCCTCCCGGCAAATCAATTTTATTTGCGTGTCGCCCTGATAAACCTGACGAAGAAACTGAAATGAGAATACTTTTGGGATCACATCGGTAATGCCGACAGTAAAGGTTAGTTTATGACTAAGTTGATTTGGCTCTAAACTTTGTAATAAGTCATGACCGGTATTAAAAATGTCTTCAGCATAAGAATACACCAGCTTACCATTATCATTTAAAATCAATCTTTTTCCGTGTCGGTCAAATAATTTTATCCCTAAATAGTCTTCCAAAGTGGCGATTTGACCACTGACCGTTTGCGGCGTCAAATGCAACTCTTTACATGCCGCCGTAATGCTACCCTCCTTGGCTGTCAGGTAAAAATAATAAAGATGGTTGTAGTTAAGTTGTTTCATAATATTGGTGTTTAATTATCTTAGTCTGGCCTCTTATCAGGTTATTGCGAATAACTCTTAAGGTTTATTCGAATTTTAATATCACTTTTAATTATATATCTTAATAATTGATTGGTAGGTATGAGTTGGGGTAATGAATAAAGCGAGGATGGATTGTAATGTTTCCACTGAGACATCAGCAGCCGTGCTGTTGGTTGTTTCTGCGGGTCTTGCTATGTTGGTTGCCAATTCAGCTTTTCACAGTTTTTACCAAGGTTTTTTAAGCATTCCAGTGGCTATCCAACTTGGTAGCTTTGAAATAGCCAAGCCTTTACAGCTTTGGATAAATGATGGTTTGATGGCGATATTTTTCTTCCTTGTCGGCCTGGAAGTAAAACGTGAGATCATTGATGGCCATTTAGCTTCCATCGATCAAATCATTTTACCTGCTATTGGTGCTTTTGCTGGCATCTTATTTCCAGCCTTGTTTTATGTGTGGTTTAACTGGGACAACCCTCAGGCAATTCACGGCTGGGCCGTCCCTACAGCTACCGATATCGCCTTTGCACTAGGGGTGTTTAGTTTATTTTCCAAACAAGTACCTTTGTCATTAAAATTATTTCTCTTATCTGTTGCCATTTTTGATGATATTGGCGCGATAATCATCATTGCCACTTTCTACTCTCAAGATCTGTCAACAACGTCGTTATTTGTGGCCCTTGTTGGTTTAGCGGTGTTATTTTTGTTAAATCATTATCGCGTAAACTATCAGGCGCCCTACTTACTTATCGGGGTAATAGTATGGGCAGCGGTGTTAAAATCTGGAGTACATGCTACCCTCGCAGGCTTTGCATTAGCCTTATTTATTCCGCTTAAAGTCAAAAACACTCAAGGCTACTCCATGTTGTTACACCTGGAGCATAGCGTAAAACCTTGGGTCGCTTTTGGTATTGTGCCGATTTTCGCATTCGCTAATGCTGGTGTTAATTTATCGGGCATAACCTTGAGCAATTTGCTCGATCCCGTTACGTTGGGCGTTATCACCGGCTTATTTTTTGGTAAACAATTAGGGATATTTTCGGCCTGTTGGCTCGCCATTAAACTTGGCTTTGCGCAGTTGCCACGTGGTGCTAGTTGGCTTCAACTTTACGGTATCTCAATACTATGTGGTATTGGCTTTACGATGAGCTTATTTATAGGGTCCTTGGCTTTTGAAAACGCCGACCCACAATATTTCAATCAAGTAAAACTTGGGGTTTTGGTTTCGTCTATCCTTGCCGCTTTACTAGGTGGGTGTTTAATCAAATATTCCCAGCACCCCCAAAAAAAGGAGGTTCAATATGAAACCCGCAGTTCTGTTACTTAGTGCGTTAGTATTCTTTATTTCATTTAGCGTCGCTGGCTCTGAAACGACTAAATTAGCTGCTGAATGTGAAGCCAACAAAGACTGGCGATATGTCAGGCTAACATTGCAGGCTTAGTAGAAGGTTATGTCATAAGTGAGCAAAAGTATGTTGATTTACGAAAGGCCACTGCTTTTGCAATCCATAAAACATAATAACTGACATTATCGAGCTAGCTTGAAACCTTTGAATATTCAGCTCCTTGTATTAAAATCTAGGGAAATATGAAAGAGTTTTAGGGTTTTATGAAAAGAATATTATTGTTATTAAGCGTGATTGGTTTTCAGGTGATGGCCAAGCAACCACACACGCTCCGACTTGATTATGTGCACAGTGGTGGTATGGGCAATGAAATCTATGCGGTTGATGAGTTAGTGCAAGAGCCATTACTTTGGCCTGGCAACATTAAACAACCAATCGATAACTTTAAACGAGGTAAATACTTGCTTACCATTCGTGATAAAAAAACGGATAAAACGCTTTACTCAAGAAGCTTTTCTAGTATTTATGGCGAGTGGGAGACCACATCACAGGCGGCAAAAATACAACGCAGTTTTCATGAGTCGTTACGTTTTCCAAAGCCTGACAAACCGTTTGTACTAAGCATTGCCAAACGAGATGCCGAGAATAAGTTTGTCCAGCAATGGCAACAGGTCTTTGCTGCAGATAACTATTTAATAGAGCAAGAGCATGCTCAATATAAATCTCAGAGAGTTGCTATTCATCAATCAGGCGATTCAAGCGAGAAAGTCGACTTATTGATTTTAGGTGATGGATATACCAAAGCGGAGCATAAAGACTTTATAAAACGCAGTAAGGAACTCACCGCTAACTTTTTTAGCCGCTACCCGTTTAACCAGTACAAAGACAAATTTAATGTTTGGGCAATTGCCCCACATGCACAGCAAAGTGGTATTTCACGCCCTTCAACCGGCATTTATCGTAACTCGCCATTAGGAAGTCGATATGATGCTTTTGGCTCAGAGCGATATTTACTAAGCTTTGATAATAAAGCTTGGCGTCGGGTTGCTTCAAGTGCCCCATACGATACGGTCATCATTCTAACCAACACGCAAACCTATGGTGGTGGTGGTATTTATGGACTATATTCAACCGCTGCGGCTAATAATGCATACGCTGACTACTTGTTCTCACATGAATTTGGCCATCATTTTGCCGGTCTTGCCGATGAATACTACACCAGCTCTGTGGCTTACAACACCGGCGATATTAAAGAGCCGTATGAACCTAATGTAACTGCCTTGCTTGAAGATGAACCATTAAAATGGGGGCACTTGGTTAAGGATGGGGTGAAATTACCGACCGCATGGCCAAAGCAGACTTATGAAGACCATTCGCATGCGATTCAAAAGCGCCGTAAGAAATTACGAAAAAATAATGCGCCAGAAGCCCAAATGACCGCCTTATTCCAAGAAAATCAACGCGCCGCAGAAGCGATGTTTTCAAAACATGAAAACAATCAGGTCATTGGCGCATTTGAGGGCGCAAACTATCAGGCTAAAGGCTATTACCGCTCAGAAATGAACTGCCTTATGTTTACCCGCACACAAGATTACTGCCACGTTTGTGGTGAGGCTATCATTGATATTATCGACAGCTTAACGAAATAAGCCTATTGATGCCGATTTCAATCGGCATCAATACTTCCTTTCACGCAAACGTTAGAAAACATTCATCCTGACACAGGCGGTAGTCCCATATGTTTATGGGCGGATAAATCCGCCCCTACGGTGGTGGACAAGGTTTACCGTTGGAGCGATTTTAAGCGGCCATTAGCGCCTCCCTGCACGGCTCCGATAGAAGACATTCATCCTGAATCTATCGCTATTAGTGCATCCCTGCACGTCATCGATAGAAAACATTCATCCTGAACCTATCGCCTATCGCACATATGATTATGGGCGGATAAATCCGCCCCTACGGTGGTGGGCAAGGTTACCCATTGGGGTGATTTTAAGCGGCCATTAGCGCCTCCCTGCACGTCATTGCGGATGAGCCTAAGGCGAGTTCCGCAATCTCCTAAATTCATAGTGTGGATTGTTTGAATAATTTGTTGAACCAAAAGGAGATCCCACATATCGCTGTCGCGATTGATGGGATGACGAGAATGGAGGTAGTTGTCACTCACCTTTATTGTCGTGATTAATGGAATACGAGAAAGTGGGGTTACCCGGCACTATTTTAATAATTTATCTAACTGGGCATTAGCGCCAGCGAGCCAGCCTCTTGGCGCTTCATCAGGTTCATTAAAGCGCTTCGCTTCAAGAATATTAAGGATAAAATACATGCCTTGGTAAATATTGACGCAAACCGGATCTGAATTATCTCGTAAGTTCTCTCCATACCCTTGCCAGAATGCATCCGGTACACCATATAAAATCAGCACCCAATCACTAATGGGATCGCCCCAAAAAGCCCGTTCACAATCAAACACGGCTTTTATATGAATATCCGTCCCCTCTCCTGCATAAATCACATTACGAGGCCAAAGATCACCATGACATAACTTCGCTGTTTTAACCGAATCTAATGCACCATAGCATTGCGGTAAAAAAGTTAAGTAGGTGTCAATTTCCTCACACATAGCCCCCAACCTTTTGCAATCTCTCACCATGCCCTGCACATTGTCCTTAATAAATTCTGACCAACTTGCAAAGCCTGTAAAAGGTGATGGGTAACCAAATTCATCCCCTGAAGTCGTGTGCATGGTTTTAGCAAAAGTGCCTAACTGTTGCCATAGCGTGTTATTTTCAAGCTCACTCAGATTGTCTATCTCAGAAAACCATAACCGACCTGAAACAAAGGATTGTAAAAACGCATTTCGATCACCAATTTTGAAAAATGCTTTATACGTTGGTATTAACTCACTTACAGCAGATAAGGTGTATTGAAGGCTTTGCTCACGCGGCATTAAATGTTGTTCGTTGTAGTAAACGTCAGCCGTTGACGTGGGAGCAATTTTTAATATATAGGATTGAGCATCTGTATCGACCCGGTAGGTATTATTGAATAATCCGGCTTCTAGTTCGCTAACTTTAAGCACGGTTTGCGGGGCAAGGTGTTGGCTTAAAGCGGTCTTTAATTCTGCCTCGTTTACCGGTTGCTGAAATGCTTCTAAAGGTCGTTTAAGTTGCTTTATGTCCACAATAATTCCCGTTCAACAAATAATAGAGTGAATTCAGTGTATCAAATATTCACTACTTAAGGCATCCAACAAAATATGCAAGCCTATATTTTAAATCCCTATGTTCCAAATCCCTATGTTTTAAAATCGATATAAGCTTAATTTTTTACTTTTTTGGGTGTTAAAAAACTTTCGAGCATAAAGGGGGTATCAGCAACACTTTGCCAATTACTGCAAGATACACTCACCAGTTTTGCATAACCGCAGGTAGGGATATTAACAATATTCTCGCACGTTAAAGCATTACACAAGTCGGTAAAGGCAGGGTTATGACCGACTAGCACCACCTCATCAAAAGCATCATCCAAACCGGCCAACCAAGACAGCAATGATAGGTGCTCAAAGCAATAAAGCGAATCGTCTTCTAGCCAGTCAACCTGCATAGGCTCTAACGCCCTAGCGATCAAAGAAATGGTTAACTTGGCGCGCACGGCAGATGAGCAATAAACTTGCTTGAAGCAACATGGGGAGTTAAGAATGGGTTGTGCCATTAAGTCACAAGAACGAATGCCTCGCTCATTCAATGGTCGCTCAATATCGGCCAGATGTGGATAATCCCAGCTCGATTTGGCATGACGGATAAGATAAATCGTTTTCACAAAAACACCTATAATGTATTAATCTCATTATAGGTGTTCTGTCGAAATAAAGACTACATTTTTGCTAGGGTAGCTCTCGCTTTGTGCAGTTTTTTATAACTTTCAATCAAGCGTAAATGTTTATCTAAACCTTCTAGGTTCATGCTGGTTTTGGTTAACCCATAAAACATCACATCGCCATTAATCGAGCCAATAACCGCATCCATATTTTCCTGACCATACATGCGGGTAAAGCTATGAAGGTAATCTTCGATTTCTAATTCGTCACTTAACGCGACTTCAAGCACCACATTCATCGCCTGATAGAACAAACCACGCTCTACGGTATTGTCATTGTACTGTAAGAAGTTCTCAATGCCTTCATAAGCCTCTTCTAAGGCGCCAAGGGCTAGATAAATTAAGATCTTAAGCTCAAGAATGGTTAGTTGACCCCACACGGTATTTTCATCAAATTCAATGCCAATTAAAGTACGGATATCAATGTAGTTATCAAGCTGGCTATCTTCAAGGCGTTGCACCAAGTCGGCTAATTCATCTTCATCAAGTTCGTGTAAATTAAGAATGTCTTCTCGGTATTCTAGGGCTTTGTTGGTGTTATCCCAAACTAAGTCTTCTACCGGGTAGACTTCAGAGTAATCTGGCACAAGAATCCGACAAACAGAGGCGCCAAGTTGGTCAAATCGAGCGATGTAACACTCTTTGCCCATCTCTTCTAAAATGGCAAACAAGCCATCGCTTTCTTCTTGGTTGGTGCCCGAGTAATCCCATTCACAAAATTCATAATCATGCTTGGCACTAAAGAAACGCCACGAAATAACCCCGGTTGAATCAATAAAGTGTTCAACAAAGTTTTCAGGTTCCGTTACCGCATCACTATTAAACGTTGGTTTTGGTACATCGTTAAGGCCTTCAAAACTGCGACCTTGCAAAAGCTCCGTTAGGCTGCGCTCAAGCGCGACTTCAAAACTTGGATGCGCACCAAATGAGGCAAATACGCCGCCATTTTTCGGGTTCATTAAGGTCACACACATTACCGGGAATTTTCCGCCTAACGAGGCATCTTTAACCACAACCGGGAAACCTTGTGCTTCTAAGCCTTCAATACCGGCAAGAATGCTTGGGTATTTTTCTAATACCGAGTGCGGTACGTCTGGCAGAATAATTTCCTGCTCGATGATCAAGCGTTTTACGGCTCGTTCAAATATCTCAGATAGACACTGTACTTCGGCTTCGGCCATATTGTTACCGGCGCTCATGCCGTTACTTAGGAATAAGTTTTCAACCAGGTTAGAGGGGAAGTACACCTCTTCACCATCGGATTTACGCTCATAAGGAATGGCACAAATACCGCGGTCAATATTGCCTGAGTTGGTATCGATTAAATGTGAGCCACATAACTCATCATCAGGGTTGTAAATCTCAAGACAGTAATCATCTAGCAAGCCTTGTGGCAATGAATCATCGTCTACTAGTTCAAACCACTTTTCATTTGGGTAATGTACAAATTCACTATTTGCAATTTCTTCACCAAAAAATTGATCGTTGTAAAAGAAGTTACAGTTTAAGCGCTCAATGAACTCACCCAAAGCCGAGCACAAAGCACTTTCTTTAGTGGCCCCTTTGCCGTTGGTAAAACACATAGGCGATGCGGCATCACGAATATGTAATGACCAAACGTTTGGGACAATATTGCGCCATGATGAGACTTCAATTTTCATGCCCAAGTCGGCCAGCATACTGGTCATATTGGCAATGGTTTGCTCAAGCGGTAAATCTTTACCTAAAATATAGGTGCTTGAATCGCTATCCGTTTGCTCAATTAACATCGCCGAATCTTCGTCAATGTTTTCTACCGCTTCCACTTTAAATTCAGGTCCAGTTTGCACCACTTTTTTAACGGTACAACGGTCAATTGAGCGCAAAATACCTTTACGGTCTTTTTCAGAAATGCTTTCAGGCAGCTCGACCTGAATTTGAAAAATTTGGTTATAGCGATCTTCCGGATCAACGATATTATTTTGCGATAAGCGAATGTTGTCGGTTGGAATGTCACGTGTATTACAATATAGCTTTACAAAATAAGCGGCACAAAGTGCTGAAGAAGCTAGAAAATAATCAAAAGGGCCAGGTGCTGAACCATCACCTTTGTAACGGATTGGTTGATCGGCAATCACCGAAAAATCATCAAACTTAGCTTCCAATCTAAGGTTGTCGAGAAAATTTACTTTAATTTCCATGAATTAGATTCCGAAATAGAGGACTGTAAATAGAAAGGTTATGGCAACCATTGTACTTTAGGATGGTGTTCACTGCCAATTAAGGCAGTGCTTTTTAATAAATATCAGCAGTATTTATGCCAAGGTGACTGTTTAATATGCAGGTTATTGGTTATTGCGGTTTCTTTGGGTTAGCAATAATTTCTTGATATTCAAAAAAATCAAAGTCGGCTGGGGTTTTCATCCCGGTAAGATCCTGACAGCACATGCCAATAAATGCCCCGGTAAAGTTAGCCCCATCGCCTTTTCCGGCCTCATCACTAATAACTAAGGCATCGAGTTGTAAGTTAATGTCTGTAAAAGATCCCTCGTTTAATGAATATGAAAATTGCAGAGTACCTTCGTTTACAGCGGCTTTTAAATATACGGGTACATCATTGGGTAAACGTATTGGTGATTGCAACAATGGAAATTTGGCTTCTAGGCTCATATCCCCTTCGCAGCTCATTAGGGCCAAATATTTGCCGTCCTTTTCATCAAAACCAATATATAAATAATGAAACTTGCTGGCATTGTAGTAATAAATTAAACCGGCCTGATGCTGAAAATCCGTTGGGGTAAAATCCACTTTGGTGGCTGCGATAAAGTCATGGGCTTGTTGACGACGAGCGATCAGTGCTTGGGTAAACGTACTACCCACCGATTCCATGCCTTTTAAACGTAAAAAGCCAGGACGTTCGGTTAACGACATAAAGGTTTGTGGGTATGGTGTGCGCAGCCATTGAAAGTCGATGGGCAAATGCGTACTGTCAAAATCATCAAACTGCGAGTTACCTATTTTTTGGCTCAAAGCGCCTTTGGGCAAATCAATATACCTTTGCGGTACATTTATCGACTCGGAAGTTGAATCCCCGTCTAATACAAACCATTTGTCTTCGTTAAAGCGAACCTTTTGAATGGCGCTTTCCCGTCCCATTTGACTGTACTTTTTACCACTTTGTTTATCCGCTAAAGGCCTAGAGCACAAATGCACTAAGTAGAAATCCCCATTTTGAGTTTCAACTAAGTCAGCATGACCTGTACGTTGTAAGTAATTATCCGGACTGTCTTTGGCACTCAGTAAATGACCATTAGGGTCTAACTCGTAAGGTCCTTCAATGTGTTTGCTCCTAGCGACAGTTTCAGCATGGTTAAAACCGGTTCCGCCTTCAGCCGTAAATAAATAATAAAACCCGTCTTTCTTATATAGATGTGGGCCTTCGGTGATGCCTAGTTCAGAGCCTGCAAAGATAAATTTCCGTTCACCGATTAAAGCTTGCTTAGACACACAATATTCTTGTAACACAATACCTTGAAAGAAGGTTCTGTCGGGGCGGTGATCCCAAATCATATTTAAAAACCACTTACGCCCGTCATCATCATGAAACAAGCTGGGATCAAATCCGCTGCTATTCACATGCACTGGCACACTCCATTGCCCCTCTATCGAGTCACTAGTCGTAATGTAGTTATGCGTGTCTTTAAAATTGCCATCAAAGCGTTTTACATCGGTAAAGACCAGATAAAACAGGCCATCATCATAGGTTAAGCAAGGTGCCCAAACCCCACAGGAGTCAGGGTTGCCGAGCATGTTTAATAATTCAGGTCGATTTAAAGGGCGGGCAATGAGTTGCCAATTCACCAAGTCTTTCGAATGATGTATTTGCACCCCTGGGTACCACTCAAAGGTTGAGGTAGCGATGTAATAATCATCCCCTACCCGACAGATAGACGGGTCTGGGTTAAATCCAGGTAATATTGGATTATTAATTTTATCGCTTTTAAACATAAGCCCTGCCTCAACCTAAATGTTTTTCATGTGTGTTACGGCTTTACCAATTCTTGCTCAATTTGCTCAAGCGATTTACCTTTGGTTTCCGGCAATAACTTAGCAATAAGAAATAAGGTAATAATTGCAAAGACACCATAGGACATAAAGGTAACGGCAGTGCCTAAATTATTGAGTTGCCACGGGAAAAGTAATTGCACAGAGAAACTTACCCCAGAGTTAATCAATCCCACCACCGAAATGGCAATGCCACGCAGATGATTTGGGAAGATCTCAGCAAGCAACACCCACATAACCGGTCCAAGCGATACCGCAAATGAGGCAACAAAGCCTAAGATACCAACTAATACAATGGTTGGATCGATTTTAATCGCCCCCTGAATTAATTGCGCCTGTTGGGCTTTAAATTCACTTTCACCTAGAACAACTTTAAGCGCCGCTTTAAATTCAAGATCACTGTGATATTCAACATCAATAACTTCTTGCAATTGACTGCTGTTTAATTGCGCTGCTACTGCCGACTCTTCAGTAAGCTTATAGCTGGCATTGCTAAACCCGTAGTAACACAAACTCATACTTAGGAAAACACCTGTTAGGCCTAGCAGTAGCAATGGCTTACGCCCTAATCTATCAATCAATAACATGGCAACAACGGTGAAGATCACATTGGTAATGCCCACCCAAATGGCTTGTGAGAATGCCGCATTGGTACCCACACCACTTTGTTCAAAAATGCTTGGTGCGTAGAAGTAAATCGCATTTACACCCGTAATTTGCTGGGCAATAGCAACAATAATACCGATGGTTAATACCATGCGCATTTTGTTGGAAAACAAATCTTTTAGACTGGCTAAAATACTGGTTTCTTGTTCATGACTCTTATTGGTAATTTCAGAAAGCTCTTTTTCCATCGCTTCCTTACCATGCAGTTTTTCCAATACTTTCTTGGCTTTTTCCACTTGACCTGAAATGGCCAAAAAGCGTGGGCTTTCAGGAACCGTAAATAACAATAAGAAAAAGATGGTTGCGGGAAGGATCTCAAGACCTAACATCCAACGCCACACATTATCGCCGATGGCTAAATCAGTGACCCATTGTGCATCACTTTGAGAAAGCGTTAATAAAAAGTAGTTGCTGAAATACGCAACGGATAAACCAATCACAATATTAAACTGGTTAATAGAAATCATTTTGCCACGGTTTTCAGGCAATGAAATTTCGGCAATATACATAGGGGCTAAGATGAGTGAGGCAAAAGCAAATCCACCAATTACCCGAGCCGTAACGAGCATATAATAACTGGTCGCCATAGCAGAGAGGACGGCAGAAACAACGTATAGAAATGCAATAAACTGTAAAACTTTTTTTCGACCTATGCGGTCACTAATAGTCCCCGCTAGCAATGAAGCAATAGCCGCACCTAATGTAGGAGAACTTACAACAAAACCTTGTTGAATATCTGACAGGTTAAATTCGATAGCAACAAAGCTGACGACCCCTGAAATTACTGAGGCATCAAAGCCAAAGACAAAACCGCCTAAAGAAACGATTATGGCGATGAGAAAACTTGAAGAATACTTTTTAGACATGATTATTATTTTTCCGTTATTTTGAAAATGTGCCATTATCCAATTTTAAATCACAGTAAAGACTATCAAGTGGATTTATAGCGACATTATAATAAGCAGAAAATCGAATGAGATGAAATAAAGTTTCGTTAAAACGGCAAAAAAAGAGATGAATGGGACAGCAAAAAAGGCATTTACAAGAAGCATAAATGCCTTTGGAGTTTTACTTAAAAACAGGTTTAATTCTAAGCTTTGATCTTAGCTTTAAATTTTAACGACTACACGACCTTGCACTTTGCCTTCCAACAAGTCTTTCGCTGTGTCAATTGCTTCTTCTAAGCTTATTTCGTTGCAAATATCGGCAAACGTATCTTCGGATAAAACATCAGCCAAACGTTGCCAAGCTTCAACTCTATCTTCTAGTGGGCGCATGACACTATCAACGCCAGCTAACGTCACACCTCGTAAAATAAAAGGGGCTACTGTTGCAGGAAAGTCCATGCCTTGAGCTAAACCACAAGCGGCTACCGTACCGCCATATTTAATGCCCGCACAAACATTGGCTAAGGTAAAACTACCAACGGAGTCAACGGCTCCGGCCCAACGCTCTTTGCCCAGTGGGCGGCCTTTTTCAGATAAAGTATTACGGTCAATAATTTCACAAGCGCCTAGTTTGGTTAAGTAGTCCGCTTCATCGACTCTACCAGTAGATGCAACAACACGGTAACCTAGCTTGGATAAAATGGCGATAGCATAACTGCCTACGCCGCCGTTAGCACCGGTAACTAAAACATCGCCTTTATCTGGCGTTACGCCATTTTTTTCAAGGGCAATAACACAAAGCATGGCCGTATAACCCGCCGTACCAATCGCCATTGCTTGTTGTGCTGTCATATTGCTTGGTAATGGGATTAACCAATCACTTTTCAAACGTGCTTTTTCAGCTAATCCACCACAATGGGTTTCACCAACGCCAAATCCGTTTAATAAAACCTGATCGCCGGCACTGAATTTTTCACTATCAGATTGTTCAACTGTACCCACAAGGTCGATACCTGGGATCATTGGGAAACTTCTTACTACCGGTGCTTTACCCGTTATGGCTAATCCATCTTTATAATTTAGCGTACTGTATGAGACTTTTACTGTTACATCACCTTCTGGCAATACACTTTCATCGATTTGTTCAACCTTGGCATGATAGCCCTGATCATCCTTATTAATGAGGATACCTTTGAACATAACTTCTCCTTTACAACTAGAATTGCAATATTAAATTGATACGAATGAATATATTTTCTGACGCAATGAGATTAGCCAGAAAGCACCTTTAAAGAGTCTAGTTGCAGATATCAATTCTGACCATGAATCTTTTATAATATCTTGTAACAGAACAAAAATTTAAAAACCATTGGGTTAATCCATTACAACGAATTACAAACAAAAAATTAAGATACACCTTAACTAGATACACCTTAACTAGACACCCACTCATATTTTTATTAGAACAATTATCATCATCTCATCTCCATGCAGTGATTAAAGTGGGTGTCTAGTTAAGAGAAGTACGATTTTATGGTGGGTGTCTAGTTAAGAGAAGTACGATTTTATTGTGGGTGTCTAGTTAAGAGAAGTGTTATTTTATG
>CANMZP010000039.1 GCA_947502355.1 uncultured Thalassotalea sp. | reverse complement strand
TATATAAAGCAGACGCTCGGGCTGGTTCAACAACCTGATAAGGTGTCGGCTGCGCGACACCTATCCTTATTTGTTAGGTGTACTTACACGTTTTGTGTATATGGTTTTATACCAATTAATTCCGAAACACCAGAACCCGATTTTAAAGCTAACTTGATAGAGGATACAAAAGCATCCAATGATAAAGCTTCAAATTGAACGATAAATTTTGCAGCACATGCGCTGTCATTTGACAGAGATACTAATACCGCTGTATGACCAGCAGAATCGAAGCAATGAAATTTAAGCTCACAATCCCCATAAGCTGAGTCAGCTTCACCAACTTTAAAGGTAACTTCATCTGAGTTAGATTGAGGAAAAGCTGATAATTGTTCAGCTAGTTTTTCCAACGTTTGAGCATTAATATATTGCTCCGTTTCTCCAGCGAAGGTTTCATTGCATGCCTTTACACATATTTTCGCAGGGTCACCTATTAAAAACTCGATCTCTAATCTGGGCTGCATCTGCTTGTACACCTAACGCCCGCATAAGGTGCGGACAATGCTTGGCTATAATTAGCGAAGAATGAGCGCCAGCCAAGCGTTGGACGTCACTCTTTATGCACTTGTTAGGTAAACACTTCCATAATTAAGACTTCTGTTCCAATAATTGTTACTAGATAGATCGCTGCTAAGCTTGCAGCTCTTGCCTTACTCCATTCAAAGGCATTCTTAGACATTAAGAAAACAATTATTATTCCTGCGGTTAAACCTAATAGTGAAAATAAATCACTTATCTTTAAAATACCTATTGCAAGATTAGTTAAGAACATTACGATTGCAGGAATCAATGCCAGCATAAACACAAGTCCAAAATCGATAACATCTCCATCTTTATACATCAACTTAATAGCAATAAACATTACCATTGCAGTTATTAATAAGGATATCACTTTACTCTCCTTGTTTACCTAACGCCGTTTTAAGCGGCAAATTGCAGTTGGCTAAAATAAGTGAGGCACGAACAAAAAGCCAACTGTAATTTGTCCGACTTGAAAACCCTTGTTAGGTATACTTTACTTTTTAACCAACTTTGCCTTGCCTATAATTGGGCAAACATCATTTTCACCTTGCCACCAAACTGAAACATTTAACCCTACATTTAGGTTATCAAATGACCTTACGTAAGTCAGAAGTTTTTCTTTAACTGGGAAAGTTTGAAGTGGAGCTGAAGTTCCTGCAAATGTATTTTTATCACTTAAAATACCAAGAGTAATGTTATCGAATTTTTGTCCTCCAGCTTCAGTTGGAAAGCGTATATAAAAGCTACTCTCTACTTTGTTCCACTCAACTTCGATTAAATCATCAAACTCTTCGCCATGAGTGGGAATCGTAAAAGAAAATACATTTGCACTAAAGATTAGGGTTAGAAAAGATAAACATACTCTAAATTTCAAACGGGACTCCATGTATACCTAACAATTTATTAGTTGGTTAAAATCCCATTTTAAAATGGAGTTTTATCCTTCTTTTAACAACATAGTTTATTACATTAATACTAACTAATTGAAAATACAATTTAAATTAAAATCTTACGATATTTCCTCCAATAAATTGTGAAAATTTCCTTATATTGCAACGCTATTGTTACTGGTTTCTTTTTTTGCATAAAAAAAACTATCATCTCAGTAATGATAGCTTTTAACTTTGTTGTTCTTTCTGGGCGTTTTACCTTATTTAATGCGTTCTATATCACCCATAGTCCACGATTTATCAAACATTTTTTCTGTTGGACCATAAAAACGGAAGTATGGGAACCAGCTTTACCGGGGTTTGTTTGTACCCAATTCTTTTCAAAACCTTCTACTGGCTTCTGACCAATGTATAAATCAACTGAACCGTCGGTATTTACTTTTAAATTCTTTGTACTCGATGAGATGTCCGGGCGACTGGCATCATTTTCAATCATTAAACGGTCTTCTTCACCGTATGCCGTTAATGACCAAAAGTTAGACGTTGGGACATTAACCGGAATGTGAAGTTTGTATGTGTGTTCACCCGATAAATATTGGTCATCTGCGCCGGTGTAAGTTACTAAGTAACGTTGTCCAAAACCCGGTATTGTACTTTTCATACCGCGTGAAATGGTTACCGCTTCCCAAAACTAAGCCGCACGTTAATCAATTTGATTATAGTATTTAGTACGCTGGTCCGTTTCAGGGGTGATGGCATCTTTCCAGTTTGTACCCGGCCAGTTTACTTGGGTAAAACGTTTTACATAGTCATTAGATTTTGCCATTGTACGACCAACTTTTTCGGCTTCTAATAAAATCTATTTTTGCTCAGCCGTTTGCGCAAATGGTTTACCCTTTTCAATGTCTAAGGCTATTAAGTAAGCAACCATAAAGCGAACACGTGCTTCGATAATGCTTTGTTCTTGTTTCCATTAGTGAATAGTTTCCCAGTATTATATACCGTCTTTTGGACTGTTTGAGAATTCAACTTCTGGTGTTGCCACTACTGGAATTTTTTTCGCTTGATGGCCGTCGTTATACGCCTATGTACTTACATTTGGTACGATTTCTTCTGCCGCGGTTCCAATGTTTGGATCTAGAATACGTAAACCGACAAAGCCCACATTACTCTTTGAGTGGATCACGTGGTAGCCTTGTGTGTTAATGTCCTCGTGTCTAGAAGGAAATATAAGGTATTTACCGCCTTTAAAAATTGGATAGCAATTACTCTGTTAAAGTAGCGAAAATTACACAGCAAACGATAACGGAGCTCATGCACTTTTGCTTTTTCAACACCTAGTAATTACCCTACCAATCATTTTACAATAATCTTTGGGTCGTATGGTTTTTCCTGACACCCCTCAACATGAACATCATAATCAAACTCGCCTTTTTTATGAATTTTACAGCGAATTTCTGCTTTGCCTGCCGTCTTTAACGAACACTGATTTGCATTAAATGGGCTGTCGTTGTTATGGAACACAATTTCAAAGTTTTTACGTTTATCGGCTTCCCAAGTTATGTACTTGTCTTTTTTACTGCACACACATTGGCTTTTATTTTTACACGGGTTGTCGGGTAACTCTTTACAATTATCTTCACTGTCATTGCGAACATAAATCGCACAGCTCTGTTGATTAATTTCAATGGAAAGGGTTTGGTCTTTAATTTTATGATTATCGGCCAAACTGGCAAACGATAAGGTACATAATGAAAGGAATAACGTTACGACTAAACGAGTTGATTTAAACATGAGCTTTCCTGTAGTAAACCATACAAGCTAATTGGCATTAAGTGGGTCAGTATCAAGAGTATAGTCGAATAGTTAAACAAAGCAGGCTTCAGCCTATACCGACTATGCCTGCTTAAAAACTTAAAGGTGGGGAAAATTAGTTATTTAGCGGATAATTTTTCACTTTGTCAAAAACATATGGCCCTTCTTGAGCGCCCCACACTTGTATATCTTTTGCGTCAAATCCTTGATCCCAACTTGTCAAAACATCGGCTTTAATATCAACGTGTGATGTTGCGTAAGTTGCGCCTCTTAATTTACTGGTACACAGTTTTTGCTCTGTCGAACCGACAAAACTCACCTTGTCACTTTCGTTTTTTGTATCAATGTGAATATGGCAACCTTGACGTAATACCAATTGAGATGGCGTTAAAGATTGCAAACTTTCTGGCTTTTGCCATGCACCAACTACTTTATCAGGCTCTGGTAGTGCATATACCGTACTAATAAACTTGTCGTTGGCCATGTTTTCCAATTTATAAATTCGTTGACGATATGGTTTTTCCATATTCGAAGATACAGCTTGTTCGACATACAGCCATATGGCATCACTTCGCTCTGGCCAAATTTGTACCATTTCTAAATTAATATCGTAGTAACGTTCATTTGTGATGGATTGTGCCTTGCTGTTAAATGACCCGGTCATCCAATCGGCAAGAGTAGACATTTCACTGGCTTGTATTGCCATAGGCATGGAAAGCGCGGTTATTGCCAATAAAGAGTTAAATTTCATCATTTTCCCTATCCCTGTTATTATTTTTTTGATTAAGTGTTTGAATCTTATTGTATACCCTATAAGAAAAACAAGGGAGAATTTAAAGCTTTGAGGTGTTAACGCCAAGGTAATGCGCTCATCCATGCGCCATTCGGCATTAGTGCGTCATTGCGGTAAGTTGTTAACCGTAATCTCTTGAATTTAAAATGTGTTTAGAAACAATAAAATTTATCGCTAACCAATGTGTTAGAGGGCTGAATCGATAAACGCACAGCACGCTTAATGGGGTCCCAGACAAATGAATATATGCTCGCTTAGGCTCCCTTATATAAATTTTCCGGGATGACGCCGCTATTTTTGAAAAAGCTTAGGTCTCTTGCTCGCTCTCAAGCATAGTTAAAACATGTCATACTTGTTTCTTACCAGCGTTCATAAGGCATTTTTTTGCTACCGACTGCTACTCGGGTTCATTAACCTTCTTTTCTAACTCGTCGGCCAACGCCAATGCTTTATCAAAGTCGTAAGCATTAATGGCACGCGTTAACTTTTCAATTAAAACACCAAGCTTGGTGCCTTTTAAAATTAGATCAATCTTTTCACACACGTCAACCGCGCTGGTATTGTAGTCTTTAATTAAGCAAACCAATTCACAAAGCAAGGGTTTTAATGATATTTTATCAAAGTGTTTGGCCACGGGGTTTTCTTGTAATGACATGATATTGGCCTCAATCCCTTGTAGAACAATATCTAATTCTGTTAATACATCTTTGACTAACCCTTCGGTGTTGCCTTGATTAGCATTGTAGGCTTTTTCTAACTTAGCGGCGCTAAGCTGCAATGCTTTTGCACCTATATTACCAGCCGTGCCTTTTAAAGTATGCGCGCAACGAATAGCGGCGGATTCATCCACACCACGTGAAGTATCATTTATAGCCTTGTTTAATTGCTGCTCAAAATTGCTGTTAGAGTTAAAAAACAACTTAAGTAGTTTAATATAAAGCTTTTGATTTTGTTCCAGTATCTCTAATGCATAATCACTGTCTATACCCTTAAGATCTTTTAGGAAATCGTAACGTTCAGGGCTAACTATTTCTTCTGCCACAACGTTTTGTAGTGGCTTGCTGGGTGTGATCCACTGGGCCATTATTTTGAACATATCAGCAACATTCAATGGTTTGGTGATTCTATCATTCATTCCACTGGCAAGAATTTCATCAAGATCACTGGGCATGGCATTGGCGGTCATCGCAATAATTGGGACATTTTCCAATTCAGGTTTTTGCCTTATTAACCTTGAAGCCGTGTACCCATCCATAACCGGCATTTGGCAATCCATTAAGATGCCGTCAAAGTGTTGGTTTTGCAACAAAGCAATGGCTTCTTTGCCATTACTAGCAACCGTTACTTGGATGTCCTGCTCTGAGGTTAAATCTAGGACAAGCTCTTGATTCATTTCATTATCTTCTACCAATAAGATATTTGCACCCCGAAGTTGGATAATGTGCTGTTGAATGTCTTTGTGGTTGTTGCGGTCCGCTCTATTTACTTGATAAGCAAAGCCAAGGCTTTTGTATATGGCTTCTAAAAACGTTGATGAAAGTAATGGTTTGGGCAAAATGTCGGTAAATAAGTCTGCTTGTGCTAAATGTTTAGCCTGTCGATGATCAAACGCAGTAACCATAATTATCGGTAAGTCGTCGGTTAATTTCTTTATGCGTTGTGCGGTTTTCACACCATCAAGTCCTGGCATATCCCAGTCGGTAATAACCACATCAAAATGGGCTTTGGTCTGTTCAATAAGCCTAATTGCCTCTTCACCAGAATGCAGCACCGTAGGGGAGAAGTTAAACGATAGCAAAAGCTCTCGTATAATATCAGCTGCCGCATGGTTATCTTCAATAACGAGCACCGATAAGTTATTAACGGTGTCTAGAACCTCCAATTTATTCTCGACATCGCGTGTCGATTTGGACAGTGTTGCGGTAAACTTAAACGTGCTTCCTTTACCATATTCACTGTTTACGGTAATTTCACCGCCCATCATTTCCGTGATTTTCTTGGAAATGGTTAAGCCCAGTCCCGTACCGCCGTATTTTCTTGAAGTGGTGCTGTCGGCTTGAGAAAAACTCTGAAACAAACGCGCTTGTTGCTTTGCAGTTAGGCCAATACCAGTATCTTCAACAGCAAACTGTAAAACAACCTTGTTATCCGACTCTGACAATAATCTCACTTTTAATAATACTTGTCCCTGCTCAGTAAACTTAACCGCATTATTACCCAGGTTTGTCAAAACCTGGCCCAAACGCAAAGGGTCGCCAAGCAGGTTATCAGGTACATCGCTACCCACATCAAACAGTAACTCTAAATGTTTTTCATCCGCTTTTAAACCAATAAGGTTAGCCAAGTTTTCCAATACATCTTCAAGTGAAAAGGGTACGGACTCCATTTCCAATTTACCGGCTTCTATTTTTGAAAAATCTAGAATATCATCAATGATCCCAAGTAAAGCGTCCGCTGAACTTTTCACTTTTTCAATGTAGTTTTGCTGTTTGCTGTTAAGGTTGGTTTGCAAGGCCAAATGTGTCATGCCGATTATGGCGTTCATTGGGGTACGAATTTCATGGGACATATTCGCTAAGAAATTTGATTTTGCGGTTGCCGCTTCTTCTGCAATTTTATTGGCCTCTAGCAGTTCTTCGGTTAGATTTTTTAATGCCGTAACATCATAAAACCACCCCAATAAAGACGGTTTGCCATTAAACTCAATTTTACTGAAGGTGGCCAGAGTTTCTAGCCTGGTATCATTATGACCGGTCATGGTTAATTGATAATCTTTTAACGTTTGCTGTGAATTAAGTTTGGTTTGTAAATATAGGCGTTCGTTAGGATCAAAATACAATGGGGCTATTGACTCGCCAAGGGAAACATCCATCATTCGCTTTAACCGGGCATTAAAATACTCCAACTTATCATCGGTCGTGATGCAAAACCCAATCGGACTTAAGTCGAGTATATTACGCAATTGCTGCTCTTTATCGGTTATGGTTTTGGTTGCTATTTCAGCTACTTCTTTGGCCTTGATTAGTTGTGCTTCTTTTTCCTTTAATTCCGTGGATGCTTCTGTCACTTTTAATGAAATAACTTTGTTTTGACTTAATAAAAAATGAGCAAATAACACTAATACTATGGTGATAATGATCCCCGCTTGCAACACCGCATCGGCAAGGTCAGTGTTAGGGCCTCCGGCAAACATAGAATCGAATACCCAGCTAATGGTAAATTCTCCCGTAGCGGTCACCACTTTGGTGGATACATGAAAATCATCAACATTTTTGGTCTTTAAAACCGTGATATTCCCCTGTGTATCTAAAAACACACCAGAGAGTTCAAGCCCCACTCTATCGGGTACATATACAGTGATAAAACTGGCTAAAAACTCACGAAAATTTAATGCTGCTATTAACACTTTGGCGCCTGAATCAGTATCAACGCTGTAAGTGATCGGCAATAATATATTGTCATTATCAGGTAATGGTTTGTGCACAACGATTTCGCCAAACCGTGTTTCAACACTGTCAATAAAGGCATTCGAGATGCCCTTTTCTAAATTTGGCAATTCATTAATAAACACTTGATTTACATCATAAAGATGCTCAAGTTTGAGGATGCTAGTTTGGTCCTTATTTGGGATTACATTATAAATGGCAAAATCTTCTAAAAAGATGCCATTTTGTTTAGAAAATAACGAATCGATGGCGTTTTTAAATTCATAACTCTGCAGATCATCTACGGATTCGACCAGTGTGCCTAAAGCCAGTAAGGGAGAGTAATTTGACTCCATGGTGACTAATAGTGAATTGGTTAATGATTCCGCTTGAAGTCGCGCTTCGGCTTGCCATGTCGCATTAGCCGCTACTTTTAATGAGATACTAATGGCATAAGAAAAGCCCACACTTAAAAGCAATAAAAGGGTAAGTTTAAGCCACCTGTTCATTCAATACTCCCCCTTTTACCAATCATGGCTAAAGATGGTGCGATACCCCTTCGGGGCAAGTGATAGGGACGGATCGATTTGATCAATGTTGTTTTTGTTCACCACAAATACTTCAGCACCATGGTGTTTATAAAATGGTTTGTTTTCTAAAATGCGAATGATGGTATCAATAGACATTCTTGCTTGGGCCACCATAGACTCAGATGTTGCTGCAATGACGTTACCGCGCTTTATATGATTATGGGCATCAGGACCATAATAGAAGGTCATTAACTTAATCTTATCGTTCACGCCTCTTTGCCTTAGTGTTTTAACCGCGGAATTGATTACCGCTTCAGAGGTGACAATAAGGTCAACGTTAATATTTTTATCAAGTAATTCATTAATAAAGCCAAGTTGTACCCGGTTATCAAGGTCGCCATTACGTTGAAAAACCACCTCAATATTGGCACCACTAATGGCTTGGTAAAACCCTTCCTGCAGTTGTTTGGCCCACCCTGGGCCTTGCGGGCCAGGTAACCAAGCAACTTTTAATGGGTTATCTAATTCCTTAGATAGTGCCGACAGGTATTGACCAGTAAGAAACCCATTATCCCAAAAAGACCCGGCAGAACGTGCAGAAAGATTATGTGTTTTGGTGCCGTTAATTAAATCGATAACGGGAAAGCCACTGGCAACAAGATTGTTAATCGTTGGGTCAAGGCCTTCAAAACTTACCGAACTTACAATCAGGCCATCGGCATTGTCAGCAATACATTCATTAATCTGTGCAATTTGTTTATCAAGGTTGCCATAGCCCCCCGCGTCAAGAATTTGTACGGCAACCCCTTGCCTGCGGACTTCGGAGATAATGCCAAAACTAATGGCTTTCCAGGCGGCATCTTTAAGATTTGGGATGGAAACACAAATGCGCCATTTTCGAGCTGCGTGCTTTAAAGGAATATACGTATCGTCTCTTCGGATGAGTAATTCATTAAATGCCGGTGTCCAAAGTTTGATATCCACTGGATACCACTCTTTTGCAGACACAGCGTTCGAAAGAACGAGAAAAGTTATAAGCAAAGCTCTCATGCAATGTATAGTCCCAATTAATATATTGTTTATTTTTTGTTAACATGATCTGGCTTTAACTATATATCAGCTCCTTCAATTATAACACACGCGTTACAATTCATAACAAAGCACTAACATGCCGTTACTCTATGTATTTTGTGCACTTTATTTTAAAAAATGCACAAATGTCGAACGCATTTTTGGTAAGAAACAGATTACGGTAATGAAGTGTTTGTTGTTTTTTAGGTAATAAAAAAGGCAAATATTTCTATTTGCCTTCTTAATTTCTGCCGTGGTTTACGGCTCTTTAGTTTGCCAATTGGGCATTCCATTTAAGCCATTCTTCTTTGGCTTTTTCATAAAGGGAAAAAGTAGCTCCCTGATTGGCTTTTTCATAAGACGGTTTATTACTGTCATAACCCGGTGTAACAAATGCAATACCACCATTTAAGACACTGTCCATGGAATCCGTATTAAACTCGAGCCCTGAGAATAGCCCCGCTTCCACACTAAAGCCACTAATGTTGAAAAACTTACTGCCGGTATTAACCAAATGGCTATGCTCTTCATATATGTTTACGTAAATCTGTACACCATTGGACTGTTCATTAAGCGCAATACCTAAGACTTCACCAACTTCTACTTGACGATAATAAACCGGGTTACCTTGGATAATCGAACCACTGCGCGGCGCAGTTAAGGTAAGATTCAAGCCTTTTTGCAACCTTTTAACAACAGGCTTTTTAAGCAAACCATTAAAATGATTTTGCTCGGCGCCATTGCCAGGCATAACGCCTAGGTAATTACCAATAAAGAACGCTTTCGGGTTTTTAACCCGAGTTGATTTTATTTCTGGTTGGATCAACCAAAATTGTGTATTCGCTTTGGCTAAATCGGCGTATTTATCATTTAAATGCACTTTTAATGTCGTTGAAGACAGGTTTGCAGATAAATCGACATCTTTTACATAGCCAACATTATGTCCATGGTACTGCACCTTGGCATTGCGTTTTATTTCAATAACCTGATCAAAGATAACCGTAACCAATCGACCTGAATTATCAAGATCTTCTAGGCTATTAAAAAGTCGAAAACTTTGTAATTCAGCGGCCAAGTTCGAAAAATCTGCGCGTTGGTTATCAATGGCAATACCACCACGAATGATGCTTTGCAGACTTTGTGTCTTAATGCTTAATCCGGTTAAATCCCCTTTCACATCAAAACCACTACCGGTATAAAAGCGCGTTGTTGTGCTGATCAAATGACGGTAGTCTTCATAAATGGTTAATGCAACATCAATGTTTAACTTATCATCGGTAAAGTTAATGGCATCCACTTCACCAATAAGCATTTTTTTATAGGTTACCGCAGAGCCTTTACTCAATGAGCCAGCATCGTCAGCGGTTAAATGCAATTGCAAGCCACGGTCAATGGCATCTTTTATTGGTGCTTTATCTAGCAGTTCAAAAAGGTACCTTGACTGACCGACACCGGCTTTTACTTCAAGAAATGTCCCTGTAAGCAAGGCATTAAACCCATCGGCATTACCAGTTCCTAAGGTCGGCTCTACGACCCAAATTTTGGTAGAGTCTTTAAATAAGTTTTTAAACTCAGGTCGATAACCAATGGTTACGATGGAAGACTGTAAATCATCGCTCGGCGTTACCTTGCGCACTAAACCAATTTTTTTATCGCCAAATTTTAAGACGGTAAGGCCTGGCACTAAGTTATAGTTTTGGGTGGTAGAGACTTCGACAATTTCACTATTTAAAGCATCGGCTAGATTATTATTTAGTAAGAATTCATCGCCATTTTTAACGCTACCTTTGTTGTCAAAATCAAGCGTTGTAAAGGCAATACCACCCGTTACAATAGATTCTAAAGGTCCTGACTTAAGTGAGAATGATTGCAAACTACCCGTTGCCTCTACTCCACTTTGTTCATAAAATACCGTCGACGAGTTCACCAAATGCTGATATTCAGGCTCAATATGAATATCGATTTCAAATCGATTAGGTTGTTCGGTTGGGTTGTTAGACTGTATGGTACCGACTCGCATATTCTTGTAAAACACATGCGAGCCAAAGGTTAATGAGTCAACGTTATTGGCAATGACCTTTAAGTGTAAACCGGGCTCGGAAAAGTCTAATGGTGGTGCAGACTCAAGAACATCAAACTCTCGACTTGGTTTACCATCCCCCAACCGAAATGAGATATACGGGCCACTTAACAAGCGGTCTAAATTAGAAACACCATCTAAGCTGATGGTTGGTTTGACTAACCAAAAGTCCATGTTTTCTACCAAAACAGGTTCAAGTTTCGGATCAAAGATAACATTGGCCGTAACTCCGCCTTCAGCTTGGTTATATGAAATATCCTCAACTTCACCAACCTCGAAACCTTCAAAGATAACTTTGGTCAGGCCCGCTTTAATGCCGTTACCACTTTCAAAATTCATTAACACATTGATGCCCGCACGCGCTTCATCATAGTCTTCATATAATGGAAATTCAGTAAAGTTTTCTACGCCACTTACATCATTGACATCTTCTGGTGTTTGAAAAGCAATACCGCCACTTATGATGGAGGCTAACGATTCCGTGCGGAATTTAAAGCCCGATAAATCCCCTTTCACTTGAATACCGCTGGCATTCCAAAATCGAGAATTGAGTTTAACTAAGCTCGCGTATTCTTCTTCAATGATGATTTTAATTTTAATGTGAGATTTATCTTCGGCAAATTTGTAGGCGTATACTTCACCAACACGAATTTGCTTGTAATAAACGCTACTACCATGGGTTAAAGAGCCAAGCTCTTTAGAATGTAGGGTAATGTGCAACCCAGGATTATCTTCACCAAGTGGTGGAGGCTCTTTTAAGGCAATAAACTCACGTTGCGATTTTGTACCTTTTTCAGGTTTTATTTCAAAATAATTACCGGTAATGACGGTATCAAGCCCTGATACCCCAGATAAACTGATTTCTGGTTTTACCAACCAAATTTGGGTATTTTCATTAAGATAATCTTTGGCACTTTTATCAATCTCAATCTTCACTAACACGTATTTCAGATCGTCGGTAAAATTAATGTCATTGACCACACCAAGCGAAAATCCTTTAAATCGAATTTCCGTTTTACCCACGGCAATACCATCGGCACGATCAACCTTGATAACAATATCCACACCAGCATCATTGATGGAGGTAAATAAAAGCCAAACACCAATAATGGCGGCAATTACCGGCAATAGCCAAACCGCCGAAACGGTTTTTGATTTTTCGACTAACGCATCGGGTGCATTATTATTTTTATCTGTCATTAATTGGATTCCTCATCCCAAAGTAAACGCGGATCAAAACTGTTTGCGGCGAAAATGGTCAGGATAACCATAATACCAAAGGCGGTTGCACCCGGGCCGGCGACAATCTCAAGTATTGTGCCAAACTCTACGAGTGAAACTAATAAAGCGACAACAAAAACATCGAGCATAGACCACTTACCGAAAAACTCGATCCATCTATACATTTTAGTTCGTTTTTGTTTTGAAAAGGTTTTTCGGCTTTGCAACGAGATTAACAGCACCAATAAACCAATAATTTTGGCCAAGGGAACAACAAAGCTGGCGATAAAGACGATGGCCGCTATAGGGTACATTTCAAATTTTATCAGCGCAAATATACCTGACAAGATGGTATCACCCTGCCCCTTACCAAACGTTAAAAACGTCATAATGGGGTAAGCATTTGCCGGAATAAACGCAATTAGAGAGCAAATGGTTAATGCCCAACAACGTTGTAATGAGTCTTTAAAACGCATGCGAATAGGCGATTCACAGCGTGGGCAAAAATTATTTTCACCCGATTTATAGTTTGCCAGTTGATGACAAACCATGCATAAAGCTAAGCCTTGATCTTTCGCCGTTAGGCCATTTACATTACGGTTTTGCATTGTCTATTTCATCCCAAATCATCGCTTTATCTAAGGTGATTTTTAAGGCATTTACGCATAACACCAACACGGCAAAACAAATGATACCAATATTTAAACTTAAGTCGGCCAAGTCTTTTAATTTAAAAATAGAGACTAAAATACCAATCATAAATACTTCCAGCATCTCCCACGTATCGGCTTTGTGATAATACATAAACAGCTGTTTAAACCAAGCATGGTGAATTTTTTTGGCTTTAACACCAAGGCAAATGATAAGCGCGCTGATTAATTTAGTAATGGGCGTAAAGATACAAAAAAAGAAGATACACGCGGCAACAAAGTGTAAATCGTTCTGCCAAATGGCTTTCATTCCGGTGAATAAACTGGCAGAGCTATCTAGCCCCAAAATTCGCATCGACATTAAGGGCTGTAAAATGGCCGGAAAGAAAATAATTAACCCGGCAAAACAAACCGCCAAGGTTCGATTAATCGAATTAAGCTTTCGTTCTACCACATGATGGTGGCAACGTGGGCAGCAAGCAACGTGCCCTTCTTCCAGGGCATCGAGATAGATTAAATAATCACATTCGTTGCAGGCATACTGGGTTTGATTCACTCGATATCACCTCTGGATTTAGTATTTTTATTATAATTTATCAACACGATATGTCTTATTCTTCTACTTTATAGCAATACAGCCATCGTGTTAAATACTTTAGGGGAAAAAGAATTATCTTTAAATTAACTAAATGTTTTAATTTGTTATTCAGTTGCGAATTAATTTGTCAAAGCGTATCTATCCATTAATAATAGCCGAAATTAACAATAACTCAGTTACAAACTGTTTGCATTAAGGAAATCAATGAAAAAACTAACCGTTGCCAGCCTCGCCCTTTTATCCACATCTGCATTTGCAAGTTCCTCTGTTGTTGGCAGTATCGCCGATATTGAACCACAACAAGAAGAAAGCTTTTTATCAGGAGTTCATGGTGTTGTTGGTCTTGGTGTCGTTAACTCAACCACGTATGCCGGTGTTGATAACGATGAAACAAATGTCGTACCATTAATTAACGTAAGTTATAACGATACGGTATATTTTCAATTTAATAAAATTGGTGCATGGCTTTTTAAACCAGCCAAAACAGGCTTTCGTCTTGGCTTAGTTGCCCAACCTAAGAAAGGTTATGACAAAGGCGATGGACCATTAGTTGACAGAGAGCTTGATGACACCGCATTGGTAGGTTTACGTGCCAAATACCGTCAAAAGCAATTTAGTTTAGATGCGACATTTTACGGTTCAACCGAAGAAGACAGTGGTAGCGAAGTCCATATTTCGGCAAACTACCTAATTTACGCCTCACAGCAAGGCACCCTTTCTGGTTTTGCCAAAGTTGTTGGCCTTAGTGAAGATGCCGTAGATTATGCCTACTACGGCTCAGGTGAGTTTGAAGGCGCCGAAAGCAGCACCACATCAACCATTGGCTTATTTGCCACCTACAACGTAGCACCTAAATGGTCAGTTATGGGCTCGGTAAGCGGTACCTTCTACGGTAACGAAATAAAAGATGCACCGGGTGTTACCCAAGATAACGATACCAAAGCATTTATTGGTTTAGCGTACAAATTCTAAACACCGATTGCCAACACAATCGTTTATATATAAAGTCTGGCTTTTTAATCCGGACTTTTTTTTGCCTTGTTTTTTATTCTGCTTTGCTGACTCTGCCTTGCTTTGTTCGTCCTTGGTCTATGCCATTAGATGTTGGGCACCCACCTGTAGGCAGACCTTATCACCATAGTGAAGATCTTTAATAAACGGCATGAGCACTTCTATGGTGTTGTTTGGCTGAAAATGGTCCACCTTGGTTTCTGGGTGAGGTACATACACAAAGCCCGCGTACCACTGCCCCCTATGACGTAATTTAAGCTTAATAAACGAAAACGTTTCTGGTGGTATGTCGTTATGCCACTTGAGCAAACTAAATTGGTGATCGGGTATCTTATGACTTATTTGGTATGGGGCTATGTTAAAGTTTAAAGTGCCGTTATAGTAATCATCAAGGTTTAAACCAAGATCTTTAAAGAAGGGTTTTTGAAGGTTTATGGTGCCTTGACCATAGAACACACCAGGTGCTGTGCCTGATGCAACTTGGTGGCCTTTAATTAATGTGGCTTCAATTTCTTTAAAATGCATTGGTTGATTCATTTAAGAGTCTACTTAATTGCGGTTATTATCAGTATACAAGGTTGTTTTTTTTAATTTCAAATCCGCCGTTTTTGCAACCGCCAAGCTGAGTCCATATTGGTAGAACAAAAATTATGAACACGGGTATAAAAAACGGGTAAAAAAAAGGAAGCTCAGCTTCCTTTTCTTAATACGATTCAATGTTATTTATCAAACAATAAGTCGTGTACGTTTTTCAGATCCGATTTGCCTTCAATGATTTCATCAGGTGTTAGACCAGATAATTCATGCGGGAACACTAACCATTCATCCGATTGATGCACAAAGTAATCGGGTTTAATGTCCACTTTAGCGTTTTGCGGCTTATACCAAGGACAGGCGACACGGATGTCTTTTGGTGTATTTAAACGCATTTGTTTGGAGATTTGCTCAATTAGCGCTTCAACACTGCGTCCTGAGTCAAATACATCATCAACGATAAGAAGTTTATCTTCAGCATTAGCGTTTTCGATAAGATAATGTAAGCCATGAACTTTAATTTCTTTGGCTTGTTGGTTAATACCGTAATAAGACGATGTACGAACCGCAATGTGATCGGTTTGCACTTCTTTGTAGTCAAAGTATTCTTGTACAGCAATACCAATTGGTGCGCCGCCACGCCATATGCCTATAATAAATTCTGGTCTGAAACCATCTTTATAAACTTGTGCAGCAACACGAAAAGAGTCTTCAAGTAGTTCTTGAGCGGTGATAAATTTTTTATCCATTGTTACCTCAGGTAAAAGTAAATCTTATTATCAGCGAAGTATAACGCAGTTTTAACGCAAAAAAGTAACATTTGTGTCAGTTAAGTGATGAATCAACAATCTGGATCAAAGTTATTAACGACCAAAAAACATTTGCATAGAAATTTTGGTCAACTCGGGCAAACGTATCATTTGGACTATGATAATTTTTATGATTTTCGCCGGTAATAAACAAATATGGGATCCCCTGTTTATGAAAGGCATAATGATCGCTTGCCTTGTGTAAATTAATCCGTTGTGAAGTAACGCTGTGTTTATCCGCTTTTATAAAGTATTTGGGCTTAAACTTTAGGCTCGATTGTTTATTAAGTTGATCAATAATTCCTTTTAATTCTGGATTACGATTAAGGCCAACCACGTACATATATTTTTGCCTATGACCGTAAGCAAGCATGTCCAAATTGATGTTAATCTTAAGGGTTTCGTTTTGGGCGGGAAATTGTTTGAGAAATGCTTTTGCACCGTTTAAATCATCCTCTTCAGCATCAAGGGCTACCAAATAGACACTGTAGGCTAAAGTTTGCGTTTCGAGCCAACGTTTAATTTGCAATAACATGGCTGTGCCCGAAGCATTGTCGTCGGCACCATAGAATATATGCCCGTTCTTTTCCCCTAAATGGTCATAATGGGCGGTAATAACAATGCTTTGATTTGGATACATCTCGCCTTTTTGCGCGTAAATAATATTGACGCCTTGCTTTGACTTACCACGAAATTTATATTGAAACGTTTGATTTATATGTTGGCCATTTATATGAGTGGCATGCAAATGTTGGCTAAGATATTGTTGTGCTTTTTGATGGCCAATCGTTCCGGGTTGACGACCCGCAAATTCGGCTGAAGACAAGACTTGCAGATGTTGTATTAGCGAGGCACGGATCTGCGCTTTGCCTTGCTCGGTATATTGCTCGGTAAGTTGTTCGGTATCTTGAGCATAGGATTGGCAAAGTAAAAAGCCCCATAAAAGCAACACCCAACGTAGTACAGAGCGCAACCGTAGATGCATGCATAGGTTTATGTGGTGCATTTAAGGCCCTATAATTTAGACAGTAAGTCGAGTTTATTTTGGTACTTTTCACGGTCCTCAACAAAGTTAGCGTATTTCTTCGCTTTATTTAAGTTAAATTGTGATGCGTCATAATTGCCTAACCTGTAATGAACCTTTGCTAAACCAAAATAAAAAACATCCTCTTTATCATTCATCTTTTTGGCTTTTTTATAATGCTTCAAGGCGATTTTATAATCGCCTCGGTGATACGCTTCGTCCCCTAATAAGGCATGGTAATAAGGGTTATCTAAACGCACAGTGTCTAAATATAGGTTTATTTTGTTCGCTTGTTGTTGGTTTCCCTGACTGGCTAATAATATCGACAAATTGGTCCAGGTATTATAATTCTTCGCATCTTTTTGCAACGCCATTAAGTAGGTTTGTTCGGCGAATTGATTTAAACCGACTTTGCGATATAGCAGGCCTAAATTTCCCCATGCCGCGCTAAAGTCTGGATCGGTATTGATAGCCGCTTTTAAATAGGCGTAGGCGGTATTCAGATCACCTGCGACGATTTCCTGCGCGCCCTTATTGTTATAGAACATCGCTGTCACGCGTTTTTTACTGATGATTTTTTTAGAAAAATGCTGCTTAGTGCTGTACGGGTCAAAATCAATAATCAACTCTCTTGTATCCCAAGTAAGCTCCATTGATTTGGATTTTTGCCCTGAGACTTTTAAATTCACATGGCCGGTTAGCATATTATATTCGCCCTCGCGCACCCAATATTCGGGGATCTCGACTTCCTGAAAACGAATATTAAGTTGCGCTTCATTGGCTAGCGCATAAGCTAAAATGGTTAACGATAAGCAGTTAGCCGTATTTTGTCTGAAGGTATCGGCAGCAATTAAATTTGCCCCGGTTCGGTAGCGTAAGGATTCTGGTGATTTATTAAATAATTTAACCAATAAGTATTTGGCTCTTTCATGGGGGTCGACTACACGCAACAAGCTTTCAGATACAAAGGCACGCATTTCTGCGTCAAGCTTGTAAATTTCCTGCTCCGATTCAATTGCTACTTCACTTGCTTGCTCAAACACTTTGTCGTAGAACAAATTACTGGTTTGTACTTGGTCAACTTTAAGTTGATTTGAATCGGCACAGGCCGATAAGACAAGACTACATAAAATAATGGATAAATTTTTTAAATACATAAAACCCCACTGGACTTTATCGATTTGCCTTATATTAAGGATAATAAAAAATTTGATTTTTGGTGTTTTTTTGCCCTCATGTACACATGAATTTACAATTAAAAATAAAAACGCCCTGAATAAAGCATTCAAGGCGTTTTAAATTTGAACCACAGTAACCGCAGTTACACTGTCTTTTTTGTGCTGTTAGTTACTGTGTGCTTTGTTAGTGTCCACCTTTACGGGTTTAGTGACGTTTCCAACTTTAAATAACCAAGCTAAGGCTGGAATTAAAATTAAAGCACCAAGCATATTAAAGGTAAACATAAAGGTTAATAACAAGCCCATGTCGGCCTGAAACTTAATCGGAGATAAAACCCAAGTAGCAACACCAACGGCTAACGTAATACCGGTAAATCCAACCGCTTTACCGGTTTGAGATAACGCATAAGTATATGCTTCATGAAGCGATTTGTTTTGCACCAATGCTTCTTTCACTTTGGAATAGATATAAATACCGTAGTCAATACCAATACCCACACCAAGGGCTATAACCGGCAAGGTTGCGACTTTAACACCAATCCCCAATACCCCCATTAAGCCTTGACTTAAAATCGACGTTAAGATCAGCGGTAAAATAATACACAATACGGTTCTTAACGATCTAAAGGTAATGGCACATAAAATAATAACCACCGAGTAAACCCAAATCAGCATTTTGTTTTGCGATTTTTCAATAACAATGTTGGTAGCCGCTTCAATGCCAGCATTACCCGCAGCTAAAGTAAAGGCAACGCCACTGTCCGGATTGTTCGCAACAAATTCGTTTACGCCTGCAACCACGCCTTGGAGTGTTTCAGCACGATGATCGTTTAAGTAAATCAGCACGGGTGCCATTGAACAGGAAGCATTAATTAATCCTGAAGGAATTTTTAATAGCGAGGAGTTAATCACGTATTGGTTACGATTTAAGCCAAACCATTTTAATGAGCCTTCGTTCATGCCAAAAATACCAAATTTACTGACATCAACCACCGATTTCACATCCTGCACGCCCTTAATATTGCGTGCATACCACTGAAAGTTATCAATAGTAGACAGTGTATCGTAGGTAATACATTGACCTTCTGGGGTTTCCGCCATCACCACAAAAATATCAGTACTGGTACTGTAGTTATCTACCAAGTAGGCATTATCGAGGTTATAACGAGAATCGGGACGAAGCTCAGGTGCACCAGCATCTAAATCACCAATTTTCATTTGCCCAGAAAACGACAAGCCAATCAATAAAATAAAGAATGAACAAAACAGTGCATATTTAGCGTGAGCGGGTTTGGCGAATGACGAAAACCACTTAACAACTTTAATGTCTTCGGCATCGCCCTGTTGTAAATGGGTAACCGCTGATTTAGCCACGCCAACGTAACTCATTAATATGGGAAGGACCACTAAATTGGTTACGATGATCACCGCCACACCAATACTTGCGGCAATGGCCAACTCTTGAATAACTTCAATATCGATAACCATTAATGTAGTAAAGCCAATAGCATCACTAATTAGGGCGGTTAAACCGGCCGCATATAATCCTTTAAACGCTAAACGAGCCGCATCAAACTTTTTGGCACCTTTTTGCGCTTCATGCAAAATGGCATTAACAATTTGTACCCCATGGCTTACGCCAATGGCAAACACCAAAAATGGAACCAACATAGAATATGGGTTAATGCCATAACCTAATAGGTTTAATACACCCAGTTGGCATACTACCGCAAATACAGAGGTCAACATCACTAACGTTGTACTGCGAATACAGCGACAATACATATAAAGCATGACCGCTGTAATGGCTAAGGCAAGAAGGAAGAAAACGCCTACTTGTACGGCGCCATCAATTAAGTCACCAATAATTTTGGCAAAACCTATCACCCTTACGGTGATGTTTTCAGTTTGATATTTTTCTCGAATATGCTGCTCTAGGTGATTTGATAAATCACGGTAGTCCAGTTTTTCACCCGTTTCTGGGTTAATGTCTTGCAATGGTGCGATGATCAACGCCGATTTAAAATTGTTACCCACTAAAGTACCTAATTGACCAGACTTTAAAATATTGGATTTTAATACCTCTAAATCTTGATCGGTGCCTTTAAAACCATCGGGGATCACCGTGCCACCAATAAAGCCCTCTTCGGTAACTTCTGCCCATCGAACATTAGGTGTCCAAATTGACTTCAAGCCTGAGCGGTCGACACCGGGCATAAAAAATACTTCATCATTTATGTTTTTTAGGGCGTCTTGAAACTCTTTGGTAAAAATATCGCCGTCTTTGGTTTCAATAATAACCCGTAAACTATTCCCCAGGCTTGATAACTCCTGACGATATTTTAAAAAATTACTGATGTATTCCTGATTTGATGGGATCATTTTGGTAAAGCTGGCTTCAGGTTTTACCTTCAACGCTTGCAAAGACAAAATGGCCAATAAGATCACGAACACGGTTAGAATGACCGGACGGGCATTAAACACCATACGTTCGATAATGGATAACTTAGTAGATTGACTCATCTTATTTCCCTATTGGTTCGCTTGCCATTGAATGGCACCATTTTGACCGACCAAGGTTAATGCCTTGCCCTGAAATACCGCATCGGTAAAAATATCGCCCGATGGGTGTTTAAAGTCGGTGAAACTAAAGTCACTAACAGAAAGCTTAACAATAGAGCCCGCATGCCCTACTAACCAAGCATTACCCTGTGAGTCTAGCGTGCTGCCTAATAATGTGGTTTTTGCATTTATCTGCTCATGCTGCCAACTATCGCCACCGTTAGATGAAAACACGACATTACCTTTTAGTCCGTACGCAACGACAAAATCGCCATAAACTTCGCCACCAAAAAAGGTACCTTCATATGGCATATATAAGGTTTCAAAAGTTTGACCATTATCTAGTGAGCGATACCCTATCCCTGCTTCACCAAAAATAAACAACGTATTGCCACTTTTAACCATATTGTTTAAATGAAAATTATTAGGGTTTTCTAGGCGATGACTGACAAGGCGCCACTCATTACCACCATCTTCACTGAGTAATAAGGTGTTATACGCGCCAAGTGCATAAATGCGATTGCCATCTAGCGCCAAAACATCAAGTAAAGGCGATGTGGGCCCAGATTCAATTTCACCTTCTAAATCTTCCTGAGCAAATTCCATGTCTTCAAGTTGCATGGTTAACTCATCGAGTTCGTCTTCGTCGGTAACTAAGGCCATTTGTTCTTTAAACTCAAGGATTTGTTGTTTGAGGTTTGCTTGCTTCTTTGTGATTAATTCATAACCGTCAAACACTTTTTGCCACTGCCCAGAAGCCGCTTTTTTTAATATTACGCCCTGATGACCTACGGCAAACATATCCCCTGTAGGTGACTGACTTATGGCCGTTAACGTAATGTTTACGGGTACATCGTGCTGAGTCCATACGCCATTGCCTTGACGGTCAAGAATAATCCCATGCTCTCCAACCGAAAATTGACTTTGCTCATTCTGATAAATGCCCATCAATATGCTTTGTGAAGCACGAGGTGTTTTTAACGCAAACCGTTCAGGTACAGAAGGCTCTGCTAAAACGTTGCTTGCTACGCTACCGAGCAAGAAGGTACCAAGGAAAATGTTTTTAATCATAGGGGCTGCTTAATTATTATTGTTGGTTTTATATAAGTAGAATGTTAGCACTTAGTAATGCACGACCTAGACGTCGTTTACGTCATTAAATTCTACGGTAAAAATTATAATTGATTATTAACCGATTTGTTAATAACATACAAGCAAGTTCTTACCTATTTGTTGAATTTTAGTTGCACAAAGACAACAGATTGGACCAATAAAAATAGAGTAAAAACTTAAAATCGATAACACAAAAAACACAAATCGATTAAACAAAGAACAGAAGGGAAAGTATGAGAACAAAAATAATATTAAAAAAATGTGCTCTGGCTACTGCAATTTCCGCAGGTGTGTTTGCCCACAGCGCATTGGCGACCGATTTTTATTTCGGTGAAAATGACGATATCGAATTACGCGTTAACAATAAGATAACCGTTGGTATCAGCAAACGTCTCGAAGATCCTGACTTAGATCACATCAATACCGGTAATGGTGGTTTTGCCCCATCATCTGCTGGTGACGATGGTAATCTTAACTTTGATGACGGTGACACGGTTTCAGAAATCTACAAAGGTTTAACCGAGCTTGAATTAACTTACGATAACGTTGGTGCCGTGGTTAAATTCAAATATTGGTACGACCGTCAACTTAAAGACGAAAAGGTTGCCCACGGTAACCTTGCCAATGGCTTTGAACCCAATGCCAAATTAAGTGATGACGGCTTTGATGATTTTGCCAAATTCTCTGGTATTGAACTCCTTGATGCGTATGTATGGGGACAATTTGATATTGGTGAAATGCCATTGGATATTCGTGTTGGTCGTCAGGTTGTTAACTGGGGCGAAAGTACCTTTATTCAAGGTGGCTTAAGTTCAATTAACCCATTTGATGTCAGCGCATTTCGTCGTCCTGGAGCCGAATTAAAAGAAGGTTTATTACCGGTAGGTATGGTGTATGCCAATATTGGTTTAACCGATACCTTAAGTCTTGAAGCCTTCTATCAATATGAATGGGAAAAAACCCAAGTTGATGGTTGTGGTACCTTCTTTTCAACGACCGATTATGTAGCATCAGGTTGTGAAGGTGTTGTTTTAGGTGGTGCACCTGATAAAACCCTTATCGAAGCCGGTTACGTTGCTGATCGAAAATCTGACATCGAACCAGATGATGGCGGACAATACGGTGCCGCATTACGCTATGTGGCCGAATCCTTAAATGATACGGAATTCGGCTTATACTACTTTAATGTACATTCACGTTTACCGCTTATTTCTATTCAGCGCAGTAATACGTCATCTGTTATGGATGGTGCTCCTGTTTTTGTGCCAAGCTCATTAGATCCAACGGGCGGTGCGTTAACGGCAGAAAACCCTGCCTACTTAATTGAATTCCCTGAAGACCTTAAATATTACGGTGTAACTTTTGCGTCAAACGTAGGCGGTTTAGCGTTATCTGGTGAAGTAACTTACAAACCAGATACACCAATACAAATTGCTGGTGCAGAGCTATTAAACGGTGCCTTTACTGAAAACCCACTCTTTGCTTATACCAGTCGTTTACTAGAAAGTGAGCCAGGCGGCTATACACGTGGTTGGGATGAATACGATGTAACTCAAGTGCAAATGACTGGGGTTCAATTTTATGATCAAGTTCTTGGGGCATCACGACTTACTGTGATTGTGGAAGCCGGTGTTGTATTAACCGATGACGCTGAAAAGTCTCAAATTGGTATTGGCCGTCATCCAACCTTTGGTTTAGGCGATCAAACTGCCGATCTTGCTGCCGCGATAATTGAAGCGATGGGCGGACCTGCTGGTTTAGATTGTGAGCAATCCTACGCCACACTAGGGTTAGGTGGTGATTGTTCAAGTGAAGGTTTTACCACAGATTCTGCATGGGGATATCGAGCCAGAGCCATTCTAGAATATCCGAATGTATTTGCAGGGGTAAGTTTAAAACCTAGCATTGCTTGGTCGCATGACGTAGACGGGTATGCGCCAAATCCAGCGGCGGCGTTTGTTGAAGACCGAAAAGTACTGGGTTTAGGACTAAACGCTCTTTATAAATCAATTTACAGTGTTGATTTGAACTACGTAGCCAATCATGGTGGCGATTACAATTTAAATAGCGACAGAGATTTCTGGTCAGCAAGTTTTACTGTAAGTTTTTAAGGTAAATGATAATGAATAAAAATATAACTATTGCAAGTGCTTTGCTTGTGTCGCTTTTTGCGAGTCAATCAATGGCAAAAGTGTCAAATGCTGAGTTAGCCAAAATTGGTACCGAGCTTACCCCTATCGGTGCTGAAATGGCTGGTAATGCTGCAGGTACGATTCCTGCCTGGACTGGTGGCTTAAATTCATCAGGCGATTTAAAAAGTAAAGACTCTGGTCGACCTGACCACCCTTTTGCAGATGAAAAGCCGTTGTTTATCATCACTAAAGCCAACCTTGAGCAATACAAAGAGAATTTATCTGCAGGGCAAATAGCCATGCTAAATAAATATCCTGAGTTTGCCATGCCGGTGTATAAAACGCATCGAAGTGCGGCTTACCCACAAAGTATTTATGACATTGCTAAAAAGAATGCCTTAAATACTGAGTTGGTTGCTGGTGGTAATGGTTTAACAAATTTTGATACGTCTTACCCGTTTATTATTCCTAAAGATGGTAATGAGGTTATTTGGAATCACCTAACTCGCTACCGTGGTGGCGCAGCAAAGCGTTTTAGTACAACCATTCCAGTGCAAAAAAATGGCTCATTTGTCCCACTAATTCTTAACGATACATTAGTTTGGCCTGAGTTTTTAGTTGGTGGTCGTGATAATAAAAAAGATGACAACATTCTGTTTTATTACCTACAACAATTTACAGCACCGGCCATTTACACCGGTACGGCACTATTGGTTCACGATACCGTTGACCAGGTAAAAGATGCGCGTCGTGCATGGGTTTACAACAGTGGTCAACGACGTGTTCGTCGTGCGCCTAATGTGGCTTACGATGGTCCGGCAACGGGTGTTGAAGGTCTTCGTGTAACCGATGATTACGATATGTATAACGGTGCTCCTGATCGCTATAACTGGAAACTGGTTGGCAAAAAAGAGTTATACATTCCTTACAACAGCTACAACATGCTAAACACGGATCTTAGTTATGATGATTTGCTTCAACAAGGGCATATGACCCCTGAGCATTTACGTTATGAGTTACACCGTGTATGGGTTGTTGAAGCGACATTAAAAGAAGGTGAGCGTCATATTTACGCCAAACGTGTCTTCCATATCGACGAAGATTCATGGCAAGCATCGGTTATTGATAAATATGATGGTCGTGGTCAATTATGGCGTATGAGTGAAGCACACGGCGTGCAATTCTATGACGTTGACACCTACTGGTTTGCAAACGAAGTTAACTACGATTTAGACTCTGGTCGTTATTTGGTAACAGGCCTTGCAAACCAAGAGCCTAAGTTTTTGAAATGGGGTGTTAAACTTAAACGTAAAGAGTTTAGTACGTCCGCCCTTCGCCGTATGGGTCGTTAATACGATGCTTAATTGCTTGCTTTAAGCAAATAAAAATCAATACAAAACTAAAAAGCGATGAAGATTTTTCTTTATCGCTTTTTTTGTAGTAACGAAAATTTGCCAAAAGTAAGATCAAGAATTTCGGCATTAATGACATATCCTATTAACAAATAGTACAACGTCATTGCACCATGTTGTTGGCCGCTATCTCCTGACAAATGCTGTGGTTTTATTATAATTGCATCAAGTGATCTTAGAATATAAATCAAACCAATTAGGGTTAAAATGATATTTAGCACTTATCGACAATACATGGAGGTTGGTAATTTAGAGGCACACTGTTAACGAAAGGAGATTGTGGCCTTCGCCACAATGACGGAGTCGTTTTACTTATTATGCGCAGCGTTCGGTGCTTTATATTTTGTTTAAAAATCGTCCCTCTTGCAAACTTTCAAAATTTTTAATCAAAAATGAAAATGAAAACGGAGTTGAACGCCGAAAAGTCATGTAAGAGGTAATATACGTTTTATTACCTGTTTTTAGGCAGGTAATAAAAACAAAGGACTTGATTATTCTAATGTTGTGTCGCTAACCAGTTGTCAATTTTTTGCTCCATAATATTAAGCGGTAAGGCCCCCTGCTCTAATATTCTGTCATGGAACACTTTAATGTCGAACTTATCACCTAGTTGCTGTTTGGCGCGTTCGCGCAGTTCTAAAATTTTCAATTCGCCAATTTTATAACCCAGTGCTTGGCCAGGCCACACAACATAGCGTTCTACTTCTGACGTTGCTTCTAATACGTGATTACCTTCGGTTGCCATCGAATACTCAATGGCTTTCTCACGGCTCCAACCTAAAGCATGCATCCCCGTATCTACAACCAAGCGCACTGCGCGATGCATTTCGGCTTGTAATCGGCCTAAATCATCAACCGGATCATTTTCATACAATCCCATTTCGGCACCTAAACGCTCTGAGTACAATCCCCAACCTTCACCAGCGGCATTGGAATAAAAAATCGTACTAAACAAAGGTAAGTCATCAGACAAACCTAAAATGGTTTGTAAATGATGCCCTGGATTTGTTTCGTGATACGTTAGGGTTTGTAATGAGTAAGACGGTAATGAAGCAGTATCGTGTAAAGCAATCCAAAACGTGCCTTTGCGTTTACCATCTTGTGAAGGAGCATCATAAAATGCACCACTAGAGGCAGCCGCTTGGTGCGCTGGCACAGCTTTCACATCGACGTCTTGGTCTGGTAGCATGCCAAACCATTGTGGTAATTTTTTATTTACCCGAGCTAAATCCACTTTGATATCAGCAATGAGTTGTGCCTTACCTTCATCGGTATTTGGGTAAATGTACTGCGGATCGTTCAGCAATATTTTCATCCGTTCACCAACCGAACCTTTCTCATAGCCGACTTTCTTTAATAAGGCGTCCATTTCCTTATCAATACGCGCAACTTGCTCTAAGCCAATCGCATGAATTTGCTCTGCCGTGTAGTTCGTATCGGTAAAATGGGTAATTAATGATTGATATAATTTATCGCCATCAGGTAAACGATCAATTCCCGCATGATGACTGGCTAACGGGAGTAACTCGTTTAGCACTTGTTTCAATTGGCTCGTTGCTGGGTAGAAGTGTTCATCCATAAGCTGAACGGCTTGTTTTGCAATGGTGTCTGAATTGGCAACATTAGCCGCAGCCATCTTTGCAGTTAAGCTGTTTATTAATGGATGCTTATTACTGTCATAACTTAGCTGTTTTGATAAATTATTGATGGTGTTTTCGATAACAAAATCTGGTGGAATCACCCCCATGTTCTGATCATGTTTAATTTTGGCAATCGTGCCTTCGATCATACCTTCATAAGCCGCAAGTCGGTTTAAAAATGCTTGCGCGTCTTCAGCATTATTTACTGCGAATTTATCTTCCATAATGGCTGAAAATTCAACATGCGGACCAGAAAGATGCGAAACAGCATACGGCAAGAACCAAATGCCATATTCTCCTAAGACACTACCGTATTTAACCACTTCGGCTGGTTTATAAGCATTAACCATTTCTGTACGTATTGAATTTAGGCTAACCAGTTGTGTGTCGCTAAAGGTACTCTTATCTAGTGCATCAATGGCTTTTATCAGCTCGGCATAGCCTTTTCGGCGTGCTTGTTCACCCTCAGGGCTCCAGTCACTCAATGTCGATAAAACACCTTCTCCTGCGTTTTCTTCCGACACGCCAAAGTAAGAAGCAATTTCAGGGCGCATGCTAAAATACTGGCTTGATAAACTTTGGATTTGCTGGGTGTATGTTTGGGGCGTTGGTTTTTCACCGCCACACGCCAAAAGTAGTGAGCAGCATGTAAGGCTGGTAATTATTTTCTTCATGGGATATCTCTTATCATTATCGTTTTCGCGATTAAAATACCCCATTTTGCCAGTAATTTACAGACAATCCATCAAATAACATACCTAGCAGGTGTTCATAATTACACTAGACTTAGTGATACGTCTTTTTATGCTTGTTACCTTGTGGCTTATAACAACAAACGTTCAATAATAAAAGCTAGCTTAATACTTGCTTGGCCAATTTCTCTGCAAAAAATATTAATTACTTTATTAAGTATGGTTGATGTGGTGATGGTCAGTCACTTGGGTGATGCCGCCGTTGCAGCCGTTGGTTTTAGTAATCGAGCCCAATTTGTGGTGTTGGTTATTATGACAGGCCTTGCTTGGGGGGTCGGTATACTCGCTTCACAATTTTATGGCGCTGGCAAAACAAGTAAAATACGGGTCAGCATTTTAATGGGCAGTTTATTGAGCATTGCTTTACTCTTGCCTATTGTCATTGCCAATGTCTATTTTGCTGGCGATATTGTTGCTATCGGTAGTACCGACTCACAAGTGATTACATTGGGGCAAAGTTATTTATGGATAACCATGCCCAGCGTTATTTTTGTAGCCATTAGTATGGTTTATGAAAATGCCATACGCAGTACCATGCAGGTCCTATTGCCATTACTGGTTAGCATGGTTGCCATCATCACCAACATTTTATTGAATATTTGGTTAATCGATGGTGGTCTAGGCATACCCGCTTTAGGGGTTGATGGTGCTGCAATAGCAACGTTTGTTTCCCGCTTTCTGCACATGTTTATGTTAATTTATATTCTGGTTAAAATCCGTCATAAAGCCAGCCCGCAACTTATCGACTTTTACAAACTGCTTAATTGGGGGTTGTGGAAAACAATAATTAAATTGGTTATTCCCATCATGCTGGGTTTTGCCATTTGGGCTTTTGGCAGTTTCGTGTATCCCATCATATATGGCCGACTTGGTACACAAGAGCTCGCAGTGATCAGTTTATTGGTCCCAGTTGAAGGGGTCGTTGTTTCGCTTTTCTTTGGTATTGCCTCGGCATGTTCAATTCAAGTTGGCCAAAGACTTGGGGCAAAACAATTTGATCAAGCATGGGCTTTAGCGAAAACCTTTATGCTATTTGCCCCCTGTGCCGCGTTGGTTACAGGTTTAATTATGTTCCTGCTTAAACCGGTCATTTTTATCGCTTTTCGTGATTTACCTGACGACACAATGGGCATGGCCTCTGACGTATTTACCCTTATTACCTTGTGTGCTTGGTTAAAAGTAACCAACATTACCCTATCTTTAGGTGTGTTGCGCCCTGGTGGACAAAATAGAAGTTGTGTGTACATCGATACCTTTGGAATGTGGTTTGTCAGTATCCCACTTACCTATTTGGCGGCTTTTCATTGGCAGCTCTCTTTATTTTGGGTTGTTGCTGTTGCTTATAGCGAAGACCTTACCAAATTAGCCTTGTATTTAAACAAGGTCTGGCAACGCAAATGGTTGAAAAATTTAAGTTAGATTTTAATCCTATCCATCGCCAATTTCGGTTAACGTGGTATTGGTTTGAGTTAATTGTCGGTTTGCCTCCTTATAATTTGCCTGTATGACAAATTACCGACCACCACGGAAAGAGCGTCTCCCCCTATAGGCCTCAAATTGATTCTTTTAAATATCTTAAAAAGCAAAAAAAACAACCACAAGGCAAGCCATTTGGCTAACGGAAACTTCCGCCAAAAGAGCAAAGAACGGTCAGCTTAAATACTTTAATAGACCGCTTAAAGCTCAAAGCGGAATTCGCCTCTGCTACGCCATTCCATACTAACTCTACCAATCCCTAATTCAAATTCTCACGTTTATGAATAAAAGTTCGAGGACTAAGGCTCAATTTTTGGGGTCCCCACAAAGGGTTAATGCCTTGGTTTATGCCCCGTATTTTTCTAAAATTAATCTAATGATCTAACG
>CANMZP010000038.1 GCA_947502355.1 uncultured Thalassotalea sp. | reverse complement strand
TGCGCCGCTTTCTTGGCTTTTGCTTTGGCTACGGCTTGGGCAACGCGATCTTCTTTGCTTGGCGCTTCGGTCTCACTCGCTTGAGTTTGCTGCGCCGCTTTTTTAGCTTTCGCTCTGGCAACCGCTTGAGCAACACGATCATCTTTACTTATCGGTTTACTTTCGATACTGCTTTCATTTTCGGGTTGCGCATTTTGTATTGGTTGCTGAGCCGCTTTTTTGGCTTTAGCACGGGCAATGGCTTGTGCTGCTAGAGTTTTTGGATCAGCACCTAAGTCATCGGTTGTTAAAGAGCCCGTTTGCGCCGCTTCGTTTTGAGCGGCCTTCTTGGCTTTGGCTCTGGCGATAGCTTGTGCAGCAATGGATTTTGCATCGGTTGCAGGGCTTTCGCCTTTCGCTTGAGCTGCTTTTTTCGCTTTCACACGTGCCATTGCAGCGGCAACGGCAGAATTGGTTGCTTGATTTTGTTCTGGATTGGCTTTTGCCGCCGCTTTACGGGCCGCAAGAGCTTGTTGATGCTTGGCTTCTCTGGCTTGCTTTTCTTTCTCTAGGCGTACTTTGCGGGCTTCAAAGCGCAATTTTGCGCGTTCAGCTTTTTGCTCTTGCACAATATTGAATCGAATTTGTGACTTGGCAACTCGGTAGTATTTCACCAATGGGATATGACTTGGGCAAACGTATGCACAGGCGCCACATTCAATACAGTCAAACAGGTTTAACTTATCTAAGTTTTCATAATCATTGGCTTTTGCATACCACTGCAATTCTTGTGGCAATAATGACGCAGGACAGGCTTCGGCACACTGACCACAGCGTATGCACTCTAGCTCTTTTGACGCTGGCGAGATCTCTTTATTGGTAGGTACCAAAATACAATTTGAAATCTTTACAATGGGAACATTGGTGTGCGGCAAGGTGAACCCCATCAAAGGACCCCCCATAATTACGCGTTGTTTTGGCGTATACTCAAAGCCACATTGGTCGAGTAAAAACTGAACGGGTGTGCCTAAACGAGCCCACACATTTTGCGGCTCTTGTAATGCTTGGCCGGTAACAGTAACTACGCGTTCTATCAATGGTTTGTCATCAATAATGGCTTCTGCTATGGCAAATACGGTGGCAACATTTTGGGTGATAATACCAAGCGAAACCGGTAAAACCCCCGAGGGTAATTCATTACCAGTCAGGGTTTGAATTAACTGTTTCTCGCCACCAGTAGGGTACTTAGTTGGCAGCACGCAAACCTTAATGCGGGCAAACCCTTTGGTTGCCTCTTTTAATGCTTCGATAGCTTGCGGCTTATTGTCTTCAATGCCAATCAGAATAACTTCAGGTTCTAACAAGTGCTTTAAGATGTTAATGCCATCAATTATCTTTTGCGTACGTTCACGCACCAATAAGTCATCGGCGGTAATATACGGTTCACATTCGACGGCATTAATGATCAAGTATTTGATGGCGTGAATGGTATTTACTTTTACATTCGTCGGGAAACCCGCACCACCCATACCGGAAATACCGGCATTGGCAATTTTCTCAACAATCTCTTTTTTGGTCAGGCGGTTAAAGTCTGCCACATGCTCACGTTCACGCCAGGTGTCTTGGCCATCAGGCTTTAAAAAGATACATGGCTCAGCCATACCCGATGGATGCGCTATGGTTGATGGCTTAATGGCGGTAATGGTACCCGACGTTGACGCATGAACAGGCACTGTCATTGGCGCGGTACACGCTGTTAATGGCTGGCCTTTTAATACGTAATCGCCTTCTTTAACCAATATATCGCCGAGCTTACCAATATGTTGTTGTATTGGAATAATCAACTCATCTGGTAGGCCAATATGCTTAATCGGTTTCGCGTTGGTTAAAAACTTCTGCTCCGGCGGATGGATACCACCGGGAATTTTGAAAAAGTGATTTTTATCGATGCGTTCTAAAACAGATTCCACAACAACTCCTTAATCTATTTGTACGACATCAATGGACTGTAAATCCCACTGCCAGGTGGCTGGCGTTTGTTTAATTGGGATCATTTTTATGCAGTCAACAGGGCATGGGGCGACACATAAGTCACAGCCCGTGCACTCATCACTAATAATGGTATGCATTTGTTTTGCCGCGCCGGTAATGGCATCTACGGGGCAGGCCTGGATACACTTGGTGCAACCAATGCAATCTTCTTCAATAATAAACGCCACTTTGGGCGTATTGTCTACCGCATGACTTTCATCGAGCGGTTGCACTTCAACGCCCATTAAGTCGGCAATTTTTTTGATGGTGGCATCACCACCTGGGGCACATTTGTTTATGGCTTCGCCATTCGCGACGGCATCGGCATAGGGTTTACAACCCGGATAGCCACATTGACCACACTGAGTTTGTGGCAGCAGGGCATCGAGTTGTTCAACTAATGGGTCGCCTTCCACTTTAAAACGAACAGACGAATAGCCAAGTAGGGCGCCGAACAGGCCTGCAAGTAGGCCAAATACAAGGATTGAAATTAATATATCCATTACAACTTAACCAACCCGGTAAAGCCCATAAATGCTAATGACATAAGCCCAGCTGTGATCATGGCGATGGCAGCACCTTGAAACGGTTTTGGTACATCGGCATTGGCCAGTCTTTCGCGCATGGCTGAAAACATAATTAATACAATGGAAAAGCCAACGGCAGCACCAAAGCCATAAATAATCGACTGAAAAAAGTTATGCTGTTCGTTCAGGTTTAATAGAGCCACGCCTAATACCGCACAGTTGGTGGTAATTAAGGGTAAAAATATGCCCAATAACCGATATAAACTGGCACTGGTTTTTTGCACAACCATTTCGGTGAATTGAACCACCACGGCAATCACTAGAATGAAGCCCATCGTCGTGAGATGTTCCAGGCCTAAGGGTTGCAGGAGATAAGTGCTAAATAAATAGCTTAACAGCGAGGCCAGAGTGAGTACAAAGGTTGTTGCAAGCGACATTCCAATGGCCGTTTCCGTTTTAGAGGAAACCCCCATAAATGGGCACAAACCTAAAAATTTAACTAGAACAAAGTTGTTTACCAGCACTGTTCCAACTAAAAGTAATAGATAATCAGTCATTTAAATTTATAAATAGAGAATAATACTCCTATTATCCTCGTTTATTGACAATATAACAACACGTTGTTTGTAGGGTTATTATCAAAAGTGTAATAACCCTAGCGTTTGCAACTAAAATGGCGGGAGGTGGTGGATTTTAAAGCAATTATAGCGGCTCAGGTTTGCCTAAATAGTAACCTTGACAGCCATCGATGAAAATTTCATCAAAGGTGTATTTCTCTTCCTGACTTTCGACACTTTCGGCAATCACCTTAGTGCCAATTCGATGCGCTAAATCTATCATTAAACGTAAGAAATATTGGTTGTTTTTATCATCTTGGATATTGCGGGTATAACTGCCATCCATTTTAATGAAATCCGGCGATAATTCTTTAAAGAACTTAAACGATGTGATACCGACACCAAAGTGCTCAACACAGATCTTAGCGCCAACGCGGTGGATCATGTTGATAAATAAAATACTGCCTTTCATATTTTGCTCTATACCGTACTCACTGATCTCAAAAATCAGGCGTTTGGCGATTTCATTGTGCTTAAGTAATAGGCGCTCAAGCCAAACCATAAAGTGTTCATCATGAATAGAGCGGGTGCTTAGGTTTATACCAAACGACTGACTGATTAAGTTCTTATTCTGAATGTCATGAATTACGCGTTCAATGACTAAACGGTCAATAAGAATGATTTTATCTAACTTTTCAGCCATCGCGAAAAAGGCAGCGGTTGGTAAAGTGCTACCTTCGGCATTATTAAAGCGCGACAATACTTCTTGGTATATTTTGTTATTTCGAGCACTTGGGGCAATCATTTGAGTCAGTAAATCAACACTGCGATTTTCAATGACAAAATCGATTTCATTGCTCCAATTTTGGTGGCCCAATTTTGCTGTTGGCATCGAGTCAATAAAGTCATCAGACTGAATAAAACAGCTATTTTTTAAACGCGTTTGCGCAATACTAATGGAGGTGTCAGCCAATGCCAAAATTTCACCAAGCGGCTTACTAAAGTCAACTTTAACGATGCCCGAAAAAGCGATAGAGTCATAACCAATAAGGTGCTGATATTCGTTGAATAAGCCGGTCAGTTCTTTCCCTAATTGCTCTGCTGATTGCAGGGTGATGTTAGGTAAAACGGTGGCGAAATCGGAACCATTTAAACGGAAAACGTGGGCCCCATCGATGCTTTTAAACTGCTCACTTAATAATTTCGCCACTTGTTTAATGTAGCGGTCACCTTCCTGATAGCCATGAACCTGATTAATGGTCGATAGCTCAGAACAACGGGTAATGATTAATGAACCAAACCCTTTTTGCTTTTGCGCTTGGCTGTATTGATCAAAAAAGTCGACAAAACCACTGCGATTTTCAAGGCCGGTTAAATGGTCAAAGAAAGCGGTTTGTTCCAGTTTCTGATTTTTGGCCATTTTATTGCTAATAAAAGTTTTAAGTTCCGATAACGTGGTGTTTACCTCGTTAAATTCTTCGGGAAGTTCAATGCCTGATTTTTGGGTTTTATTCTCAATTGAAGAGCTTATTTCGCTCGCTATTTGCTTTGAAATTTGACTTGATAGTTTTTTATTACCGCGCGTTGTAATGGCGCTAGTAACAAAACTGCCACCCAGGATAAGAACCAACATCGTCGCTAAAATAAAGGTGATGATGGCGTTAAATAAGCTAAATAACTCATCATGATTCAGTTGGTAATTAATGTATAAACCCAGCTGATTGTTTTTAACTGTCGTGGTTTTATCGGAGTCGATAGCAAAAGCGAATAGATTCTTTATTGGTGAGTTATTCTGGTAGTCGCTGATCACATCGCGGTTAAAGTTTGTGATGTTTAGTTTATCGTAAGCGTAAGCGATACGAAGTTTCTTACCAATAGCATTTAAATCATCACCTTGGTATTGATCCAATAGTGAAGATAGAACAGTTTTGTGTTGCTGCTCTATTTGCTCGAGTTGGTCGTTAAAGTAACTCGTACTGTAAGCGATAAAAACACCGCTGATAACCAAGCCGATAATGATATTTTTTATTAGTATTTTGTAAAACGTCGTCATATTTCGCAACAACCCTGTATAACTTATGACCCGATTATTTCGGATTTTTTACGGTAAATCAACACGTAAAAAATATTAGTTCTATTCGTTAATACAATATGCAAATACGTGATATAAAGCAATAAATTAAAATGTTTTTTCAGATACGCTTCTTTATTATTGATTATTTCCTTTTCCGTTGATTTTGATCAATCAAACGGTTTCACCTCTTAATTTTCTAATGTATAATAATAATCATTCTCATTAACCCAAGAAGTTAGTTTATGACACTTAATGAAGTACAAGTTGGCCAAAAAGCGGTTATCCGCTCGTTGCCATCACCCCCTGCAACACGTGCCAAGTTATTAGATTTAGGCATGATCCCTGGGACTCAATTTACCATTAAACGCCAAATTTCTTGGAGTAATGCCCTACAAATTAACGTGCGTCAGGCGAATTTAATCATTCGTAATGCCATGGCCCAAGACATCCAGGTTCAGGTAATCAAGTAAATGCAAAAAGAAGTTTTATTAGTTGGTAACCCGAACGCCGGTAAATCTACGTTATTTAATCAGTTAACCGGCTTAAAACAGCACGTTGGTAACTTCCCTGGTATCACGGTTGCCAAAAAATACGGTGAATTTGACTGTCAAGGCGAAAGCATGCAAGTGGTTGACTTGCCTGGTGTTTACTCGTTGGTTCCACAGCAGCAATCATCAGAAGATGAGCGCGTCACCTTAAAATATTTGATCAACGCTAAACAAACTACGGTTATCAATGTAATTGATGCCACCTGCATTGAACGCCATCTTTATTTAGCATTGCAGTTAAAAGAGCTAGGGTGCCCACTTATTGTGGTGCTGAATAAATGGGACATGGTCGAGAAAATGCAACTCGACATTGATGTGGCCAAATTATCTGAGTTGCTTGAATGTGAAGTCATCACCCTAAGTTCTGCCAATCATGTTGATAAAGACGTGATTGGTAAAGCTATCCAAGCGACAAAGATGCCACAAGCCACTTTCAAGCTAGAATATGATAATGACATTGAACAATTATTGGCCTCAAGCAGTGCAGACAGCCGGTTTGAACAAATAAACCAGTTAATTGATAAACAATACCTAGGCGATAACACCGTTGATGTTGAGCTTGGCATTGCAACTAAACGCTACCAACGATGCAATGAAATCGCACAAGCCTGTTCGGATGCTCAAAATGACCATCAACACCGCTTAACCGAAAAATTGGATAATTACTTATTGCGTCCAATCTTTGCAATTCCGCTGTTTTTCTTGTCAATGTACTTAATGTTTATGTTTGCCATAAACGTGGGTGGTGCCTTTATTGATTTCTTTGATATTGCTGCCGGTGCGATATTGGTCGATGGGCTAGCGTATCAATTAAACAGTTGGAATTGGCCACAGTGGTTGGTGGTATTACTTACCGATGGCGTTGGCGCTGGTATTCAAACGGTTGCCACTTTTATCCCGCTAATTCTTTGTTTATATTTATTTTTAACCGCTTTAGAACAATCCGGTTATTTAGCTCGTGCCGCCGTGGTAACCGATCGCATTATGCAAAAAGTCGGTTTACCAGGCTCTGCATTTGTCCCCATGATCATGGGCTTTGGTTGCACCGTACCTTCTGTTATGGCAACCCGTACCTTAAAACAAAAGCATGAACGCATTCTTGCCGGTACCATGAGTCACTTTATGGTCTGTGGTGCTCGTTTACCGGTATTTGCTTTGTTTGCGGCGGCGTTCTTCCTAGAAAACGCGTTAAACATCGTGTTCTTGTTGTATATCTTAGGTATTGTTGCCTCTATTGCGACCGGCTTTATTTTCCGTTCAACGGTATTAAAAGGCGAAGCCAGCCCATTTGTTATTGAGTTACCACAATATCAGTTTCCACACGCCTCTGATTTAATCCATCGCACGTGGGATCGCATGAAGTCGTTTGTGTTTGGTGCCGGTAAAACCATTGTCATCATGGTGACCTTATTGGGGGTATTTAACTCGGTAGGTAAAGATGGCACCTTTGGTAACACGGGGACGGACAACTCGTTATTATCGTCGGCTAGTCAGGTACTTACTCCTGCGTTTGCGCCTATGGGGATAGATGAAGATAACTGGCAGGCAACCGTCGGCATTTTTACCGGTTTATTTGCCAAAGAAGTGTTGGTCGCCACGCTAAACAGCTTATACCAAGACCCTGAGCAAAGTGATGAAGACTTTGATTTAGGCGCGTCAATGGAAGAAGCACTTGCCAGTATTGGTGAAAACCTTTCAGGCATTAAAGAGCTGATTCTAGACCCGCTTGGTATTACTTCTGCGGATGTTGAAACGGTAGAAGAAGCGGCTGACTCACAAGACGTTTCGTTAACCACCATGGAACGACTTGCTAGCCATTTTGATGGCAAACACGGTGCCTTTGCTTACTTGTTATTTATCTTGCTTTACGCACCATGTGCATCTGCTTTAGGGGCAATGTCACGCGAATATAATGGCCGTTGGGCAACCTTTATTGCCTTCTACACAACGGCATTTGCCTACGTTGTTGCAACAATCTACTATCAAGTTGCTACTTGGCAAGGTATTGGTTCATCGCAAACCCTAGCGATCATCCTTACCTTGATTGCTGCCGTTATTGTTTATACTTTAATGAAGCAACAGAAACTAGCCACGTGGTTATCAATGGGAGCCGACAGTGCTGGAAAAAATCAAAACGCTTCTTGTCACTAACGAAATGATGACGGCCAAAGTGCTTGCCCGAGAGTTAAATACGTCTGAGCAAGCCTTGCAGGGCATGTTGCAACTGCTGATTAGTCGTGGTCAAATAGAAATCTTAACGGGCGGTGACTGCAAAGGCAGTTGCGGCTGCGTGAACAGTGAAACTCAGGCGTACCGTTGGCGAGAGCAAAAAGCGGTGACGCCGCTTAGTGTGATGTCTGTAAATTAGCCACCAAGGGCAAAAGAACAAAAATAGGGCCATTGAAATGCAAGCAAACCAATCAAAGCCAAATGGCACCGGAATACAACGCGTATTTAAAGCGACGTATTGCTCGATGAAAGGCTTTAAAGGGGCTTGGGTACATGAAGCTGCATTTCGTCAAGAAGTGGTCCTTTGCCTCGTGTTATTGCCATTTTCTTTTGTAATAGCTCAATCAATTAATCATTGGTTGGCGCTAATGTTTACTTTGTTGTTCTTATTATTTGCCGAGTTAACCAACTCGGCATTAGAAGCCTTAGCCGACAAAGTCTGCCTTGAACATGACCCGTTAATTGGCCGAGCTAAAGACATTGGCTCGAGCCTCGTGTTTATCGCTTTAGTCCTTTTAAAGCTGGTCTGGATAATTGGGGTTTTACAATACTTTAGCATTTTATAAATCCCTTTCTTTTATATTACATCGCGCTCTTTTCTTACGGCTTTAACCTCATAACTTACCGCTTCAACTTCTTTGTATTCACATTCTATTTACGGTATATTTTCAATCACTTTGAAACGATTGCGAGTAGCGCTTCTTGTCAGCAAAAGTCCATAATAAATTACAACACTTTTATATCGCTGAAGAACAATCCATTTATCTACTAAGCCATAAAGATGCCACCAAATTAAAGCAATGGTTGGATTTATGTCATAGTCAGTTATCCGGTATGGGGTATGAACATATCGAATTGATCGGTAAAGGCGCTTATGGCTTTGTATTTGCCGGAGTAAGTAGCGATAAAAAAGAAGAAGTATTTAAGTTTTCGCGGGTGACCTTACCTCAACATGTACAAGACCGTTTAGCCGATGAAGCGCAAATGCAGTCTATGTTAACGCATCCGCGTATTCCCAAACTGATAGAATATTTAAAAATAAAACGTCAGTCCATCGTCCATATGAGTAAAGCCCCTGGGCTCGATTTAGATGTGTATTCACATCAACAAGGTCCGCTAGCAATTGAAGAAGTTGTTCGAATCACCATACAATTGTTGGAGCTATTAAAGTATTTACGCGATCCGTCACATAATGCCATGGGTAAGCCGGTGGTTCACGGTGACATAAAACCGTCAAACATTGTACTCGACCCGCAAGCCTTGCAAATTCAATTGATTGACTGGGGCTCCTCGGTTTGGGCGCAATGTGATGAACGGGGGCAAAGTACGGCCACCAATGTCATGGATTTAATGAGCGGCGATTTGCAAAACACCAATGCGAGCATGGGGGATATCTATTTTATTGGCCAAGAGCAGCTTGATGGGGCGTTATCTTCTCCTCGATTTGATGAACAAGGCATGGCGGCAACCCTTTACGCATTAGCATCTGGACAGTCGTGTCGTTATGGTCATAAAGTCATTACCGCCTCTTCGTTAGGGTTGCCAAAAATGTTGGCTAAAGCCCTCGATGCGATGCTTGGTGATGACCCGAAATTACGTCGTGATGCTGGTGATTATCTATTTAACCACCTAGATTTATTGAAAAATATCGTGTTAGCGGATTCACCAACAAAACCCGTTGTCGAGTCGGCAATTCCGGTTTGGATCCGCGCTTCAAATGACGAAATCGATACCGTGGTCTATGGCTCGCGAAAATCGTTCTTAAGGGCTGGGGCAGGCAACCCCGATTTGATTGATATTGATGATGTTCAACTTGAAAAATACTATAAAAACTTTTTGGTGGGCATGGGGGCAACCGAAAAGGCCTTTCTTGCCGCAGTCAGTCGACTGGCCAAATTTCCTATTGTTGGTGGGTTAGCGATTCGATGGGAGAAGGATGGTGTATACGTGGATTCCAATTTAACCTTGTTTGATAAATCCCTCGCCTATTCTTTTAAAAGTGCGGTAAATAATATGGTTACCTTAGCACAGGGAATTTTTCGGGTGGGGATGTTTAAATCGTGTTTGTTTAATGCCCGTAATACTTTGCATATTGAACGAAGCAAGGTTAATGAGCCATTTGTTGCAGCAGATTGGCAAAAGATCTCATATGAAATCAGTAAAATAAACGAAATCGATAATGCTACTCAACAGCATTCTTATTTTGAAGATGGCAAAGATCCAGATGAATACCTGCGCTTACCCAGTGAAATTATGGATGTCATCACCCGACTCAATTTCATTCACCATACCGGTTGCATTATTTTTGAGGTATTAGAAACCCATTTAAAAATTCATAGCTATTTAATGCTACTAAATCACGATAAAAAAGCCGAGTTTGAGCAGTGTTTGCAAGATATTTTAGATTTACTACCGACCATTGAAGGGATGGGGATTTCTGGGTTTATGAAGTTACCATACAAAGATACCCGTTTTTTTGAGCACATCAATCAACTGCCGGATAAATTTTATCCACGCAATCCGAAGCTGGCGTGATGGGCTATACTAAAAGCCTTAAAAATTCAAAATAATATATAAAGCAATAAGTTAAAGTGAGGGAAGGCATATTATGAGTGAGAGCAAAATTGGCGATGTAGCCTGGTTAGATTTAACCGTGGATGATGCCAGCACCGTTCGTGACTTTTATCAAAAAGTCGTGGGCTGGAAAGTTGAAGAATGCAATATGGGCGATTACAGCGATTATTCCATGCTAAGCCCTATTGATGGCACCGCTAAAGCCGGTGTTTGTCATGCTAGAGGCGGCAATGCCGATTTACCGGCCGTGTGGTTGCCATACTTTTTAGTTGAAAATGTTGATGAATCTCTCGCCGCAGTACTTGCTATGGGGGGAAAGGAAGTTACACCAATTAAAAGTATGGGCCGTGATCGCTATCTAGTTATTAAAGACCCGGCGGGCGCTGCATGTGCCTTATACGAAAGCGCTTCTGCACAGTAAAGGTTGAAAGCAAGGCCAAAAGAAAAGCCAAAAGAAAAACCAAAAAAAACTTAATTAAACATATACCGAATAATAAGAAGGACACTCAGTGAGTAAAGCCTTAGATGTTTTTGCGGGCAAAACCGCATTTGCGCAAATACAAAAAAATGGACTTAACAGTGAGCAATTTAAGTTACTCGTTGGGGCAAGTGGCGGGCCGAAATGGTTTGTTTTGGCCGGTCTAGATCGCTTTTTTTGTGGTGACTTTTTCAAAGATAGAAACACGCCATTACATACATTGGGCTCATCAGCGGGGGCTTGGCGTTTTTCCTGTTATGGACAACAAGACCCACTTGCCGCAATTAACCGCTTAATCGACGGTTATTCGACCTTAACCTACCCAACAAACGCCAATACCCGGCAGGTAACAGAGCAAAGTGAAAAGCTGCTACATCACATCTTAGGGGATAATGGCGCAGCAGAGATCTGCAGCAACCCTAATATTAAGAACACCATTATTGTGGCCAAGTCGTATGGCTTGAGTCAATTTAACTCGCCTTTATTGCAACTACCAGGGTTAATTACCTCGGCAGTGGCAAACCGTATTAGCAGACGAAACTTAAGCTTATTTTTTCAGCGGGTTATTTTTACCACCACGCCTAATGATGTGCCTTTTAATTACCTTGATGGTATTGCCAGTAAAGTGGTTGAGTTTAGCAAAGATAATGTTGAGCTCAGTTTGCAGGCAACCGGAGCCATTCCACTGGTTATTGAAGGGGTAAAGGACATTCCAGGTGCCGGGCGCGGTATGTATCGTGATGGCGGTATTATTGATTACCACTTTGATCAGCCGTTTTTAGCTAATAATCAGGCGCTATCAATACATACCGGTAATGACTTAGTCCTTTACCCACATTTTTATAACGAATTTAAGCCCGGTTGGTTTGATAAATTTGTGTCAAAACGATTTGCCAACCCGAAGAATTTTGATAATGTGGTTATTCTGTCGCCAAGTAAATCGTTCGTCGATTCATTACCTTATAAGAAAATCCCCGACCGGACTGACTTTAAGGAACTCACCGAAACACAACGTATTAACTATTGGCAACGCGTGATAAAAGAAAGTGAGCGCTTGGCTGATGAGTTTAATGAGTTGTGTCATCATCACAATCCCACAAGCTTTATTACACCTCTATAAAAAAGATAAAAATAAAAGGTAAGTAATGCAGTATTTAGAAGATTTATATCCAGGAAAAGAGTTTGATTTAGGCCAATATCAGCTAAACGAGCAGGAGATGATCGACTTTTCACAACAGTATGATCCACAGTCTTTTCACCTAGACAAAGCCGTTGGGGAACAAATGTTTGGTGGGGTTATCGCAAGCGGTATTCATAGCATGGCGATTTTTCAACGACTCATTGTCGATAATTTTTTAAGTGAAGTGGCTTGTATGGCTTCACCTGGCATAGACGATGTACGTTTTCTACATCCGGTTTATGGTGATGATCTTCTTAGTGGAAAAATCAGTGTGGTTTCCGTTCGTCCATCGAAAAGCAAACCGGACAAAGGCATTGTAAAAATCAGTTCTGCCTTAAGCAACCGCGACGGCAAAATGGTGTTGGCTATGATGGCCAATATTTTTGTAAAATCGAAAGAGAACTAATTTAGCAAGTAAAGACAGCAAGCAAGTTTGGCTTTCGCGAATCTCGGTTCGCGCCATTGAGTCTCATTATCTATAATTATTGAAATCAATACACGATAATGAGGCTTAATAATCATGTTTTTAAAACATAAACCTAGCGGCAATATGATAGATGTTGTTGATATGCACGACCTAACCAACCTTTTTCACCAACAAGTATCCGGCCGGTTTCAGTGCGGTGAAGAGCAACAAGACATTGAAATGTTTGATAAAGGCGAGTTGTCTTTTTTATCAGGCGAAGAATTACCGCAATGTTGGACCGATCCCAACTATCGTAAATAATCTTTTATCGAAATTAACCACTGGGGAATAAGTCGCGATAGGTTTTTGCGGCAAATTCATCCGTCATACCACTGATGTAATCGGCAATCACTCGGTGTGGGTTGGCGCCTTGCTCGTTAGCCCTGCGCCAACGATTGCGGGTTGATTGCGGCAGAAGTCGCTCAGGATCACTGGTAAAGACTTCAAATAAAGCCATGACCATTTGTTGACCTTTATACTCAACTCGCTGTATTGGCGTTTGCTTAATCACGTAACTAAATACATAGGATTTAAAGGTGTTTAATACATGTTGCACCGGCTCGGGTAGTTTGGCGTTGTATCTTAATAATGGCTCAACAAAATGACAGCCAAGTTGCTCATTTAAATCAATCAGTTCAATGTGAGTAACCAAAAAGTTAACCAATGAGCCAATCGCATCTTTTTGTTGATGATGCTCATTGGAAAATAACTTTTCCGCTATCTTTTCTATATTCTGCTTTGCCCAATCACTATCACAACGAACTAAAGGCTCTACCACCGCACTTAAAAAGCTCTGCTTATCAACCACTTTGGTTACAATTGCATCTTCCATATCATGAATACCATAAGCAATATCATCGGCCAGCTCCATAATTGAGCAGTCAAACGATTTAAATCGAGTTTTATGGTGTCGTGTTTGCTGTTGTTTAATTTGCACAAATTGCTGTTTATCATCAAATGACAACGGATCTAATACCCAGTTAAACATTTCAATGTCATCAAGGTAAATACCTTTAGGAGGGTGCCAATCATCGGCTTTTAACTGCCGGTGATTAATGGGGGTTGAACCATGCTGATTATTGAGCTTCTCCAATGTCTGCGGGTATTTAAGCAACCCCAACAAGGTGCGTCGTGACAAATTCATACCATGATGTTCGCTGTATTTTTCTAAGCGGGTAACGATACGAAACGTTTGTGCATTGCCTTCAAAGCCGCCAAAGTTGTGCATCATATAATTGAGTGCAATTTCGCCGCCATGCCCAAAAGGCGGGTGGCCAATATCGTGCGCTAGGCATAAAGCTTCAATTAACGCATCGCCTTGGGGTAGTAGGTTTTGGCAAAGCAGCGGGTACTTTTGTTGGAGTTGGGCACAAATGCCAGAGCCGATCTGGCTTACTTCTAATGAGTGGGTTAGGCGAGTTCGGTAAAAGTCGCTGATCCCAAGCCCCATAACTTGAGTTTTAGCTTGCAAGCGACGAAAGGCGGCAGAATGCAGAATTCTAGCTCGGTCGCGCTGAAATGGTGAGCGATGATCTTGCTGTCGACTACCTGTTTTGGTTAATTTTCTGCTTAGCCAGTTTTCGTTCATAAACTGCAACTTTTATTATATTTATCTTAAACATACAAAAGAATTGCGGAAAAATAAAGAAAAGCCCTGTGATCTTCAATAAGATCACAGGGCGAGTATGTTTTTACGTAATGTTTAATGAAGAAAATTTACCTTAACGGTATTACTCTTCATCCGATGAGTATTCACGCATCATGGCTTCAACATCACTGACCATGTTTTTACTGCCACAGAAAAATGGTACGCGTTGGTGTAATTCTGTTGGTGGAATATCTAAAATACGCTTGAAACCATCGCTGGCAACACCACCGGCTTGCTCGGTTAGCATCGCCATTGGGTTGCACTCATATAATAGTCTTAACTTACCCTTAGGCGCCGATGCGGTTGAAGGGTAAATATAAATACCACCTTTTAATAGGTTACGGTGGAAATCCGATACTAATGAACCAATATAACGAGAAGTATATGGGCGCTTGGTTGCTGAATCGATTTCCTGACAATATTTCAGGTATTTCTTAACACCTTGTGGGAATTTCAGGTAATTACCTTCGTTAATCGAATAGATCACCCCGTCTTCTGGGAATTTCATGCTTTCGTGTGATAGGTAGAAGGTACCAAGTGAAGGGTCCATGGTAAAACCATGTACGCCGTTACCCGTAGTGTAAACCAACATGGTGGATGAACCATAAACAACATAACCTGCGGCAACTTGCTTATTACCAGGCTGTAAGAAATCTTCTAATGTGGCGGGTTCACCTACCGGACTAATGCGGCGGTAAATTGAAAAGATGGTACCTACCGATACGTTAACATCAATATTTGATGAACCATCAAGTGGATCCATCAATACAACGTATTTACTGTTGATGCTGTTTTTGCTGTTAAAAGACACATAATCATCTTCTTCTTCGGATGCGATACCACAAACTTCACCACGAGCTTCTAGTGCGGCTTTAAACTTTTCGTTGGCGAATAAATCCAACTTTTGCTGTGTTTCACCTTGCACATTTTCCAAACCGGTTGAACCGATAATGTCTACTAAACCCGCTTTGTTAATCTCTCTGTTAACCACTTTAGTCGCTAACTTGATGGCACCAAGCAGCGATGATAACTCACCACTTGCATTTGGTAATTCATGTTGTTTTTTTATGATGTATTCGCCAAGAGTAATCATTACACTTTTCCCTTAATATAAAAGTCTGCATTTAGTCCATTCGATGTCAACGCAACCACCAAGTAAGACCTGAAATGTTAAGCTTTGTGTCATTATGTTGTCTGGGATTGATTATAAAGTATCTGACTTGTTAAATGATATAGGCAAAGCTTAATAAGCAATATCACCAATATTTATGAAGGGGAAAAATATCTTTACAGAACAAGAGGTAATTAAGGGAGAGAGGCTGACTTGTTTAGGCGAGCCCAAGGTTATGATTATGTAAAGTACCTTGGGCTATATTCACTTTTTAGGCGGTTAAACGTTGGCCACGATAATCGCGCGTAGTGGTGCAGGGTAACCTTCAATGGTTTTGTTTGGATCATTTGGGTCAAGAAAATCTTGCAAAGACTCGGTGTCCATCCACTCGGTTTGGCGTTGCTCTTCAAAAGCCGTTTGGTCGGTATTGACAACGCGCACATTTTTAAAGCCTAAACGCTCCATCCAGAACACGAGAGCTTCACAGCTTGGTAAAAACCAAACATTGCGCATTTTAGCGTAACGATCGCCCGGTACTAATACCGTATGCTTATCGCCTTCAATAACGAGGGTCTCTAAAACTAACTCACCACCTGGTGCAAGTTGGGCTTTAAGTTGCTGTAAAAAGTCGATAGGCGATTTACGGTGATACAAAACACCCATGGCAAATACCGTATCAAAGGCTTTCAATTCGGGTAAATGCTCAACACCTAAAGGCAGTAAGTTGACGTTATCGTCTTTGATAAAGTGCTGAACAGCATTAAACTGCATCATAAAAAGTTGAGTTGGGTCGATACCAACGACAAACTTGGCACCTTCACCGCGCATTCGCCATAAGTGATAACCGCTGCCACAACCAATATCCAGTACATAGCGGTTTTCAAGGTTGCTGATATGTGACTTTAACCTGTCCCATTTAAAATCACTGCGCCATTCGGTATCTATGTGTACCCCATGAATGTGGTATGGGCCTTTACGCCATGGCTTTAAGTTTTTTAGTAAGTTGCTTATCCGCTGTTGCTCACCCGAGGTAATGTCGTCGCCTTGGCCAACCTGAACCGTATCGGTTATGTTGATCATGCTTGGCGAGGTGTTTGGCAAGGCGTCGATGGTTTTTTGCCACTTGGAAAACTCACCGTGTAACTCATGTTTTTGCCAGTTTGCAAGCTGCTGTGGCAAGCTAGTAAGCCAGTGTGAAAGGCGATTGCCAGCAATTTGTTGATAAAAGCGATTAAATAAGCTCATTAAAATGTCTCTGTGTACGTTAATTAGTTACTTGATGGCAACCAGTGAGAAAAAGTTGAAGCATTGGAACCATGGCGTCGCATGGCTAAAACCCGCTTGGTGCAACCGCTCAATATGGGTGGATAAATGATCCGGACGCATGACGTTTTCAATGGCGGTACGCTTTTGCGCGATTTCCAACTCACTGTAGCCATTGGCACGCTTAAAGTCGTGATGCAAATCGTTTAGTAAGTCTTTGCACGTAGGGTCGGCGTCATAAATTTTTTCAGACAAGATAAAAATTCCACCAGGAACAAGCGATTTATATATCTTGTTAATAAGCTGCTGGCGCATCTGTGGGGCAATAAATTGCAGGGTAAAATTAAGCACCACCATTGACGCGTTTTGCATGTCTTCTTGCAAAATATCCCCTTGCTTTACCACACATGGGGTATCGGCTTTAAAGGCATTTACGTGAATTTTGCAACGTTCAACCATGGCATCGGAGTTGTCAATGGCGATGATTTTGCAATCTTGGGCGGTAATACTGCGACGCATCGCAAGACTTGCAGCCCCTAACGAGCAACCTAAATCATAAATATTGGTCTTTTCAACGGCATAGCGCTTACTTAATTGACCAATGGTGTCGATTATGGTGTTGTAGCCCGGCACCGAGCGTTTGATCATATCTGGGAATACTTCAACCACTTGCGCATCAAAACGAAAGTCGGCAACGTTAGCCTGTGGCTTGGAATATATAAGATCTTGGTCTTTGTTGTTCATCTAACTGGTTATTTTGCAAATACTATGGCTAGTATTTTATCTTAAAAACCGCACTTAGAGAAATTATCCACTTAATATTTCAGAAAATTCTCTGTTAACTGCCCCTTATGTAATCAATTGGCGGTTTTCATGGTTAAAATTGTGTGTTTTTGCGCGAAAGCCACCCGTTTGCAGGTGACATTAACGGCGATTGCTTTATAATAACCGCTTTTAAATTTAGGCACGTTTTCCGATAAATACTTTTCGTATAATTGGTCGGAAGATTATCAAATCAGGTTTTGATAAAAGTGCAACATTCGAACAATGTCAGGATATACAAAAATGCGTAGCTTATTTTGTGGTGAGGTAAATGAATCTCACGTTGGTAAAGAAGTAACACTTTGCGGTTGGGTGAACCGTCGTCGTGATTTAGGTGCGGTTATCTTTTTGGATTTACGCGATCGCGAAGGCATCGTGCAAGTGGTATTCGATCCTGATTTACAAGACGTATTAGAAACAGCAAACACCTTACGTAATGAATTTTGTGTTCAGGTAAAAGGTAAAGTTCGTGCTCGTCCAGAGTCACAAGTAAACAAAGATATGGCAACCGGTGCGATTGAAGTATTAGGTCTAGAACTAAATATTTTAAATAAAGCGGCGCCACTTCCATTGGATTCTAACCAAGAAAACAGTGAAGAGAATCGTTTAAAATACCGTTACCTTGACTTACGTCGCCCTGAAATGACAGAGCGTCTACGTTTTCGTGCCAAAGTAACCTCGAAAGTACGTCAGTCTTTAGAAAGCCAAGGCTTTATGGACATTGAAACACCTATTCTTACGGCAGCAACCCCAGAAGGTGCGCGTGATTACTTGGTACCAAGTCGTACGCACAAAGGTAGCTTTTTTGCATTACCACAATCACCGCAGCTATTTAAACAGTTGTTAATGATGTCGGGTATGGAGCGTTACTACCAAATCGTTAAATGTTTCCGTGATGAAGATTTACGAGCTGACCGTCAACCAGAATTTACTCAAATTGATATCGAAACGTCATTCATGACGTCTGAGCAAGTGATGGAAGTAACCGAAACCATGATCCGTGAGTTATTCCAAGAATTGCTTAACGTTGACTTGGGTAAGTTCCCGCACATGACGTACGCAGAAGCGATGACGCGTTTTGGTTCAGATAAGCCAGACTTACGTAACCCACTAGAAATCGTTGACGTTGCCGACATCTTAAAAGACGTAGAATTTAAAGTATTCTCAGGTCCTGCAAACGATCCTGCAGGCCGTGTATCGGTAATTTGTGTACCAGACGGTGCAAGCAAGTTCTCTCGTAAGAACATTGACGATTTAACCAAGTTTGTCGGCATTTACGGCGCCAAAGGTATGCCGTGGATGAAAGTGAACGACATTGACGCTGGCCTTGACGGTTTACAGTCGCCAATCTTGAAATTCTTAACTGAAGATGCTGTTAAAGCGTTATTAACACGCACTAAGGCGAAAACGGGCGACATCATTTTCTTTGGTTCAGACACATACAATGTAGTAACCGAAGCATTAGGTGCTTTGCGTTTAAAACTTGGTGAAGAATTAGGGTTAACAACGGATGAGTGGAAACCGTTATGGGTTGTAGACTTCCCTATGTTTGAAGAAGTAGACGGCCGTATGCACGCTTTACACCACCCATTTACCGCACCTACTAACCTAACGGCAGAGCAATTAGAAGCAAACCCTGTTGGCGCATTATCGAATGCTTACGACATGGTACTTAACGGTTGTGAGCTTGGCGGTGGTTCAGTTCGTATCCACAACCAAGACATGCAAGCCGCGGTATTTAGAATTTTAGGTATTAGCGACGAAGAAGCCCAAGAGAAATTTGGTTTCTTACTAGAAGCATTACGTTACGGTACACCGCCTCATGCAGGTTTAGCATTTGGTTTAGATCGCCTTGTTATGCTAATGACAGGCACAACGTCAATCCGTGACGTAATGGCCTTCCCTAAAACAACGACAGCGGCATGTCCTCTAACAAACGCTCCGGGTAATGCAAACCCAGATCAGCTTGTTGAGTTAGGCATTCAATCGATTGTTGAAAAAGCTGACGAAGAGTAATCACTCAGATTATTGTTGATAAAGGTTTTGATAAAAAGCTCTACCGTAAAAAGTAGAGCTTTTTTTATTGCCGAATTTCACTGAATTGTTAGACTAATCACATTCCACCCATTCAACACAAAAGCACCTTTTTATACATGAGCATTATTTTAGGCATCGATCCGGGGTCACGTTTAACCGGTTACGGTGTGATTGAAAGAAAAGGGCGTCACTTTAATTACCTTGGCAGTGGTTGCATTAAAACCTTAACCGCTGGCGATAATCACCCGCAACGCCTGCAAATCATTTTTGCCGGAGTATCTGAACTTATTACCCAATTTAAACCCGACATGTTTGCCATTGAGCAAGTGTTTATGGGCTTAAACCCCGGCGGGGCATTAAAGCTTGGTCAGGCTAGAGGCGCGGCGATTGTTGCGGCCACCAATAATGGTTTACCGGTGGCTGAGTATTCCGCCAGACAAATTAAACAAGCTGTAGTAGGGACAGGGGCTGCCGATAAAGAGCAAGTACAACATATGGTTACTTCCTTTTTAAAGTTACCTGCTACACCACAGGCCGATGCCGCCGATGCATTAGCCGTGGCCATTTGTCATGGCCACAGTAACGATATGCTCATCAAAATGTCGGGTAAAGCATCTAAAACCGTACGCGGTCGCCTACGCTAATTTATAAGTACACCCTATTTACTATATATTTATACAGTGATACGCTATGCGTTATACAGTGAATATTAAAAAATGAAACAGGATTTATCGTGATTGGACGCCTTCGCGGATTGGTTATTGAAAAACAGCCGCCAGAAATCGTACTAGAATGCAACGGTGTAGGGTATGAAGTAACCTTACCAATGACCAGCTTTTATAATCTACCCGCCATTAACCAGGAAGCCATCATTTACACCCACTTTGTGGTACGTGAAGATGCGCAATTACTGTATGGTTTTTCAAATCATACCGAACGTAAATTATTCCGCTTACTCATCAAGGTAAATGGGGTAGGGCCAAAACTTGGCTTAGCGATTTTATCAAATATGTCGGCCAGTCAGTTTGTGCATTGCGTAAATCTGGATGATGTAACCACCATTGTAAAAATCCCAGGAGTTGGTAAAAAGACCGCTGAACGTTTATTGGTTGAAATGCGCGATAAGTTAAAAGATTGGGGCCAAGATGCTGACACCTTTAATGGTGAAGAATTCACCCTACAAGCGTCTTCTGACGGCACGCCACTAACGGAAGTGACCAACCATAAAGATGATGCGATCACCGCCCTTGTATCGCTTGGTTATAAACAAGCGCAAGCCGATAAAGCGGTTAAAGCCATTTTTGCGAAAGACAAAACCTCTGAGCAATTAATTCGCGACGCCCTTAAGTCAATGTAGAGTGACACCTGAGAACCATTATGATTGAAGCAGATCGTTTAATAAAACCAACGGCCACCCGTGAAGAAGAAACCATAGACCGCGCCATTCGCCCTAAAATGTTGAGTGACTATACAGGTCAAGATCATGTAAAAGAGCAAATGGAAATCTTTATTCAAGCTGCAAAAATGCGTAATGAACCATTGGATCATTTATTGATTTTTGGCCCACCAGGTTTGGGTAAAACCACCTTGGCGAATATTGTTGCCAATGAAATGGGCGTTAACATTCGCACCACCTCGGGTCCAGTACTTGAAAAGGCGGGCGATTTAGCGGCATTGCTAACCAACCTCGAAGAAAACGATGTGCTGTTTATTGACGAAATTCATCGTTTATCGCCTATGGTTGAAGAAATTCTTTACCCGGCCATGGAAGATTATCAATTAGACATTATGATTGGTGAAGGGCCTGCTGCGCGTTCAATCAAACTGGATTTGCCACCGTTTACCTTAATTGGCGCAACAACCCGTGCGGGTTCATTAACCTCACCATTAAGAGACCGTTTTGGTATTGTGCAGCGTCTTGAGTTTTATAAAATTGATGACCTGCAAGATATTATTACCCGCTCTGCCCATTTTCTAAACGTCGATTTAGATACTATGGGGGCATTGGAAATTGCCAAACGCTCGCGCGGTACGCCGCGGATTGCCAACCGTTTATTGCGCCGGGTAAGAGATTATGCCGAAGTGAAAACCCAAGGTGTTGCCGACCAACACTCAGCCTCTAAAGCGTTGAATATGCTTGAAGTGGACACCGAAGGATTTGATTTAATGGACCGTAAGTTATTGCTTGCGATTATTGATAAATTTAATGGTGGGCCGGTAGGGCTCGATAACGTTGCTGCCGCTATTGGTGAAGAGCGTGAAACCATTGAAGATGTTATAGAGCCGTTTCTTATTCAGCAAGGCTTTTTACAGCGCACCCCCAGAGGCCGTATTGTTACCGATAATGCCTACTTGCATTTTGGCTTAGATAAGCCTGATTAAGTTTGAATAATCAATCACATGTAAAAAAGGCTCAATTTGAGCCTTTTTTACATTTAAAACAATGTGTTCGACGTATAACTGCTCTATATTATTAGATAATTAATAGGGGAGTTATAAACCACGTTATAACGCTATAAAGAACCTCAATTATCTTTTTCTTACCTTTGGAGCAAGAATATGCAACGATTTATTACCGCTATAATCGCCGTCTGCTTTTTAACCCAGTCCCAGCTTAGTGTCGCCGACCCATTACCTGATTTTCCATTTTTAACCGTGAGTGAAGAAGCCAAACTGACGGTAAAGCCTGATATGGCAACCCTCAATTTTTATGTCAAAGTCGAAGATAAAAGCTCTGAAAAAGCCATCAACAGGTTAAATCAAACCAGCTTAAACCTGATCAAATTCTTGCTCTCTAAGAACATCACCGAGAAAGACATCAGCTCGCACGATATTTCTAAAAGACCGGTCTATGCGCGCAATCAAAGCGATGTAAAACGCTATGAAGTATCGCAATACTTTGAAGTAAAACTGGCTCAGCTAGAAGATTATGCCGAAATAAGTAAAGCCTTGTTAGCCACTGACCATTTGGTCCAGTTTCAGTCTCGTTTTGATGTGAAAAATCGTGAGCAGTTGGAGTTTGATTTAATCCAACAAGCTGGCGCCAATGCTCGTATCAGTGCCGATAACTTAGCAGCCAGCGTTGGGGCAAGCGTACTGTCAGTCTTTGCCATTAACAAAGACAGTAATTTTAATCAGTTCTTTGCCACCTTTGGTTTTGGGCAAAAACACTATATGGCGGCCATGCGCAATGAAGCCGGGCCAAGTACATCCATTTTTATTCCTGAGCAAATCAATGTATCTGCACGAGTAAACGTGGTATATAAGATTTCTCAATAATAATAGTAAGTTAAGAATTAATTTTTATGTCTAAATTAAAATACGTATTGGTGATAGCACTATTGGCTTATGCCATTTTTATGGGCATTGGCGACTACTCGGGAGGGGATAGCAATGCCCCCATAGATGACGGTAAGGCGGTAATGACCTTACATGTTCAGGTACCGGAAAACACCCCAAAAGACGCCGTTTTAACATTGGGGGGCAGCTTTAATGGTTGGCAACCAAATAACAGTGACTATGTGCTAACGAAAATAACCGACATCCATTATATGTTTGAGTTTGCCCCACAAGAACCGGGTAAAGTCATCAGCTTTAAAGTCACCCGTGGCTCTTGGGATACGGTGGAATTGGCGTTAAACGGCAGCAATATTGACAATCATGAATACTGGTTTTTACCAGGTAAACAGTCTTTTACGGTAAAAGTCGAGCAATGGGCAGATTTTAATGACAAAGTCGCACCGTCGACCGTGGTGGGTAATGTCCTTATTGAAGATGTGAGCGTACCTACGTTTGATGTCGAGCGAAAGGTTCGAGTCTATTTACCTGCCGATTATGAAACAGCCAATAAGCGGTATCCTGTTATCTACATGACCGATGGGCAAAATATTTTTGATAAAGCCCTATCCAGTGCTGGCGAGTGGAAAATGGATGAGTTAATGGAGCAAATGCAGACACAAGGTTCACCATTAACCTCTATTGTGGTCGGTATAGACCATGCGGGTAAAAATCGTCAGGCCGAATACGATCCCTGGGATTATCAAGACGATGGGAAAACCATTGTTGGCAAAGGCGATGAATTTGCCGATTTTATGGCACTGACTTTAAAGCCCATGATAGACCGTCGTTTTAATACCAAACCAGAACGTGAACATACCATGATTATGGGCAGCTCAATGGGCGGTTTAATTGCGTTATTTATAGGTGTGAAACATGCGGATAAATTTGGCCGCACTGCTGGGTTATCTTCGGCATTACTTGATGACTTAATTGGCGAGCATTTCGTTACTTATATTAGCAAACAGGCAAGTAACCCAATCAGCAAATTTTACTTTGATATTGGTAGCGAAGAAGTGCAATTGATGACACCGTCCATTTTTGATGACTCGCAAGCGATATACGATGCGTTAATCCAAATTGGCTATAAGGTGGAACAATTGAATTATCAAGTGATTGAAGGCGGGGTACACAACGAGGCCAGTTGGAGCAGTCGCACAGAAAACATCCTTAGGTGGTTATACCAATAAACGTTGCTTTATAAAGCTGTAAAACAATCAACATTAAGTCGTATAACAATCAACGCTAGATAGGGCGAATACAAACGCGCTATCTAGCTTTTTTATGTCAATTAAATCCAATTCAATTAAATCCAATTCAATCTAAAGTGCGCCAATCTTCTGGTATATCGATATCGCGTAAGATCCCATCATCATCCACCTCAACCGTCAGTAACTGGCCAATATGGTCTTTTATGACTTTAGCAGCCCCTTCATCGCCTTCAATGCGAGCAAGCGCGTTAAAGAGGTGATTTGGAAACGTCACCGGGTGACCATATTGGCCCTGATAACTCGGCCGAATAATATGAGTGTCATTTGCCACCGATTTAAGCTGCCTTATAGTATTGCTGCTAATAAAGGGCATATCCCCTAAAAACACGCTAATTGAGGCGGTGGGGCTTGCGTCTTCATCCATAATGTATTGCATGGCTTGAGCAATACTGTCGCCAATCCCTGAATTATCTTGCTGAGCGGGAATATTGATGGTTGGAAATGATCGAATGGCGTTTAAAAAAACAGGATCGTAATGGCGATGGATCAGATAAACCTTGTCAAAATGATCCATAACACCTTGCAGCGTGCGGCATATTAAGGGGGTTTTGTCACTGAATAGGCGTTTGTCGGCGCCATATCTGCGGGATAAACCCGCTGCTAAAACCAGAGCAGTGTGTTGTTTCATATATATAATATAGGACTACATAAGGCAGAAAATATTACTATAACATCATCAAGCGAATAAAAAGCAAGACTAACCAAAAGTAAAAATATTCGCATTAGTTTTTTTAGTTAACATTGATCGTTTTGATTCAGTTTGTGACCTTATGGAGTTGTAGATAAAAAAATGTAATTTATCCACATATTAAATGATTAATTTTTACGTAGATTAATGAGAGGCAGACAAAGGGATAATTTAATTGCTTTAATGAATGAAAAGACAAGGTGTTATAAGTAAAGGCGTTGCTTACAGTGCTGTATAGCTGTTTTGCAGGCAAAAAAAAGCCCGCAAAATTTGCGGGCTAACGAATAAATCGTAAGAAGGAAGTTAAATAAATCCAGGAACATAAAGTTAAATAAGTTAACTTGTTCAGAAGATGAAGCTATTCTATGCCTGATTAATGAGACCGACAAGCAAATAAAATTTTAATTATCCATTAGAAAAACTAATGGATGGCTAGTTGGGTATGTGGGTTTGGGTAATTATGCAAATGAACTAAATGAAATTGGATGAATAACCATTTAAAGTTAATTATTTATGCACGCTGGTCAGATGTGTTGTTTTGTAAAATTTCGTTTAGAAAAGGTTGAAAACCAAAAATAAATCAAAGTTTTGGTGTTTTATTTCTAAAAAAGCCTTAATCGCGGCTTTCTAGCCTTGAGTGTGTAACTCATTTTCGCGTAATATATGCGCCATTCTTAATAAAAATTTAGTGTCTGATGGCAAACAATCCAAACCCGTTTCATTATTCAATCCGTGTATTTTATGAAGACACCGATGCAGGTGGTATTGTTTACTATGCAAACTATTTAAAGTTTGCAGAGCGTGCTCGAACCGAATGGTTGCGTGAGCTTGGTATTAGTCAGTCAATTCTACTTGAACAAAATTTGGCATTTGTGGTCAGAAAAGTGGAAATGGATAATAAAGCATCGGCCAAATTGGACGACTTGCTAACAGTTACATCAATCATTTCCAATATAAGAAAAGCCAGTTTGGTTTTCTCGCAGCAAATTTTTAATCAACATCAGCAATTGCTATGCGAAGTTGACGTGTTGATTGCCAGTGTTAATTTGCAGCGCGGTAAACCTTGCGCCATCCCCGAGACAATTTTAGGAGCCCTACAAAGTGCACGCTGAACTATCGTTTTTTGATTTATTTTTACAGGCAAGTTTACTGGTTAAAGCGGTAATGCTTTGTCTGCTTGGCTTCTCTATCGCCTCATGGACCATGATCATCCAGCGCAGTAAAGCGCTTAATAAAGCCAAGGTGCAATCACAAACCTTTGAAGACCGTTTTTGGTCAGGTGCCGACTTAAGCAAGCTTTACCGTGAAATTGCCGAACGAGGCAATGTTGAAGGCATTGAAAACTTGTTTGTGGCGGGTTTTAAAGAATTTGCCCGTATTCGCAAAACATCAAATGCCAGCCCTGAAGCGGTGGTTGATGGAACCCATCGTGCTATGCGCGTGGCCTTATCTCGCGAAGTCGATACATTGGAAACGCATTTGTCATTCCTAGCGACGGTTGGTTCAATCAGTCCATACATTGGTTTGTTTGGTACCGTATGGGGGATCATGAATTCATTTATCGCATTAGGTGCGGTACAACAAGCTACGTTATCTATGGTTGCACCGGGTATTGCTGAAGCACTGATTGCCACCGCAATGGGGCTTTTTGCGGCGATTCCTGCGGTAATGGCGTTTAACCGTTTTTCTCATACCGTTGAAAAACTGGAAAATAGCTACGGTAACTTCATGGAAGAGTTCTCAAGCATCCTGCAACGTCAATCGGTGGCGATGTCTCGTTCATCTGAGCAATAGGCACTAGGGAGCATCATGTACGTTCGAGTTAAACGTAAACGCGTCGCAGAGATCAATGTGGTTCCATACATTGATGTTATGCTGGTGCTGTTGATTATATTTATGGTGACGGCGCCTTTGATCACCCAAGGCGTAAAAGTCGACTTACCTAAAGCGGATTCACAACCGCTAGAGCAAGACTCTAAAACCCCGATAGTGGCCAGTGTTGATGTGGACGGTTTATTTTACCTAAACGTAGGTGACAGCAAAACTGAGCCATTGGAGCCCGTTGAACTTGCTACGTTGGTGAAAGCCCGTTTAGCAGTCGACCCTGATACACCGGTTGTGGTAAATGGCGACGGTAATGTGCCTTATAATTCAGTCATTCAACTTATGGTGCTCTTGCAAAATGCAGGTGTGCCATCGGTGGGGTTAATGACTGAAGCCCCCGAGCAGTAGTAGGTGATAGCAACGTGAAAAACTTTATTGCCACTATCATCAAAAAATGCATGCTGATATTTACCTATTTGCCCGAAGGCAAAACGATAAAGCAGCAGTACGTTATTGCCATCAGTGCCGCGGTCGCCTTGCATGCGGTCTTTGCGGTGGTGTTATTGGCTAATGCCGATTTTACCCCAAAAGCAAAACCGCAGCCGAAAAAGCAAATGCAGGTGATTGATGCGGTTGTTATTGATGAGAAAAAACTGCAGCAGCAAGTTGATAAACTGAAAAAACAGCAAGATGCGATTAAAAAGCGAGAAACGGATCGCATTAAAGAGCTAGAGCGTCGAGCTGACGAAGCAAAGAAAAAGCGTCAGCAAGAAGCGGATCGCATTAAAAAGTTAGAACGCGATCGCAAGAAAAAAGAAGCGGAAAAGAAAAAAGCCGATGCCGCCGCGAAAAAATCTAAGCAAAAAGCCTTAGCAGAAGAGAAAAAGCGTAAGCAGAAAGAGCTTGAACGCAAACGCTCTGAAAAGGCCGCGGCCGATGCTAAAGCGAAGCGCTTAAAAGAAGAAGCTGCGACTAAGAAAGCCGCAGAAGAGCGTCGCCGTAAGAAGCTTGCCGAAGAAAAACGCAAGAAAGAAGCGGCAGAGCGAGCCGAACAAGAGCGTATGCTAGAGCAACAAATGCTTGAAGAAATGCAAGCTCGTCAAAGTGCTCGTAGCCAACAAGTGATGAGCGAAGTCGATAAATACAGTGCGCTGATTGTGCAAGCCATTGAACGTAACTTTATCCAAGACGAAGCAACGATGCGTGGAAAGTCGTGTAAATTAAAGATTCGCTTGGCAAGCAGTGGCTTCGTAATTAATGTAAAATCGGTTAGCGGTGATAAAGTGGTTTGTCAGGAAGCGGTAAAAGCCGTGAACAAGGCGGGAACACTGCCTGTTTCGAAAGACCCGCAAGTCTTTAAAGAATTGCAAGATATTAGCTTAACTTATAAACCTGAATTTTAAATAATTGGCCAGGATTAAATTGGATAGTATAAAAAGTATTATGTTTAAAAAAATTATTAGTGGGATGTTCCTCTTCATCGCCGTAACAACAACGGCGAAAGCAGAGTTGGAATTGGTGATTACCGGTGGTGTAAATACGGCTAGGCCTGTGGCTATTTTGCCATTTAAGTACGAAGGCACGGAGCCATTACCTGAAAAGATCAGTAAAGTGGTGAGTGATGACTTACTTCGTAGTGGTAAATTCAACCCGATTTCGGTCATAAATATGCCGCAGCGCCCACAAACAGTGGAAGAAATTGACTTTCAAGCTTGGGCGGATCTTGGTGTTGAAGCGCTTGTTATGGGCAATATCGAACAGTCACCAAGCGGTAAGTTCTTGGTATCGTTTAAATTAGTCGATATCATTCGTGGGCAAATGGCTGGCATTGAAGGTCAAACCATTAAAAACGGTCATTTGGTAAAAGGTAATCAGGCGATTTTAATCGACTCTCGTCCGACCCAATACATTTCAGGTCCGTTGTTCAGACCGAAAGCGCACCAAATTGCCGATAGCGTATATGAAAAGCTAACGGGGACGCGCGGCGCGTTCTTAACAAAAATTGCTTACATCATTGTTCGTGACAGTGGCGTAAATAAATACCAATTGGTTATTGCTGACTACGATGGTTACAATGAGCAAGTATTATTAAGCTCACCAGAGCCATTAATGTCGCCAAGTTGGTCACCCGATGGCACTAAGTTATCGTATGTAACGTTTGAAAAACGCCAAGCACAAATTTACGTGCAAGATATTTACACCGCCAAACGCGAAGTTGTTAGTAGCTTTAAAGGCATTAACGGTGCTCCTCGTTGGTCTCCTGATGGTCGTCAATTAGCCATGGTGTTATCAAAAGACGGTAACCCAGAAGTGTACGTTATGGATGTGGCAACGCGAAAATTACGTCGAATTACTCGTCACAGAGCCATTGATACCGAGCCAAATTGGACACCCGATGGAAAATCTTTGGTATTTACCTCAGAACGGGGTGGTAAAGCGCAGTTATATCGCGTAAATTTAGCCAATGGTAAAGTGGCTCGACTAACGTTTGAAGGTGAAATGAACCTGGGTGGTTCAATTACCCCAGATGGCAGTCAGCTCGTAATGGTGAACCGTACACAAGGACAGTACCATCTTGCTAAGCAAGAACTTGGTGGCATGGGTAACATGCAAATCTTAACGCGCACGCGTTTGGATGAATCACCGAGTATCGCCCCTAATGGTGGCATGATTATTTACAGTACCTTACACAATAACCGTCAGGTACTTGGATTGGTTTCTTTGGATGGGCGTTTTAAAGCTCGCTTACCGGCCAAAAATGGTCAGGTAAAATCTCCATCCTGGTCGCCGTACTTATAATAAAACTATGAAATTTTAATTTTAGATAAAGGAAAAAAAATGCGCTTAAACAAAGTTGTAAAAAGCATTGCTATCGCACTTCCGTTAATGACATTAGCGGCATGTTCTTCAAACGATGCTTCTGAAGAAGAAGCACAAATTGCAGCAAACAAAGCTGCTATGCAAGCGAAAGCTGAACAAGAAGCTGCTGCTGCACAAGCTGCCGCTGCTGCTGAAGTTGCTCGTTTAGAACAAATCAAGCAACAAGAACAAGACGCTCTTCAAACATCAAACACTATCTACTTCGACTTCGATACGTCTAAGTTAGACTCTTCAGTTGCTGAGTTGTTAGACCTACACGCTAAATTCTTGCTAGCTAACTCAAACGCTCGTGTTGTAATCGAAGGTCACGCCGATGAGCGTGGTACGCCTGAGTACAACATCGCTCTAGGTGAGCGCCGTGCACAAGCTGTTCAAAAATACCTTGAAAACTCAGGTGTATTACCTTCACAAATGGAAACAGTAAGCTACGGTGAAGAGAAACCAGCAATCACGACTCGTTCAGAGTCTGCATTTGCTAAAAACCGTCGTGCAGTATTAGTATACTAATACCACTGCAAATAACGGTTCTGGGGGCTGTCTTATCGAAATGAAGAGTCTTCTCCATACAAACTGATAAACAGATCCTTGGGGCGGTTTATCTTTGACGAACAAGATTCGGCAAAGATCAACAGCCCCTTTTTATATCAAAAAAATTTGATATTGTGATTAGGATAATAAATGAAATCGTGTAAATTTTTACTGGGATTAACCGTTGCAGCCACCGCTCATACCGCCATGGCTGCCGCCCCTGTTCTTGATATTAACGAGCAGGCTGAACAAACACTGCAAAGCAACGATGTCGCAACACTGCAGCGCACCTTACAGGTTCGTAACCGTGCATTAAACCAAATGCAGGGTCAAATTGATGAGCTACAAGTGGAAATCAGCGAGCTGCGTGGTACCATCGAAGAGCAGGCTTATACCATCAATCAAATTTTGCAAAGACAGCGCGAACTTTATCAGGAAATTGATAAACGCTTATCCGGTGCACCAGTGCAAAATACCACGACGCCAACATCCCCTGAGCCAACGAGTAATATTAATTATTCTTCCGACTTTACCGAAAATGAAGCGTATGATCATGCTGTGAATCTTGTCCTAAAAGAAAAACGCTATGAGCAGGCGATAAAAGAATTTTCGGCCTTTAATAATAAGTTCCCAAATTCTAGCTATTCAGCGAACGCGCATTACTGGTTAGGGCAACTATTATTTAACAAAGGCGATTTAGACACCGCCGCAACCGAATTCAATATTGTGATAAACAACTTTGAAAAATCAACCAAGCGCAGTGATGCCATGTTGAAATTAGGTATGGTTGCGCAAAAACAGAACGATTTGGTAAAAGCCAAGTCAATCTACAACCGCTTGATTAACGAATACCCAGATTCGTCGGCAGCGCAATTAGCCAAATCAAGGTTGGCGAGTCTGTAATTTTACAGTTTTTTTATACATTTAGTTACATAAAGTGGCGAATGGATAAACGAATAGCCCAGATTTTAGGCAAGCGAACTTTTTTTCGAAAAAAACTGAATTTTGTTGTTGCACTAAATCTGAGAATGAGTATTATATGCCTCCGTTGATGAGGCACAGCCTCTCACAAGATTATATCGGTCGTTAGCTCAGTTGGTAGAGCAGTTGGCTTTTAACCAATTTGTCGAAGGTTCAAATCCTTCACGACCGACCACTTTCTTTTATTAAGAAATTAATGAGAAAGTTGGTGATAGATTTCTTGTCTGGATTTATTTCTAAATCAGGTTTTATATCTTATAGTTTATTATCGTCGGTCGTTAGCTCAGTTGGTAGAGCAGTTGGCTTTTAACCAATTTGTCGAAGGTTCAAATCCTTCACGACCGACCACTTTTCTTTTCTAAAGAAAAGTATTTGTAATAAGCAAACTAGGACGTTTTCCTAATGTAAGTTTATTACCGCAAAGATTATATTGTCGGTCGTTAGCTCAGTTGGTAGAGCAGTTGGCTTTTAACCAATTTGTCGAAGGTTCAAATCCTTCACGACCGACCACTTTGTTTCAAAGTGGCAATCATTGCAAAGTACCCTATATGTCGGTCGTTAGCTCAGTTGGTAGAGCAGTTGGCTTTTAACCAATTTGTCGAAGGTTCAAATCCTTCACGACCGACCA
>CANMZP010000037.1 GCA_947502355.1 uncultured Thalassotalea sp. | reverse complement strand
TTGCCCGAAGCAGGAGGCGCATTATAAGCACCTTAGATTCAAAGTCAACCGTTAATTTTAAAAGTTTTCAAAAAAGTATTTGAAGCGTTTCTGATTAACCCTGCATCTGCTTGAAAAGCTGATGAACATTGACCCCCTTCAGCGAGTAAGCTATAGGCTTGTCCCGAAGAAGTGGAGCGCATTTTAGAGATTTTTGCGCTCGCGTCAACACCTTTTTTGAATTAAATTGGTTTTAATTTATAATCGTTCAATAAATATACAAGCATGTTATTCTAGGCTCTCAAACAGTTACTTAACTTACGTTTTCTGTTATTAAACCTTGCATACTTTTAGATTCTTTCTATTAACCATTATTCTTTCGTCGTCAAACATAGAGCAAAAACGCCCTCACCTCCCTTAGTTCAACTATAATTAGTGCACCGTTTATTTTCGGAGTCGCAAAATGACAGAGCAATACTGTTGGTCTTTAAAGATGCATCAAATTGAAAGTTGTAACTGTAGCCATGGCTGTGGTTGTCAATTTGGCGGATTCCCTTCAAGTGAAGATGGAGGCTGTGAAGCCATACTGGGTTTGTCCGTTATTGAAGGTCATTATAAGGACATCGATTTAGCTGGTACGAAAATGGTATTTGTTGCTACTTGGCCTAAAGCTCTTCATGAAGGCAATGGTAAAGGTGCTTTATTTATCGATAAAAGCGCTTCTCAAGATCAAGTCACCGCTTTAGCCACAATTATGTCGGGACAAGCTGGTGGTATGCCTTTAGAAGCTGTCGCGGCAACGTTTGTCGAATTCGATGGCCCTAATTTAGTTGATATCGATATGGATCCACAAGATCATAACTCTACCGTAAGAATTAGTGGCATCTTATCCGCTGGCCACACCCCACATATAAATCCCGTTACCGGTTTGGAAAATCGTGTCCATATTACCTACCCTGAAGGAGGATTTATGTGGAATGATGGTTTTATCGGAAAAACCACAGAGCTCACCGTTGATTATAAACATCTGAAATTCAATTATTCTGACACCTTTGCAGCAAAGGCAATTGTTGATTGGCCAAATGCATGACCAAGGCTTAGTAAATAGTTATTTGGAGCGAATAGTTGCTTGCTAAAATTAACAACCTTTTAATCCTGCTGTTTATCGGTCTACTAATTGCCTTTAGTTGGTACTATATGTTGTTTGATATGACCATGAATATGGATCCGGTATCTAGTTGGTCTACTTACGACGTATATCTTTTATTTATAATGTGGGCCATTATGATGGCAGGCATGATGCTACCATCTGCCATCCCGGTCATACTCTTGGTAGAAAAAATAAATACGCAACGCAGCCGTCGAAAGGCCCCCTTTACCCCGACCATCTTTTTTATTTCTGGCTATTTGCTTGCTTGGTGTGCTTACAGTGTCATGATCACCTTTATTCAATGGCGATTGCACCATTTAGAGCTACTCAGCCCCATGATGGACTCTTCTAGTTTTTTATTTAGCGCCTGTTTGCTGATTGTCGCCGGAGCTTATCAGTTTAGTCACTTAAAGCAACGCTGCTTGCACTTATGCCGCTCTCCCATGACATTTTTAACACGCGACTGGCAAGACGGAAAAGTTTCGGCCATTAAAATAGGCTTTAAACATGGCACCTTTTGCGTGGGGTGTTGTTGGTTTTTAATGGCTTTATTATTTGTTACCGGCGTGATGAATCTTACGTGGATATTTATGTTAACACTGTTGGTGTTGATAGAGAAAACACTCCCCGACCCCTTAGTTAAATCGAAAAAATTAACCAAGGTATCCGGAAGTATATTGATTATAGTTGGTGGCTTTTACTTATACCGCTATTTTACCGCTTGATTTAACACGGTTTGCCCGATAATAATCGCATCGTTAATGATAAATGGCTCTGGCATATATACCGGTTCTCGGACTTCTATAAAATCAAACGTATTGTATAGGTCATAACGAGTTTCAAATAACTTGAAATTAATCGGTTCAGCACCTTCAAGAACCAGTTGAATTTCTAGGGAGGTTTCTCCTGGCACAACCGTATGCCAGAAAAAGAATCCCGCCTTATGCTGATGACTTGTGTCTTTGCCATGTTCAGTAAAGGTGTGACCATTGACTCTTAACCTCTCGATTTTAAATTGATCTGTGCTTGCCAATTGGATCAAGTCGGTATTGCCCTTAGGTAATACCTCTAAGGTTATATAATGTTTGTTTTCTTCAATATCGTGCTGCACGACATTTATAGCGGCTGGTTGTAGGTCACGATATTGTGTTTCTTCAAAATAACGAACCTTAGCAGAACGCGCATTAGGGTATTGCGCCTGTGGCCAATTCTTTTCAGAAGTGGAGTCTATTTGAGCATTCTCGGTAAAAAACTGTGCAATAAAGCTGTCCATGCTGCGATTACTGGTAAGCCAATATGCCTGTTGATTATCTACATCCAACAAGTAATTTATACTGTTTGGCTTTTTTTGCTGTTCGTTGTAATCGCTATTTAACACAGAAATCAACAAGCAACCTATGCCAACAATAATCCCAAGCCGAGTTAAAAAAGTCAGTTTTTGCATAGACATAACCGGTAACAAAATCAGCATGGTTAGTAAGCTCGTCAAAACCGTTGCGATAACTAACGACTTCAAGCCCAAGCCAACAACAAATGCCGGGATCAAAGGCGCGAGTAACATTGCACCAGGGACAATAAAAATTAAGGTTATAAGGAGTGTTGACCAAGAGGATTGCTGATCATTGTTAAGGTGCCAAAGTAACACCGCAACCGTAGCGAGAACAGGCAGAATAAAAAATGCGGCGCCGGTAAGTTTTACAGCAATAAAACCATTTAATGCTAACCAAATAAGTAAAGGGGCAACAGATAGGGAAAAACCATTTTGCTGTTTAGCAAACACCTTATAAATAAACGTCGTGATGGCAAATGCAAAGGCAATGAACATGGCTAATAACCAATAACCATTGTAAGTAAAACCATGCGGGATTTCTTCGTACTGAGGGAATGCGTGTAATAACAGTTTCCAGCCATAGATACCTAGCAAAGCACTAAGTGAAATAATGATTGTCGCTGGCACAAATGAGATCAACGCGTTTTTTGGGGTGACAACATTTTTCTTAAAAGCGATAAAGAGAAAGGCTAAAAAGCCCAGTGCCACAATAACCAACATAGGGGTGGCATAATCAAATGAATAATGAACCATGCCTAAAAATGGAAAATTAAAATACACATCATCTTGGCTTGAACGTAACTTAGTCAAATCAGCTTGGGCAAAGTAATCCAGTAAAACAGTTAGGTATTGTGCTTGATGATTAAGGGTGTTTTTATCGAGTCGAGCAACGCTGTCTTGCGCGGTATGATAGTCAAAATGATCATCAATAAACGCAAAATTAAACCCTTGAATATCGGCATTCTCTCTAAATACCGTTAAATCGGTGTCATTAGGGAGCATTTTATAAATGCTGTACATCAAGGAATTGGCTGCAGGGTTTTCTAGCCCGGCATTGGCAAAGGCTTCCACTAGCTTTTCATTACCGGAGTTACTTTCAAGGATCATGTAACTTGGACCACCAGAGCCACGTGCTTCAAAATTTAAAACCACTTCAATGTTTTTTGCCAAGGGGTGGTTATCAACAAAAGCTTGTGCGCCAAGTAAGCCCTTTTCTTCCCCATCGGTGAGCACAATGACAATGTCATTTTGTGGTTGTTCACCTTTCGCCAAAAACGCCCTTACGCCTTCCAATATCGTCACCACACCACTACCGGCATCACTGGCACCAAGTGATGAGTGGGTACCTGAGTCGTAATGAGACATTAGGGCTACCGATTTTTCGGAATTCTTGCCTTCAATTCTAGCAATGATACTTTGTGTTTCTGCTGACATATAAAAACGATGAAAACGGCCCGAATGGTGTTTAAACACCTCAACCGGCAACCCCAAGGTTTTTAATTCAGACACTAAATAATCTCTTACCTTTCGATGCTCATCACTGCCGGTAAAATGCGGTTTCTCGGCAATTATAGATAAATGCGCTAAGGCATTTAGCTGCGAAAATGTCTGCTTTGATGCTTGCGTATAATCTTTCGATGAAGGTAACTGGCTGTCGAAACTAATGAAAATAGCCAGGCAAAAGACTAAAACGGTAAAAATGGTATATCGGTACTTGGCGTCAAAATAGCGTTCCCTGTGCATGTAACATTCCTTATTTTCTGTTTTCTATCTGTTTTTGCAGTATTTTTTCTAATACCTTTACAATAGTACATTATGCTAACATTAATAAAACATTTTAAAAGCCCTTACCCTTTTCGCGTCGCTTTTGTGGCAACAGATTTTGTTACAAGATAAGTTGTTACAAGAGACTATTATGAGAATTTAATGATGAAGAAATTACTTCTAGCCCTATCCATGCCTTTTTGGCTTACAGCCTGTTCAGATAATGAGGTCGGTGATGTATCACTTGGCTTGTTTACTACCGAGGACATTAAACTCAATTCGATGGTCGATCCTATAGTAACAGGCGTAACATGCCATGTAGCCTCGGTGGAAGCCGATCTAAGCCTTTCAGATCCGAGTGACAGCTCCATTTCTTGTCGACAAACGGGTGAAATAAGCAAGCAAATGATCGCACAAATCGATAAAAGTAAATCTGGGGAAATTGTCTTTAAGAAATCAAAAAGCGTGTTTTTTAAAACCATGAAAATAAGACGAGTATATGATCCTCAAAGTCAAACCTTAATGTATTTATCGTACTCAACCAAAGAAACATCGGGTAGTTTTAAACACAGCTTATCTACGGTACCGCTGTGGAATACCGCGGCTTTTCAGGCACCTAAGCAAAACCTATCAGGAAACTAACACCTAAGCCAGTTACTGTATAGCGGCATATCGTTTGCCGCTAATGAGTAATTCGAAAAAGTTTGAGTCGTGTTCATCATTTTTACTCAGTCACTTCGTCTTCACACATGCAAACTTGGTCGCCATAGTAATTATCTTGATAATTGCATACTTGGTGGCTTTTGGATTTCTCTTGTTCAGTTTCCTGTTCTTGCGAGTGTTGGGTAAAGGTATTTATGGCATTCGTTATATAAGTCATTTGATTTCTCCTGTTTAAAGTTCACCTTTAAAGTACAACGTATAGGTGTTGTGTTAAAACGGTTAAAATCAATAATGATATTCGATTTTATTGAACATTTACTTTTCAACATTTACTTATGCCCGTTTACTTTTCAAAAGCCGTCAGCCTTTATTGAATAACTGTGCTTCAATATTGCGAAATCCTTTAAACTCAAGTGCGTTTCCTGAAGGATCGGTAAAAAACAACGTCCCCTGCTCACCGGCTTCTCCTGCAAAGCGTATGTAGGGCTCAATAATAAAATTATCGATAATGCTTTGTAGCTGTTTTGCAAAGCATTGCCAGTCATCAAATGCCATTACCACCCCAAAATGCGGAACGGGGACGCCATGGCCATCAACGTGATTGGCAATTTGATTTACCTTACCTTGTTTGCCCAAAGTAGGGTTTAAATGCACCACAAATTGGTGACCAAACATATCAAAGTCAATCCACTGATCACTGCTACGCCCTTCTGGAAAGCCCAATTTAGTACCGTAAAATTCACGAGCCTCTTGCAAGTCTCTTACCTGAATTGCTAAATGAAACGGTGTTAACGACATAAACTACCTTATTATTATATAAATTAAATACTTTGTGATTCCTAATTTAAGAAACCGGTTCGACTACAATTAACTTATCACCATTAACCTATCACAATTTAATTTCAAACTTTAGTAAGGACATTGCAATGACACCACACATTAACGCCGACCTAGGCGATTTTGCCGAAACCGTATTAATGCCAGGAGACCCATTAAGAGCAAAATTTATTGCCGAAACCTATTTGACCAAGGTAAAGCAAGTTTGTGATGTACGAAATATGCTTGGCTTTACGGGAGAATATCAAGGCAAGCTCATTTCTGTGATGGCACATGGAATGGGGACGCCTTCAATAGCAATTTATGCCAACGAATTAATTAATGAATTTGCGGTTAAAAAACTCATTCGAGTCGGCAGTTGTGGTGCTGTATCCAATGATGTTTCACTTCGAGATATCATTGTGCCAACGGCAGCAAGTACCGGTAACGCAATGAACAGAGCAAGGTTTGCAGGCTATGATTATGCCGCGGCCCCAGATTTTGAAATGTTGAGAACCTGCTGGCAGGTAGCAGAGCAAAAAGGCTTAGATATTTGCTACGGTAATATTTTCACAAACGATTTCTTTTATGAAGATCCCGAAACCTTGATGCCCGCTTTACAAAGAATGAACATTCTGGCATTAGATATGGAGTCTGCTGCACTGTTCACCATTGCCGCTCAATATCGTGTGAAAGCATTAAGTATGTTGACGGTTTCAGATCATATGATAAATGGTGGCGAAATGAGCCCGCAAGAAAGACAGACTTCGTTTAATAATATGGTGGAGTTGGCACTTGATAGCGCAATAACGTGTGGCTAATGTGGTTATTAGTTGAATGACCTTTAAGTATGGCATGGGTTTACAATGAAGAAAAAGACATGACCCGAAAGCGACAAGGGGCTTTGAAATAAAGCCCCAAAACCAAGTGCGCTAGTGACTTAACTCTATAACTTTTGCAACCAGTTTACTGATCCCCGCATCGGCTTCTAAAATCGATTGCGCCAGCATATACGCGGGTGTACTTACCACTTTATTTTTCTCATCAACAACAAACGCCTCTACCGGACAATTGACATGTTGGCCGCCCATCCGTTCAATTGCGGCGGCTGTATCGGCATCGTTGCCGATTGTTGCAATTGCATCTTTGCCATAAACAAGCGGGATCATTGCCGGGGCAATACAAATGTAGCCAACGGGTTTATTCGCATTGGCAAATGCCTTACATGCACTAAGCACTTCATCATTCATTTGGGCATTGGCACCATCGGTGGCAAAGTTCGATAAATTCTTAGCGGCGCCAAATCCACCCGGTAATATTAGGGCATCAAAATCGTCAACATTAAGGGCTGTTGTTGGTTTTATTTCGCCTCGGGCGATCCGGGCAGCTTCAACCAAAACATTTCGATTTGGCTGCATTTCTTCGCCGCTAAGATGATTTATAACGTGCATTTGCTCAATATCAGGGGCAAAACATTGATAACTCGCGCCATGCTTGGCAATGTGCAGCAAGGTTAACACGGATTCATTTATTTCAGCGCCATCATAAACACCACAACCCGATAAAATAACCGCAATTTTTTTCATGTTCAGTCCTTTCATAAATATTCGAATATAAATAATTTAAAGGCTAATGGTGTTTTGGGCAAGATTTAATCGACAGCTAAGCAGACACAGAAAAAGTATCTGTGCCTGCTGTTTTATAAATTTACGTAGAATAGGTTAACGTTTATTTTTCGGCACGTAGTTTAAAATAGAGATAGGGACGACTTTTTTAACCGGAAATTCAGGGACGTCTTTGCGCTCAATAATATGCCCTAAACGAGATTCAATCGCACACAGATTACGAAAATTATCTTTGGACACAAATGAAACGGCTTCACCCGTTAAACCCGCACGACCCGTTCGGCCAATGCGATGAATATAATCATCTACTTTATCTGGCAAATCATAATTTATGACTCGGTTTAACTCACCAATATCAATACCTCTCGCCGCAATACCCGTGGCCACAAGGAACTTGATTTTTCCCGACTTAAAATCCGCTAAAATTTGCTCACGGTTTGCTTGGGTACGCCCACCATGAAGAGATTCAGCGGCTATGCCCCGCTTCTCAAGTTGCGACACCAATTTGGCCGCGCCGTGTTTGGTTTCAATAAAAATTAGCGCTTGTTGCCAGTTATGCTCTTTAATTAAATGGCTTAGTAATGCCGATTTATTGGTTTTATCAATGGTGACTAACCACTGATTGATTTTAGGCTTTGACTGGCTGTTGGTTTTTATCGCGATTTGATGTGCATCGCTTTTAATGGCGGTTTTTGCCAAATGACGAACATCATTAGAGATGGTTGCCGAAAATAATAAGGTTTGCCTTTGGCTAGGCAGACGGTCAATAATTTTATTAATGTCGTCAATAAAGCCCATATCCAGCATTCTATCGGCTTCATCTAGCACCAGCATTTCTAGCTCATCAAAATGCAGCGCCCGTTGAAACGCCAAATCCAATAAACGTCCAGGTGTGGCAACGACAATATCGACACCCCAAATCAACTTTTGTACCTGCGGCGCAGAATCAACGCCACCATACAAGGCGATCGAGCTTAAGTTAAGGTGTTTACTGTAGTGCTCAATGCTAGTTTGCACTTGCACGGCAAGCTCGCGCGTCGGGGTTAGAATAAGGGCACGAATGCGTTTGCCCCTTAACTTTCTGTCTTTGTTGAATAACTGCAACATAGGTAAAACAAAGCTTGCCGTTTTCCCTGTTCCAGTTTCTGCCGCCGCAATTAAATCTTTGCCGGTTAGCACCACAGGAATGGCCTGTTGCTGGATTTTAGTTGGGGCGTCATAACCTAATTCGCTTAGGGCATTGGTAATCGGTGTGGACAATCCAAGTTTTGAAAATGGCATATACGTCTCAGGTGGTTAAGTGTTCTGCGAAAAGAAACAATCCGTTTTGGCAGAATTAGGGAATTGATAGCTGCATTATAGCACTGGCCTTAAATGCCAGTTAATCGTTTTTTCAAACTTTAGATACAAAAAGGCGCAGACGTGAACCCTGCACCACAGCATTTAAAACAAGACTCTTTATTTTAGGATCAACAGTGCGTAATCAACCAGCAATGGCCAAAACCAGAGCGGCGCGAGATAATTTAATTTTTATGCTCAAAAAATCAACTTTAGGCGATTTTCTATGGGGGAACCTTAAAAGTTGTATAGTGTCTTTCCTACTGGTAATGCTGTGCAATCACGGTCAGCCAATGTTTGGGGACTTTCGGAAAATCGGTTCGATACAGGTATCGTTGATAGGTTGTTGTAAAGATATCGCTGTTGCTGATTTTATCCAACTGACGCATTAACTCTCTACCACTAGCCTCTTCTGCTAAGCAGCATTGACTATAGCGACTGATGATAATAGTAAGGTCTTGTCCTTTGTCTATGAGTTGTTTATCTACTTCCATAAAAAATGCCGCGCCCGTCCAATATACCCGTCGAAAAGCACGCAACTCCCACATATTGGCACTCACATGCGCAAGCTTGCCTGGGCTATTTCTATGATTCTTTATTCCCCGTTTAAGGCCACTTTGTATACGTTGAATAAACTGCTCAGAGGATAAGACGTTGACGCGATACATAGCAAGGTACTGAAGATAGCTAGCAAACCCTTCGTTTAACCAGAAAGAGGCGTAATCGAGATAAGGCAAATATAAATGCGATATTTCATGATAAAGCGTCCAGTCGTTAATAAAAGCTGGCAAGCTAGCATGTTGGTCTATGTGCAACTTAATGGCGTTGGGGTATCCCCTTTGAACCTGCGCCCAAGGGACCGGCTCTTGCGCATTTTTATGCAGCACAACATTAAACGTAATTGCAGACTGTGGGATATCAGTTAAGGTAATTTGAACGGCTTGAACACCATGATTTATCCATTGTTGCACTTTTTCATAATCCGGCTTTGTCAAACCAGGATTTGTCACCGTAACGTCTATGGCCTGACAAACATTGCCTATAAGCCATAATGGCGCCATTGTCGCCAGTATTTTGACCTGATGCATTATTACCTACCTCGCGTCATCTTAATTTTAGGTTATACGTACGAAATAAGGCTTTGGTTGATCGCCAGCGGTTTTTCATCTATTTGTAATACCAAAAAGCCACAATAACCATTCGAGCTATTGTGGCTTTTAAAACGTCATATCAATGAGTTTACGGTTGTTGCTTCGTTGGTGCTAAGGCAATTTCACGAATACACACATTTTGAGGTTGGTTATAAGCAAACTCAACGGCACGAGCAATATCATCAGCGGCTAATACACCACCCATTGATTCTTTCCATTCGCCGTAACCGTCTTTGATTTCTTGAGAGCTGGTATGCGATAACAGCTCCGTTTCAACCGCACCGGGAGCGATAGTGGTAACACGTACATTCGACTCTGCCACTTCTTCACGAACATTTTCAGAAATCGCATGTACGGCAAACTTAGTACCACAATACGCCGCGTGATTAGGGAAGGTTTTCTTACCCGCAATTGAGCTAATGTTAATGATAGTACCGCTGCTGCGAGACATCATTGGTGATAATACCGCCTGCATACCGTTTAACAAACCTAATACATTCACATCAAACATACGCTTCCACTCTGATGCATCTTGGGTATCAATTTGACCAAGTAGCATACAACCGGCGTTGTTAATTAATCCATCAGCAGGACCAAACGTTTGTTCGGCTTTGGCAATCGCCGCATCAAACGTCGCTTTATCTGTAACGTCGACCTTTTCACATAAGGTGTTTGGTAAGTTAAGGGCAACTAAACGATCAACACGACGCGCTAAAAGAAGAAGTGGATGGCCTGCATCACTTAAACGACGTGCAATAGCTTCACCAATACCCGAGCTTGCGCCGGTAATTACGATTAATTTTTTCATTAATTGTTACCTCAATATAAAGTTGGCAGCCAATGTTGCTGCAATGGCGCTATATTAAAAAACTTGGCTTTGTTAATATATAGTCCCCTAGTTGAAACACTGTTGCTATACTGCAACAATAATCCTGTAAATACTGATAGAAGTATGATCAATAATATTAATCTTGCCGACATTCGTTCGTTTGTGCTTATTGCCCAGTTGGGCAACTTCACCAAAGCCGCCGAAGCGCTTAACGTTTCTCGCTCTCATGTTTCTAGACAAATTACTGCCCTTGAAAAACACATGGGGGTGACATTATTAATTCGAACCACTCGAACATTAAAGTTAACCGAAGCGGGCAAGACACTTTTCTCACAATGCAATAAAGCCTTAAATGAGATTGATCAAGCCTTGTTGGGTGCTGTCGATGATATTGAGCAAATAAAAGGCAACATAAAAATTAATTGCGTGGGTGGCTATTTAGGTGAAAACGTTATTGCCGAAGTTGCGACAAAATTTATGCAAAGCTACCCGGATGTGACAATCAATCTGGACTTTAGCAGCCATAGAGTTGACCTTATTGAGGATGAATTCGATATTGCTTTTCGTATGGGCAAATTGGAAGACTCCGGGTTTATTGCCCGAAAATTAATGGACATTGAAATGCTTACCTTAGCAAGTCCCATTTACCTTCAGCAAAAAGGCAAACCCATTCACCCTAAAGACTTACATGATCATAATTGCTTAACAGGCTCGGTAAAGCGCTGGCATTTTGCCCATAAAACATCAAAAGAGCAGGTGGATGTGATGGTTAAAGGTAGGCTTGAATGTAAAAATGGACGTGTACTTATAAAAGGCGCCGTCAATGCAAATGGCATTATTCGGGTACCAAAAATGTATTGCAACGAGCACATAGAAAATGGCGAACTGGTCGAAGTCTTTGATAATTGGACCATACCGAGTGTCGATTTTTCAATCTTGTACCATCGCGATCGGTTTCAACCTAAACGCTTGCAGGTATTTCTTAAGTACTTACAAGACACCTTAAACCACTGATGTACTATTTAGGTTCAATAACCAAAAGAAATAAACGCCCCTCTCGCCGTTTAGCACCTTGCACCGTAAAATGTGGGAATAATACATCCTTGAGTGTTTCGTTGTTTGCCAACGTATCATGCACCGCTAAAATGGTTTCTTTTTGGTTATCGACATAACCTATCCCTTCCTAAGATTGTTCACTTCCTAGGGGTGTTCACTTTTGAGGGACTCAAATAACGATGTAACAAGTTGCTCTGCACTTTCAAAATCATAACGACTCAAACGCTCTCGAATTATCCCTACAGCCCTTTGACACGGTTCATTTAACGATAACGCTAACAACTCATCAGTAAAGTCGATTGCCGATGAGTCAAACATTTCAATCAGTTCCTGGAGCTGAGTTAATTTTTCACGCAACAATTCGGCTGAAATAACCGGAACCGGTGGCATATTGGTTAACGGGATTTGCTGACTGTTATAAAGGGCAACCCCCTTATCAATGGTATTGATCATTTTATCGAGCAATGGTTGGCACTGGGCGATTAAATCGGCTAGCGTTTTACCGTTTACGGATTGCTCTAACCGTTGCACATCAAGAAGATACAGCTCTAACTTTTCGGCGCTGGCAATCATAAAGTTGGCACCAATATTTCCAGCAATCCCTTTAAGGGAATGTATGCAAATAATGGCCGATTGCAAATCCCCTTGCATAACAGACGCTTCTACTCGGGCGAGAGCATCACGTTCAGATTGACTTACTTTTTGCAGCATATTAATAAACATTTTTCGATTATTTGCCAATCGAGACATGGCCATATCGACATCAAAGTCAGGCAGCAGTACCTTGCCTTTTTCCGCGCGAGACTTAGGTTTTTGTGGCGCAGAGTCGGTGATTTTCGCTGGATCAATCCATTTGGCTAAAGTGGCAAAGACTTGTTCAGGGTCAATGGGTTTTGCCAAATGATCATTCATCCCCGAATCGATGCATTTGTCTCTATCACCCAACATCGCATTGGCGGTCATGGCAATAATGGGCAGCTGTTCAAACTGACTCAACTTACGAATTTCACGGGTTGCGGTGTAACCATCCATAACCGGCATTTGCACATCCATTAACACCACATCAAATACCTGTTCATCAAGCTTTTCTAATGCTTGTTGACCATGTTCGGCCAAGCTAACGTTCAGTCCGGCCATGGTAAGTAATTCCAAGGCGATTTGCTGGTTAATCTCGTTATCTTCTACCAAGAGTACGCGGGCACCGGCCATTTGTGATAAAGCGGATGTGTCCAGTTTATTTTGCTTGGTGTGTTCTACCACTGTCGCCCCTTCGTCCATGACGTTAAGCACAGTATCAAGTAAGGTCGATGAGGTTACCGGCTTGGTTATAGAGGCCGCAAGCGTAATATGCTTAGCTTCTTGTAACATTTTGTCTCGGTCGTACGCCGTAGCAATGATATAAACGGGTTTTTCCATAATGTCTGTATCACGAGTGATCTTTTCAGATAATTCAATACCATCCATAATGGGCATTTTCCAATCCGATAACACCAACTTAAACGGATTGTTTTGCTGCTCTGCCAAGCGGAGCTTCTCTAGAGCTTCAGCACCCGAGGCAGCAACATCAGGGCTAAAGCCTAAACTTTCACACAGATTTTCCAAAATCTCTCGCGATGCCTGACTGTCATCAACAATCAGCATGGGGAGATTTATCAAGCTTTGCTCCGTAATAAGCGGCTTGGTTTCTACATGGTTTGATGAGCCAAATTCAGCGGTAAAATAAAATTTACTGCCTTTATCGGCTTCGCTTTCCACCCATATTTTACCCTTCATCATTTCAGTTAATGTTTTACTGATGGTTAAACCAAGCCCCGTGCCGCCATATTTTCGAGTAGTAGAGGCATCGGCTTGGCTAAATGAACGAAATAACCTGCCCTGTTGCTCTTTCGTCATACCGATCCCCGTATCGGCTACACAAAACTCTAACACGACGTTATCAGCATCAAGGGAAACCAATTTGGTTTTAATAATGATTTCGCCTTGATCGGTAAATTTAATCGCGTTGTTTGCTAGGTTTAACAATATTTGCCCGAGTCTTAACGGATCACCGAGTAAATGAGTTGGCACCTGCGGATCAATATCAACCAATAATTCCAACTCTTTTTGTTGGCTTTTATGGGCAATGGTGTTGACCAAATGCTCAATACTGTCATGAAGATTAAAAGGAATTTCTTCAAGATGAAGCTTACCGGCTTCTATTTTAGAAAAGTCTAAAATATCATTGATAATACCAAGTAATGAATCAGCTGAACTGTGAATTTTATTGACATAATCAAGCTGTTTATTGCTCAGCTCTGTTTGTAAAGCAAGGTAGCTCATGCCGATAATGGCATTCATTGGGGTGCGTATTTCATGGCTCATATTGGCCAAAAAGTCACTTTTTGCACGCGTTGCTTCTTCGGCTTTTTGCTTGGCCATTTTCAATTCGCGCTCAGACTCTTTGCGTAATGTGGTATCTCTGACAATACCGGTAAAAATACGATTATTGTCGATTTCGGCGGACCCTACAGCCACTTCAATATCAATGGTTTCACCGTTTTTCTTGTGACCAATTAATTCTAATGTGCTGTTTTCAACCTCACCATTTTTTTGCCTTTGTAGGTATTTAACATGAAATGGTGTATTCATGTAGTGCGCAATATTACTGCCTATTGCCTGATGAGCACTATGACCGAAAATTAGCTCAGCCGCAGGGCTAAATTCTTGTATCGTACCTTGCTCATTGACAACAATGATACCGTCAGAAGCATTATCAATGATCGTGCGTGTGCGGATCATGTTTACTTGCAACTCTTCGGTACGATTTTTTACTAACCTCTCTAACTCCGAGCGCGAGCGCGTTAATGCCCGAGTAGCTCTTGTGCCGACGCGAAGGGTAAATAATGTACTGCCTAACATCAGGATCAAAGAGAAAGCTAAGACAGACCAAATAGCGTATTTAAGGATAGTGATTAACGACAAGGATTCATCGACATCCACTTCGGCGGCTAAGCCAATGCCAAGCATATCATCCCAAAGCCAGCTCCCCACAACATAGACCCCACGATAATCTCGATAGCCTTGTAGGTTTGAACCCGATTTTTGCTTTACAATATCTTGAGCCATAAACGTTAAAGGCCAATCGGCTTGAGCTTTCACTTTCTGTTTCGACTCAACTAAATTTTTGCCGGGGTTTGCAATACGAATATTAAGAGAAGAACGATCATGAGACTCTATTAAACCAATTTCCCGCAAGTGTTTTTCAAAACGAACATTAGAAATTAACAAACCGTCCTTATCGAGGGCATAGATTTCACCACTTTGACCAATAAATCCTGAACTTAAAATGGATGAAAAAACACCGTAAAAGTTAATACGCTTAGCTAAAACAGCAATAACCTGATCACTGGCATCTCGAACGGGAGATAAGAAAAACATGGTTGAAGGTTTTTTGCTGTGTTCAATATCCGCCGTATCATTTAAAAACACATCGGAACGTATTGGTGGTACGAAAACATTTTCACCAGCAAAAGCCTTATTTAACAATTCCGGACGATTAGTTTGTATTAAATTAATGCTCCCTACGTTTTCATCTCGCCTTGAGGCTAGGCTTGTGCGCTCTGGGCCAATAACAAAAAAACCATAAGAGCCAGTTCCAGAGTCACTTTCACGTTCTTTAAAAAAAGACCGTATTTGTTGTTGTGCATCCGATGCCAACAGCGCCTCTTTTGTGCTTGGTGCTTGTAATAAGTCTTCAACCGAGGCGACTAATCCTTTGTTTTTACCAATCGCATTGAGTAACTCTAACTCATAGTTAACCCAAACCGTTAACCGCTGATGGGTTGAAGTTAATAAGGTATTAAGACTGTATTCCAAGGATTCATAATTACGCTTTTCAGCATAACGCACGACCACCGCCGATGATACAATCAAAATAATCGATAAGATGACTAACCCTAAAATCAAACTATTTTTAAAGCGTTTTGAACGGAACTTGGTTGCTAGCTCATTATCATCAACTTTTAGCACCAAGGAGCTGATGCTCATTGCAATAAGCAACAAAATAACGATAGCGATGACGACCATCGTCAGCAACGTCGAAAATTCAGAGCTTTGTTGAGTTAACACAGGTGAATTGGGATTGAGCACCCCATTATTGGTGAGCATTAAGTCACTAACTTTTAATGAATCTAGGCCTTTTTGCAGAATACTTTGCAACAGTGGGTGTTGATTATGCGAGTATAAATGCAAAGACGTTGGAAAAATTACGTCTTCATTAATTTTACGCAAGCCTGAAATATTGTTTTGCTTGAGCCAGTCTTCCACCACCACTTCAGAATTTAATAAGGCATCAACTTTGCCACTCATGACCAAATCGATAGACTCGCCGATACCACTGCTGAGCACAATATTTATGTTGGGATACAAAGACTTAATTTTTTCAATTGTGGTGTAGCCTTTAGGGATTGCTATAGAAGCATTTGATAAGTCAAAGTTGGTGTTAAAACGATGATTATCCGTTTTTACAAAAAATAGCTCTCGAACTAAAAAGTAAGGGGTCGAAAAGCTGCCATGCACTTTGCGCTCTGATTTCATAAAGGTATCGGGCAATAAGTCTATTTGCCCTTGCTGAAATTGAGTCAGTAAGCTGTTCCAATCACCCCCCTTATATTCAAATTGCAAACCGGTTTTCTTGGCAATTTGATTTACCACCTCGCCACTTAAACCACCAAGGGTACCATCGTCATTAAAAAATAAAATGGGCGGCCAATGCTCTATACCCACCACCACTTTATTGTGCTCAATCCACTGTTTTTCTTCTTCGGTAAGTAACAGGTCAACGTCATTTGTGGCATTTGCGCCACTAGGCTCCTCACCGATAAGCGTTGAGAGTTGAAAAACGATTTCGCTGTAGCGCTTTTTGTTTTCAGAATACGCGCTGCTATTTAATATGGCTAAAGCTTGCTCACGTTCACCTTGTTCAAATAACGCAATGGCCTCTAACTCCATATCAAAAAGTGGCACAATCACCGCATTTAATTGTTCGCTAATACGTCGATATTCTAATCCTTGCTTGAGGCTCAAGGTATTGATTAACGCGCGAAGCTCACCGTCCACATCATAGTAACGGTCTAACCATTTTTTATTTTCGGTTAAGCCATAGCTCAAAACTGACGAGGTAAGTACTTCATCAAAATGCATTAATTTATAGGTAATGCTTTCTGCCTTGCTACTTGGTTTTATGGCCGTTTGCTGACTTTCTTGTGCAGCTACTGCAAATATTGGTGCCGACTGCGCTTGAGTCTGAGAAAAATAAACGCTTAGAAAGAAAAACAAGACAAAATATTTAATCAGTGAGTTATCCATAAAGTTTCTTATTATTTATTGAACATGTAGCGACTGTAATTAACAAGCTTGATTTAAACACCTGCCCAACCAACATATTATCAACATAACAATTACAATCCAACGAATATAAAAACAAAATACTTACGGATTCTATTTATTAAAAATACGCAAATTTACCGTGGCCAAATATTGAGCCTTCAATTACAGACATAAAAAAACCTGGCTTTTGCCAGGCTTTAAAAGGTACGTTCAATAGAGGATCAACTTCCCTTAGATCATTAAAAAGTCAACTTGGTTAAGTCATCAATAAAGGTCACATTATGTGAGGTAGCGCACTGTGAATTGCCGCGTGGTAGTCTAAATTCAAATAACACATCTTGGTTTTTATTGACGCCAAGAATATAGGCATCGCTATCATTTAAGGTGTTGTCATGCGCATAGTTGATAAGGTAATCGTCATCGCCATCTTGATAAATGGAAGAGCAGAACTGTCCATACTTGCCGTCATCATAACCCCATACTAATTCCGCTTCTTTATCGTCTAACTTTAGCTTGTACTTTCCTGGCTGACTCGAAGTAAGATTGTCCCCTGCGGGGTTATGATTAAAACTTTGCATGCCATTATTAAAGAAGGTTAAATAGTCCCCTTCCAACGACAAAGCATGCTGCCCCATAGGGTAGTAGTCATCCGTCATCAACGCCAAATCAGCCAATGAATTATATTGGAACCACTTCTTAGTAATATCACCAAATAGCCAATTTATGCGTTTAGACTGATAGTCGATACTGATAATAAAGTTCTCGCGACATGAGGCAACAATGGCATCTGAAGAGGCATCATAAATGGCACTGTTTATATGACACCAGTCCTGTCCATCTTTAACAAAATTCGATGGGTCATCGTGATAAGCCGATGAGGTCATGTGTGCGGTAAGAATGTGCCCAAGATCCCAAATTTCGAGCACTTCGGCGTCGACAGGGTCAATTTCAAAAATAACCGATTCAATCAGTCTTTGATTGTCACTTTTACGTGTCACATCCACTTCCGCTAAAAGCCCAACTTTACCTTTTTCCAGATTATGATGATCTTCAATGGCCCCATAAAACCAAGTTTCAGGAATTTTTACCCTTGATTCGCTGCCATCAAGGCCTCGTTTAATAAGTTTATTACCACTATGGGTGTAAATATGATTCTCAAAAAACAGTGAGGCCATGCCATCACTTACCCCCTGATGCACTGCCCAACGAACATTACCATCAATATCCATAATGACCGGCAACGCCCAAACATGCCCTTTAATTAAAAAATAACTAAAAGACGGCGCCTTTTGTGGCTCAGTTATTTGAACCACATTATCATAGGTGGATAAGACATCAATGTATTCATCCGTAGTAAGGGTTACATCAATGGCTTTTTCAGAATCGTCGGTGAAGGTAAAGGTAAGTTCAACCGTGTTGTCAAAGCCACTATATAAACCAAACACCGGCAAATTAATGCCTGAGCTGTCTATTTCTAACTGATTTATTGGGTATGTTACTTGGATAGGCTCGGCTTTGGCATCGTCTTTGGGCTCAACCATAAAGGTAAGGGATTTGAGTAATTCACTGTCTACATCAATATTCAAACTCGAAATAAACACCGATGAATGGTGATCAAATTCACTGATTTGATGAGGTTTAATTGTCGTTAAATCCGCGAGTGTGTCAGGCTTTGTGGAACTGCCATCACTGCCGCAGCCCGACAACAGCAATAAAAGTGTAAAACCAGATATTCTTAGCATATCCCTTCTTCTTATAATTATGTAGAAAAAAGGTATGGTAACAAATGGGGTGAGTCAATTATCGACAAAGTGTAACAGGGCAATTAAGGTGATTAAGGCAAAAAAAATCAGGAAAATATATCCTGATTTTTTAAAGGGTTATCATGTGCCTTAAGAAAATTAACGGGCAACTTGTATTTCACGATATTTAAAATATAGCAAGCGTAAATGCTCGTACTCAAAAGCGGAACCTGACTCGTGATATCTAAACGGTATATTGGCTCGAGTATCAATGCTGCGTAGGATATTTAATAACAGCTCTTCTTCAGACTTCATCCCAAGCTCGCCAATGGCGGCATCATAAGCAAACATATCAACACCTGTACCTATGGCATCACGCACCGAAGAAGGCCCAGCAAATGGCAGCACCAAATAAGCACCGGAGTCTACTCCCCAAAAACCTAAGGTTTGCCCGAAATCTTCATTTTGCTCATCTAAGCCTATGCTGGTGGCCACATCAAAAAGGCCGCCAATACCAACCGTTGTATTTACCGCAAAACGGCCAAAGGTTTCGGCTGCCCCGCCAAGTTTAAATTGCAAAATCGAGTTAATAAACGTAGGTATTTCACCGAGGTTGTTGAAGAAATTACTTACACCGGTTTCCACCACATCGGGGGTGACTGCTTTATAGCCATTTACCACGGGTAATAATACGTACTCATCAGCTTTCGAGTTGAAGTAATACATACGTCGGTTAAAGCCTTCAAACGGATCCGATATTTGATAATCCAAATCATTGCCGTCAAGATCTTTAGGAAGTTCGACGGTTGGCTCAATGGCGTCCTCTTCAAGTTCAGGGGTTGCAGAACAAGCAGAAAGCATTAAGGCAAAAACAGCGGTAATAATCGCTCGGTTAGTCAATAAATGATTGTTCATTATAATGCCGCTCCTACAAATTGCGTATTCATATGCTCAACAAAACTTACCCTGTCGATATTGCCACAATGGCCCCCACGCTCAAAAATTTTAGCGCGATCACCAAACACCTCTTTGAGGTAGTCAATTTCACCCTCTTTTAAAATAATGTCATCGGCATTGTGCATTACCGAAATTTTGTCGGAGGTGCTTAAATACGTTTCAATCGACTTAAGCCCAAGGCGATTTAACATTGCTTCACGCGTTAAACCCGGCTCGACGTTTTGGGTACGAGGCAACATCGCTTTTTCAAAATATCGGGTAAACGGAATGGTATCGGCGCGATACATCGAATGAGTTACGGATTCAAATTTTTCGACGTTATGGTTTTTGTATTTTAATGCTCCTAAGTTGTACATCATATCAATGGCATACATCATGTCTGACGATGACATCCTAAACGATATACCAATCAACAACTTAAGTTCTTCATCAGTCATTTTAGCGCCGGCAAACAGTCGGTATATTGTGTCATCACTTAGCTTTGAGGTTTCTTGATCAGCATAACCATCGGATAAGCGATTAAACACTTCATCAAGCATGGCTTTAATTTCAGCTCGATTATTCTCAACATCAACATAGCTGTCTAAAATGGTAACTGAATTAAATAAGCTAACCGGTGGGTTAATCATCACCACTTTTTCAAAATTAAACTGTTTTTCTGTTTCGTCTAATTTGGCAAGAAACGCCGAATGTGCGCCACCTAAGCTATAGCCCGTTACAGAGAAAGACGTGGCTTGTACACCCTCTTCGCGTTGAGCTTGCGCATAAGTTTTTTGCATTAAAGAGTATAATGCTTTGGCATCATTGCCAAGATCGCCCGTCATGTACTTACTTTCTGGGGTGTTAATAATAAAGTTGGCAAAGGTTGGCGAAGATAGCGCAATAACATGGTAACCCTGAGCATACAAAATGCGCGTTATCCGCATGTTTTTGGCGCTGTTATGACCAGCACCGGTTCCGGCGATAATAAACGCAAGCGGTGCATCCCCTTTCTGCTTAGCGAGGGAGTACTTCATTTTTTGTGAATACCAAAAGTACTCTGGAATTTGGTCTACGGGCCTAACTTCTAATGATTTTTCAATAACCGGAACATTATCGGGTAACTGCGCTTTCGGCTCTTGACAATAACCCGTTACCGTAGCCTGATAAGCGGTATAAGGTAAGTCACAAACCTTATTTACCACAACATCTTTATCCTGCATATTAGAACTACAAGCTTGCAATAGAAATGCAATGAATATTAAAACGATTCGCACCAGATACTTCTCCCATTATATTGCCTATAAATAGATTTCTCTAAAGGCAGCTAAATCAACGACGTAAAATCAACTCTAACATTAATTTCACATCACTGTGAATAGCAGATCACAAAATGTTTAACCTAACGGGGCATGTTTTCAGCTAAATCGAATAATTACCTATTTTTAATGGCATTTTCTAATATACAAATGGTTACTTTGTAAGAATCAACAAAAGCCGACATGGGTAAAAACTCATACTTTGAATGAAAATTATGTGCACCAGTAAAATAATTTGGGGTTACCAAACCTTTAGCCGATAATGCCGAACCGTCGGTGCCGCCACGCATGGCAATAGTAATTGGCTCGATATTTTGATCAGCAAAAGCCTGATAAATGGCTTGTATTGCAGGATGATCTTTTTCGGCCGAATTAGAAATGTTTGCATACATGTTGGTGATATTAATGGAAAGTTTCGCAGTTGGGTGCAATGCCTGCATTTGCTTAACCGCTTGTTTTAACTTATTTTTACGCGCATCAAACTGCACTAAATCGTGGTCACGAATCGCGGCAGTTAATGTGGCACTGGCTTGATTAGACACCAAATCTGTAAACCAGATATAGCCTTCACGGCCTTCGGTTTGCTCCGGTGTTTGCCTGCGGTCAAACAGATTCATTAAGTCACTGGCAATTAGGGTTGGGTTTACCAATACGCCTTTTGCCGACATTGGATGCGCCGTAACGCCCTGAATGCGTATATCTGCAGAAGCGGCATTAAAGGTTTCATAAACAATTTCGCCACGCTCACAACAGTCAATGGTATAGGCATAATCGGGACAAAATCGCGTTAAATCCAACTTTTTAGCGCCTTTTAAACCGATTTCTTCATCACTAACAAAGGCTACATACAAATCAGGGTGTGAAAACTCACCTTTAAGGGCATTTTCTATCATGGTCATAACCACCGAAATGGCCGCTTTATTGTCAGCCCCTAAGACACTTGTGCCATCAGAAAAGAAAATATCTTCACCTATATAGCGGTCAACTTCTGGGTGGTTTTGTTTATCAAACAGCAGGCCAAGCGCTTTATTAAGCACAATATCACCACCATGGTGATGGATTTTTTGCGCCTTAATTTGATCGCTTAGTCCCACATCAACGGTATCAATGTGGGCAACATAGCCAATTTTAGGACCGGGTTTATTACCTTTTATAATGGCGGTAACATTGGCAAAGTCATCCATTTGCACATCTTTAATACCTAGTCCTTTTAACTCAGCCATTAGTGCTTGTGCCATATCCCACTGAGTTTTTGTTGATGGTACTTCATGTTGATTAAAGGCGCTTTGCGAGGCAATGCGAGTGTAGCGTAAAAAGCGCTCTTCAAGCTGGTCTTCAAGGTGCTGTTTAGTGTGTTGTGCAAGTTCATTCATAATCTAATTCCCACGTCGCCATATACAATACAAGATATAGCAAAGCATTAAGTCAAAATTTAATTAGCGATATAGGTATAACCTGAGTTAAAACCAAGCGGAATACCTAATCCCCAAAAGATAAACAAGGTTGCCGTTAAAGTGAGTAACAAACCAATACTGTAGGGCACCATCATTCCCACTAAAGTCCCTACCCCAGTATTTTTCACGTATTGTTGGCAATACATAATAATGAGTGGGTAAAAAGCAAACATTGGCGTAGATACGTTAATGGCCGAGTCAGAAATTCGAAACGCCGCCTGTGTTAACTCGGGAGAGATGCCCACTGCCATTAACATAGGGACAAAAATGGGCGCCAGAATCGCCCATTTTGATGACGCCGAAGTGATCACAAAATTAAGCATTGCCGTTAATAAAATGATGCCCAAAATCGTTAATTGCGATGGCATTTGCAAAGCCCGCAAAAACTCAGCACCCGATACCGCAATTAAGGTACCAATATTGGACATTTTAAAGGCATATAAAAATTGTGCCGAAAAGAACGCAAACACAATAAAACCAATTAAGGTCGTTACCACTTTCTCCATGGCGGCAGTTACATCGTTAGCCGATTTAAAAGTGCCGGTACGGTAGCCGTAAATTAAACCAGGTAACGAAAACACCACCAATAAAAGTGGCACAATCGCTTGCATTAATGGTGCTTTAGGAGACGTTAATGTACCCTCGGGCGCTCTTAATACCGAATCATCTGGGAACGCTAGCACGAAGACTAAAATGGCAAAACCAATTAAGGAATAACTGGCCACACTAAAAGCTTTGTTTTCTTTGTCGGTAAGCGCTTGTGCCAATTGTTCTTTTTTAACTTGAGTATCAACTGGCCACAGTCGGTTTAGCCTAGGTTCAACGTATTTGTCGGTAATGTACCAAACGGTCAAGATGACCCCTATCACCCCGCCAACGCTGACGAAATAGTTACACAACACATTCACATGATATGAAGGGTCGATGATGCGAGCAGCATCTTGGGTAAAGGACTGCATAATGGGGTCAATGATTGACGGGGTAATACTGGCACTAAAGCCACCGGCCAAACCTGCGAAAGCTGCGGCAATGCCGGCTAATGGATGCCTCCCTGATGCATAAAACATCATGGCTGAAACAGGCATCAAAATCACATAAGCGCTGTCAGAAACTACATGAGCTAATACCCCAACCAAAGCAATTGAGGGGGTTAACCAGGCCAAAGGGGTCATTTTTAACATCTTGCGGATCAATACATTGACATACCCCGAGCTTTCGGCAATACCTATCCCCAATGTCGCGACTATGGTCATCCCCAAAGGAGGGTAATTGACGAAGTTGTTTACCATCGCTAGGACAAAAGAAATTAATCTTTGCACCTCAAACATGTTATTTACCACAACCGTCTCTTTCGTCAGCGGATGCACATAATCAAAAGAGATGAATGACAGCCCCAAACTAAGAAACATGCATAACACCAATGCATAAATAAACAGCATGGTAATGTTCGGAAGCGCATTCCCGGCTTTTTCAATAAAACCAATAAACCCTGCATTTTCCCTAGGCGGCAACGTATTACTCGTTAAGTTCATATGACTCCCTCATGGTTTTAACCACATTGACCATTTATGACAACAATGAGCGATTATGGCATGCTACTAGCCGTATAAAAAGAGGCAACCCCATAATTTATCTAGGGATTTAATGAGGGTTTAGGTTGAACAAATGGAGCTATTCAAACCGTTACAGTAACTGCTCGGTGAATTTAGATAATTCCTCAAAAAAGGCGGTTAAATCACAATGGCCTCCATTGGCAAAAATATGCATGGTAGGTCGTTTGGATCACAACACCATGAGCAATATGTAAAAATACCCAACGAATCCTCGCCATATGAAACTTTTACTTTTACTTTTGGTAAAAGTAATAGTTTTGTTATCATTGGCGCGTATTGTTCATAACAAGAAAAATAATTTAAATGCCTCACAAAGTAAAACAACCAATAATAAATCAAGACGTCTTCGAACTCGTTATAAATGCGACTGAAGTAGGTGTGTGGGATTGGCAAATTCCAACTGGCGAGCTTATTTTTAATGAACGCTGGGCGAGTCTGATAGGCTATACGGTTGAAGAGTTACAACCCATACAATTTGAAACATGGGCAAATACGATTCATCCTGAAGATTTAATAAAGGCCAATGAACAGCTTGAAAGATACTGGCAAGGTAAAGCTGAGATTTATCAAGTAGAAGCAAGAATGAAGCATAAAGGCGGTCATTACATATGGGTATTAGCATCAGGTAAGTGCATTAGCTGGGATGATGATGGAAACCCGAAAAGAATGATAGGTACACATCTTGATATCACCCAACGTAAATTAGATGAACAAGACTTAGTCACCAAAACAAAGCTGCTAGATGAATCGCAAAAGATAGCGAAACTCGGTGGTTGGGAACTAGATTTAATTAGTACTGAATTATTTTGGACTAAAGAAACGTTTAGAATCCACGAAACCTCTGAACAAGATTTTGACCCCACCGTTGACGCAGGTCTAAATTTATATTTACCGGAATCAAAAAAAGTTTTAGAAGTGGCCCTTCACAAAGCGATAAGCGAAGGGGAAAATTATGATTTAACCTTGCAAATGTATACAACCAAGGGCCGAAAAATCGATGTAAGAACGACATGTATCGTTACACAAACGAATGGCATAACAACAAAATTGACAGGGATATTTCAAGACATATCTGAGCAAATGAAAACCTTGCGTAGTCTTGAGAACTCGAATCAATCCTTAAAAAATCATGCGCATTACGACCCTTTGACGAATTTGCCAAACCGTAACTTATTATCCGAGCGCATGCGCTCGGCCATGTTACGAAGTAAGCGAAGCGAAAAATCTGTTGCTATAGCCTTTATTGATTTAGATGGATTTAAAAAAATTAACGACCAATACGGGCATAAAATCGGTGATGAATTTCTGTGCCATATCTCAAACAACTTAAAAAACTGTATACGTGAGTGTGACACTTTGGCCCGTTTTGGTGGTGATGAATTTGTAGCAATTCTCGATGAGATTAATCATGAACAATCATTTACCCCAATGTTAAATAGAATGTTAGAGGCCGTTGCCACCCCCGTTATTATTGATGGTAAATCTTTAAAGGTATCTGGCAGTATCGGGGTAACCTTATACCCTGAAGATCCGTCTAACTCAGATCAGCTAATTCGACATGCCGACCAAGCCATGTACATTGCTAAACAATCGGGTAAGAACACGTTTTATTTATTTGATGTTGAAAAAGACGTCGCCATCAAGCACAGATATGAAGAAATAAAACTGATAAAAAGTGCATTTCATAACAATGAATTCATCCTATTTTATCAACCCAAAGTTGATTTAAAAAATATGAAGGTGCTAGGCTTTGAGGCATTAATTCGTTGGCAACATCCAGTATTTGGCATATTAGCCCCAGGTCAATTTTTGCCGGTTATAGAGCATAACATGCTGACAGTTGAGTTAGGCGAAAAGGTTATTTCGGATGCTTTAAGGCAACTGAACCAATGGCATCACACGAATCCGGAGTTAACCATAAGTGTCAATATTACCCCATTACAATTACAACAAGCTGACTTTGTTGAAAAGCTAGAAGCAATACTAAATAAACACCCAAATTATCGACCAGGAAGATTGATATTAGAAATCGTTGAAAATGTCTCTTTAAATGATGTAAATCATGTTGCGAAAGTGATAAACCAATGCTCCGAATTAGGTGTTTTGTTTGCAATTGATGATTTTGGCACAGGCTATTCATCTTTGTCTTATTTAAAACGTTTAAAAGCCAAATACATCAAAATTGATCGTAGCTTTATCCAAGGCATGCTGTCAAACCCAGAGGATAGTGCAATCGTTGAGGCAACAATTGAATTGGCCAGAGTATTTAAACGAAAAATCATTGCCGAAGGCGTGGAAACATTAGAGCATGGTAAACGGTTAAAGCAAATGAGGTGTGATTATGCCCAAGGCTTCGGCATTGCTATGCCTATGCCTGTAGAAGAATTAGCTAATTGGTTAAGTGAATGGGAATATAATACAGATTGGCAAAGCTTTAATGAAGAAGCCATTGTTTTGGCCGAATATAGTGACTACAACTAGCTTTTTGAGCGTAATAAGTTGGATGCCGGACTTGAACTGGCACGCCCGCAAAGGGTGTGGATTTTAAATGGCACAGCAACCAACAACTTACATATTGATTAATTTTTGAGTGTTTACCATGACTTCCCTTATAGAATTTATACTTGTTCGCTTTCCTAAATGCGATACCGTTTATGATAATTGGTAGGAAACTTAAATTAACCTCTCGCCAGATGATTTTGAGCATGAATATATTGAAGAAGCATCAACCGCCACATGCCCTAATTGCAAGCATAAAATCCACCACAGTAATTTAGTTGTAAGTGAAAAAGGTGGGTTTGAATTTAAGAGTTAAATGCTATTTGGTAATTCATATCCAACAATAACATTAAAATCAATATTTTAGCCAAACCTGGCCACAAACAAAAAGCCTAGCAAAAGCTAGGCTGATTTCTAATTCGGGATCTATTTTAGCTCCCGAATTTGTTATTAGTAAAGCTTATTTTTCAGTATGAAATTCAATGTCCACTTTACGACCTTGCGGTTGTTCATTATCTTTTAACAAAATAAAGTTGGTGGTTATTAGTTTGTCAATCCCTTCATTCTTCAATACCTCGGCCACCTTATTGGCGCGATTCGATGCTAATTCTTTCAAGTCTCGCTCATTACCAGGGTATTTAGCATAGGCTACAACCGATACATGATTCAGTTTATTCAGGTTAACTTTTGCTATCGCTTGTTTGATCTTTTCAACATCGGCTAAAACTAGCTTATCGGAGAATATACCAAAGTTTATGGTGGTTTTTTCTTGCACCATTAAATCTTTTGGTACCCTCACAAATACGATATCGGTACGCTGACTTTTCGGTGTGGCATCTTGGCTAACATCACCTTTATATGTTGTGCTCAATCGTGAACTGTTAACATCATTTAGATATAACATTTTAGCCACTTCATGAACTCGCCAGTTTGATAATTGGAAGTTCCAATCAGCAGATCCTAAGGTCGATGCATACCCAGTCATAATGGCAATTAAATCCGTTTCTTTCGCTAATACGTCTTGCGCTTTCTTAATTTTTGCAAGACTTGGCGCATCGATATTAAATTTGTCTAGAGCAAAATAAATTGAAATAGGCTCTGGCGCTTGGATGAGTTCAACAATCTCTTGTACCGGTTCAATTACCTCAACAACCGGTTCAATGATTGCGACAACAGGCTCTACCTTAGCAATAACTGGCTGGCGCTTTGGAGGTGATTTAGCTTCTGATTGACCAAAGTAATAACGAACGCCTAAGCTAAATTGGTCAACATCATGGTTTTCTAAAGACACTGTCTGATAAGAAGCAAACAATTGAAGATCTCGTCGAAAACTATAACCTGCTTCAACGCCTAACATTAAATCAGTACCCGAGATAGAATCTGAACCAACATCATTGTTATTGGTATAGGTGTCGTAATCGCGCTCCCAATCAAAAACACCGACTTTACCCGAAAGCGTCAATTGCTGAGTAACAGGGTAAGAAAGAATTGCAGAGACATTAAAGCCTTTACCCGTGTCTGGATAAACATGCTCTGCGGCATCGTAAAAACCGGGAAGATCATTGGCTTCACCATCAAAGCGAACCTCTCTTTCGCCAAGATCTAAATATCCTAACTGTAACGCGAGGTATTGATTGAACTTATAGCCACCAAAGACTTCATAGCTAAAATCAGTTTCATCGACACTGACACTGCTAGCGATGATGCCAACGTCATTAAACGCATCGTCAATTTGCTTTTGACTAACATCTGTTTCTGCTTGCCCTAATTGGCCGCCAATAAACCAGCCATTAAAAGCAGGACAACCCTTAGACACATCGCTATCGCACTTTGTTGTTTCTGCATAAGTAGGCGTTTGGATTGTAAAGCTAAAAATAAATATACTTACAATTGCCAGTGGTCGCATTGTTGCGAACGTAATGCGGCGACAGGCCATTAGTATTGTCGTTAATATTAATAACCAACTGAACGCGCCCCCAGATGATTTCGTCACTGATGTTACTTCAGTTCTTGGTATTACCGAAACGGTAAATGTTGTCATGCTAGTATTCCCATATGAATCTTGAACCTCAACCGTTATGGTATCTGTACCAGAGAAACTGTCATTTGGTAGGTACACTAAGTCACCATTCGGGTCAAAAGTTATCTCACCATTTAATGCACTTGCACTAATAAGTTCGACAGTATCATTATCGGCATCTGATGTAACATCAATAATGTTAATCAGCTCGGTTTGGGTTCCTTGCTTAATTTCAGGGACGGCTATATTTGCAATAACTGGTGCCTGATTCGTAATAAAGTTAATCGTTATTTCTCCATGAGCGGTTCCGCCTTTTCCATCAGAAACGCCATAGCCAATAATATCTGTTCCGGCATAATCGATTAATGCTTGATAAACTAGTTGATTAGCAACCACATTCACCTTACCAAAGCTTGGTGTGGCCGAGGTTAATGATAAGTTATCACCATCAGGATCGTTGACTAAATCAAATACATCAATCATCGTTTCAGCATTTAAAGGCAACCAAATTTCCATGTCGTTTGCAATAGGCGGTAAATTGCCATCCTTCAATACTCCAACAAAACCAGTTTCAATCACAGTGGCATTAGAAGTTTTATCATTATCGTTAACTTCACCATCACTAATTACTAGTTGCACACACCAATGGCCTTCGTTTAAACCGGCCTGCCATGAATCACTGTTTGGTGGTGGGCAATAGCCTGGTTCACCTTGAGTTGACCATAAGCTATTGGTGTCATCTTCAACAAAATCCGTCCAACCTGTATTTCGATGATATTGTCGATATACGGCATTCGTCGGGATCGGATTACGTTGTGGTATTGCAATGGTTACTGATTGTTGGCTTTCTGGAAGCTGATACGCGATGAAGTCGAAAATACCGCCAATATTAACGGCTTCTGTATCTTCAATTAAACCGTTTAATTCAACGGCCACATCGGTATTGGTAAGATGCGCTGCGCCGGTTTCGCCGCCGATTGATAATTTACCGCGGCGTAAACATACGCCTGGATTACCTTCAATTAGGTAGCCATCTTGCACATTACTGTGCTCAGGTAAAACATTACACTCGGCGATACGGTCGGTGTAATCGGCTATGCGATCACCGTCTAAGTCTTGATGACCTTCAAGGTTATCGGCAAGGTTATCACCATCGGTATCTTCATTTGACAGTATTGCTAATTGCTCAACCAAGTGAATATAAACATCCGCCGTATCCGATTTTGCATCCGTTGAGGTATCCGTTACGGTAAGTGCTAAATGATATATGCCAGGTGAGAGCGGACTTGGTTCAAAGATAAACTTGTCACTTTCAGTGCTTTGATTAACCATGTTGCTCGAACCTGTTGACCAATCAAAGCTGAACGTATCACCTTGGTTTGGATCATAAATACTCGCATCTACGGTTACTAAACCCAATGTTTGACTAACCACTAATCGCTGTTGATTATCTTGTGACACAGCTAATTCGATTTCCGGTGCTAAGTTATCTTGAGTAATCGTGATCACTTGCTGGAATTTCGCACCGCGATTTAGCTCATCACCAAGAGTAACAATAATGGTTTCATCAGATTCATCGAGGCTATCAATTAAGGTACTAAATTCAATACTCGCTGTAGTACCCTCAGTGATCACGACTTCTCCAGAGAATAAGTTATGGTCATCTTGGTTGGCAGTACCTGATACGCTATAAGGGACCACTAAAGGATAGCTTGGCGCATTACCATTTAAATGCACACCAATATGCACAGTTTCACCTTCGATTACCGTTTGATTTTTGGCAATAGATACTAACGGGTTAACACAAACTTGCTGTGGTGCTATTACCGTATTACCTTGTGCATCCATTGCTTGCCAGTATAAAACATTAAGTCCTGGAGCAAACAGTGATACACCATCAAGTACCGACACTGGAAGTTGGTTACCAAATCTATCAGAAGCTGAACCGCTACCCAATTCTACTCGAGTGTATAGAGCATCAGCTGATACAGTAAAATCACCACAAAGATCGGTTGGTACATTAAGTTCTGGCAATAAATCAGCGTGTTCAATATTAAAGTTAACCGTAACTTGGGCGTTGCTTAACGCGCCTTTGCTGTCCATTATCATGTAATCTAGAATCGCAAAATCGGTGATGCCTTGCAGTGGTGTATAAAGCAGTTGATTTTCAACAACCTTCACATCTCCGGCGTTTGTTCTAGCCGATATCACATTGATCTCATCACCATCAGGGTCGCTATCGTTAGTAAGAACCGCAATAGTGGCTTGTTCCCAACTAGTGAAAGTCACGTCATCGTTCACCGCAACTGGTGCTTGATTATTACTTACATCATTGTCTAGTGCAGAAACGATGATTTCAATCATTGCACTAGCCGAAGATTCACCATCGCTAAGGGTATATTGAATATAAGCTGAGCCAATAAAATCGGTTTCAGGGGTAAATAATAGTTGGCCATCGTCGGTTAACTCAGCTGTACCTGATGTAACAGAGAATTCAGCTGTTATTAGCGTAGAACTGTCTATATCGCTGTCGTTGGCAAGGTGCGATAACGTGACCGACTTATTTAGGTAAGTTACCGCGATATCATCAACCGCAATTGGCGCATCATTGATTGGTGCAATGGTTACATATACCTTGGCACTGGCCATAGAATCACCATCGGTAATGATGTAATCGATAATAATATCACCATTAAAATCAGACACAGGGATATAGGTTAATTGTCCATCCTCATCAACTGATACCGTACCTTGGCTGGTACTTGCACTCACCACGGATAAATCGGCACTGTCAACATCACTGTCATTATACAATGCGTCTATGCTCGTTTGGCTATCTTCATTTATAGTGACATAATCATCAACTGCAATAGGAGCATCATTAACGCCAGTAATAGTAATGGTAATCAGCATTTCCGTACCATCAACCGTTGTTACGATAAACGTTTCTGTTAATGTCTCATCAAGACTTAATGCAACAAGCGCACTATTATCATCATTGATCACGTACTGCCAATTACCATCAGAATCTACAGAAAATTGACCATGCTCACCTGCATTATTTTGCTGTTCAATAAATACGGCTTCATTTACATCAGAATCTTCAACGAGTAACGTACCTGACGTTGTTTCGCCACTGTCACCAGAAGATGTACCGGCGTCACTGCCGCTGATGATCGCAGGATCATTTACTGGGGTCACATTAAATGTAACTGTTGCTATGTTCGAATCTAATTCACCATCATTGATTTTGTAGGTGAACGAATCCGTTAAGGTTTCACTGCCATTATGGGTGTAAGTGAAAGTGCCATCTTCATTTAACTCAACACTACCGTTTACAGTATCTGTGACAATAACTGCCTTAAATGTACTGTCGATGTCGACATCATTAGACGTTACTGCCGTCATAATACCAACGCTCAAGGTTGCCCCTTCGCTTACTGTATAGCTGTCATCTAAGGTTACAGGTGCATCATTAATCGGGCTTACCGTAATATTGATGATGGCCAATTCAGAGTCTTCCTGAGCGTCATTTACCTTAAAGGTAAAGCTGTCACTACCGTTGAAATTCTCACCTGGTGTATAAACTAAATCCGGAGCTGTTCCGGTTAATTCACCATTCGCCGGTGCATCGATAACCGTATAAGTAAGGCTGTCATCTTCAGCATCTTCACCTGTTAACGTGATGCTTAACGCAGTGTCTTCTTCGGTTTCAAGGGATTGTGTTAACGCTATTGGCGCATCATTTAATGGTGTCACCTCAATATTAACCACGGCAACGGTTGAATCAATCACGCCATCAAAAACGTTGAATGTAAAGCTGTCACTGCCGTTAAAGTCTGGATTTGGTGTGTACGTTAAGTTTTCACCTGTGCCTGACAAACTACCGTTTAACGGTCCAATAACCACGCTATAAGTTAAGCTGTCATTATCGACATCCGTACCGGTTAAGGTTATGTCCAACGCGGTATCTTCCGCAGTAATAACCGATTGCGCTTCGGCTTGCGGTGCATCATTTAACGGCGATAACTGTAATGTTACGGTCGCTTCGTTACTGCTTAGGCCAAGCTCGTCATTCACCGTGTAAGTGAAACTGGTGGTGCCAGCAAAGTTTAAGCTCGGCGTATAGGTGATCCATCCCGTTACGGCATCTACGGCAACACTGCCTTGCTCAGGCTGATTTGTTATCGCAACACTGTCTAATGCTAATGGACCATCTACGTCACTGTCATTACCTAATACATTCAATGAAATCAGTTCATCTTCAAACAGAACAATACTGTCATCGGTTGCCACAGGCGCATCATTAATGGCATTAACGGTGATTGTCACTAAGGCTGCATTTGAACTTATGATAGGAACACCAAAATCTTTAACAGTATACTCAAAACTATCAGAGCCATTGAAGTTTTCAGCAGGGGTGTAAGTTACTTCACCGGTAATAGCATCGACCACAACGTCACCGTGCTCTGGTGCGGTAGTAATGGAAACCGTAGTTGGGTCGGGGTTGCTGTCTTCAATGTCGGTGTCATTACTGATCACATCAATAACAACCACCGTATCTTCATCGGTTATCGCACTGTCATTAACCGCAACAGGCGCATCATTTTCGCCAACCACGGTTATGGTAACCGTGGCTTTCGAGCTGACTAAACCTTCATTATCTAATACGGTATATTCGAAAGTGTCGTTGCCTACAAAGTTTGCTTCTGGCGTATAGTTCAACTCACCATTCACAATATCAATGCTTTGAGCATGGATTGGTGCTTGAGTAATAGTGACACTCGTTGCATCGATTGAACCGTCAATATCAGTATCATTAGCAATCAAACTGACTAAGCTGATCGCAGTATCTTCAGCGGTTGAAATTACATCGTTATTGGCAATGGGCGCATCATTGATAGAGTTAACGGTAATGCTCACGGTCGCTGTATTTGAACTCACATTGTGGCTATCGGTGACTTGATAAGTAAAACTATCGACACCGTGATAGTTCGCTTCAGGGGTATAAGTTACCTCACCGGTTGATGGGCTAACCAATAAAGTACCGTGCGTAGGCGCAACCACTATTGATACACCAGCAGTATTCAATTGATTCTCATCATCACTGTCGTTATTCAGAATATCAATAATAACCAAACTGTCTTCATCTACAGCAACAATGTCATTGGTTGCAATAGGCGCTTGGTTGACTACATCAACACTAAAACTTGCTGAAACCGTACATGCCGCAGTGATTGTATTTGTGGTGAACACATTGCCTACCAAACTACCGTTAC
>CANMZP010000036.1 GCA_947502355.1 uncultured Thalassotalea sp. | reverse complement strand
GCCTGAGTCCGATAGAATATCGAAATCAGGCCTTTGTAGCCGCTTAACAAAGTGTCCAACTTCTTGGGGTCACTTCACTTATGGGCTTATAAAAAACACAGATTGAAAGCGGTGCCTTAATCCATATCTAAGGTTGCGCCTTTAAGACCACCAACACCCGTTTGATCATTACTGCGTAATTTAATCATTAAGCGAAGATCATTTGGTGAATCGGCGTGATGCAAGGCATCGGTGTAACTGATGTCACCCGACTCATACAAATCAAACAAGGCCTGATCGAAGGTTTGCATGCCCAACTCTCTTGACTTAGCCATAACCTCTTTAATATCACCCACGGCCCCCTTTTTAATAAGCTCAGCGATGTAAGGTGAATTTAATAGGATTTCAATCGCGGCTTTACGACCTTGACCATCACGCGTTGGAATTAATTGTTGAGCAATAATGCCACGAAGGTTAAGGGCTAAATCAAATAGCAACTTGCCATGCTGATCGGCTGGGACCAAGTGCATAATACGGTCTATGGCTTGGTTGGCGTTATTGGCATGCAGTGTGGCAATACACAAGTGACCCGTTTCAGCGAAACTTAATGCATGCTCCATGATTTCTTGCGAGCGGATCTCACCAATTAAAATAACATCGGGTGCTTGACGCAACGAACTTTTCAGGGCGGCATCAAACGACTCGGTATCCATACCCACTTCACGTTGGGTGATCATCGACTTGCCATGCTCATGCACAAACTCTACGGGGTCCTCAATCGTTAAAATGTGACCACGGGCATTACGGTTACGATAACCGATTAAAGAAGCCATTGACGTTGATTTACCAGTACCCGTACCACCAACAAACAACACTAGGCCACGTTTTGACATCACCACATCTTTTAATATCGGTGGTAGGCCCATTTTATCGACATCAGGGATATCGGTAACGATACGACGAATAACCATGCCGGGCATTTCACGTTGCCAAAAAGCGGAAATACGAAAACGGCCAATACCTTCCACCGCAATGGCGTAGTTACATTCAAGGGATTCATGGAATTCCTTAATTTGCTTTTCCGTCATCGAGCCTTCAACCAACGCCAAAGCAGAATCGTAGGTTAAGCTTTCTTCAGTAATTGCGGTTAATTCACCATTAATTTTGGCACTCGGCTTCAGGTTTACAGTAATAAATAAATCCGATGCATCCTCAGCAACCATTTTTTCTAATAACGCATTAAGTTCCATAATTCTATTCTTATATCCTTGCCTTATCGTGTACTTGCTGATCAGCCATTAGTACATTTGAAATTGGTTTTTGTCGCTCGCTTTGCTCATCGCATCTTCACGCGTGATCAAGCCGCGACTCAATAAGTTTTGTAAACATTGATCCATGGTTTGCATACCATGTGACATACCGGTTTGAATGGCAGAATACATTTGCGCGATCTTATCTTCACGAATTAAGTTTCGGATCGCGGGTACGCCAATCATGATTTCATGCGCAGCAACTCGGCCGCCCCCCACTTTCTTAATTAATGTTTGAGAAATAACCGCACGAAGTGATTCTGATAACATAGAGCGAACCATCGACTTTTCTTCTGCCGGGAATACATCAACAATACGGTCAATGGTTTTAGGTGCCGAGGTGGTATGCAAAGTACCAAAAACAAGGTGGCCAGTTTCTGCGGCGGTCATTGCCAAGCGAATGGTTTCCAAATCACGCATCTCACCTACTAGGATAACATCGGGATCTTCACGAAGCGCTGAACGCAGTGCCGCGTTAAAGCTCAAGGTATCGCGGTGAACCTCACGTTGGTTAATCAGACATTGTTTGTTTTCATGAACAAATTCGATTGGATCTTCAATGGTCAGAATATGATCACGCTTACTGTCGTTAATGTAATCCACCATGGCCGCCAATGTGGTCGATTTACCCGAACCTGTCGGACCCGTTACCAACACCAAGCCGCGAGGGTTTTCTGAAATTCTTCTGAAGATATCCGGACAGCCTAAGTCGTCAAGCGATAAAATTTTACTTGGGATGGTACGAAATACCGCCGCAGGACCACGATTTTGGTTAAAGGCGTTCACCCTGAAGCGTGCCAAATTAGGAACTTCAAACGAAAAATCGACTTCTAGGTTTTCTTCGTATTCTTTTCGTTGACGATCGGTCATAATGTCATAAACTAAGGCATTAACATCTTTGTCCTCAAGCGGCGGAATGTTAACTTTACGTATATCGCCATCAACACGAATTGCTGGTGGCATACCTGTAGATAAATGTAAATCGGACGCATCGTGGTCAACACTAAATGCTAAAAGTTCGGTAATATCCATAAAATCCCTAAATTTATAATAGTTTTATAGTAATAATGATTAATATTGCACAAAATCTTGCCAGCATTAATGCATTGATTGATGCGGCATGCAAACACGCCAAGCGTCAACCTAAAACGGTTAACCTATTGGCGGTTAGTAAAACAAAACCAGCGGATCTGATTGTTCAGGCCTATGAAGCTGGTCAACGTCATTTTGGTGAGAATTACATTCAAGAAGCTGTTGATAAAATTCAACAGTTATCTCACCTAGACGATATTTGTTGGCATTTCATCGGCCCTATTCAGTCAAATAAGTCACGACAAATTGCGTCTATTGTAGATTGGGTACACAGTGTCGACAGGGTAAAAATAGCCAAACGATTAAGTGACCAACGTGATATTAACATTACCCCTCTAAACGTTTGTTTACAAGTGAATATTAGCGGTGAAACAGCAAAATCAGGAGCCACAATCGAGCAGCTACCTGAGTTAGCTGAATTTGTGAACAATTGCCCAAATTTATGTTTGCGCGGCTTAATGGCCATACCGGCAAACACCAAGGATGAGCACATCACAAAAAACAGTTTTAATCAGATGCAAACCTTGTTTATTGGCTTACAGGACCAATATCCAACTGTAGATACGTTATCAATGGGAATGAGTGGTGATTTGGATATTGCCATCGATTGCGGTTCAACCATGGTAAGAATTGGCACCGCCATATTTGGTAAAAGATAATAAAAAATAAATTAACGAGAATAAATATGAATAAAGTAGCTTTTATCGGCGCGGGAAACATGAGTAAAGCCATTATTATTGGCTTAATTAACCAAGGGTTTAAACCAGAAAACATCATGGTAAGTAACCCAAGTCCACAAAAACGTGAAGCATTGGCTGAACAATTTGGTATTTTACATACTGAGGATAACCTAAAAGCAGCGGCCTTTAGCGACAACATTGTGTTAGCTGTTAAGCCCCACCTTATTAAAGACGTTTGCCAACACATCAGTGCGGGTGTTGATGTGAGCCAAAAAAGCTTTATCAGTGTGGCCGCCAGCATTTCAATTGAACAAATACAGTACGCGTTAGGCCAAAAGGTACCTGTTGTTCGCTGTATGCCAAACACACCATCGCAACTTGGGCTTGGTATGACGGGCTTATTTGCCAGCGATGAAGTCAACGAGCAACAATATAAATTTGCCGATGAATTACTGCTCGCGGTTGGCAAAGTACTGTGGCTTAAGAAAGAATCACAAATAGACGATATTTCAACGGTATCCGGTTCAGGACCGGCGTATTTCTTTGCCTTTATGGAAGCGATGCAACAACAAGCCATCGACTTTGGTTTTTCAGAATCTGATGCCCGTATGTTAGTAGAACAAACAGCCCTAGGTGCAGCACAAATGGTGGTGGATAATGATGAGTCCATTTCAACCCTGCGTCAAAATGTCACGTCTAAAGGTGGTACAACACAAGAAGCCTTAAGAACCTTTAGAAATGGCCGATTAGCCGACATGGTAAGTAAAGCGATGAAAGCGGCCAAGGCGCGTGCCATCGAAATTTGCAAAAACAATTAACCTGCGTTGTAAGTTTTATCAATATTTACAATCATATATACTTATTGAGATTTGTGATTTAAGTAAACAAGTCTCAGCAAACCACTTTAGCTACGGAGTTTAAATGGAAGCGATTTATTATTTATTGGATTTGGTCTTTGGCCTGTATCTAATGCTGTTAATTTTAAGGGTTTGGTTGCAAGCAGCTCGCGCTGACTTTTACAACCCATTCAGCCAATTTGTGGTTAAAGCGACCAACCCAGTGGTGATCCCATTTCGACGTTTTATTCCTGGCTTTAAAGGCTTGGATATTGCCACGATTTTCGTCGCCTTTCTCATCTCTTGTGCCAAATTATTTATCTTTATGCTGCTTGGTTTTTATCAAATGGAGCCGATAGCCATTGTTCTGATAGGCTTTTTAGCGCTGGTTAAACAGGTTGGTACACTCGCATTAACCATTATGATTGTGATGGCTATCATGAGCTGGGTAGTGCAATCGGCCAGTCCAATCCAAGTGATTTTTTATCAACTGACACAACCCATTTTAGGCCCTATCCGTCGCATAATGCCGGACTTAGGTGGAATTGACTTATCGGTTATGATTGCCTGTATTGCGTTAATATTCCTAGATAAGTTGATTGCCGGCTTTATCCCATTTTGGTCATTTATTTAATGGCTATAATTAAAGGTGTACCCCATCTAAACAAGCGAGGCACGTATGTTTAAACTAATCAGCAAAGGGTTCTTGCTGGCCATGCTGCTCATAAGTAGCAGTAGCTATGCAAATGACAACGTAAAACAGTTTGAAAATCTTGAAGTACATTACATTGGCTTACCCTCTGTTATACTGCAACCTGAAATTGCAAAACTCTATGGCATTGAGCGTAGCCGCTATAATGGCTTTGTGAATATATCTGCACTCGATACCAGCAAAGCGAACAAGCCAGCGAAACGTATTGGTATTTCTGGCTCAGCCACCAACCTCGTTGGACAGAAAATTCCTTTGGAGTTTGAACAAGTTATCGAAGGCAATGCGATTTACTATTTGGCCACCATAAAATACCCGAACGATGAAACCTACCGTTTTGATATTTTAATAAATGACAATGGTAAGCAACATAACCTCAAGTTCACGCAAAAGTTTTACACTGAGCAATAACAAGTTCAATTAAAAATACCAATCATGCTGTGATCAGCTGAGGATGTTAGATTAAGGGCTATAGCCATTAAAATGTGATGGGGATACTTATTGCTCGACAATGATGCCTGCATTGCTCTAATAGCCTACATCCCTTATGACAGGATTTATGCTTTTTAAAGATTCTGCTCAGTATGCAGATAGTTAATGGGTTTGGTATAGATTAACAGTCAAATGCGGTTTTAACCGCATTTGTCGTTTATACACAAGATAGAGAATACAATGAAAAAAGTCGTTTTAGCTACCGGCAATAAAGGCAAAGTAAAAGAGTTATCCGAGTTACTCGCCGACATGAATATTGAAGTGTTGCCACAAAGTGAGTTTCAAGTTCCCGATGTTCCTGAGACCGGCACAACGTTTGTAGAAAATGCCATCATTAAAGCTCGCCATGCCGCCAAATTAACCGGTTTACCGGCCATTGCTGATGACTCAGGATTGGAAGTGGATCACCTAAAAGGCGCACCAGGCATCTACTCTTCGCGTTTCGCCGGTGTTCATTGTGATGATAACGACAATAACAACAAGTTGCTGGCTGAACTTAATGGCGTAAAAGGTGATGCGCGCTCTGCTCGTTTTCAGTGTATCTTAGTGTATATGCGTCATGAAAACGACCCTACACCAATCATTTGCCAAGGCACTTGGGAAGGACATATTACCGAGCAAAGACATGGCGAACAAGGATTTGGATATGACCCGTTATTTTGGCAAGAAGAACTGAAAATGACGTCGGCACAATTACCAAGAGATTTAAAAAACCAGTTAAGTCATCGTGGTAAAGCCTTGCAGCAGCTGCGTCAGAAATTGCAAAGCTAAGGCTTTGCTCCCCCAACAACAGCAGCTCCTATAGCAAGGTCTAACCTAATGCCAAACCTAATGCCCAACCTAAAACCCAACCTATAAAGAGTACCTTTGTGTTAACGTTACCTAAACTATCTTTATACATTCATATTCCTTGGTGTGTGCAAAAATGCCCTTACTGTGACTTTAACTCACATGCACTAAAGGCTGACATCGACGAAGATAATTACATAAAACATCTGCTCGCCGACTTAGACAGCGACATAGCTCGTTTTAATGAATCACGCCCTCTGCACTCCATATTTATTGGTGGTGGTACGCCTAGCCTTTTCTCGGCCAACGCGATCAAAACATTACTCGATGGGGTATTACAACGCTTTGAGCATAGCGATGATATTGAAATTACCCTAGAAGCGAACCCAGGAACTGTCGAAGCAGATAAATTTGCTGGTTTTGCTAAAGCAGGTGTCAATCGCTTATCCATTGGGGTGCAAAGCTTTGCGTCAGATAAACTTATAAAACTCGGCCGTATTCATGACAGCGAACAAGCCATAGCGGCGGCTAAAATTGCCAAAGCGTGCGGTGTCAAAAGCTTTAACCTAGACCTGATGCACGGCCTTGAAAACCAGACAGTAGAGCATGCCCTTGACGATCTACGTCAGGCCATCGCCCTTAATCCAGACCATTTATCTTGGTATCAGTTAACCATCGAGCCAAATACTGCCTTTTATTCCAAGCCGCCGGCTTTACCCGCCGATGATGTATTATGGGATATTCAGCAACAAGGTATTGCGCTGTTAGCCGAAGCGGGATATCAGCAGTATGAAATTTCGGCCTACAGCAAAAGCCCAGCCCTGCAAGCAAAACACAATATCAACTATTGGCAAAATGGCGACTATTTAGGCATTGGCTGTGGATCGCACGGCAAAATTACCGTCCCCGATAGCAACACCATTTACCGGACGGTAAAAGTAAAGCACCCGAAAGGTTATATGGATGATGAGCGTGCGCATTTAGATCAATTACTGACAGTAGATATTGACGACCGGGCATTTGAATATATGATGAACAGCTTGCGTTTAATGAGGCCATTTACCCTAACCGATTTTGAACAGAAAACCGGCCTTGCAAGAGAACAAATAAGCCAAGCGATGCGCGAAGCTAAAGCCAAGCAGCTTTTACAAGAAGAACATGGACAGTGGCAGGTAACCCAATTAGGGCATCGCTACTTAAACAACCTGCTAAGCTTGTTTTTATAAACCCAACGTACTACAGACAAAATATCAATAATGACAGACGAAAAATCACAAGCACTCGCAGATGAATACTTTATGCGCCAAGCCCTAAAACTGGCGGAAAAAGCCGAACAACAGGATGAAATCCCCGTTGGTGCCATTGTGGTTCATGAAAATAACATCATTGGCGAAGGTTTTAACCGTTCCATTCAATTGCATGATCCATCTGCGCATGCTGAGATGATCGCCATAAGAGAAGCCGGTAAACACATTGAGAATTATCGGATGCTTGATTGCACCCTATACGTCACCCTAGAGCCATGCCCTATGTGTTCAGGGTTGTTGGTACATAGTCGGATAAAGCGCCTAGTATATGGTGCCAGCGACCTCAAAACAGGGGCTGCAGGCAGTGTGTTTAATTTGGTCGATTCAGATAAATTGAACCATCAAGTTGAGGTATGTTCGGGGGTTTTAGCCGACGAATGCAGCAGTCAGTTATCAAGCTTTTTCAAACGCCGCCGTGCTGAAAAAAAAGCGTTAAAGAAACAGCGTCAGCAAACAAGCGAAAGCTAGCGTCCCCTATGCGGGTTAAGACGAGTTAAGACGTTTTAGGTTGGAATTCTGTTGCGAGTCCTTGTTCTATAGCGTTCGCCAAAACCACTCGAAAATACACTCGGCTGCGGGTATTTATTTTACGATTCAATAAGTTATTCTGTCTTCTACGTTGATTACTTTTAAAAGTACGTCTTTTCATTTTTCTCGCCTGTTATTAGCTTATTAAGTTCTCTTTTTTACTGAGCCTAATCTTACCTAGCTAATATGACAGTTTTATGATGATAGGCAAGTTGTTTTTTACCGTTCAAATACATTTTTTTAAACCACCGTTCACCCTTAATCCTGTGGTGCGATTTCTGTTGGCGCGATGCTTACGGGTTTAACCTGCTTTTGTTGCTTGGCATATTTATCATCTAAGTACACCAAGGTATCGTAGTAACCACGAATGTTTTCCACATAACGCACAGGCTCATCGCCTCTGGCGTAGCCGTATTTGGTTTTCTTGTAGTATTTACGCTGTTGCAATAACGGCAGGTATTCCTTCACATCAATCCAGCGGTCGGGATCGCCGCCATGACGTTGGGTAATAATGCGAGCATCTTCCAAATGTCCCCAGCCAATGTTATAGGATGCCAAGGCAAACCATTTTCTATCGGGGTTCGGGATTCGGGCCGGAATTTTAGCGATTAATCGTTTCAGGTATTTAGCCCCACCACGAATGCTTTGTTCGGGATCAAGACGACTTTTAACGCCCATTTGCCGAGCGGTTGGCTGCGTTAACATCATCATGCCTCTAACACCGGTATAAGAGCGGGCTGTTGGGTCCCAATGGGATTCCTGATAACTCATTGCCGCGAGTAAGCGCCAGTCTATATCGCCACCATATTTTTCAAATATCGCTTTATATTTTGGCAGCTTGTTGTCTATGGCCTGAATGAACGAGCGAGTATCAACATAATCAAAAGCTTTAACATGACCATAATATTTATCGTCAAGCGTTAATAAGGTGCCGTCATGATGGGCTCGACCAAAAAACTCAATAAGCGAGGCAAACAGCGCATCGTCACTATGCTTGCTTAGGACCCAAGCAATGGGCTCCGCTTTTTTAATGGTAAAGGCTACGCTTATCTCAGGGTAATAACGACGGTTAATGGCCAGCGAGTGACTGTCCACCACGGTATAATCGATGTTTTCGGACAGCACTTGAGCCAGCAATTCATCTGCGTCAAATTCGTCGGTTTCGGTAAATTGAATATTAGGGTGTGTTTTTTGCAGATGCGCTAAATTTTCAGCATGACTGGAGCTTGCGGAAACGGTGACAGTGCCTTGTAATTGGTCAATATTTCTTGGCCACTGACGCCCTTGCTTAAACACCAGTTTTTGACTAATTTCGCCATAACTAGGGGTAAATCGGTAGTTTTCTAACCTTTTAGAGGTAACCGACAAACCGGCAGCAAGTATATCGACCTCGCCAGCGTCTAGCATTGGAAAGAGCTCATGCAGTGAATAGGCGGCAACAATTTCCAACTCTAAACCAAGTGAGTTGGCAAATTTTTCGGCTAATTCATACTCATACCCTTTAGGGCCCTGTGCACCAAGGTAATAACTCGCCTGACCATACACGGTACCAACACGAATAACGCCCCGGTTAAGCACATCCTGAAACTCTTCATCTTGTGTCGTGGGCTTACAACCACTAAACACTATGGCCATCATGCCCAAAAGCAAGCTGCGAAGTATATTTTTGGAGCAGTAATTTAAAAATTGACTCTTCATAACAATTCATTATAACAACTGTTTACAACAACTTCATTGTCTATTGATTTTGTTGGCTTTTACAGTATTTTTTAAATTATGGGTGAAAAAATTTTGTAAACCAAGTGTTTTTAGCTTATCAAGACTTGTAAAGTCCTTTATAATGCGCCAAAAAATTCCACATAAATTAACCATGGTGATCTCGTTTATGGAAATCCTTCGCGGCGCCCCGGCGTTATCCGATTTCAGAATTAACAAGTTGTTGTCCCAATGTAAGCAACTCAATTTACCCGTCTCAGACATTTATGCAGAGTTTATGCATTTTGCTGACGTAACTGCAACCCTGACCGAAGATGAGCTTGGCAAGTTATTAAAACTTCTAACCTACGGCCCATCCATCGAAGAGCATGAGCCTGAAGGTGAGTTGCTTCTGGTCACACCAAGGCCCGGCACAATTTCGCCCTGGTCGTCTAAGTCTACGGACATTGCCCACAATTGTGGCTTAGACAAAATCAATCGCCTTGAACGCGGCATCGCATACTACATTACCACCTCTTCCCCTCTTTCTCCTTTGCAACACCAACAATTATCTAGCCTGCTGCACGATCGCATGATGGAAGTCATTTTTAATGCCTTTGAACAAGCGTCGGCTTTATTTGCCACGGCTGAGCCGGGTCATATGAGCTCGGTTGATGTGCTATCTGGTGGTCGTGAAGCGTTGGCTAAAGCGAATATAGAGTTAGGTCTGGCACTGGCGGATGACGAGATTGACTATTTAGTTGAAAACTTCACGCAAATGGGTCGTAACCCAAATGACATCGAGCTTTACATGTTTGCCCAAGCGAACTCAGAGCATTGTCGCCACAAAATCTTCAATGCCGACTGGACCATTGACGGTGAGAAACAGCCAAAATCATTATTTAAAATGATTAAAAACACCCATGAGCTGAATCCAGATTTTGTATTAAGTGCCTATAAAGATAACGCCGCCGTTATGGTCGGCTCTGAAGCAGGTCGCTTTTTTGCTAACCCACAAACCCATCAATATGAATACACTCAAGAAGATATTCAAATATTGATGAAGGTGGAAACTCATAACCACCCTACTGCCATTTCGCCATACCCAGGGGCGGCAACCGGCTCTGGTGGTGAAATTCGTGATGAAGGCGCAACCGGTATCGGCTCTAAACCGAAAGCGGGCTTAGTTGGCTTTAGTGTTTCCAACCTAAATATCCCAGGCTTTAAACAGCCATGGGAAAGTGATTACGGTAAGCCAGGTCGTATTGTTAGCGCATTAGATATTATGATGGAAGGCCCACTAGGTGGCGCCGCTTTTAACAACGAATTTGGTCGACCAAATATTCTTGGGTATTTCCGTACCTATGAAGAACAAGTAAATTCATTTAACGGCGTAGAAGTTCGTGGTTACCACAAACCAATTATGCTTGCTGGTGGTTTAGGTAACATTCGTGACGAGCACGTACAAAAAGGTGAAATCGTAGTTGGCGCTGCCCTAATCGCATTGGGTGGCCCGGCAATGAACATTGGCCTTGGTGGTGGAGCAGCCTCAAGTATGGCTTCGGGTCAATCAAGCGAAGACTTAGATTTTGCTTCTGTACAACGTGAAAACCCAGAAATGGAACGCCGCTGTCAGGAAGTCATTGACCGTTGTTGGCAATTAGGTGACGACAACCCAATTCTATTTATCCACGATGTGGGTGCTGGTGGCCTGTCAAATGCCTTCCCTGAATTGGTTGCCGATGGTGGCCGTGGGGGGCAATTTGAATTGCGCAATGTACCAAACGATGAGCGCAGCATGGCGCCACATGAAATTTGGTGTAACGAGTCACAAGAGCGTTATGTATTAGCCGTAGCGCCTGAGCGTTTAGAAGAGTTTACAGCTTTATGTGATCGTGAACGTGCGCCTTTTGCTGTTGTTGGTTACGCAACCGAAGAAGAACACTTAACCCTAACCGATAGTCACCATAACAACACGCCAATCGATTTATCGTTGGATGTGCTTTTAGGTAAGCCACCTAAAATGCATCGTAAGGTAGAAAGTAAAACGCAAGCGGGCGATGTGCTAGAAACGGCTGAAATGACCTTAGCCGATGCCGCTGATCGCATTTTACGCTTACCGACTGTTGCCGAAAAAACGTTCTTAATCACCATTGGTGACCGCTCGGTAACGGGTATGGTAAACCGTGATCAAATGGTGGGGCCTTGGCAAGTACCTGTTGCCGACTGTGGTGTTACCGCAGCAGCCCTTGATAGCTATCACGGTGAAGCAATGTCACTAGGTGAACGTACACCGGTTGCGCTATTAAACTATGGTGCATCGGCTCGTTTAGCCGTAGCAGAGTCATTAACCAACATTGCCGGTACCAACATTGGGGATTTAAACCGAATCAAGCTGTCGGCAAACTGGATGGCCGCTGCCGGTCACCCAGGCGAAGATGCAGGTCTTTATGAAGCGGTTAAAGCCGTTGGTGAAGAGTTATGCCCTACATTAGGCTTAACGATTCCAGTAGGTAAAGACTCGATGTCGATGAAAACTCAATGGCAAGACAATAACGAAGATAAGTCGGTTACGGCCCCATTATCATTGGTTATCACTGCCTTTGGCCGTGTCGAAGACATTCGTAAAACCGTAACGCCAGAGCTTCGTACCGATAAGGGCGATACCCGCATTGTAGCGATTGATCTATCTAAAGGTAAAAACCGTTTAGGTGGTTCTTGTTTGGCTCAGGTTTACAAGCAACTAGGCAACGACACCCCAGATGTTGATAGCCCTGAAGACTTAAAAGCCTTCTTTAACTTGATGCAACAACTGGTGAATGAAGAAAAACTTCTGGCTTATCATGACCGCAGTGATGGTGGTTTATTTACCAGCGTGGTAGAAATGGCCTTCGCAGGCCACACCGGTGTCGATATTGATATCAGCAAGCTTGCCGGTGATGACTTAGCCGTACTCTTTAACGAAGAGCTTGGCGCCGTGATTCAAATCCGTGAAACGGATGTAGAAGCCATTCACACATTAATTGACCAATATGGTCTAACGGAATGCTTTACCGATATTGGTCGCTTAAATAACGAAGACCACATTCGTTTCGTACGTGATGGTAAAGAAGTATTAGAAAATTCTCGTACTTACTACCGTACCGTATGGGCAGAAACAACTTTCAAGATGCAGTCTTTGCGTGACAACCCAGAATGTGCCGAGCAAGAGCACAGCCTGAAGTTTGATACTGAAGATCCAGGTTTAAATACGGTACTAACTTTTGATATTAACGAAGACATCGTTAGTGATTTAATTGCCAAAGATGCCGTAGAAGAAACCAATCCGAAAGTTGCGATTTTACGTGAACAAGGGGTTAACTCTCATGTTGAAATGGCGGCCTCTTTTGACCGTGCCGGCTTTATTGCCGTCGATGTTCACATGTCCGATATTTTATCGGGTCGAGTTGACTTAAAAGACTTTAACGGCTTAGTTGCTTGTGGTGGTTTCTCATACGGTGACGTATTAGGCGCCGGTGAAGGTTGGGCAAAATCGATTTTGTTTAACGACATGGCAAAAGAGATGTTTAAGACCTTCTTCCACCGTGAAGACACCTTCTCGTTAGGGGTGTGTAATGGTTGTCAAATGCTGTCTAACTTAAAAGAAATCATTCCAGGTAGTGAGCACTGGCCACACTTTGTACAGAACAAGTCAGAGCGTTTTGAAGCACGTTTCTCATTAGTTGAAATTCAAGAAAGTCCATCCATCTTATTTAAAGATATGGCTGGCTCTCGCATGCCAATTGCCGTATCTCATGGTGAAGGTCATGCAGAATTCGCTAACGAAGAAGCCATTGCCAATGCCAATGATTCTGGCACGGTAGCAGTAAGATACGTCGATAACTACGGTCAGGTTACCGAAACCTACCCTAGCAACCCGAATGGCTCGCCAGATGGTATTACCTCACTAACCACAACGGATGGTCGAGTAACCATTATGATGCCGCATCCTGAGCGAGTATTTAGAACGGTGGCCAACTCTTGGCATCCAGATGAATGGCAAGAAGATTCACCATGGGTAAGAATGTTTAGAAATGCACGTAAATTTGTAGGTTAAAACCGTAGCATTTATTGCCGCCATTTACCTAAATTAGATAAGGCCTTAGCATTCATTTGTTAAGGCCTTTTTAATGGTGTTAAAAATATTCATCGCATCGATTGCCATTTCAAAACGCACTGTAATTAAATGTATTTAGCGGGTATTGAGCGCGCAAATACCGTATACATTATCAACTTTTTTGTGCTAATATGCGCGCCCTGATTTGGTATCACCAATTGCTTGGTTTGATGTTGAAAAATCAGTTCACCCCTTTATTTCTCTGTTTTGCGTTTCCATTATGATTTCAACTTACCTAACTTATGCCTCTATTTCGGCACTGGTGGCATGTACCCCAGGCCCATCAAACTATATCGCTGCTTATAACGGTGCAAAATCGGGTGTTTATAAAGCCGCGGTTGCCATCACCGGCCATATGAGCGCGGTACTCTTATTGGCATTTTTAGCAGCCATTGGGTTAAGTACGTTTATCATGAATTCGCCTCCCCTATTTACTGGCATTAAATTATTGGGTGCAGGTTACCTGTTTTATATTGGCTATGGGATTTTCATGTCATCGCGCAGTGATTCAAGCAATGACAATGCGCCATTAGAAGCCTCGCAAAAAGCCTCCCGTAAACGCCATTTATGGCAACAACACTTTTTTGTGGCGGCAACAAACCCAAAAGCAATGATTTTCTTTACGGCGTTATTTCCACAGTTTATCAACCCACAACAAAACTTATTAAGCCAGTTTGCGCCATTAGCAATGATAAGCCTATGCTCGTCTTTTTTCTTTCCGTTTGTTTACGCACTTATTGGCCATAATGCCAATAAGCTAAACGTTTCAAACCAGTTTATCCGTGGCTTTAACTTTTGTATCGGCCTCATTTTTATGGGCTTGTCGATAATGCTTGCGATTAAATAACCAAGCCCTCTCCATACCGACAAACCAAATAAATTTAAGACCTAAATGTGATATGCATTTAGGTCTTTTTTTGTTCACATAGGGAAATTATCAGGTCGTTATTTCTAAGGACTGCTTCAAGCTCATTATAGCCTGTGGAATTTCATCTCGGAACGCTAACTTTTGCCACTTTTCTGACGGTTTGGATTGGGCTATATGGTTTCAACCAACGCATAAATGTCCACTCGGTGCTTTCGGAAAAAACAAATGACTTCCATTAAGCAGACATGTGAAACATGCAGGTTCTGGTTTCTTTGCTTATTCGATTGCGATCTTAAAACAAAGTGTGTTTGCGGGGCGGGTTAGCTCGATCCGTCGGGTCAGTGCCAAGAAAGACCATTAGTAATTACTAATATACATTTTTTAGTATTTATCATTATTAAGCTAATGATGCCTTTAAATGCTTGATTAATTCAGCCACTTTTCTCGATTTTAATAAATCTTCATGTGCAATAATCCAAATGGTTGTCATCGGCAAGTTGGGGAGCAAATTAACTCGGTTTAACACTGGTGAGTTGTCTCCCAAAAAATCAGGGAGCAAGGCAACTCCCATGTCGTTTTCAGCATAGCCCAACAGGGTATTAAACGAATCTGCTTTTACCTTGATGTTATGATCAGGCACACTTCCTAATACAGAACGCCATACCGGATTTTTTAAATTCACCATGCTTGGCAAACACCAAACTAATTTTTCGACCGATAATTCACCCTGAAATTGCTGCATATAAGCTGAAGTGGCATAGCAAAAAATTGGAGAAAGAATTAGCTTTTCGCCACTGACACCCGGAGGCGGTTCATTCACGCTTCTAATGGCTACATCTGACTCAAGCGAGGTTAAATCGAGCGATTTAGGTGTTAACTCGATATCCAGTTGTATTTTTTCAAAATCCTTTTGAAACGAGCGCAAATGCGGCGCTAACATGTAGTGAAACAAGGCGTCGGTGGTGGTTATTTTAAGCCAGCCCTCAAGTTCAAGTTCTTGTGCAGCGATAGATCGTTCAATCTGAAATACTTGTTGCTCTATTTCTGAGCTTACACTGAGTAGCTGCTCCCCTTTAGGTGTTAACGTGTAACCACTGGCTGAACGCTTAAAGATCTTAACCTTGTGACGATACTCAAAAGCATCCAACCGCCTTAATACGGTACTATGGTTCACATCCAACGATTTGGCTGCCCCAGACACTGACCCTTCTGATGCAATGGTCATCACATATTGTAAATCACCCCACCTTACTTTATGCATTTTTGCAAACCTTATAGGCATTTTTTGCTGATTTAAATTCAAAATAACACAGCTAAAGTAACAATTCAGTAAATAATTCGAACACCATTTGGCAAAAAAAAATTTCTACTTACTCAGGGGAATAGTAATGAATATAAATTCAAAAACTTTTTTAATTATCGCGTTATTTTCAACGGTCACGGCTTGCAGCTCTGACAGCTCAGATAACCCTAGCGATAATATAAATTATGACTCAGGCTATGGTAGCAGCCCAGGTTATGGCTCCGGTGACTCAGGCTCCGGTGATTCAACAGCAGGTTTGACACAATTATTCGATTTAGTCGCTTCGTGGGGACAAGGAGGTGAAAACTCAAATTATTTAGAAGCCTTCTATAGCCCAAATAGCATCGCAGTTGACAGCGATGGTAATTTTTACGTTACCGAATTTAATGGTGACACTGTAAAAAAATTCACCCCTACTGGTGAGCTAATAACACAATGGGGGAGAACAGGTGATAAAAGCGGTGAATTTAACGCTCCGACTGGTATTACTGTTGACTCATTTAGCAATGTCTATGTATCTGAAAGTGGTAACAGCCGAATACAAAAATTTAATAATGAAGGAGAGTGGTTAGCAACTTTTGGTGAGGGACTATTTAGTTCAGCCATGGTGATTGCCATCGACTCGCTTGACAACCTTTATGTTACCGATTGGGGTAATGGCCGAGTGCAAGTATTTGACTCTAATGGCGATTATTTACGCACTATCGGATCGCAAGGTACTGGCACTGGTCAGCTAACCAACCCAACAGGCATAAAAATTGATATGAGTGACGTGCTTTGGGTGGTTGATAGAGGTAATCATCGTATTCAAAAGTTTACCCTACAAGGTGAGTTTATTGAGACTATAGGCAAATCTGGTTCGCAAGCTGGTGAGTTCTCTACACCAACTAGTATTAACTTTGATAGTGCGCGTAACTTTTATGTTTCTGAGTTAGGTAACTCTCGAGTACAAGTATTTAACGAACTTGGTGAATCATTAGGCGAAATTGCTTCCGGAGTATTAGATAACCCCCATGGCTTAGTATTTGATACTAACGGATTCCTCTATATAGCAGACACAGGCAACAATCTAATTCGCAAATTCAAAGTGAAATAATTATCTCAAACCGCTTAAACTATCGTCATTATTTAAGTTAAATGTTGTCAAAATACATTGGCTTATTACCTTAAAAATAATAAGCCATGACACCAGTTAAAGGTATACATATATGCTTTTATGTTTTGATATATTTTTAGATGAAGTCGATTGCTATCGATACTGTTGCTGGCGCTAATATCATTTTCATAAATTTGACGCAAAAATTAACACCTAGTTCCCTCTATGGGAGCTGATACCGTTTGTCTTTACTACGAAGCAGGTACATGACCTGAACTAATTAAGTATGGTCTAATTCAGGTTAGATTGACTATATATAGCGATTTACTGACGCACAATATTAGTAAAAAAGCGCCGTCATCCCACCGTGCATTTGGGTGGGATCTCCCGACGCATAAGGTGATAAAGTCAATTGATTTACAACAGCTCTTGGTATAAATCCTTCCATTTGGGATTTACTTTTTTAATGAGTCTTTCTTTCGTAGACCTTTGTCATCGCTTCAGCCTTTTCTCTCGATAAATAGCGCTATCCATATCATCAAACAGTTCGAAATAAACTAATTTATCTAGATTATATTGCTTGCTAAAACCGTCAGTAATCTTCTGTTTATGCTGAAATACTCGTTTACTTAGGTTGCTAGTAACACCAACATAAATAACAGTATTTGAATCGTTGAAAAGAATGTATATGGCTGGTTGTTACATGATTGAAGTCCTTTCCAAATGAATGAATAACTTATGTGGACTCCCCCATGTCAACAATAGATTTTGCCTTTTAATGAAATTATCGCTTACTTATGTTCGAGCTCTTGATGAGAAGCTATCTCTGGCTCATTGATATTTTCGGGAACAGATGTTTCATATCTATTATGAGAGCTTAATGCTCTTAGTTATTCACTGAATACATCCGCTGATTTTTATCATTATTTGGCGCTTCTATTGTGTACATATTTTAGGCTGAGAGTAGCTCGGCCTTATATTCTGTGCCTTGCGTTAATATCGCAAATGCCGTTCGAACATTTTTGTTTGCTAAAGCAACGGCGGCACAACGCTTTCCTTTGCGCTCGACGAGTTGCTGTATCCAGAGTTCTTTTTTTGTTTTGGCCTTACGTTTCACTACATGGTTAATTGACGCCATAGCCCCAAGAACAAGATTACTTCGCATCATGCTATTTTTTACGTATTTCCCTATCGAACCTATTTTGACCTTGCCCCCCGATGAGTGCTGTGTTGGTGTTAATCCAACACAGGCTGACGCATCTTTGCCTTGTTTGAAGCTCAACCCTTCCGTACAACCAAGTAACATATAGAGGTTAATCGCGCTGAGTAAGCCGACTCCTTCGAGCTTCCTGAGTTTCTGGCAATCTGCGTGCTCTTGTGCCGCTTCCTCTAGCTTATCTTCATAGAAATTAATTCGTTCAATAAGCTCTAAGTATTGCACCCTTGCTGCTTCGAACATTGCTCTGAAAATTCATTTTCTGGATCTTCCAATACATCACTTAAAACTGAATTTATGCCGCCTTTACGCCATAGCTGCGTATATTGAATTCACCTAATAAACCAATGAGCTGGTTTTTTAACGTGGTTCGTTGTTTAACGGCTAACTCTCTAAGGCGAAGCATACTTTGTAATTGCTGCTGAGCATTATTTTTGCCTGATATAAAACGTATATCGGGAAGTAATGAAGCCTGTACGATTGCAAGGGCATCATTTCTATCCGTTTTTTGATTTTGCCTTATTTGTGCGACAAGTTTAGGGCAAATTAACCTTGCGTCATGCCGAGCTCTGTTAGCGACCTGTTTCCAATAATTAGAGCGTGCACATGCTTCGAATACAATCGTCATTGACTTTGATGTAATTAACCATTCGGTAAATTCTGACGGTGTCATTTCTTCGTTAGAACGCACTTTATTGTTTGTATATATACAAACTTGAATTACTTTAGTTGCTAAATCTACGCCTGCGATAGTATTATTCATTTTGTTGGACTCTTTATAATATGTTTGTGTGGTAACTTATATATTACCCCGTTCTTTAAGTTCGGGGGAGTCCAATTATCTATAGATGATAAAAAGAAGTAGGAGAAATATAGCCACTTCTTCACTGGTAAAGATCCCACCCAAAAGCACGGTGGGATGACGGTGTGTTTTTTCTGATTATGTGCGTTTTTCTATAGTGATTTTTTATGAGGTTGTGAATGATTCTGATTGGCACTTGCCGACCGATCAAGCCTGACAATTTGCTCTCAAACACATATTGTTTTTAGGCCGAAATCGAATAAGTAGATAAATCAAAATTTGCATGTTTCAAATGTCGGCTTACGGGAAGTCTATTTGTTTTTCCGAAAGCACCGAATGGACATTTATGCGTTGGTTGAAACCATATAGCCCAAATCAAACCGTCAGCAAAGTGGCAACAGTTGCGTTTCGAGATGAAATTCCAGTGACCGCAATGGTGGCTAAGCCGACTATTTTACACCGGTAATTCAACTCAAAATTCGGTCACAATATTGCATTTTCGGGTTAATGCTAAATTACTTCCTATACTTGTAGGGCTATATAGCAAACGAGGAAGGCTTATGAAAATGTTAACTAGATTTATCGTAATGATAGCGGCTATGTTGTTCAGCTTCACAGCTATCGCAGAATCAGATGCAGTAAAAATTAAACGTGCTATGTCTGCAGCACCAAGCGCTATTAGTCAAGATGCAACCATTATGGATACCGATGGTAGAATTATGAAAAAAGGGACTAATGGCTGGACATGTTTACCTGACGTTATGCCTAACGACAAGAACCCAATGTGTAATGATGAAACCTGGATGAAAATGCTTCAGGCATTAAATAGCAAAAGTGATTTTGTGGCCGACCGAATCGGCATTTCTTATATGCTTAGAGGGGATTTTGGCGCAGGGGTTAGTAACTCAGACCCATACCATGCCAACCATAAAGAGGCTAAAGATTATGTTGAAACAGGCCCACATTTAATGGTTATCGTACCTAAGGAAATGTTAAAAGGCATTACCGACGATCCCAGTCAAGGTGGTCCTTATGTTATGTGGGGTGATACACCTTATGCGCACATTATGATCCCGATTGATGAAAGCAAAATCCTTATGCCTCATCATAAACATTAAGTACGTTGTTGCAGGCATTTGATAAGAGATCGCCAAATGTGTGATCTCTTGTCTTGCCTACGTATTCAATAGCGTATAATTACGCCCTTAAGCAAGATTCTCTTGTGTTGTTGGTTTTTGTAACGTATTAACCCATTGGCTTGCCACTAAAGAGCAACACGCAATCCCCGCGCCCGCCCAAAACACATAAGATGGATTGTATAACCAAATCAAACCAAACAATGCAGGAATAAACACCGCGGCAATATGGTTTATGGTAAAGCTCACCCCGGCATTGGAGGCGATATCCGCTGGATCGGCTATCTTTTGGAAATAGGTTTTAATGGCAATCGCCATAGCAAAAAACAAATGGTCAATCACATATAAGGTTGCCGCCATATAGTGGTTATCAACCAAAGCATACCCGGTAAATACCAATATTAAGCCAATGTATTCTAATGTTAGGGCTTTACGCTCACCCACAACGCCAATCCAGGCACCGATTTTGGGGGCAATGTAGATATTTAATAAATGGTTAAGCATATACAGTAAGGTGATGTCTGCGACAGAGTAACCAAACTTTTCCACCATCATAAAGCCCGCAAAAACGACAAATATTTGACGACGTGCGCCGCTTAAAAACGTTAAAAGGTAATATAAAGAATAGCGTTTGCGCAGGACCAAGTGCTTGTGTTGAGTAACTTTTTGCTCAAACCTTGGCATATACAACCATAACCATAAGGTGATCAGAAAGCCTAAACCGCCAAGTATTAAATAGCCATGCCAATATTGCATAGAAAAATAACTAAAAGCTAACCAAATAAAACCGTACACGACAATGGAAGCAACGGACTTAATCGATAATAACTTGCCCAATAAGGCCGGAGCCTCTTCTTTATCAAACCATTGTAAGCTTAAGGATTGGTTGATGGTTTCGTAATAATGAAACCCTATCGACATTAAAACGGTGGTTGCATACAAGCCATATTCGAAAGGGAAAAAGCCCGTAACAGCAACGCCAATAGTAAGTAGGGACAAAGAAATGAGGGCAAATGTTTGCTCACGAAAAGCAAGCAACATGAATACCGCGGTAAAGGCTAGAAAGCCTGGTATTTCACGAAGCGATTGCAACATGCCGATTTCAGCACCGGTAAACCCCGCCTTCTCGACGGTAAAGTTATTTAACATCGCCATCCATCCGGCAAATGCTAGCGTTACGATAATGCCTGACAAGGCTAAAAATACAAATGGCGTTTGCCAAGCTGATCTTGTTTGCTGAGTAACGCTTTGATGGCCTTTGGGGGTCATACCCTTCCTTAGTGCTTTATGAAAGCTATTGCTATTAAATGATTACAATGGTTATGCTAGTAGTATGTGTTGCCAAGCAGATTATAACAATGAAAGAACATGATAACCTACCCTTAAATGATTTTATCGAATACCCGACGGCCGAAATGCTCGCTCGCTCTGAGCAATTTTATCAACAGGTGAAACGACGCCACTCCATTCGCAGCTTTAGCGATCGCCCTGTTGATAAGCGCATTATTGAAAATTGTTTGAAAGCGGCCGGTACCGCCCCAAGTGGCGCCAACCATCAACCTTGGCAGTTTGTGGCCATTGAAAACCCAGAAATTAAAAAGCAAATTCGCGAGCAAGCAGAGTTCCATGAACGTGGATTTTATGAAGGTCGCGCTGGAGAGGAATGGTTAGAGGCGCTTAAACCTTTGGGTACCGACGCCAGCAAACCTTACCTTGAACATGCCCCTTGGCTTATTGCTATTTTTAGTCAAAAGCGCGGAGGGCTGAACAAAGACGATGATAAAACCAACTATTACGTGCATGAGTCCGTTGGTATTGCCACCGGCTTTTTAATTAATGCCTTGCACAATGCCGGATTAGCGACGCTAACCCATACCCCGAAACCCATGTCATTTTTAAATAAAATTTGTCAACGTGGTGAGCATGAACGCGCTTTTATGCTGTTAATTGCAGGTTATCCAGGGGAAGATGCGTCTGTCCCGGAGCATGCCACCAATAAAAAAGCCTTAAACGAAATCGCCACGTTTTTGTAAACGTTGCTTTTAAGATCAGGGTGCTTTTAAGCTCAGCATTGAAAGTCATGTTGGATGACTTTGAATGCTGAGCGGTAATAAAGTGGCTATGAAAAACCTTGTATTAAAAACTTAATACAAGGTTTTGACAAACTCTATCGCCGGCTCAAAATCATAGGCATTAATCGCACTTTAATACAGATTAAAAAAATAAAAAGTAAACAGTTTAAAGCAATGTTCGGCTTTAAGGCTGATTACTGATAAATGCGGTTAATATTGACAGCTCTTCTTTAGGGCGGCCACTTTGACTCCCCAAGCTTTCCAAAATATCTAACGTTTCCATGCCGCTAACCACGTTACCAAACACCGTATGACGACCATCAAGAAAACGTGTTTGCTTAAAGGTGATAAAGAATTGCGAACCATCAGAACCCGGACCGGCATTGGCCATACTCAACACGCCTCGGTCAGTATGGCTTGCATCTTCATGGTACTCTCCATCATAGCGATAGCCTGGATTACCTCGGCCACTGCCTAGAGGATCGCCCCCTTGCGCCATAAAGCCAGGGATCACGCGATGAAACTTAAGTGAATCATAAAAGCCTAGCTTGGTTAAATAAATGGTACTCGATACATGCATAGGTGCATATTCAGGTAACAGCTTAATAACGATAGGGCCTTTATTCGTCACTAAATGCCAATAGTATTGACGGCCATCTTGGAAAGTTAACAAAGGCGGTTTGGTTAACTGCGTTTTCCAGCCTTGTTGCTCGGTATTGATTTTTTGCTCAGCAATAAACTCTTCAATTTGATTGATGGCAACGTCGTTATCTAACCACTTACCAAGGAGAAGACATAGAATCGAAAAAGCACAAACAGAGAGGATTTTATATACAAATGATTTCATATTTTATCGTTATTTTCAGGAGTATTAACCGCATTATAAATAAGTTTTTACAACTTACCTAGTAAGCTAAATCAAAAAAGCATAATTTATTTGGATTCAATGGCATGCAAGGCCACATGTTGGCAAAGTTCGGGAAAGAAACGCTGAAATACTCGCTCGTAATGTTGATAGTGGATTTGGACTTCATCAATGGCTCCATGCAATTGATTTTCAAAACGAATTCGACGAGATATACCATTAAGCGCATGGCCAATATTGTCCAAACTATGATAACTTGTTAACCAGTCATCTTTGATCATTCGAGCAATCACAAGTTGCATTCGCTCGGGCATATAATCACGGCTTTGCCCTAATTGACGATATGAGTGTTCAACAAAGGCCTCAAAGGGCTGTGTTGAAAATTTTTGCCAATGTCGCGCTAAAAAGTGATCAAAGACAACATCGGAAATCACCGCCGAAAAACGCTTTCGTTCAGGGGATAAATGCTGCTTTAACGATTTAACCTCATTATGCTGATCGGTAAATTTATCCACCAATCGATGATTTTCGATGCCTTTTAATATGGACTCAGGTAATGTTCTGGTATCGGTGCCTTTTAAAAAATCGCCCATTAAATTACCGGTTAAGGACATTTTTTCGGGTTTAGAAAAATAAAGGTGGGCCAGGTAATTCATAATCCTATCTTCACAGGGCTTAGCTCATATCCAGTTCGATTTGAGTACAGCCTTGCTGACAATAAATACCGGGTTTATCGCTTTCACTCGGGTGAATAAGCTTGAGCGGTTGTTGACAGATGCGACACTTTATAAGACGCCCTGCCATTACTTTTTTAATTAACGCTTTTTGATCGTTAAACGATTTTGCGGTGAGTTTATTAAGCTTTGTAAAATCTACTGCATTCATGATTTTCCCATCGCCTTGAGCAAGCTCAAAACATAAATTTATTCAAGAGTTTGTGGCTGACAATACCAGCCATCGTAAATACCATCAAACTTACGCGCTTGAGTTTCTAATAAATATTGATAACTGGTGATGTTCTCATAACTGGCCGGCATTTCTGGGTAAGCGGTAATTTCCCACGGATGCTCTGGATTTTCCAAATACGGGCAAAAAGACAGCTTTTGATTATTCGCCAATAAGATACGGCCAAACTTCAACGCTTGCTCCTGACTGGGAAATATGACCGAAAACTGTATTTCGCGAGCCTTCGATAAGTTATCGCCTCCACGCTCCATATTCCACAGCATATTGCCATTGGAATCGCTCGGAAACTTCATTAAATCTCTATTCACTGTAACCACCTTAATAAACGTATCAAAATGAATGTAAGGCAAATTTCATCACAAATACTGTTGATAATATTTATTAGTTTAGCAGTAAAATTTAATTATGCTTGGCACTCGTTGGCACCTTATACAAGGTAAACTGCTCACCACTTACAACGTGCTGGTAAGTAAAGGTGTCATTAGTTAACTCTATGATTTTATAGGCATGATAGTTATCTTCATTATTTAAGTCCGCCATATAACGTTGCTGATTTTCCACTTCTTCTTTGGTAATGGTAAAGTGGATATCCCCCACTAGCCCCCAGTCGCCAACCTCAGCAATTTCGCTAACTAGCGAGCCATCAAGCTGGTAGGTATAAAAGTGAAAAACAAAGCTTCCGTCCGGGTTGAGTTCGGCCAGCTCACTAAAGCGTTCAAATTCATTTTCATCACTGCGGTGCCATTGGCCAATTAATTGATTTCGATGGAACATATAAATAACGTTAAAGGGTGTTATTCGTATTATGCACAAGATTTCCCCCTTTAAACAACTGTTGATCGCACATCAGCCGCATATTTTAGACCAACCAACTCGCATGCCTTGATTTGTTGCAAAGAAGTTAGTGTAATCAAGATCGGGATAAATCTTTAAAAAGAATAAAATTAATGAAAATAACAACTTTAACGCGCATTGTTGCGCCAGCGTTTGCGTTATTACTGAGTTTTAATACCCTCGGTAGTCAAGACGCCCCTCAACGTCCGCTCGAACTTGCCGACATCATGAAGTTTAAATCCATTGTTGCCCCACAAATTACCGAACAAGGTAATTGGATTGGCTACGTGGCACAGCCAGACCGAGGTGACAGCAGCTACCATATTGTGTCGACAACTTCAGACACTCAATATCAAGTCGAGTTAGGTGCTAAAGCCACCTTTAGTGCCGATGGTCGTTTTGTTGCGATTACCTTAAAACCAGCACTATTAAAGAAAGAGCAAGCCGACAAAGACGAAAAGAAAAAGTTAAAAGATTCGTTGGTTATTATTGAACTGGCAACCGGCAAGCGCAACCAGTTTAACGAGGTTGAGGAATTTGCGTTAAGCGATCACCATGGCTTTATTGCTTTTGCAAAAAAACAACCTAAAGACGAGAGCAAGGAAGTTCAAGGCGAAAGTTCTGAACAAAGCGCAAAACAAGTTAAGGCCACTGAAGCAACTAAATCTACAGAAGCAACTAAATCTACAGAAGCAAAAGGCGAAGCCGCTGAAGAAACGGCCAAGTTGTATAATAAAAAACGCATTAAACATGACGTTACTTTGGTCAACCTTACCGATTTATCTGAGCAAACACTGGCCAATGTAGACAGTTTCGAATTCTCTACCGAAAAACCGCTGTTTGCTTACAGCACCTCAACCGAAGATGGTGTCGATAACCAATTACAAGTAATCGACCTAACCAACAATAAAACTCAAACGGTTGTCGACAAAGACCTACAAAGTTTTCACCAACTAAGCTGGGGCCAAAAAGGCGAACAATTGGCCTTTTTGCAAGGTGATTTCAGCGAGGAAATCGATGAGCGTCAGCATCAGGTTAAAATATGGTCATTCAACAAAAATAAGGTAACCACGGTTAAACGAAAATCTGCTGATTACTTTGTTAGCGACCGTAATGCATTAACCTGGAGTTTAGACAATCAACGCTTATTCTTTGGCTTAAAAGCCACGCCTGAACAGGTTGAAGAAACATCAACCAAAGTTGAGGTTCAAGCCGAGCTATTTGATACCGATAAATTAGTTGCTGGTCGCAACTTACAAATCTGGCACGGCGATGACCCACTCATCAAAACCAATGAAAAGTTCCAATATACTCGTGATAAAAAACATACTTATCGAGCCGTGTACCATGTTAAAAGCAAAAAGTTTGTGCAACTGGCTGACAAGCAATTAATCAATGTTAAAACCACGAACCATGCCAAAGCCACACTTGGTAGTAGCGATTTAAAATATCGTAAACTGCGCACTTGGGAAGGCTTTTTCAGCGACTTTTACATTGTTGATTTAAAGTCTGGTAAAAAAACCATAATTACTGAAAAATTAAGCAGCTATACCAATGTTAAACTCAGTGAATCTGGTCGTTATGCCGCTTATTATAAAGATCAGCACATTTGGGCCTTTGATCGCAAACAGAATAAAACCATCAATTTAACCAATCAACTCAGCACCACCTTTGCCGATGAAGATCACGACTACCCAAGTAAGGTACCAGGCTATGGCATTGCTGGTTGGTTAGAAGACGATAAAGGTGTTTTGGTCTACGACAAGTTTGATATCTGGTTACTAAGCCTCAAGCAAAAAAGCAGTAAATGTTTAACCTGTGACACGGGTCGTCCTAACTCACTGCAATTTCGCATTAACGACTTAGATAAAGAGCAAGATTACTTTGATGAAGACGAAACGTTGCTATTAACCAGTTACAACGACGAGCTGAAAAACTTTGGTTTTTATCAGCTTAATTTAGAAACTGGCGAATTAGTTAAGCAACGCGAAGAAAACAAGAAGTTTAAATTTATTGGCAAAGCCAAAGAAGCCGACAAGTTGTTATTTAGTCGTGAAGACTTCAATGAATTTCCAGATTTATGGGTATCGGATTTAAATACCGCCAGCGGTAAAAAACTCACGAATGTTAACCCACAAAAAGATGAGTTTTTATGGGGTAACCCTGAGCTTGTCGAATGGCGCTCAGCCATGGGTGTAAAACACCAAGGTGTTTTAATTAAACCAGCCAACTACATAGAAGGCATGCAGTACCCTGTTGTTGTGTATTACTACCGCCGTTTTTCTCAGCGCATGTACGAGTTTAACCAAATGAAGGTTAACCATCGTCCAAACTTCCCATACTATACCTCAAATGGGTACGCCATCTTCTTACCAGATGTGCACTTTGAAGTAGGTACACCGGGTCACTCAACGAATAAATCAATTGTGCCGGGTATTCAAAAAATCATTGATATGGGCGTTGCCGACGAAAATGCCATTGGTTTACATGGTCATAGTTGGAGTGGTTACCAAACTCTGCATTCCATTACTGAAACAGATATCTTTGCTGCGGCAGTTTCTGGTGCACCTGTCTCTAACATGACCAGTGCATACTCAGGTATCCGCTTAGGTACGGGTTTAGCCAGACAATTTCAATACGAGCAAGGGCAAAGCCGAATTGGCGCCAGCTTATTTGAACGTCGCGATTTATACATCGAGAACTCTCCGGTATTTTTTGCCGACCGTATAAACACCCCACTGTTAATGCAATTTGGTGATGTTGATGATGCGGTGCCATGGCAACAAGGTGTGGAAATGTACCTAGCCATGCGTCGTTTAGATAAAAACGTTATTTTGCTGCAGTACGAAGGTGAACCACATCACTTGAAAAAGTACCCAAATAAAGTGGATTACACCATCAAAATGAAGCAATACTTTGACCATTACCTAAAAGGTAAACCCGCGGCGAAGTGGATGGTTGACGGTGAAGCTTACCACGAGAAAAAAGCCAGCAAATAATGTTCGGCTCTATGCTCAATAGGTTCTAGTATTAAACAGCCAGGCTTTATGTCTGGCTGTTTTTTATAAGGCATAAACACACAATTGCGAATGACTAACACCCTAGGATTAATGGTATCACCATGAAAATACGCCCATCACAAAGACTAAGTTATCGATTAATGGACGAGCACGATGCGAAGTTGTTATTTCAACTTGACCAAAATCCCAAGGTGATGAAATACATTAACGGTGGCAAGATCAGCAGCCAACAAGATATTGACGATATTTTAATGCCACGAATGCTCAAATACCTTAATCCAGAAAAAGGCTGGGGCATTTGGCAAGTGTGCCTAAGCGAAAGCGAAGAATATCTGGGCTGGATTTTAATCCGACCGATGAATTTCTTCATCGATGCAGCAAACCCTGATGATTTAGAGCTGGGTTGGCGATTTTTTGAAAAAAACTGGGGCAAAGGCTATGCCACCGAGGCGGCCAAACACCTAATGCAAAATATTGCCCAGATCACCGGGGTAAAAACCTATTCCGCCATTGCCGTAAAAGAAAACCACGCATCCATAGCGATAATGAAAAAGCTGGGCATGCGCTATCAAAAATCCGGCATCCACAAAGATCCTTTAGGCGACTGGCAAGTCGACTATTATCAGCTCAGGTTGCAAGATTAAATAAGCTAAGACTTCCGTTTTTCTGCGAGATCTTTTCCCGATTTACTTAGGCTCGCATCAGTGTTCAATGCTAGAAACAGGCATTAACCCATAATTTGCATCGCATAGATTGAGAGTCTAGGCTTTTTGAGAAGAATAAGGATATGTCGCTTACAACTCGATGGTATTTTGAAAAAGTGCACTACAATTCTGCTTATACCCTTTATTCTTTTTCCACTAATAAGTGAGCCATGACTATTTACGAACTTAAAAGCAGCCCCTTTGTTATAGAGTCACCAAACGGTTTTATATTACACCATGAAGAGATTGCTAAGCAGGTTAAAAACAATGTGAAGCTTATAGACAAAAATGCATTTTGAGTGGCATCCGAAGCTTCCACACCGCATTTAATATTTGCACTTGCAGAGTACGAAGGTATAAAAAACCCGGGTTTTCCACTATTAAGCTTTTATCAGCTGTCTCAACCTCTTTTGGGGTTAAATGATTTACTTAAACAATATGAGCAAAGTAGTTTACAAACGACCACACCATTAGAAACGACGATTGGTAATTTGAAAGCTTTTTATTTGAGCACACAGTTTTATCAACCCCCCCCTCCTGAAGATGGTTACTCTTTCGCAGAAACATGCTTTCGCATTGAGTACATGTTTGATTATCAGGGGAAAATTTATAGTTGTGAATTAATAACATCGGAGCGAAATAAAGATCGTTACAACCCAGTTTTTGAAAAATTTTGCCACTCAATTCGTTTAAAGTAAAAATAGTGGTTCATATGATTAAATTGGATTTTTAATTTCCACCATAGATACATTGATTATTTTAGTTTCAGGAGTGTTTGGAAGTTCAAAATCGACCAATCTGACATCTATCGTACCTTGAAGGTCATCATTGCGATATGCAATGGTAAAACCGAGAATACGATCTCTGTAGCAATTAGGAGTTAAACCTTTATCTCCAAACCCTATTGTACTTGTGCTTGCGCCATTTTTTAATTTAAAAGAACATGAAAGTAATTGCACATCTAGTTTCATCAGTTCGCTTCTAACAAACTCTTGGTACTCAACAATAAAGTCCGATATTTTTGGGGCAGTCGGATTAAAATAGGTCAATCTTTTGGTCGTATTGAATGTCCCACTAGAAGACGATGAATTGACACTCATGAAGGTGAATTCGGGTAGATGGTTTTCAAAATAGTCAAGAGGGTCGTGTTGTTTTGAAAACTCCTTAGGGGTAGCTAACATTACCGGTACCGTCAACCTATGAGATATAAGCGAAACAGCTATACAGATGATGATGATGAATATCACCCCTAATTTTAAACGTTTAGAAGTAAATGTTGTTTTTTGGTTAGCTTCAAGCAATCTATACACCCTTATACGGTTTACCTACCTTGAATGAGTATAAAGTATAGTTTGCAAACAGGTTTTTATTAGATATCGCATATTTATGGAAATATGCTGAATTGCGTGTCCCTTAAGTCCTGACGCGAAAAGTAATGCAGAGGTAAAAATGGCTTTAAATCACTCTTATTCGGGCCCTCACAGTACTCTGGTAGAGCTCCCCCAGCTCCCCCAGCTCGCTAAAGCTCGTGGGGGATGGCGGCCGATTTTAATTAGTATAGTGCGAACTCACTACTCCTTATCGGCACGCCTCTATTAATCCTTATATCCCCAAGGTGCTTTCGGTGGGGTAATTGGCTTGGTTAAATCAAAATCAACGCGAAATTCTCGCCCTTCTCGCACCATTCGGTAGGAAAAGGTTTTTGGATAAATATACATTTGCCAAGTGTTACCATTCGATTGCGGGATACCTTGACTAACAAACAATTCTTTCGAGTATTGATCCGCCGGGAATGATTGCATTTGTGCCCAGCCCGCATCTAAGGTATGGCCACCGTACATGGTTGAAACATCACTGCTACCATCGTTATGACGGTGATCGTGTTTTAACGACAAACCTGAGCCGGTTTTCGTGATAAGCCAAGTGCGTGAAGAATCATCGCCAACATGAAATGGCACTTGCAACTGCTCGTCAGAACATTTGCGCACATGCATTACCAATGGCTTATTGGCAAAACCATCACCACTGCTGTTATCGACAACCACTTTACCCGCATACGCTTTACCACAGTGGGCACGAATGTTTGCAAAAAACTGGTCATGGGTTTTAATGGATACAAGTGGCGCTTCAAATACCTGATTAGCCAAACTTGCATTACTGGTACACACACTCAGGCCTAATACTAAGGCGGTTGATAATTTTTTCATGTTATTTTTCTTCTTCCTCATCTCGAACAAACTTTATTTCGCTAAAGCCCATTCGGGCAAATTCTTTTTGTCTGAAGTTTTTAACAATGCCCTGACCTCTTGAGGTCATTTCCAATTGCTGTTCCATTGCTAGAAAACTTTTTATATCTACGCCCTCTGCTGCCGCGGCAGCTTCAAACAAATCACGAAAACGACTGTATGAAAAAGGAATGGTTTTGCGTTTGCCTTTATAAACATAGGTCACTTGTCTTGCCATGGTGTTTTCCTTATTTGTTTAATACGTTTTGCAGCCAGTTTGAAATATCACCTATCTGTTGTGCACATACGGCGTGCGGCATTGGGTAGGTTTGATAGCTCGGAGTAAAGCCAAACTGTTTTAACACTTCAACGGCTTGCTCACCCAATGTTGGATGAACTACTGGATCTTGGCTACCATGCATGACCGCAATGGGTATCTGCTTATTTTCAGACGAAAGCTTAATGCTGTCCTTAGTGGCAAAATACGTCGACATGGCTAATAGCCCAGCCAGTTTTTTCGGGTACGTTAACGCGGCCTGATAACCAACGGCCCCACCTTGTGAAAAGCCAGCAATAACAATACGCTCTGCCGGGATCCCTTTGGCGATTTCGGCATCAATCAGCTTTTGAACAGCTTGTGCCGAAGTGCGTAATTGTGGTTCATCAATTTCTCGCTCAACACTCATATTAAGAATATCGTACCAAGCTGGCATCACCATACCACCGTTAATGGTTACAGGCAGATGCGGTGAATGAGGAAAAACAAATCGAACCGGTAATGATTCAGGTAAGCGTAACTCCGGAACAATAGGTTCAAAGTCATGGCCATCAGCACCTAAGCCATGCAACCAGATCACAGAAGCTACGGCCGGATTTTTCGGCTCTTTGGTAATGTGCGGTAATAAAGACATAGTAGTTATTGTGTTAAAAATTTGCTTTATTATAACCTTAACAATGCGTTTAGATAGTCTTTAAAGTGTGAAAGTATATTGAAGGCAAATGAAGAGACAAGCGCAGCCTTAATGCTGCGCTATAGAAGGGGAAAATTACTTTTCTAGAATTTTTATTGAGCCATTAACACTTTCTAACTCTAACTCACTGCTGCCATCACCAAACTCGCCTTCTAACTCAGTGCCGTAAAAGCGCCCCTTCTGAGCAGACAAGCCAAAATCGGTTTTAATCGAGCCGTTACCCGTACTGGCCTCAACACGTGCACCGAAGCCTTTTGGAAACATTAAGCGAATGCTGCCATTAACCGAATTCACATCCACTTCAATCCCTTTAACCTGATCGGCAAACGTTAACCGCACCGAACCATTTACCGTATCAACGCTGGCGTTTTGGGCAAGGCCGGTGGCCTCTATTGAGCCATTTACAAGTTCGGCTCTAAGCTCACCCGAGACGTTTTCAATGGTAAGTGAGCCATTAACCAATTCCAACTCACGAAGGTCTATGTTGCTCGGCACCATCACTTTGTAGTCGACACTGCCGCCATTATTATTACCCCAACCATCATTTTTTTTATAATCGGTTTCAACCCGTATGCGGTTGTTTGATTGCTTCATCGTCACTTCTATACGCTCTAAAGCGTCTTCATTTTTGGCCTTTAATTTGGCGGTAACCAGTACTCGGTTTTCATCCCAAGAAGCAATATCGACATCACCGTTTACGTTTTCAAGTAACAGTTGGCCTTTGCCTGTTAAGTCGAAAGACTTTTCAATGGTTTTTGTTTCTTTTGCCATCGCATTAAACGATAAGGCCATCCCTATAATAATAATTGGTAGTTTACGTACGTTCATTCTGTCGCCTCTGCTCTTGTAAAAATGTTTCTATTTGATTTTATTTTCTAATGTATACCTGTGATGCAATAAACATAGAAAAGGTTTAAAAAAAATTTTAAACCTTCATAATGAAGCAATAAAAATCATCCATAACCTAAGAGTCCCGCTATGCTAAACATCCAACTTCTCCTTACCGGTAATGAATTAATGAGTGGGGATATTGTTGATACCAACTCGGTTTTTATTGCCCAAGAACTTAAAAATGTTGGCGTTGAATTAGCCCGAAAAGTCACCGTGGGTGATCACTTAGATATGTTGGTATCTGAATTGGAAAGCCTTAGTCAACAGGCCGATGTGCTTATTGTCAATGGCGGGTTGGGACCAACCATTGATGACATGACGGCTCAAGCCCTAGCCAAACTGATAAATAAGCCGTTGCAATTAAACCCGATTGCATTAGAGCAATTACAGGCTTGGTGCGATAAACGCAATTATCAAATGTCTGAGCCGAATAAGAAACAAGCGATTTTGCCGCAAGGCTGCGATATTGTTTACAACCCACTGGGCAGCGCACCGGGATTTTCAGTCCGCCATAACGACTGCAAGATAATTTGCACCCCTGGCGTTCCAAGTGAATTAAAGGCGATGTTTTTTGACTCCATATTACTAAGCATCAGTAAGCGCCTGCCTACGGCTTTGCATACCGTAACCCAAAAACTGCAAGTATTTGGTATTGGCGAGTCGGGCATTCAAAAAATGGTTAATGAAGCTTTTCCTAACTGGCCTGCTGACATAGAACTTGGTTTTAGAGCCTCCATGCCGGTGTTAGAAATTAAACTGACATCTAGGCAAACCACCTCGCATGAGTTACGTCAAACCTGGTATGACAACATTAAAACGTTACTTGGCCAGCATATCGTTTGCGAAGGCACGGGAACGATAGCTTCCACGTTGGTTGAAGTATTAAGCAAACGCAATAAAACCATGACCACTATTGAGTCTTGTACTGGTGGTTTGATGGCTTCTTTGCTCACCAATGTTTCGGGATCGTCCGCCGTTTTTGAAGCCGGTTTTGTGACCTATTCGAATGCGATGAAAACCAAACTGGTTGATGTACCTACCGATCTTTTAGAAACTCACGGCGCGGTAAGTCAAGCGGTTGTTGAGGCCATGCTTAAAGGTGGTCTTAAGGTAAGTAGCGCCGATTATGGTATTGCGGTATCTGGGATTGCGGGGCCAACGGGCGGCACAGAAGAAAAGCCTCTTGGTACCGTGTGGCTTGCTTGGGGGAGTAAAGATAAAGTGTTCTCCCAAGAGCTCTATTTCCCATCAGAACGCGTGTATTTTCAACGCTTTATTGCGGCGGCGGGATTGGATTTAGTTCGCAGGTTGGTTTTAAACTTTACGGATACACCAAGGTACATTACAGAAAGACAACGCAAAAGTTAGTATAAAACACTAACTTTTAGTGGTTTATATCACAAGCTAACCTTGTAAAAACCAAACAAAAACAGCAAACCACTTTAAAAACAAACACTTAAAAAACTGGCCAATAATTTGCTTTGTTAGTATTAAGTTAAATAATTTTGAGCATGTCATTTATTGGCACGCGCTATATATTAGGAAATAATCCATGAACAAGTTAATTATTGCCGGTTTCGCCTCGTCCTTACTGTTAAGCACACCAAGCTGGGCACATAATGATGAAAATGAGCACAATTACAGCTTTGGCAATCAAAATTGCTCGGTTGATTTTAATTACGGTGTGGTTGTTGAAAATAACAGTATTCGCTTTATTGAGAATGATAATACCGTGGTGCAAATCAACGATCAGTCACAACTGTTTGTTGAAGGTAAAGAAGTTAAATTAACGGCTTCTCAGCAAGCCATGGTAAATGAATATGCAAGCGGCATTAATGAGCAAATTCCAGGTATAGTTAATATTGCCATTGATGCGGTTGAAATAGCCTTTAATGCTATTACCCATGTGGTAACAGGCCTTGGTTTAGAAGAAAGCGATGCCGGTGATCGCCTTGATGCGGTGTTTGCCAACATCAAAGAAAAAGTGAATGAGAAATTTAATCATGACAATGGCAGCTACTTTTTAGCTGAGCAAAATTTTGATGAATTTGAACAGATGATGGAAAACGAATTAGCCGACGAAGTTGAGGCCATTGTTTCGGATTCGGTTGGCAGCATTTTAATTGCCGTGGGCAAAGCCATGAATGAAGAAGAAGGCAGCTTTGAAGAAAAAATGGAAGCCTTTGGTGAGCGTATGGAGCGCATGGGCGAGAACATTGAGCTGGCTGTAGAAGATAAAGCTGAAAAGCTTGGCGAGCAAGCCGAGGTTATTTGCCAAAACCTAAAATCGTTAGACAAGCTTGAACATGAGCTTAGCGACAATGTTGATGCATTATCAGATTTTGACTTAATTAACCTAAGCGATGAACATTAATTTAATAGACTTTCTTTGTTTTACCCCCTCTTTATAGCGAGCCTTTGGCTCGCTTTTTTTATATACAGGGATGTATTGTATGCCGCAGAACATGGATGTTGCAAAGCGGCGATATACAGGGATGTATTGTATGCCGCAGAACATGGATGTTGCAAAGCGGCGATATACAGGGATGTATTGTATGCCGC
>CANMZP010000035.1 GCA_947502355.1 uncultured Thalassotalea sp. | reverse complement strand
AGGGGTATAGCCAAGCGGTAAGGCAGCGGGTTTTGATCCCGTCATTCAGAGGTTCAAATCCTCTTACCCCTGCCATTCAAATTCTTCCTTAAACTTCAAATTCTTCCTTAAACTTCAAATTCTCCTTTAAACTTCAAATTCTTCTTTAAACTTCAAATTTTTCTTTAAACTTCAAATTCTTCTTTAATTTTCAAATTCTTCTTTAATTTTCAAATTCTTCTTTAATTTTCAAATTCTTCTTTAATCTTCGAATTCTTCTTTAACTTTCGAATTTTTAATTTACCTAATATTTCATCATAATTATTTTTTGTGTATTTATAGCCCATTAAGTTTGGGTGAATAAATTCGCCCCTACATATGCACATATTTAATTTTAAAACCATCCAACAAAATTTAAAAAAAACGTCACATAGGAAAAACATTCATCCCTGAACCTTCTATTTCTTAGAACACCTCTGTTTCTGTCATTCTAAGTAGCCCCAGCGAGCTCAAGATCTCCTGCAGGTAGAGTGAGCCTACCTTAAATATCACCACAGCAATAGACAGAATACTTCGGATATGTATTTATCAGCGAGCAAGTTAATAAGATGTGAACTGCGAAGTGCTAAACGAATCAATTTCAACCAATCAGTTCAATAAAGCAGCAAACAAATTAAAAATACGATTTTTCGAAAAAAAACACTTGCGCTTTAACAGAGCATCTATATAATTCACCTCGAATTGCGGGAGTGGCGGAATTGGTAGACGCGCTGGATTTAGGTTCCAGTATCCTAGGATGTGAGAGTTCAAGTCTCTCCTCCCGCACCATTCATCTTTAAGATGAAAAAACGCCGAAGATAATTATTTAGTTATCTTCGGCGTTTTTTTTGCTCTCAATTTAATCCTAACTTATGGTAAGCACAGGAAGGGAGCGATTGCAGTAAAGCGGCTATTACAAACCGCAAGCATATTGCAAAGCTTTCTTTTTCAAAAATGGTGCGCGATGCGCGGCAAACACACCAATATTTCGTAATAACTTCACCGGTCCAAATTGATTTTTAAAGCCAAGGTAAATGGCATCCATTGCCGACATCATTAATAGGTTGTCATTGCGACGCTGTTTTTCATATTGTGCCAATACTTGCACATCGTCAAACGCTTGCCCCTGCTCTATGGCCGTGGCAATCACCTCGCTTAACGCTTTTACATCTTTAAAGCCAATATTTACCCCCTGCCCTGCAAGTGGGTTGATGGTATGGGCACTATCCCCTAACAAAATAACGCGATTGGCTACGTACTTGTTGGCATGGCGACGAGTTAAATTGAATGAGGCTTTATCCACAACATGTATATTGCCTAATCGCCCAGGAAAAGCTTTTTTAATTTCCAGCGCTAATTGGCTGTTATCAAGGTTTACAAGCTCTTTTATTTTGTCCCTATGGTGATACCAAACCAAAGAAGCATGATTGCCCGGCATTGGTAATAACGCCACGGGGCCTGTTTCGGTAAAGTGTTGCCAAGTAATGTCTTGTTGTCCCTGCTCGGTTTCAACATTGATAAGCATGGCACTTTGCTGATAATCCCAGCCCGTGGTGCCAATATTTGCTAGGTTACGTACTTTCGATTGTGCGCCATCAGCACCAATAAGCAACCGAGTTTGGATGGTATGTTCACTAAGTTGTACTTCGACCATATCGTCATGTTGCTGATAAGAGACTAATTGCTCTGGACAGAAAAAGCTGACGTTGCTTTTCTTTTGCATTTGCTGCCATAACGATAATTGAATAAGTCGGTTTTCAACAATATGCCCTAAATGTTCTGTGCCAATTTCGTCGCTATTAAATTCGGCATACGCCAGTTCGTTTTCCCAGACACCCAGGCGCTTGTATGGACAGACGCGCCATTGGGTTACTTGTTGCCAGGCATTTAAGTTATCTAATAATTGCTCCGAGCCAATGGAAATTGCTGACATCCGTAAATCGAAAGGTTCATTTTCACAATAAGCTTTTGGCTCATAGGCTTCTACCACACCAACTTGTAACCCTAATTCGGCTAAAGACAATGCGGTCGCCGCACCGACCATGCCACCACCAACAACCAAACAATCAAGCACTCGCATGTATTTTTCTCTGTTAATTTGTTCGAACTTAAACAGATTCTAACAAGTAAAGCCTAGGCTGTTTAGTCTAATCATCTCGAAATGCTGACAATATTTTCCCGCTAAGCGTTAATAAAAACAAAACCCTAGAGCATTTTTATTGCTAAGGGAGGCAATAACCACAAAATTGTTCAGGTTTTAATCTACTATTTATTACAAATTAAAAACAGTGCAATGGTGGCGCTAGTTGTGAAGAAAGAGTAAAATACGCTCCATTTTAAAAATGAGGCGGCATTCGCCTTAGATTTATCCGCATTAATGACTAATGTTTGATAAGAACATTAAGCAAATATCGCATTAAGCAAAGAACATGGGCAAATAAGTAATGAGCAAAAAGCTTTATATTAAAACTTGGGGCTGTCAAATGAACGAGTATGACTCGCAGAAAATGGCAGACTTATTAGACTCTACACACGGTTTCTCTGAAGTGAAAGAACCGGAAGAAGCAGACGTATTATTATTAAATACCTGTTCAATCCGTGAAAAGGCACAAGAGAAAGTTTTCCACCAGTTAGGTCGTTGGAAAACCATGAAAAACACCAAGCCCGATCTTATCATTGGGGTTGGTGGTTGTGTTGCATCACAAGAAGGTGATGCGATTCGCCAACGTGCACCATTTGTTGATATCGTATTTGGTCCGCAAACCTTACACCGTTTACCAGAGATGATTAACCAGGTTCACGGCGAGCATACCTCGGTTGTTGATGTAAGCTTTCCAGAAATCGAAAAATTCGACCGCTTACCTGAACCAAAAGCAGAAGGCCCAACTGCTTTTGTCTCTATTATGGAAGGCTGTAGCAAGTACTGTACGTTCTGTGTTGTACCATACACACGTGGTGAAGAAGTAAGCCGTCCATTAGATGATGTACTTTACGAGATCGCCCAGCTAGCTGAGCAAGGTGTGCGTGAAGTAAACTTGCTTGGTCAAAACGTAAATGCTTACCGCGGTGCAATGCATGATGGTGAAATTTGTCGTTTTTCTGACTTATTACGCATGGTAGCAACCATTGACGGTATTGACCGTATTCGTTACACCACATCGCACCCAGTAGAATTTACCCAAGACATTATTGAAGTGTATAACGACGTACCAGAGTTGGTTGATCACTTGCACTTGCCAGTACAAAGTGGTTCGGATCGCATTTTAACCATGATGAAGCGTAATCACACGGCCATTGAGTACAAATCAAAAATCCGTGCGCTTAAGAAAGTTCGCCCTAACCTTTGCATGTCTTCTGACTTTATTGTGGGTTACCCGGGTGAAACAGACGCCGACTTTGAAGCCACAATGAACTTGATTAAAGCCATTGATTTCGATTTAAGCTTCAGCTTTATCTACAGTGCACGCCCTGGCACACCAGCGGCGGATGCGATTGATGATGTAACGGATGCGGCGAAAAAACAACGTCTACAAATTTTACAAGACCGCATTAACACCCAAGCTTTATCGATTGCTCGTAAAATGCTGGGCACAGAGCAACGTATCCTAGTTGAAGGTCCTTCAAAGAAAGATCCTATGGAATTACGCGGCCGTACCGAAAACAACCGTATTGTAAACTTCCAAGCACCACACACGGTAATTGGTAAGTTTGTTGATGTTAAAATTACCGATGTTTTCAGTAACTCACTGCGCGGTGAGCTAGTTCGTACAGAAGAAGAAATGGGGCTACGTATTGCTCACTCACCTTCTGATATTTTGGCAAACCAGCATCACCAAAAGAAAGCCGTTGAAACCGACGAGCTTGGTGTAGGAACTTTTACACCTTAGTAAGACATCCTTACCCATAAAAATAGAGTCCCCGCTGCGAAAAGGCTTAGGTCATTTGGCATCGGGGCTTTTTGCTGTTAAATTACCTCATTAGGGATATAATGAGAATACCAAGTCCAGTTATTATCATATCACCGTTTAGATAATGAATTGACTTGGTATAACGATAGCTAACGAGAGATATTCAGCCTTGAGCACAGACAATAATAGCACGTCAAAAAACAGCCAACATATTACCTTAGAGCCTCTTGATAATAATCGAATTGCCAGTTTATGTGGCCCATTAGATGACAATTTACGAAAGATTGAACGTCGTCTTGGGGTAGAAATTAGCTATCGTGGCAACGTATTTAAAATTTTGGGTAACGAAGCGCATGCGCTTGCGGCCAGCGAAGTGTTAAAAAACTTGTACGTTGAAACCGCACCACTTAAGGGGAAAGTGGGTCACATCAGTGCCGAAGCCATTCACTTGGCGATAATTGATGCCAAGGTACTGGATCAGTCTACCGATGTGGATAAAGAATTCGATAAAATGGTGAGCATTAAAACCAAACGTGGTGTGATTAAACCTCGTAATGACAACCAGTCTTCGTATGTGCAACAAATTTTAGCTAGTGATATCAGTTTTGGTGTGGGTGTTGCCGGTACCGGTAAAACCTACCTCGCGGTAGCTTGTGCAGTTGATGCACTAGAGAGACAAGAAGTTCGCCGTATTTTACTTACTCGTCCAGCGGTTGAAGCGGGTGAAAAGCTAGGCTTTTTACCGGGTGATTTATCGCAAAAAGTCGACCCATACTTACGCCCTTTGTACGATGCCTTATTTGAAATGCTTGGCTTTGAAAAGGTTGAAAAACTAATTGAGCGTAACGTCATTGAAGTTGCCCCACTCGCCTACATGCGTGGCCGCACACTAAATGATGCGTTTATCATTCTTGATGAAAGCCAAAACACCACGGTTGAGCAAATGAAGATGTTCTTAACTCGTATTGGTTTTAACTCAAAAGCCGTGGTTACGGGTGATATTACGCAAGTGGATTTACCACGCGGTCAACGCTCAGGCCTGCGCCATGCCATTGAAGTATTGCAAGATATAAACGGTGTAAGCTTTAACTTCTTTCAAGCCAAAGATGTGGTGCGTCACTCAGTAGTAGCGCGTATTGTTGAAGCCTATGAACGTCATGAAGATGTTAACACATACGCAAGCCAGCATAACAGCAAGTAAGGTTATTTAAGCCATGTCTGAATCAACCACACCTGAACCGACTATCTTTGTTGACCTGCAAATCGCCTGCCCAGAGGAAAATCTGCCGAGTGAGCAGCAATTTAACACTTGGGCAATGGCCGCTCTTGGTCAATACAATCGAGATTTCGAGTTAACCATTCGTTTGGTCACCAGCGAAGAATCTCAGCAGTTGAACCATCAGTACCGTGAAAAAGACAAACCAACCAATGTCTTGTCTTTTCCATTTGAAGTACCTGAAGGCATTGAACTTGATTTGCTGGGCGATTTAGTGGTGTGTAGCGAAGTGGTTGAATCGGAAGCAAAAAACCAAAATAAGTCAATAAATGATCATTGGGCACATATGATAGTGCATGGGTGCTTGCATTTATTGGGTTATGATCATATAAGTGATCAAGAAGCAGTTGAAATGGAAAACCTAGAAATTGATATTCTAGCCAAATTAGGGATTGATAATCCCTATGAAATTTCTTCTGAACATTAACTAACGTAAAGGTAAACAAAAGCTCTATGAGCGACGACAACTCCCATTCTAGCAACGGTTCTTCAAAGTCTATTTTAGAAAAAATCGTACAGGTTTTTACTGGAGAGCCGAAAAACAAAGAAGAATTGGTTGAAGTATTAAAAGATGCTGAAGACCGCGAACTGATCAAACCAGCGACCAAGCAAATGCTTGAAGGTGTATTAGAAGTATCTGATATGCGTGTCCGCGACATTATGATCCCACGTTCGCAAATGGTAACCCTAGACATTAGCCAAACTGTGGAACAATTTTTGCCGATTATTTTAGAGTCGGCTCATTCAAGATTCCCAGTGGTTAATGACAACATTGATGATATCGAGGGGGTATTGCTGGCTAAAGACTTACTAAAATATGGTTTTAGTGACGCCGCTCGCGAATTTGTCCTAAAAGATATTATCCGCCCAGCGATTATTATCCCAGAAAGTAAACGTGTAGAACCTTTGCTGAAAGAGTTTCGTCAAGAACGTTATCACATGGCTGTTGTCGTTGATGAATACGGCGGCGTATCCGGCCTGGTTACCATTGAAGATATCCTTGAGTTAATCGTTGGTGAAATCGAAGACGAGCATGATGACCTGATAGAGCAGGAAATTCGCCCGCTTTGTGGCAATGTTTACCATGTTAACGCCTTAACTGAAATTGATGACTTTAACGAGTACTTCAATTATCAGTTTAATGAAGAAGACGCCGATACTATTGGCGGGATCTTAGTCCATCAATTTGGTCATGTTCCTCAGCGTGGTGAAAACACCAGCATTAACGGTTTCGAATACAAGGTTGTCTCGTCAGATAAGCGTCGTATTCTGCAACTACAAGTTACCGTGCCCAAAGAACATGAAGTTAATGGTAAAATCGTCGATTAACTCATAACCAATAATACGATAAGAATAACGAACACAATGAGCCAATGCCCTAAACAGTCGTCTAAACGACACTTCCTGTTAAGCTTTCTAGCGGGCGCTGGCTTAGTGTTTGCTTACGCACCTTTTTCTTATTGGTTTATAGCCTTTCCACTCATTACTATCTGGCTTTTCATGTTAGATAAGAGTCCCCCTAAACAAGCCTTCTGGCATGGCTTAACGTTTGGCTTTGGCTGGTTTGCTACGGGTATTAGCTGGGTACACGTATCCATTGCCCAGTTTGGCGGGATGCATTTGGTCCTGTCCTTATTGCTGATGCTGCTGCTTTGCTTATATTTAGCCATATACCCAGGGATTGCCGCTTGGCTATCGGCTAAGCTTACTACACACAAGCAAGTTAACTTATATACTTTACCGTTCTTATGGCTTATTAGTGAGTGGCTAAGAGCACACTTGCTTACCGGCTTCCCATGGTTGTCTTTTGGCTACTCACAGCTAGATGGCCCCTTATCAACATTGGCCCCCGTAATTGGTGAAACCGGCATCACCTTTGTTGTCGTGCTTTGCTCTGTTGCCTTATACAAATTAATGAAGGGCAAACAGCTTGTAACGAATCTTGCTCTCATATTCGTTACAATAGTGGGCTGCTTTTATGCCACCAATAACAGCCAAATAAACCTTACCGGTAAACAAATAAACGTCGCGTTGGTTCAAGGTAACATAAAGCAAGAGTTACGCTGGGATGAAGAGCAAGAAGAAAACATTATCGATTTATACATTCGTCTTACCGAAGACTTGTATAAAAACCACGACCTTATTCTTTGGCCAGAAGCCGCGATTCCACGCTTAGAGCCCCTTGCCCAAGATTATTTGTACGCCGTTGATAAACAAGCCATGGAGCAACAATCGAGCTTAATAACCGGGGTCATTAATTACGACCCAGATGCCCGCAGCTTCTTTAATCGTTTGGTTGTTTTGGGCCGAAAACATGCCATGGATACCGAAGGTGATTACTTTTTTAGAAACCCGAATCATTACAACAAGCATCACTTATTACCGATAGGTGAGTTTGTGCCTTTTCAAGAGTTATTGCGCCCTATTGCGCCATTATTCAACTTACCGATGTCGTCTTTTAGTCGGGGAGATTATGTGCAAGATAATATCATTGCCAATGATTTGCACATTGCCCCACTTATTTGTTTTGAGGTGGCTTTTGCCAAGCAGCTTGCGGCCAATATGACAAACCGGACCGACTTATTATTAACGGTAAGTAATGACGCCTGGTTTGGTGATTCGCATGGCCCACATCAACATTTAGACATTGCCAGAATGCGGGCATTGGAATTTGGCCGACCTATGCTAAGAGGCACCAATAACGGGATCACCGCGGTTATCGACCATAAAGGTCAGGTTATTGGCGAAATCCCTCAGTTTGAAGAAGCAATATTATCAACGCAAGTTGACTTGGTTACGGGTAAAACCACGTACAGTCTATGGACCAAGTCACTGGATAAAATCGTAATGATATTGTTTGTGTTCTTTATTCTTGGCTATAAAACCATAAAGCGCTTATTTCACCCTAATAGCTCTTTATAATCACCGGCAATAACAGGTAGGGATCTTGTCCCTCTATTTGGATTTGTTTAAAGCGGAACTCTCGCTCTGCTTTTTGGGCATTATCAGCAATGGCGATACCAAAGCGATTGGTTCTTATGCATTGCGCCTCTAATTGCATGGCTTTTTCTGGTGCCTGCATCAGTGCTTGTAAATGCGCCATATACACATTGGGGTTATCGGCTTGCTCGGTTGGGATCAAACATTCTCGACCTCTTGCTGCAGCTATCGCTGGCACTAATTGACTTTTTACATTATCAACTAATTGCAAATGTAAGTGATTCTCCAACAACTCTTTGTATGCTTCCTCATTTTGGGTAAAACTTAACAGCGATTTTTTATCAAAGGTAAACTGACTTTGTTTCACATCGTTAATAACATGACCATTAACTAAAGCTGGGGCAAAGACGGTTTTCTGTTTAGGAAAAATTTGCATTAACACATACAGTGCCTCACCTTTTCTTAACGCTTTATTTTGTCTTGCCTTTTGCAGTTTTTTACTGTTTTTCAACACCTCAAAAATTTCGTCTTCATCGAAGAAAACCGCATTCAACAAAGCATTATGCTGATAGTTATCTGCGGTAAATTCAATGGGTTTAAACAAACGATTGGCTTGCTTATTAACAAATTGAATTTGGGTTTGTACACAGTCTCTAAGCTGCTTTTTATAATCACTAAGAATGCGCAGCTTGCCATCGGTGTGCTCTATTAATAACTCCACCGATTCATCCAGTTTAAGTTCCTGTGTTCTACGTCGTTGACGGCGAATTCGCAACGACATTACATTGCGAATTTGTTCATTGAATAAATCGCGTATCGGGCTACTGGATTGATTACGTCTGTCGCTCATAAGGGGAAATAGAATTACTTAACAATGGCTTGAGTATACTCACTTTTAAACAATTTTATAATCTCAAAAGCGTAACATTAATGTAATGCAAACATTGCTCATTAATATCAAGCTGCTAAGATGGAAAAATAGTTTCACTTTTAAACACAAAAAAACAACAATAACAACAACCATAAGAGAGCAACCGTGTATAAATTTTCCTTAACAAAATCAATTACTCTTGGCTTAGCCGCCAGTTTACTTAGCAGCTTTAGCTTGGCCCAAACCACCTTGATTAAAAACGTGCAGGGCTACAGCCAAAGTGCGCAAGGGTTAAAGCAATTTTCAGCGGTGTTGATAAAGGAAGATAAAATTGCGGCCGTTTATACCCCAGAGCAAGCATTGCCATCGGGCGGCGATATTGATGTGGTTGATGGTCAGGGTGACACCTTAATTCCCGGGTTAATTGATGCTCATGGGCATGTACTCAGTTATGGCTTAAGTTTAATGCGAGCCGATTTAATGACCGCGACATCAGAACAAGATGCGGTCCAAAAAGTGGTTAACTATCGTAATAAAAACCAACAGTTAACCTGGTTACAAGGGCGAGGTTGGAATCAAGTTCAGTGGCCAGGTAAGCAATTTCCAACCGCTAAAAGCCTTGATAAATACTTCCCTGAACAACCGGTTGTTCTAGGGCGCGTTGATGGACACGCCATCTGGGTGAACAGCAAAGCGATGACGTTACTTGGCATCGACAAGCATACTAAAGACATTGATGGCGGTGAAATCATTAGACACGCCAATGGTGAACCTACTGGGGTATTTATTGATAATGCCATGGCATTGGTTTATGAAAAAATGCCAGGCCTTACCCAGCAAGAAATAAAATCGGCCTTAATGCTGTCGATGCACTCATTGGCCGAGCAAGGCCTAACCAGTGTGCATGATGCTGGGGTGGATGCCAATACCATTAAAGCTTATAAAGCCTTGTCAAACGAGCAGCGCATGCCAATTCGCGTTAATGTGATGATTGATGCCATGGACCCACAATTTAGTGCTTTATTAGGCGAAGGGCATTATCGAAGTGCAGATGACACCCTTGCCATTAATTCGGTTAAAATATCTGCCGATGGTGCCTTAGGCAGTCGCGGTGCCGCTTTAATTACCGACTACACAGACAAACCTGGACACAGAGGCTTGTTATTGCACAGTGATGAAAACCTGACAAAATTAATGCGCCAAGCCATGCAAGCCGGTTTTCAGGTGAACACCCATGCCATTGGTGACAAAGCCAACCTTGATGTTATCGACAACTACGCAACGCTTATCAAGCTAACAGACAGCAAGGCGATGCGCCATCGTGTTGAGCACGCCCAAGTGTTGCAGTTAGCCGATATTCCACGATTTCACCAATTAGGCATTATTGCGTCTATGCAGGCAACGCATGCCACCAGTGACAAAAATATGGCCGAAGATAGATTAGGCAGTGAACGAATTAAAGGTGCCTATGCTTGGCGCTCGCTCATTAAGGCCAAAGCAGTGATTGCAGCAGGGTCGGACTTTCCAGTAGAATACCCCAATCCATTTTATGGGTTACATGCATCAGTCACCAGACAAGATAAGCAAAATCAACCAGAACAAGGTTGGTACGCAGAGCAAGCAATGACCATGAACGAGGCATTTCGCTCTTTTACCATTGACGCAGCCTTTGCCGGGCATCAAGAAAACTTGTTGGGCAGTATAGAGAAAGACAAAAAAGCCGACTTTATCTTGCTTGATCAAAATATATTTACCATAGACCCTAAAAACATTTGGCAAACTAAAGTGTTGAAAACATGGGTAAATGGCAAGCGTGTTGAGCAGTAACTTACAAAGATAATCATATTCTAGGAAGACGTAATGAAATTAGTAAAATTAGCGACGGCGTTATGCTTTGCATCAATGACCAACATGGCTGTTGCCGTTGACGCAGAAACAACAAACCTTGTTACTGCAGGTGGTAAACCCGTTGTCCTTATTGGCAATCAAGTCGCCGTTGGTGAAAGTGCCCCAAACTTTAAAGTCGTTGATGAACGTTTTGCCCTTGTCACGTTAACCGATTATCAAGAAAGAACCATTTTAATTTCAGCGGTACCGAGTTTAGATACCGGTGTATGTTCTTTGCAAACCAAGCGCTTTAATGAAGAAGTGGCTAATTTACCAGAAGACGTTGTTATGCTAACCATTAGTAACGACCTACCGTTCGCCCAAAAGCGTTTCTGTGATACCGAAGGTGTGGATAAATTAAAAGTCTTATCGGACTCTGTATGGCGTAATTTTGGTGAAAGCTACGGCTTGATCATTAAAGATATGGGGTTATTAACCCGTGCTATTTTTGTGATTTCACCAGATGGTAAAATCGCTTACAAAGAAATGGTTAGCGATATCTCTAATCATCCAGATTACGAAGCAGCATTAAATGCCGTAAAAGAGTCGTCAAATACTCAAGAAGACCCTAAAGCAGAGTAATTTTAAAAGCGTTTAAGTTATTGAAAAGGCATGTTATTAACATGCCTTTTTTCTATTTGTGGCGGTACTAATTTATATGGTGACAGCGCAGAGTGCTCAGCCCCCCTATTGGCCAAAGTTAACCCCACTGGCTTGCAGGTAGGCAATTTCCGCTTCGCTACTTTTTCGCTTTAACGCCGCATTTCGATGCGGGAACCTTGAAAAGCGTTCAATAATATCCCTATGTTCAATAGCAAAGTGCAGACTATTGCGAATAAAGGATTGTTGCGCTTCGTTGGTATAAGTTTGCTGCATTCGTTGAAACAACGTTACCGCCTTGTTTTGCATATTGAGATCTTCAGCATGCTCTAAGGGGTGATAGAAAAACGCTCGCTCCACCAAAGCCAATTGTTTGTCAAAGCCCTTTTCCAGCCCATATAAACAATACTCTAAGGCCAAATGATCACTGACAAATGCTTGTGCCGTTGAGCGAAACATATTACGCGGCATTTGATCCAACAAGATAATTAACGCCATGGTACCTTGTGCACTCGATAGCCAATTTTCTAGGTTTCTTTGCATTGCTTGTTCATAAAGGTGAGAAAACTGGTCTCGAATTAAGGCATCGTCTTGTGCCGTTGATTGATACCAAATTCGCTGATGTTGTGTTGTTGACAATTGATTTTCGAGTTCGCCAAACCAAAACTTTATTATTTTTTCAATATTTGCTCGCATCATCACCACCCCAAAAACATTCCTTTATAATCAGTATTTTAGCAGATTAATTTCAATTATCCCTATTTCATTCAAAGGCAACACAATCATTTATTTTGAAAAAATTTAAATTTTTTTTATTTTTTTCCTTGATTTCAAATCAATCAATCCCATCTATTAATTGTAGTCGCCAGATAGGGTCTACAAACCACCAAGTCCAAATGGTTGGATTGGTACAAACAACGTCTGTTCATATTGAAAGACACAACGAATATCATTGCCGACGCACGGCTTTGATTTAACATATTGCTAAATATTAGGATATTATTATGCGTACAATTACTAAAGACTTCAGCCCTTTATACCGTTCATTCATTGGTGCAGAGCACTTAGCATCGTTGATGGATAAAGCAAGCCGCGCTGAAAAACAACCTGCTTACCCTCCATATAACATTGAAGCAATTGGTGAAGACAAATACCGCATCACCATGGCTGTTGCAGGTTTCCTAGAAAGTGAGTTAGACATCGAGTCTCACGAGAATTCATTAACGGTAACCGGTCAAAAAGCAACCGTTGATACCGACAAAGACCGTACATTCTTATACCAGGGCATTGCCGAGCGTAACTTTGAACGTAAGTTTCAAATTGCCGACCACGTAAAAATTATTTCAGCCCACATGGAAAACGGTTTATTGCACATTGATTTAGAACGCGAAGTGCCAGAAGCCTTAAAACCACGAAAAATCGCCATCAACAAAAAAGATTTGCTTGAAGGTGAAGTTAAGTAAGGCCTGATTTTGCTCGCAACCTAAATCTTGCAAACTTAACAAATCTGAAAAATGCAAATCAGATTACATAGTTTCCTCCCAATTTGGCCCGGTATTTACCGGGTCTTTTTACATCTGAGCCTAGTTAAAACGACAGCAAAACCAACATCACTGGCAAGCCCGCCTTAACATAAATGCAACAACAAGGTTTTACCCAAGATTACATTTTATTAACGGCAATATTTTTGCGCACTGGCTATTATATAAACAGTTAACTTTTCATAGTTTTCCTCCCTGAATACTTTTAGCCACCTACCTTTAGGTGGCTTTTTTTTGCCTCAAATTTACGCTAAGCAATTGACCAAACAAGACTTTACCTAGCTTTACATTTCATTAACGGCAAATGTCATGATGTCGATATATGATTAAGACAGTTAACTTTTCATAGTTTTCTTCCCTGAATATTTTTTGCCACCTATCCTCCTTGGTGGCTTTTTTTTGCCTGTTTTTTACACCTTAAAAATCAACATTTTTATTACAACAAGCTTTTACCCAAGATTACATTTTATTAACGGCATTCTTTGTACGCACTGGCTATTATATAGACAGTTAACTTTTCATAGTTTTCCTCCCTGAATACTTTTAGCCACCTACCTTTAGGTGGCTTTTTTTTATCCTCAAAAAAATGAACCTATACATGGGGTAATTCGTACATTACAGACAAGCAATTAATGTGAGTACGGCGTTTGCAACATTCTCTTTATTGGCTAACCAACGATTTAAGACTAAATGATAACCCAGCCTTGAATAAGGCAATACAAACGGGGGGATCATTGACCATGGTTTACGTGGTGGATCCTGCTTGGTTTAAACAAACCAACTTTCAATGCCATTTACTTGGTGATAATCAATGGACATTTATTACTAAAGCTCTGGCCCAGCTTAATCAGCAGCTTGCACGCTACAACCAACAGGTACAGGTGCTTTATGGGCAACCTTATCAAGTGTTAACCAATTTTATTATTGAACACAGCATATCCTCATTGTTAACGGCCATGCCCGTTGCTAGTTTTGAGCGACGCCAATTAACAAAGCTGGCCAGTCAGTTACCGTATCTCTCGATAGAATGCTTTTACCAACATACCTTATTCACTGAAAACCAATTAACCAAAAACATGCCTTTGCAGAGTTTCAGTCAGTTTCGTCGTTTTGTAGAGAAGCATGACCTTAAAGTTAGTAAACCATTAAAGTGTGATCAGGCGTTGTTGATCCGCCGAAAAATGAAGTCTTTTTCGGCCCAGAAAGCCCCTCATTTAGAAAATAAAGAAACTGAGAGCACTAGCCATTTCTCTGCTGGCGAAGACAATGCACTAGATCATATGCGCCAATATTTCTCATCATCGGCGCCAGCGACCTACAAAGAAACGAGAAATGAGCTCGATGGCTGGCAAAACTCCACTAAGTTCAGCCCCTACCTTGCTATTGGTAACTTATCACCCAGGCAAATTTGGTGGCAAGTTGTGCAATACGAGGCCACACACGTAGCCAATGAATCGACCTACTGGCTCAAGTTTGAACTATTATGGCGAGAGTACTTCCAATGGTTGTCTCTGAAGTTAGGCAATCGTTTTTTTTACTTTTCGGGTATCGCAAATTCCCGCCCTTTAACGAGCTGTTATCCCGAGCGTTTGCAAAAGTGGTGTCATGGCAATACGCCCTACCCTTTGGTTAATGCGTGTATGCGCGAACTCAATAGCACCGGTTTTTTATCCAACCGTGGCCGTCAAATTGCCGCTAGCTGCCTTATTAATGAACTACAGTTGGACTGGCGATATGGCGCAGCGTACTTTCAACAAATGCTTATTGACCATGATGTGGCTTGCAATTGGGGGAATTGGCAATACATTGCGGGGGTTGGCGCAGGCACGCGTGGTGAAAGACATTTTAATATTGAAAAGCAAACCCAGTATTATGACCCTCTGGGTAAGTACATCGATAAATGGCAAGGTGAACAATTAGACATGCCACTTGATTCTGTCGATCAAACGGATTGGCCAATAGTGCCCGTCCAAGAACACGTTATAGATGAATAATACCAGGTGATACTCCTATGGTTTTAACAAAATCATTACAACAATCTTTTGCAGGGTTTTACATTCCATTAACGGCAAACAATCGGTTAACAGCCTAAGATTAAGACAGTTAACTTTTCATAGTTTTCCTCCCTGAATACTTTTAGCCACCTACCTTTAGGTGGCTTTTTTTTACCCAAAACTTTACGCTAAGCAATTGACCAAACAAGCTTTTACCCAAGATTACATTTTATTAACGGCAAATATTATGATGTCGATATATGATTAAGACAGTTAACTTTTCATAGTTTTCTTCCCTGAATATTTTTTGCCACCTATCCTCCTTGGTGGCTTTTTTTTGCCTGTTTTTTACGCCTTAAAAATCAACATTTTTATTACAACAAGCTTTTACCCAAGATTACATTTTATTAACGGCATTCTTTGTACGCACTGGCTATTATATAGACAGTTAACTTTTCATAGTTTTCCTCCCTGAATACTTTTAGCCACCTACCTTTAGGTGGTTTTTTTTTGCTTAAAATTTACCGAATCGACATAGCAGACGGTTATGAGTACAAATTCAAGCTGCCAGAGTAAAATAAAATGCTGTCTGTTTAGTTAGTACCATTCATTCAACTGGTTTAATACAATCTCATTAAATTCCTGATGATGTGTAATGGGACCCATATGACCCGAGTCGATTTCATATTGGCGGCAATTGCTAAGCACATTGCTTAGACTGTTAACAATAACATGAGCACTTTCAGGGCTTAGCCTTCCCTGTACTAACGTAATTGGCATATTAAGTCTTTGACAGTCCTGTAATGTGTTTAACTCCTTTAACCCGGCGTTAAAATTACAGGTTACTTGATGGATATTTTTAACCATGTTTTTTTGAATGATGGCAGGTAAGCGATTAAAGTAACCTTGCGCACTCCAGGTATCGGTAAAAAACTGCGTTGCAGGAATGGGGTCAAGTGTTGCTAATTTATGCCCGAAATCTATCATTTGTTGTCGATGACGACAGGCCTTATCAAGTAAATGAAAGGCAACTGGCTCAAACAGAACCATACTCAATATCCGATTATTTAGCGAAAGCCCAAGCTTTAACGCATTTACTCCACCATAAGAATGTCCAATGACATGAAAAGGGTTATCCCCAATGAGTGAATTAATGACACGCATAATTCGCTCACGTTCACCTTCTAAAGAATACCTACCCACATCCATTATTTGGGGCGCTTTACCATAGCCTAGTAAATCGATATTAATGCAGTAAAAATTTAATTTCAGTAAACGAATCAACTTACGCCATTGAGCAGAAGAGCTAAGGCTACTGTGCAAAAAAATAATAGCGGGCTTGTCGGCATTACCGTGAAGATATACACCGGCAGCTGTGGTTTTAGACATGGTTAAGCATTCTTATTATTGTTGTTCTGGTTATCGATATGGACTTTGCGTAGTCATAAAAAATAAAGCCTAGGCAGAGCTAGGCTATTATTTCGAAAACCTTACATTTTAGCAAATTTATACGTACGGTAACCGCCAACTAGGTTTACCGCTTTATAGCCATTATTAATTAGCTGACGGTAGGCAACATTACCTCGTAAGCCAACCTGACAGGTAATGACAATTTCTTTATCTTTTGGCAATTCCGCCATACGCTCACGCAGTGAATCGACCGGAATATTAATAGCGCCTTCAATAAAGCCGTTATTTTTTAATTCGCCCGGATTTCTTACATCCAATAGAATTTGCTCATCCGTTAGTGCATCAATTTGATGATAATGAATTGGCTTTACATCACCTTTTAATATATTGGTGGCAACAAATGCCGCCTGATTAATCACATCTTTGGCACTGCCATATGGCGGCGCATACGTTAATTCAACGTGTTGTAGTTGCTCTACGGTCATGCCCGCACGTTGGGCTACCGATAGCACATCAATGCGCTTATCAATGCCATCTTTACCAATGGCTTGCGCACCTAAAATCTTGCCATTTTCTGGTGAAAACAACAGTTTTAATGACACAACCTCAGCCCCTGGGTAGTAGCTGGCGTGGCTTGCGGCATGTACATAGGCTTTTTCATAAGCCATGCCTTCGCCTTGAAGTTGTTTTTCGTTCTTACCCGTTGATGCCACGGCTAAGTCAAATACTTTACAAATTGCCGTACCTTGGGTGCCTTGGTACTGCTCTTTTGCACCAAACATATTGTCAGCTACCATACGCCCCTGACGGTTTGCCGGTCCGGCTAGTGGCACAATACTCGACTTACCAGTCACAAAATCTTGTTCTTCAATGGCATCACCAACCGCATAAATAGCAGGATCATTGGTTTGCAAATAGGCGTTGGTGGCAATCCCCCCTAACTCGCCAATGTCAAGTCCGGCTTGTTTGGCTAAGTCGATTTCAGGACGAACACCAATGGCCATGATCAGCAAATCGGTTTCGAGCGATTTACCATCTGATAATCCCAACGTTAGGTTGTGCTCTACACTGTAATCGACTTTCTCTAATGCTACGCCTAAGCGTAAATCAATGCCTTTGGCTTTGATTTCCTGATGAACAAAACCGGCCATTTCACGATCGATTGGCCCCATGACTTGCTCTGACAACTCAATTAAGCTGGTTTGAATACCAAGCTGATGGAACGCTTCCATCATTTCAAGGCCAATAAAACCACCACCAACAACGGTTGCATGCTGAACCTTGTTTTGTTCGATGATGTTTTTAATGCGATCCATATCAGGAAGGTTTCGCAATGAATGGGTTAATGGATTTTGTATACCAGGAATAGGCGGTACGATAGCACTAGCACCAGGACTTAATAATAAAACGTCATAAGATTCGGTATATTGATGATTATCTTTTAGGCTTTTAACAACGACGTGTTTGTTTTCACGGTCAATTGACACCACTTCGTTTTCAACTCTTACATCAACATTAAAGCGTGCTTTAAAACTTTCTGGTGTTTGAAGTAACAATTTACTGCGATCGGTAATGTCGCCACCTATATGATACGGCAACCCACAGTTGGCAAACGATACGTAAGGGCCACGTTCAAACATTATGATGTCAGCGTCTTCACTTAATCGACGCGCTCGCGCCGCAGCAGACGCTCCACCTGCAACACCACCAATGATCACAATTTTAGTCATTTCAAACTCCAGACTACTCAACCAAAAAAGATAAAATTAAGGGCTTTTAGCCAATCAAGTTGTCATGGATAAAAGCTCACATATTGTTATGGCAAACTATAACACACTAAATTAGAAAGAACTAATACAGAAAACACTAATTAAGATAAAGATTAATTAGTATTGACTAATTTACCAAAATCACTACAATAGCCATCATACAAAAATTAACTCATTACTGTACCGATGGATATTGAACAACTTAATGACAATGCAGGTGAAGTGGCGCACCTTTTAAAAACCATGGCCCATCAAGAACGTTTGATGGTGCTATGCCAATTAATGGATGGTGAGCTAAGCGTGTCTGAATTACAGGGGAATTCCTCTTTAGGTCAGTCAGCCTTTTCACAACAACTCAAAGTGCTCAGAGACAATCAACTGGTAACAGTTCGCAAAGAATCGCAGCAAGTATTTTATGCCTTGGCCGATGCGCGTATTAAAGCGCTGATCACCAGTTTGCACGATATTTTCTGCCCTGAAGACGAATAAACGAAGGCAATGAAGTAGAGATAATGATGGATTTTACGTTTCCTTGGTCCTCCTTACTTGGGGGCATGTTATTAGGCGTGTCAGCGTTTATATTACTGCTCTTTAATGGCAAGATTGCTGGCATTAGTGGCATTTTATCTGGCTTGGTTAAGCCGATAAAAAATGATTTTTTATGGCGTGGGCTATTTCTAATTGGCATGATGCTCGGGGGTATTTTAGGTCGTGATGCATTTGGTGCGCATATACCGAGTGAATTTTCCATACCGACATGGCTTGTCGTAATAGCTGGCTTGCTGGTTGGAATTGGCACCAAAATAGGTAATGGCTGCACCAGTGGCCATGGTATTTGCGGTATGGGACGTTTGTCTTATCGCTCTATTGTCGCAACGTGTGTCTTTATGGTGGTTGCCGTTGTCACCACTTATGTTCATTTACATGTATTAAATTAGGGAGCTGGCATGACGTATTTTATTGCCCTTGCTGCGGGCTTATTATTTGGGTTAGGTATGGCCGTTTCAGGTATGGTTGACCCAAACAATGTCATTGGTTTTTTAGATATTACCGGTAACTGGTTACCCGACTTAGCGTTTGTTATGGGCGGTGGTTTGTTGGTTTTTTTACCTTGCTTCCTCCTTATCATTAAACCGAGAAGCAAACCCATTTTTGCTGAATCGTTTTCGTTGAGTCACTTAAAAAGCATTGATAAAAAGCTCGTTATGGGTGCGGCCATTTTTGGCTTAGGCTGGGGAATTGCGGGGTTATGTCCAGGACCGGTTGCCTCTTCATTATTGGCGGGAAATGTGGATGTAATTTACTTTTTCCTAGCGATGATGGCGGGCTTCGCTTTGGTCGACTTTACGCAAAAATCTTAGTCCATCACCCTATTAGCAAATAGATAGACACAACGCATGGCAAAGCCAAGAAAAGCCCTACCAACAAAAACCGTAAAAGTGCTTTGCCAGCAATGCGGTTTTATTTTATTTAAATACAAAAAAGGCGGCAAAGGCAGTTTACTCAAGTGTTATAAAGAGCGCATTGTGCAAAATAATACCAACGTTGATTGCCAATGCCCAAGCTGCCATACCATCTTTGCTCGAGATGTACTGGTGCACGGTACTCCCGCTTATAAAATTATTGGCAATAAAGCATTTTGTAAGTAAAGTATTTAATAGCTTGGCTTTTAAATAGGAATGACGTAAATGCGCATATACGGCGATGCCCAATCCGGTAACTGCTACAAAATAAAATTATTGTGTCATAACCTTGGCATCGATTATCAATGGCAACACGTTGATATTCTGAAGAACGAAAATCAAACGCCAGAATTTTTGGCCAAAAACCCGCTTGGTAAAATACCAATCATAGAGTTAGACGATGGCAACGTTATTACTGAGTCCAACGCCATTTTGCACTTCTTAGCATTCGATACCTCACTTCAGCCAAAGACACAAAAAGCGATCACCGAGGTATTGCGTTGGCAATTTTTCGAGCAATACACGCACGAACCTAGCATTGCCGTCGCCCGTTTTATTCGCCATTATCAAAATATGCCAGCAGAAAGGCAAACGGAGTATCAACAAAAGCTTGAAGCCGGTTACAAAGCGCTGGATATTATGGAGTTGCATTTAAGCAAACAGCATTTTTTTGTGGGAGATACATATTCTCTGGCGGATATTTCGTTGTATGCTTATACACATGTGGCTGAGCAAGGTGGGTTTGATTTAAGCCGCTACCCATACATTAATCGCTGGTTAAAACGTGTAACAGATCAACACGGCTACTGCCCAATGGGGTAGAATAGCGCCAACGAAAAAACCCTAACACCAATACAAGGTACACCATGAATATTTATCAATGTTGCGACAAGGTTCGCGAACTCTACGCACAAATTGGCAGTGGCGACCAAGGCTACATTCCACAAGCGATTAGCTGCGTATTAACCACGCTAAACGATATTGCCGCGAATGAAAGTCTGCCTGAAGAAACGCGCGACAAAGCCGCTTTTGCTGCCGCAAACTTGCTTATTTCAGACTTTGAAGACAAAGAATAGTCTTTATTTTAAAATGGCAGTTGCAAGAGTTCTGTTAAGCTTGGCTGCCATTGAAATTCTTTTAGCTTAATCCGACCATTAAGCACCACCACATTCTCTTCCTGCAAAAAACCTTTTTGCTTAGCAAAGTGCTCACTGTCTTGGGGAAACGATATTTTGCCTTGCGAGTTAATTACCCGATACCAAGGTACTTGAATATTATCAGGGGTTTCCCCCAAAGCTTTGCCCACTAACCGAGCTCTGCCCGGTAGCCCTGCTAAGTCAGCAATTTGTCCGTAGCAAGCAACTTTACCTTTGGGAATATGATTTACCATTATCCAGATTCGCTGGTAATTTGATAACCCTTCGACGTGTTCCATGATGTGCTCGTAAAATTTAATCCAGTTTAAATATCAATAGCTGAGAGCCGTCAAAGCCCTCGTCGTCACTATTGTAACGGATCACCAACTCAAAGCGACCATCATCGTTAATATCATGGGTTGAAATTAACCGGCCATCTTTAGGCAGAGCCAGTTTAACCATTTGCGGCGAACTTTCCACTAGCGTATTTTTGTCATTACCGGGGTAAATTTGCAACGCCTCCTCGCCAGAAGAAAGGACCATTTCCTTGCGATTATCGCCATTTAAGTCGGTCATAATAATCACCGGAGAGCCGCGCTTACCGGTGGATAAACTAAAGGTTAAATCCACCTCTTTGTTGATGCGTTCGCGGTAAATGCCTTTGCTGTTTAAGCTAAAAAGCATCACATTTTGTTCAACACTGCCAGCGAGTAAGGCACTAATTATTTGCGAAAGTGATAAATCAAATGACGAGGTTAGCACCACGCTCTTTTGCTGCTCGTTTAAATCCACAAAGTTCAAGTCGGTTAACGTACCCTCACCTTTTAACGTACTGTCTGGCTCAGACGCAAAATGCACAAGCTTTATCGGCGAATCAACTGGAGCATCACTTGCAGGCTGTGAGCCCATGTTATTTGAGGCAACGGGTTCTGAGTCAAATACCTTGGGGGGTTGTCCAAAATAAATTTCATAATCGTTACGCTTTTCTAATACCCCTGAACTTTGTGCATACAACACCATCATATCCATAACACCATCGTTATTGAGATCGCGGATAAAACGAAGCGTTCGGTGCTGAAGATCACTTTGATCAAGATTTTTGCCGTCGGATCCTCTGGCTTTCCACCAATTAAATGCCGAGATGTTTTCATTTAATTTTATGTTTAAAGGATCCTCTCCAAATAAACCATCCGCTTGTTGTGGGTATACCAGCAGTTGTCCTTCGCCAATGGCGATGATGTCATCTTTATTATCAAAGGTCATATCGGCAAAGAACAATTTTTGCTCACTGTAAACCACCCGGTCGTAAAACAGCTCTACAATGGGGTTTATGGCAATTGATTGCTTAACATACTGATGTTCGGACTTCTGAATATATATATTTATACCGTTAAAATCCTGCAATTTTATATCGTCTAACCCGTCGTTATTTACATCGACAATAAAATCATAGGGTTGGAAATAATCCGCCTTATGTTGTTGATACATAGACTCAACGTCGGCAATTTTGAGCAAAGAAAACTGTGGTGACGTTTTAAGCTGCCACACTGTATCTTTACTGAGCAGGTAAAATTGCTGTGCTTTACCTTGAATAGGATCGCTTGTATCAAAACTAAACAGCGATTTAGGCAAGCTAATTTGATCGACGACTTCGTACTGACGTTCCTCATCAATAAAGGCATACATAGCAAGTTGAGGTGTGCCATCTTGCTCGCCAATAAGGATCAATTCGTTACCATAATTTTCTAAGAAGTTGCCACTGACCGGATCCTGAGTGATCGTAAATGGCGCGGTCAGTTTTATTTGAGCAAAATTAAAATAGTCTTTTGCCAATGTATCAGGAGCGAAAAGCGCACTAAAGAACAAGCATATGCTTAAAATGAAGAACGAGGCTTTTTTAACCAGGCTTTTTTCAGCTGACGTGTGGGTTATTATTTGCACCGGGCAAGATTCCTGATATAACTTTATTTCGATACTATCACTATGCTAGGTTTACATAAAAAGATCATCCCTTTTCATAAAATGTTACATTTAAAGGACACGCATGCCAGACAACATTCCCTTACTTAGCTGTATATTCAGACACCTACATCAATGGTTGTCAGCCGTATTCAAAACCCTAGTCGCAGCCTTAATACTCTCCTCATTAATGTCCTGTTCGAAACCCGGTTTAAGCCCGCTGCCATTGGATGCAAAAATCCTCGCTTTTGGCGATAGCTTAACGGCAGGAAAAGGGGTGGCGATAGAAAACAGTTACCCCAGTGTTCTGGCCGAGCTAACCTATCTAGAGGTCATTAATGCCGGGATATCGGGTGAAACCACCTCGCAAGGTGTTAAACGCTTTGAATCCATGATTAACCAACATCAACCTGACTTATTGATCCTGATTGAAGGCGGTAATGACATCCTGCGTAACCAAAATTTGGCAAAAGCCAAACAAAATTTAGCAAACATGATTGAATACGCTCAGACTCAATCCATACAAATTATTCTAATTGGCGTACCACAAAAGAAACTCTTTTCTTCATCTGCCCCGTTTTACCAAGAGCTAGCCGACGAATACCAATTGGTGTTTGATGGCGATATTATTGCAAGCCTTATGCGTACCCCAAGTGCCAAGTCCGATGCCGTGCATTTTAATGAGAAAGGCTACCGCATGTTAGCGCAAAGACTTTATGAGTTAATGCATGAAAATCGTGCTTTATAAGTAAAAACGCTGTTAATTTACAAAAAATCACAATTTCATTTGATTTCAATCGAAAATCAAAAGTTGTTTATTGAAAGTAAGTTAGCCATTTTTAGAGGGTCACAAGCATATTGTTTATTTATTAAACAGTTGAATATTATTTTTATTGTCGATATTGTGTACAACATACTTACGAGAAAAGTAGCAACAACGTACAAGTGTTTAGAGGTAATATGACTGCAGTTTGTAAAGACAGGCGCCAATTTTTTAGGCAGCTAACAGGGATGGTTGCATTGGGTTCATCCGCACCATTATTTAGTAAAACGGCGCATGCGGCAATAAATACGGATCAAGGTTACAAAAGTCTATCTTTATATAACCGTCATACGGATGAAAAGGTCTCAGGAATATTTTCATTTAATGACATCGAACAGGAAGACATGCTTTCATTGTTTGATAAAAACTTACGAGATCACCGTCAAAACGAAATCATTACCATGGACAGAAAACTTTACCACATGCTGCACGAAATTCAGCAACGTCTGGTAACCGATAAACCTATCCACATTATTTCGGGTTTTCGCTCAGAAAAAACCAATAGCATGTTAGCTAATCGTAGCAATGGCGTAGCTAAGAAAAGCTTCCATATGCAGGGTAAAGCCATTGACTTTGCCATTCCTGGGGTTAAGTTATCGCAGGTAAGAGATGCAGCTAAGTCATTAAAAATGGGTGGGGTTGGTTATTACCCTAACTCTGGTTTTATCCACATAGATACTGCATGGGTACGAAGCTGGAACGGCAGCTAAAAAAGCTCCAAGCGACAAGCTGCATGCTACAAGACGTAGAGTCTCAGCCCCAAAGCATGCAGCCTAATTTAATCCCAATTCCCCCTAAAAAAGAATGCTATAGACAACAACAGCTTCCATTACGGCTCTCAAGCCTCGGCTTCTAAAACCCTACATCATCCAGCTCTTCGCTTCCCCTCTTGCAGCTTGTAGCTTGCAGCTTGCAGCTTGCAGCTTGCAGCTTGCAGCTTGCAGCTTGTAGCTTGTAGCTTGTAGCTTGTAGCTTGCAGCTTGTAGCTTAAAACTTATCTCTTTCTCTCCATCATGTCGGATTTCCGCGAGTAACTAGCCCCTTTATGTATTATCATCACTCTATTATCGATTAACAGAGCGGTCAAAATGATAAGCAAAGACATTTGTATGCAAGCAAGGTTATCTAGAGATATCCGCTTTGACGGCCAATTTTATACGGCGGTACTCACCACGGGTATCTACTGTCGTCCAACCTGCCCAGCACGTCCGGCCAAAGAAGAAAATGTTCGATACTATAAGTTTCCCGAACAAGCTGAGCGAAATGGCTTTCAACCCTGCAAGCGCTGTAAACCCGAGCTCGCTATTATTACAGAGCACAATAGTGCCATAACACAAGCGTTAGACCTAATCGAATACCAACCGCAGTTGTTGGTCGCCGAAATCAGTACAAAACTCAATTTAAGTGAACGACAATTACAGCGTTTGTTTAAGCAACACCTAGATATGACCCCTTTAGAGTTTATCTTGCAAAAACGCCTTCGTGTTGCCCGAAAAACCCTAATGAACAGTAACTTGCCAATGACGATGGTGGCACAAATCAGCGGTTTTACGAGCTTGCGTAGCTTTAATGAGCAAGTTAAAAAGCAGTACAAGCTTACCCCATCTCAGATTAGAGGCGCGTCTAAATGCGAAAAGGCCGACCACATCGTGTTAAAGTTGTTCTACCAAGATGAGCTCAACTGGCCGCTGATGTTAAATTTTTTCCGTAGCCGAGTCATTCCGGGTGTCGAGTCCGTTACCGACACTTATAAAAGGACCATTACCTTAGTAAAAGGGGATAAAAAAAGTTATGGCTGGTTTGAGGTAAGCATGCCAGTCATTAACCGTACCGAGTCGAAACAGCGCCCTTACCTGCTACTCAAAGTCAGTTTAACCGATTATCAATCACTCTCTATGGTAATAGACAAAGCCAGAAAACTGTTCGATTTGGACTGTCATTACCAAGTGATAAAACAATACTTAGGTAAAGACCCGACTCTGTCCCCTTTATTTGAGCAATTCCTAGGATTGCGATTACCCGGTTGTTGGGATGTCTTTGAGTTCTCCATTCGTGCCATATTGGGACAGCAAATTTCCGTTGCCGCAGCCACCACATTAGCCGCAAGAATTGCCAATACTTATGCCGATGAAGGATTAGCCACAAAAATTGATTTGCCTGAGCCATTAAGTATATTTTTTCCGGATGAGGCTAGACTTGCTAAGGCAGACTTTGAACACCTTGGCATCACCAATACCCGCATCCAAACGTTGAAAACCTGGATAGCATTTTATCAGGAAAACCATGCATTGTTTTCCGCCAATTTGCCCGCCGATGAATTTGAAAAGCAGCTTTGCAAAATAAAAGGCATTGGTCCATGGACAGCCAATTATTTAGCGATGCGAGGGTTGAGCATGCCCGATGCTTTTCCCGCTGCCGATTTAGGGCTGATCAAAGCCCTATCAACACCAGAAATAACCATTAAGCCGAAACAAATTTTACAGCGGGCCGAAAATTGGCGACCATGGCGTGCCTATGCTGCAATTTATTTGTGGCACTCATTACAAACAAATTAACCAAAAGAGATAAACATGTTGTACTACGACATACTAGAAACCCAATTAGGTGACATCGCCATTGTGGCGAATCAGCAAGGCATTTGTGAGATCACCTTTCAGCAAGGCAAAATCCCTCTACACGTTGATGAGAATTACCAGTTAAATTGTGCTGCCGCGCCAGCGCATTTAAATGATGCTAAACAACAGTTAATCGAATATTTTGCGAAACAACGACAACACTTTGATTTACCGCTAGCCCAATCGGGAACGCCATTTCAGAACAAAGTATGGCAAGCATTACAAACCATAGAGCAAGGTCATACTTTTTCCTATGGACAACTGGCCAATGCCATTAATAACCCTAAAGCCGTTCGTGCAGTAGGTACTGCAAATGGAGCCAATCGAATCGCTATTGTTGTCCCTTGTCACAGAGTCATTGGTAGCGATAAAAAGTTAACTGGCTATGCGGGTGGTATGGGCATAAAAGCGAAATTACTAATGCACGAAGGGGCGCATTTCAGAGTATAGTTTAGGTGAAAGTGAGCCCGAATGAACGGGGGTAAGCCGACGGTAAGATGTTTTACAAAACAAGGTAGACTTGCCATGAATCTACTTGTTACCATAGCAACGTTTTCTTATTAATTGATTATCCCTATGTCTGAAGTTTTCATCCTACTTGGCTTTGCCATTCTTCTCTTTATGGCCTGGCGTCTTTACCAAGCCAAGCAATACAATAAGTTTATCGACTGGCTTAATGGTCCGATTAAACATCAAGTGGGTGAACAGTTAAAAGCTCAGTTAATTGAGAAACGTTGCGCATTGACCCCAAATAATGACGATCACATCAAAGCTGCGTCGATTTTTTATTTAAAGTACCCTATTCGTATTTTTCAATTAGCCATTCAATTTGGGGTAATTAAAGAAGACTGGTTAGCGGTCAAAAAACATCATCGCTTTGCCCAGCATTTAAATGCCATACAAAGCCAATATAAAATTATTGCGGCGCAATATGTTGGTGAAGACTTTGAAGGTGAAGAGCCTGTAAAGCAAACTAAATGCCACTCCTCAGAGCTAGATTAAAAGGTTCGTTAAGTCACTCGAATTACTTAATTGCACCAAACATTCTTTTTAATGTTGCATCTTTTAAGACAAAATGGTGAAACACACTCGCCCCAATGTGAGCAGATAAGAGCATGTAACAAACCCATTGCATGGATTTATGAAAACCCAACATCAATAAATACACGTCCAGATTCACCTCATCAAAGCTCGGTATGGTTAACAGCCCAAAAATAGCGGTTTCTTCTCCGCCGGCAATATTCAGGCTTAAACCACTTAGCGGCATCAAAATTAACACACTGTATAACGCTAAATGTGCAAGGTGGGCCAAAAACTGCTCAAACCTTGTGCCAATCGCTTTTGGTTTTCCAAACCAGGCCATTAACACAATGCGACCAAAATATAAGACGAATACCATGACGCCCAAAGATTGGTGAACCATTAACGCATCCGTTGAGCCAAAGATTTGATCGTAGGCCATAAGGAACAATGCCCCAATAAATAAGACCGCCGATAAGTGATGCACAACACGGTTCGTTCTACTAAATGTCTCTACGGGAATCCAAGCCTTCATACCACGATCCAAACAGTCTACGTTAACCAAACCGAACAAACCAATCGTACCTCAGCGATAATCGCATGGCATGGAAAGGGTTAATACGTTGATTTCGTTAACTCATTGCTACAACAAAGAAAGATTAATTATACTTTTGTTCAAAAATAAAAGTTAACCATAATGGTAAATATACAGTAAAGGATTGCAATTTAAGTTCACTATTATGTACCTAACTAACTGATGACATTAGTGAATGTACAAGGAAACATTAAATTGAACGCTTTCAAAGAAACAAAATGAAACGGAAAGGGTGTAAAAAATATTACAATGGCAGCCAAATTAGCCTAACTCTGCGTTTTCTGAGGCAATAGCATGAATAAAACAGTTTGGACTTTTCGAAAAGAACTAAGCGACGACAACGTAAGCAGTAATAAGCAGCTAAGTCGTTTAATGTAAAATACCCCTTAAAATAAGACACTAAAAAGCCCAAGCATATGACATGCTTGGGCTTTTGTATTTTTAAAACGCTTTAATTATTTCGCTTGAGCAGCTGTTTTAAGAAGTTTGTTAGGAACTTCTGTTACTTGCTCTGTAGTGCTTTTAAGCATGTCTACGGTAGGCTCAACAATTTTGTTTACTGAAGTAATAACCGTATCGTCGATTGCATCACCAACCGTTGCAGCAGGGTTACCTACACGGTCAAATAATTCGTCAACGCGCTCTGCAGTTTTGTCGCTAGACTCGTGTAAAACTTCGATTGCACGTTCTTCAATTTTGCCTGATTGCTCAAGAACAGAATCAACAATGCGACCAGCTTGTTCACGACCTGAAGATACCGCGTTAATGGCGTTTTGTGTTACTGAACGATTGTACTCAATACCTTGTTTAACAACGCTTTTAGTTGTTGATAAAACGCTATCTACAACGTCTTTGTTTGAGTTAAGTAATTGACGACCGATTTCAGTAACTTCTTTGGTTTTAAATAAATTTAAGAGCATGGGACACCTCGTGTTTGTATTTTTAAAATGACAACCTAGGTTGTCTTGCTGATTGTTAATATAGGAAATAAAAATAGAGCTTTAAAACTAATTTATGTAAAGAATGAAAGTTTTTTAACTTTTTTTAGTCTGTATTAAATACCGTCCTAATAAAGGCAAAAAACAACCCGAACAGAAATCCTGCACGGGTTGATATTGATGCCACTTTACTTAAGCTCTTAGGCTATTTAAGCCATTGGTTACCCATTCATTCTTTTGCCAACCAAGCTGCGATTTAAAAAGACACTAACTAGTACCAACAACGTAATTAACGAAGTACTGCCTCCGCCACCTCCTGTTGATGGGCGCGGCTTACTGTACATCGGATTGTTTTTATCAACACGGTTTGAGCGAACGCCTTGGTGCTTTCGAATATCTCGCGCTTTATACTCAACCTCTACTCGTTTTTTATTACGACGCTCAATATTGTTGGCTGCAAACTGCTCATCACTCATAACAATCATTGAAGTGTATTCGGTTACCAGCGAGTACTCCAAGGCCAAATCGGTAATGGCTTGTTCGGTATCCTTGTCATGCCCTAGGTAATCCATTTGATCTTGCATGGCTTCAATGCTAGCAAAGGCCCACAATCTCTCAATCTCGGGGTTGCTATTATCATCTTTAACGACAAAAGTGGTTTTATAGGTTTTACTGCTGCCATTTAAGTTACCCTTAACAGTCACCGTCGCTTTCTCTTCTGCCCCCTTTCCTTGACCCCTTATACCTTTAACATCGTAATGACCAAAAATAATTAACTGCTGACCACGATACAAACTGCCAATGGTCTCGGGTGTCATATTTTTCACGTTCATGCCTTTAATCGACACACTGACATCACGCAACGCTTGGTGCGTTAGCTTTAAACTGGCTTGCATTATGTGACCAACAATATCATCACTGGTCGAAACATTAACAGCAAAGCCATTGGATAGTTTGGCCATGCCTTCTAACAATGGACGGTTGGCACTGTTGCCCATCACAAAGGTGAACAGACGAACATCATATTGCTCAAGCAATTTAAAAAAGTCTTTCTTCTGGGTTTTACCAACATTGGCAACCCCATCGGTTACCAGCAACACGGCACTTGGACGGTCATCATCAAGACCTCGTAACGCCATTTGAATACTGTCATATACGTTGGTACTGCCTTGTGGCCGCTCACTTTCAAGTTTCAGTAAATAACGATTAATATTATCAAGCGTCGCACTTTCAAAACCATTGGTCAGCATGTGTGCGTTATCGTTAAAGGTAATAATTTTAAAGCGGTCATCTGGACGCAACTTGTCTAAGCCTTTACGGACCCCATCAACCATGGCACTGTATTTACCTTGCATGGAGCCGGAGTAATCAAGCACAAAAATCCAGTCACTGCCCTGGGTTATTGGGGCAAGATCCATGCCTGGGGTTAACGTCATCATAAAGGTACCTTTATCTTTACCCGGCGCTTTGTAGGTAACGACATCAACCGCGCCAGGTAAGTTAGCTTCATGACGCCATAACACAACAATATCTTGGTCTAGGGTAAACGCGCGTTGATTATTGATGGGGGGCGTTTTGTTTGTCATCATTGGCGCTTCGCTCATTGACTCGCTCATTGACTCGCTTATTGTCGCGTCTGTTGTCACGCTTACACCATTGCTAATAGATGCAGTCCATTCAAAGGGGGACAGTTGATTAATTTGTGCACCAGCGATATTGGGTAAGCGAAATGCATCAACGGGATAAGACGAGCGATAAAGTAAGTTAAAACTAAAAGCTTGCTCAACTTGTTTTTCAGAATGCCAAAAACTCATTTTTTGCTCGTCTACTCCACCTTCAGCTAGCGGATAAACATAACGCCCAATTGAGGTATCTACATGCACAGGTTGAATGTAAGTTAGGCTAATGGTGACGCTGTCGTTGGCGCGAACTGGATAAATGGTCGAGTCGAAGGTTTTATAACTGTCTTGACTGGTTTTAGCGACTTCACGACCAGCCTGTTTTTCTTGTTCATATAGCTTATCTGCTTGTGATTTCGTGACAACTTCGCCGATGACTGGCTTACCATCAATGTAATAAATAAACTCGCCAACCGAAGCTTTTTCAGGGATTGGAAAACTGTATAACGCTTCAAGATCTATATTGTGCGGATTAAAGAACACTTGTTTAATGGTGGTAATGGCATAGCCATTTTCAATCACCACATCCACATGGTGCTGGTGTATTTTAAGCGCTTGATGGCTACTGCCTTGTGGTGTTAATAAACCGGCAGCATAGGCGCTGCTGTGATTTAACATGGTACAAGTACATATAAATATAACCCCGAGGGCTTTCAAAAACGTATGAGCAAATTTCATAATCTATCATCCTTTTTTAAGCCAACCCCATTTGTACATACCGTTTTATTGGTTTAGGTTTGGCGACCTATCGTCTTAATTGCGATAGGTGGATGATGGTAAGTTGTCACTAAAAGCTCAACTTATTATTATAAAGTTGCAACTACTAGCCTTTAGGGTATTGAATAACGCTACCTTTTTTTGCAGGTAAGCCATTTTTTGTTAAATGCTGTGACAAACCATAGCGCCAACTGCGTATTGCTAACACGACCGTAGAGCCTCGCCTTTCTTCTAACCGTAAACTGGAATCGTCTTGATTTAATGCGTCAAATTCGCGGGCTAAGCGTTTGATTTTGCGCTGGAACTCACCATTACTTTGCATTGATAACATTCCGTTTAAAACCACTAAACATTCATCATCATGCTCAAAGGCACTATTGAAAAACTCTTTGGCAATCGTGCGCTGAAAAAACGATTGAATGGGGCCATTTTCAATCCAGCCAAAATTGGCATCCACTAAGAGCTTTATACGATTTCCCGGTAACAGTTCGATGATGTTTAGCTTATCGAGTTTAGCCAGTTTGCCAATGCAGTCGGGTTCGGTCATCTCGTAGTAATCAACCATCTCTTTCATGGTCCACTTGTTTAATACGCACACGGTAACCAATAACAAGCCAATGTCGGCGGTAATTTCTTTTTCTTGCTCTACCGTTAATTGCTGCAACCGTCCTTGTTGCTCATTCATCTGCTTTACCAAGTCCGATATTTGCATATCCAGCAACTGGCATATATCTTCTAAACGTTGCAACGAAATATTTTCTTCTGAAAACAATCGTTTAATGCTAGCCTGAGATAAACCCATATGTTTCGCCACATCCTGATAGGTAAAGCCATGTGCCTTAAGGGCTTTTTTCAAGGTGGTAAGCAATGAGGTAGTTTGTGACATACGTTCTCCGTGCGGCCTTTAAATGATTGAATACGACAAAATGGTATCGATATACGATACTTTAAATTGATAATAATACGACCTTATCAAAATTGGTAGTGCATAGTTAACGTAAACCGCATAGTAAGCGCATCATTAATCTGAGTTTGGAAAGACATGAAAGAGTTACTAAGTATAAAAGGCTTCTTTGCCTATATTGCCATGGTGTTTATTAACGCCTTTGTCGATTTAGGCCATAAAATTGTGGTACAAAACACCGTGTTTAAAATTTACGACGGTGAAATTCAAATTGTTCTCACCGCTGTGCTTAATGCCCTCATTTTGCTGCCGTTTATCTTTTTGTTTTCCCCCTCAGGTTTTCTTGCCGATAAGTACCCCAAGCCGCAAATCATGCGCATAAGCGCCATATTCGCGGTGCTAGCAACCCTCATTATTACCTTTTGTTATTACAAGGGTTGGTTTGAAGCCGCCTTTATTATGACCTTAATTATGGGCATTCAGTCGGCGTTATACTCGCCAGCCAAATATGGTTACATCAAAGAGTTAATCGGCCCAGATAAGCTAGCCCAGGGCAATGCCATGGTGCAAGCCGTAACGATTGTTTCCATTTTAAGTGGTACCTTTGTGTTTTCGGCTTTTTTTGAATTACTGCTAATCGATGTGGTAACAGATAATAGCACCACCATTATGAAGTCGGTGGTATGGATTGGCTGGATCTTTGTTGTGCTATCTCTTGTTGAATGGTACTTCTCGACCAAATTACCAATCACCCGCAAGAAAGATGAAAGCAAGTCCTTCACCCTGAACCGCTATTTCAAAGGTGGCTACCTTAAACAGAATTTAGGCACCATCTTTTCACATCGGGTTATTTGGCTTTCGATCATTGGTTTATCAATGTTTTGGTCGGTATCACAAGTGATGTTGGCCACCTTCCCAGCTTTTGCCAAAGCGGTGTTAGCCGAAGACAATACCTTAATCATTCAGGGCATTATGGCCTGTACGGGGATTGGTATTGTGATTGGTTCAACCCTTGCCGCCAAAGCCTCTAGAAATTACATAGAGTTAGGCCTTATTCCCGTTTCAGCCCTTACCTTTGCCGTGCTTCTAGCCTCCGTTTCAGGACTGGATAATGTATACACCATGGCATTGGTATTTTTGGGGCTAGGCATAAGTGGTGGTTTGTTTATTGTGCCGCTTAATTCGTTAATTCAATACCACGCCCATGAAGATCAATTAGGCACGGTATTGGCCGGTAATAACTGGGTACAAAACGTGGCCATGTTATCGGCTCTTATTGCAACCATTGCCTTAGTTACCTGGGGTATCAGCTCCATCGGGGTATTTTACTCATTGTCAGCCCTCGCACTTGCAGGCTCAGTATACACGGTTTATCAATTACCCCACTCTATGTTGCGAATTGTGGCCAGCTTTATTTTACGTCGTCGCTATAAACTGGACGTACTTAATTTTGATAACCTACCGTCAGAAGGTGGCACATTATTACTGGGCAATCACATCAGCTGGATAGATGGTATATTGGTACAATTAGCTTGCCCAAGAAAAGTACGCTTTGTGATGTTAAGAAGGGTATACAACCTTTGGTATGTAAGACCCTTTATGAAGCTAATAGGCACCATTCCAATTAGTCGTGGCAACTCAAAAGAGTCGTTAGCAGCGGTTAACCAGTCATTGAAAGATGGCGAAGTTGTGTGTTTATTCCCCGAGGGAGCCATTAGCCGCACCGGTACATTAGGGGTGTTTCGTACGGGCTTTGAACGCGTAGTAGATAATGTTGATGGTGTGATTGTCCCCTTTTACTTGCATGGCCTATGGGGCAGCCGCATGACCCGCGCATACAGTGAAAAACTAAGACAAAATACCCTAACCGGTTTGCGTCGTAATGTCACCATAGCCTTTGGTAAACCATTGCCTATTCACACCAACGCTGAGCAGTTAAAACAAAAGATCTTTGAGCTGTCATTTGAAACCTGGGAGCACCAAACTAAGCAAGCTGATCCATTGCCATTGGCCTTTATTAAAACCGCTAAAGAAAACCTAAGTGCGAAGTCGGTATTTGACACAAAGTCGAAAGCGCATAGAAAAGGCAAACAATTAACAAACCGCAGATTACTTGCCAGCAGTTGCGCCTTAGCCAAACAAGTGCGCACCATAGACTCAAGCCAAAATATTGGCATATTGCTCCCCTCATCAAGTGAGGCAATCATCGCCAATATGGCAGTACTGTTTAACGGCCAAAGCATTGTAAACATCAATTTTAACAAAAGCCTGAGCTACATAACATCAGCGCTGGATAATGCCGAAATTAAAACAGTGATCAGCTCAGAAGCCTTTATCGAACAATTACAAAGCAAAGGTTTTAACACCGATGACATGTTAAAAGACATGAACGTAATTACCATGGAAGCGTTAAACAAAAGTGCGTCTAAATTACGCACCCACCTCGCCCGATATGCCGCATACGTTTTACCGGCAAACTGGTTTTACCGCGTCTTTGCCAAATCGGTAGAAATAGATGCACCAGCGGCCATCATATACTCGGATAGCGAAAAAGAAACACCTCGAGGCGTAGTATTAAGCCATCGAAATTTTCACGCCAACATAAGGCAAATAAGCGCCCTATTAAGAACAAACGACAACGATGTAATTATGAGTTCACTACCACCGTACCATTCGTTTGGTTTAACGGTAACCACCCTATTACCCATAGTAGAAGGCGTAAAAGTCGTGTGTCACCCAGACCCAAGTGATGTAGAAAACATTGCCAAGACCGTACACAACTACAAAGCCACCATGTTGTATGGAACATCCAAGCTGTTAAGCCTGTATCTAAACAACGAAAAGGTCGAGCCATTAATGCTCGAAAGCTTAAAGCACGTCGTATCTGGTGGTGAAAAACTGCAAGAAGAGGTACGCCAGCAGTTTAAGCAAAAGTTCAACAAAGACATCTATGAAGGCTACGGCACAACAGAAACAACCCCGGTAGTAAGCGTAAACATTCCGGATAAAATAGACCCAACAGATTTTGAACTACAAACCGGTAGCAAACTAGGCACAGTAGGCATGCCCCTACCAGGTTGTGCATTTAGAATAGTAAACCCAGACACATTAGCAACCATGCCAACAGGGCAGCAAGGTGAAATTCTAATAAGTGGCTCACAGTTAATGCTAGGCTACTTAAACGATCCACAGCAAACCAGTCGAGTTATCATAGAAAAAGATGGCAGAAGGTGGTTTAAAACGGGCGATACGGGTCACCTTGATAAGGATGGTTTTTTGACAATTGCTTAGTTGTAGTAGCTGATTTCAAGTCATGCCGGTATTAACTCTTGCTGGTATTAACTCTTGCCGGTATTAACTCTTGCCGGTATGACTTGAAATGCCACTTTTCGGATCTAATTTAGACGAAAACTTATGATAATTAATCGTCCGTTTTGCCACCAAAGCGGTCATTGACCAACGAGCGATGACGGGCTGAAGAAGACAAATAAGCAGACATTCTTAATGT
>CANMZP010000034.1 GCA_947502355.1 uncultured Thalassotalea sp. | reverse complement strand
CAAAGTCAACCGTTAATTTTAAAAGTTTTCAAAAAAGTGTTTGAAGCGTTTCTGATTAACGACGCATCTGCTTGAAAGCTGATGAACATTGAACCCCTTCAGCGAGTAAACTATTGGCTTGTCCCGAAGAAGTGAAGCGCATTTTAGAGATTTTTGCGCCACCGTCAACCGTTTTTCGTAAAATAATTTCATTTTTCGTTTGTTCGACTATTTAATAAGCAATAATTAAAACAAATTAAGATTTAGTTACTCATTTTGTAAGTTTTGGTACTTTTGAGTACACTTAGAAGAGTCTATTATTGCCATTAATCCTTGTAGAAATTAACACTATGCTAGTTATCGCTGTTTTTTTATACTAAGATATAGCTAATAGGGATATTTTAAACTTTTTGGAAAGAATTCCATCAACAAGAAGAAGATTATATGAATAGGACATTCTTTTTTTTAATTTCTACCTGCTTTTTAAGCTTCAACAGTAATGCCAAAGACGTTACGGTTTATAAGTGGGTGGATGATAGAGGTATCGTTCATTATGGACAACATGAGCCTGTATCTGAAGACTTTACAGAAGTCACCATAGAATCAAGTTACTCTCCAGTACAAGCACCGCTAAAACACAAAAGTGTCGAGAACGATTTACTTAATAATAGTGTCGACGTTGCTCAAGCCTCGTCAATTCAATGTAAAAACGCAAAAGCCAAGCTTCGCACGCTTAATGACTTTGCCAATGTCGAAATCGTAGACGCTTCAGGTAAAACAAGAGTATTGTCACCTACCGAGAAAAGTCAACGTCGCGAAATCAGCCAAAAAGAAGTCGAAATATACTGTAGACAGTAAAACGAGTGATTCATCTTTATATTGATGAATCACTTTATCTTACCGTTACCAACTAACTAACTAATATCTAGCTTTCCATCAACTAATTCGATATTTATAACACTGTTTGGAGCAAACAAGCCCGACAATAACTTTTGCGCCAACGGGTTTTCAACATAGTTTTGAATCGCTCGTTTGAGCGGTCGTGCCCCAAAGACAGGATCAAACCCTGCTTCAGCAATTTTAGCTAATGCTTCTTTACTGACTTCTAGTGAAATCTCTTTTTCTGCTAACCTTGATGCCAATAGTTTTAATTGAATATTAGCTATTTTCTCAATTTGCTGCGCAGATAATGGGTGGAAAACAACAGACTCATCAACTCGGTTGATAAACTCAGGTTTAAAATGTTGGCCCACAATGGCCATCACAGAATCTCGAAGTTGTTCATAACTTGCTTCTGTTGCCAGCTCCTGAATGATATCCGACCCCATATTTGAGGTCATGATAATTACAGTGTTTTTAAAGTCGACAGTACGACCTTGGCCGTCTGTTAACCGCCCATCATCTAGCACTTGTAATAAAATATTAAACACATCGGCATGTGCCTTTTCAATTTCATCCAATAAAATAACGGAATAAGGTTTGCGACGAACCGCCTCGGTTAAATAGCCGCCTTCTTCATAACCAACATAGCCAGGAGGCGCACCAATAAGTCTTGCCACAGAATGTTTTTCCATAAATTCGGACATATCGACTCGAATTAAAGCCTCATCACTATCAAACATAAAATTTGCTAGCGCTTTAGTTAATTCGGTTTTACCCACACCGGTTGGACCGAGAAACATGAATGATCCAATTGGTTGATTAGGATCCGACAACCCTGCTCTGGATCTTCTTATGGCATTTGATACCGCTTCAACGGCCTGCTTTTGCCCTATGACTCGTTGTTGCAGCGCCGATTCCATACTCAGTAATTTATCTTTTTCACCTTCAAGCATTTTGGCCACTGGTATGCCCGTCGCTTTTGACAACACTTCAGCTATCTCGTTATCGGTCACTTTATTACGTAATAACGTCAACTCAATCGATTCATTTTCACCAGAATGTGCTAATTGTTTTTCAAGGCTCGGTATGATGCCGTACTGCAATTCAGACATACGATTAAGATCACCACTTCGATGGGCTGCTTCTAAATCCAGCCTTGCTTGCTCTAAGTCGGCTTTTATGGATTGTGTACCATATAAAGAGGCTTTCTCATTTTTCCATACTTGTTCTAGCTCATCATAAGCTTGCTGTTGCTCATTGATTTTTTCTTCAAGTAGGGATAACCGCTTTTTCGATGCATCATCAGACTCTTTTTCCAATGCTTTTTGTTCAAGCTTGAATTGAATTAATCGACGTTCAAGCCTATCAAGTGCTTCTGGTTTCGAGTCCATTTGCATACGAATACTTGAGGCGGCTTCATCAATTAAGTCGATGGCTTTATCAGGTAGTTGACGATCACTTATATAACGATGTGATAGTGTTGCTGCCGAAACAATGGCGGGATCGGTTATTTCTACGCTGTGATGTAACTCGTAACGTTCTTTTAATCCTCGTAGAATCGCAATGGTATCTTCAACACTTGGCTCATCCACCAATACTTTTTGAAAGCGGCGCTCTAAAGCAGCATCTTTTTCAATATATTGTCGGTACTCATCCAGTGTCGTAGCCCCTACACAGTGTAAATCCCCTCGGGCCAAAGCAGGTTTGAGCATATTACTTGCGTCCATAGCACCATCGGTTTTGCCAGCACCAACCATGGTATGAAGTTCATCAATAAATAGAATGACCTGCCCTTCTTCTTTGGCTAATTCATTTAGAACAGCTTTTAAACGTTCTTCAAATTCGCCTCGGTATTTTGCACCCGCGATTAATGCCCCCATATCCAATGACAACACTTGCTTATTTTTCAGGCCTTCAGGTACTTCACCGTTAATAATTCGTTGGGCTAACCCTTCAACAATGGCGGTTTTGCCCACACCTGGTTGACCTATTAATACAGGGTTGTTTTTGGTTCGACGCTGTAAGACTTGTAAAGTGCGACGGATCTCTTCATCACGGCCAATAACCGGATCCAATTTGCCTTGCTCAGCACGTTCGGTAAGATCTATGGTGTATTTCTCTAAAGCCTGACGTGTATCTTCGGCATTAGGATCATTCACATTTTGCCCGCCACGCACTTGCTCAATGGCTTGCTGAACTTTTTTCTCTGTGAGACCGGCCCCTTTTAATGTTTGCCCTAACGTTCCCTTATCTTCGAGTGCCGCTAAAAGAAACATTTCTGAAGAGATAAATTTGTCATGTTGTTTTTGTGCCAGCTTGTCACACAAATTAATGAGGTTGCCTAATTGATTTGAAACCTGAACCTCACCACCAACACCCGATACTTTAGGTAAGTCATCTATGTTGCGCGTTAATACTCGGCGTAAATTTGATACATCGACGCTGCAATGTTTTAAAACGGGCAATACTGAGCCATCCGTTTGATTTAGCAGAGCTAATAGCACATGGGCAGGTTCAATAAATTGGTTGTCTTTACCCAGGGCTAACGATTGGGCATCGGCAAGGGCTTGTTGAAATTTTTGAGTGAGTCGATCTATACGCATATGTAACTCCTACTTTAACCATAATTTTCTTATGGATTTAATATCCTATATTACCTAAATTGGAGCGAGTGATGATTTTTTCAACACCTGAACGAAACTTTTTAACTATTTTGCTAATGAAAAGTGATTTAAATTGAATAAGAAAGTTAAGGTTTTATCGCAATAACACTGGCCATGCGACCGGTTTGGCCATCTCGGCGATACGAAAAATATTTTTGCGTATTAGAATGGGTGCATTCTGGCATAGCATGAATCGTTGTGATGCCTTTTACTTGCAACAAGCGTGTTGCCAAAACGTGTAAGTTGGCTAAGTACTTGCCATTGTTAGTTGCGTTAAATGCGCTATTGAGTTTGCTATTTAATGAAAGGAATTGTGCTTTAACCTCTGGCCCAACTTCAAAAGCATCCGGCCCAATACAAGGGCCTAACCAGGCAATGATTTCATTTGCAGGGCAATCAAATTTATCGATAGTAGCCGTTAAAATATCGGCAGCAAGTGGTCGCCAACCGGCATGAATGGCCGCAATTTCAGTTCCTAACTTATTGCTTAGTAAAATAGGTAGGCAGTCTGCCGTTAAAATGGCTAACGCCATACCTTTTTGCTTTGTATATGCCGCGTCAGCGCGTGGAGGTACAGGCTGATGTGCGATGACATTAACGACATCACTGCCATGAATTTGCTCAAGCCATTGAATTTGACCATTGATGTTTAAAGAAGAGTATAACAATTGGCGATTAGCGGTAACTAAAGCTAGGTCATCGCCAACATGATCACCAAGATTAAAGTTGTTATAAGGTGGCTTACTAAAGCCACCTTCGCGAGATGTTGTTGCCAATAAAACCTGTTCGGGCGCAATTCCTTCTATCAATTGAATCATTGGCGTTGCCATCCGGATTTATCAGTAAGTTAGTCTTAATAATCGAGTACTGGATTAAGTTGAGCATCTTCTTTTAAGCCCGCTGCAACTTCCAACATGTCATCAGGAACTGGCGCATGCCATGTCATTAACTCACCAGTAACTGGGTGATATAACGATAGCATTGCCGCATGTAAAGCTTGACGCTTAAAGTTTTTCAAAAGCGTTCTTAATTCCTCACTAGCACCTTTAGGCGGACGTGGACGCCCGCCATATACAGGGTCACCTACCAATGGGTGGCTAATATGTGCCATATGAACACGAATTTGATGGGTACGACCTGTTTCAAGTCTTAATCTTAAGCGCGTATGTAAACGGTATTTCTCCATGACGCGATAATGCGTAACAGATGGGCGACCTGAATGCGTAACGGCCATATGAGTACGCTTGGTCGCATGACGGCCGATTGGCTCATCAACGACACCACCAGCGGTCATTACACCATTGGCAATGGCTTCATATTCGCGAGTGATTTCTCTTGCCTGCAATGACTCCACCAAATTAGTTTGAGCAGCAATACTCTTAGCGACAACCATTAAACCCGTAGTGTCTTTATCCAATCGATGAACGATACCAGCACGAGGTAATTTGTCTTGTTCTGGGCAATGATGAAGTAAAGCATTTAACACAGTCCCGTCAGGGTTACCTGCACCTGGGTGTACCACCAACCCTGCCGGTTTATTAATAACCAGAATATCATCATCTTCATAAACGATGTTTAATTCAATCGCTTGCGCTTCGTAATGTACTTCCGTTTCAACTTCAGCTTCAATTGTGATCACTTCACCACCAAGTAACTTAACTCGAGGTTTGGTTACAATATCACCGTTAATTTGGACATTTCCGGCTAAGATCCAATCTTTTAACCGAGAACGTGAATAATCCGGGAACATTTGCGCAATTGTTTGGTCTAGACGTTTACCTAAACACGTTTCAGGAACAATATCCTGATGATGAATTTTTTCAGCCATTAAAGTCTCTGTTAATTTGCATTAGGTACGACACATTTGCATTGTGTAATACACGAAAGCTAGGTTAGAATGCGTTATTAAATTTAATCTAGTAAATTTTAATCTAGTATTTTACCTGCTTAAGCGGGGCTTTCATATTATTTTAACTAGAACTTTGAGCAGATATACTAACTATATGAACAAGTTTACATTAAAAATTATAACTTTTACGCTTTTTATCGGTTTGTCTGGTTGTGCAGGCAACGACCGAGTAATCGAAAAAGTGCCAGATAAATCAGCCCAAGCACTTTACGACAGCGCTAAAAATGCCTTGGATAACGGCCTTTACCAGAAAGCCATACCAATTTTAAGTGCTATCGATTCGCGTTACCCATTTGGTGCGATTTCTCATCAGGTTCAATTAGATTTGATTTACGCATACTACAAAGCCGGTGATACCGCTCAGGGTACTGCCTTGGTAGAACGTTTTTTACGTTTAAATCCAGGTCATGAAAATGTAGATTACGTTTACTATATGCGCGGTTTAATGCACATATCTAACGAAGATAATTTATTTCAGTCGGTTGTCGGCATTGACCGTAGTGACCGCGACCCGACCCACTCACGTGAAGCGTTTAAAGATTTCAAGAAAATCGTTACCGACTACCCAGACAGCAAATATGCCGCAGATGCTCATAAGCGCATGGTAGCCATTAAAAGTCGTTTAGCCGATTACGAATTAGCCGCGGCGAAATTCTATGTACAGCGTAAAGCTTATGCTGCAGCAGCAAACCGTGGTCGCTACATTGTTGAATATTTTGCACCAAGCAAGCAGGTGGAAGAAGCGTTAGTAATTATGATTGAGTGTTACGAAATTTTAGGCCTGGATGATTTAAAACTGAATGCTCAGCAAGTATTGGCAGCCAACTACCCTAACAATCCGAACGTCAAATAAAAAACAACGAATCGTTATTTTTATTTGCTTCACCTGAACACTTGCTTTATCTAGACAATAAAAAGGCGTTACCTATTATAGGAAACGCCTTTTTTATTACTCAAAATTAATCGCAATGACTATATCGCCGCTTCATCTTCTTCGCCCGTTCGAATACGAATAACACGCTGAACGTCCGTTACGAAGATTTTACCATCGCCAATCTTACCCGTTTGTGCTGTTGCTATGATACATTCAACACATGGCTCGACATCTTGTTCAGCAACTACAATTTCAAGTTTAACTTTTGGTAAGAAATCCACCATGTATTCGGCACCGCGGTATAATTCGGTATGTCCTTTCTGACGGCCAAAGCCCCTCACTTCTGATACCGTCATACCGGTAATATTTACTTCGGCCAGAGCTTCTCTGACATCGTCTAGCTTAAAAGGCTTAATGATCGCTTCTATTTTTTTCATTGTTACTCACCAAATGTTGTTATTGTTCATATTCTAGCGCAATACCCCTGACTTTTGCGACCTTAACCTCATAAATTGCATCACAAACAGGTTAATCTTATATAAATGAGATATTTTCAATTGTACTCAACTGGCACGATGTTTATCATTAACAAAACAATTTTTAAAGAAAGGCATTTTTATGGACCGCCAAGCTATCATTGCAGAAATGAAAGTATTAGCCAAGATCGATCCCAAATTGGAAATTACTCGTCGGGTTAATTTTATTAAAGAACAACTCGTAAGCTCAGGCTTAAAACACCTTATTTTAGGGATCAGTGGTGGTGTTGATTCTTCAACCTGTGGCCGCTTAGCGCAACTAGCCGTTAATGAATTAAATGAAGAACATGGTTCAAGCTATAAGTTTATTGCGGTGCGCTTACCCTACAACGTGCAAGCCGATGAAGATGATGCGCAATTGGCCGTTGATTTTATCAAGCCTTCTAAGTGTGTTAGCACCAACATCATGGCCGGTGTTGAAGGGATTCATGAAGAAGCGGTTAGTGCTTTAGAAGATGTTGGCTTATTAACAGCAAACGATGCCCGTTTAGACTTCTCAAAAGGCAACGTTAAGGCAAGAGCTCGCATGGTAATGCAATACCATTTAGCGGGCATTCTCGGCGGTCTAGTTATTGGTACAGATCATAGCGCCGAAAACATCACAGGGTTTTACACCAAATGGGGTGATGGTGCTTGTGATATGGTGCCACTGTTTGGTTTGAGTAAACGACAAGTGCGCCTTCTGGCAAAAACAATGGGAGCACCAGACAAACTTGTGATCAAAGCCCCAACGGCCGATTTAGAAGAGCTAGACCCAGGCAAGGAAGATGAAACAGCCCTTGGCCTTACCTACAATCAAATTGATGATTTCTTAGAAGGTAAAGAAATAACAGCTGAGGTTGAAGAAAAGCTGGTAACTATTTTCAATAACACACAACATAAACGTAAACCGATACCAACGATTTACGATTAATACCAAGCAATAAAAACGGCCCTTAAAGGGCCGTTTTAGATTTCAATAAGTTGTTACCAACAACCTGTCGGCCCCTTCACACCATTTGGGTTGGTGGCTGTTACTTCATAGGTTAGAGTAGAGCAATCTTTATCCGCCTGCTGGACTCCTTGAGCAGCAGCTTCAAGAGTGTAACTATTGCCCGTTGCAGTATCTTGTTTAATGGAAAGGCTGTAATAACCATTTTCGGTCGATTTGATACCCCTTACCTGATTATCCGCGCAGCTGGTTGAGCTAGCAATAGACTGGGCATAACTGGTACAATTACCACGAAGCTTACTTTGCTCCAATACCAACCCCATGATTGCGGTCTGCCCTTCTGCCCTGCGAGACTTCATTGCATAATCTTGAAATGAAGGATAGGCGACTGCCGCTAAGATACCGATAATTGCTACAGTGATCATTAGCTCTATCAATGAGAAACCGGTAGAATATCTCTTAATTATTGGCATATCTGATTATTTCCCATAATTGCAATTTTAATAGTAACCATATCTTCGGAGTTTGACGGGATCTGATAAGTAACAGTACTATTATTCGTTGAATAATCTGTAATGGTAACGCCATCAGCCCCCATAAAACATATGTTCCGGTCATTTTTTGACGTAACAATGACACTCGCAGACCAGTTCTGGTTAGGATCGTATTCAAAACTACAAGAGTAATTATCTAAACTAACATCACACGTGGTATCACCATTATTTACGGTAAAAGAGGCATTATCATACTTAATAGTATCGCCCGTTACATTGACAGAGATTTGATGTACTGTCAGATCTGGGGTCGTTGACTCTTCCTGATCGTCAGACCCTTCCGATTCGGTAACTTCGCCTAATACACAGTTAAAATTCTGATTAGCAGTATCATCATATATACGACTACTGCCCTCAAAAGAAATATTATCAGGAGTACAAATCATGCCATCATAAATTGGCGTTAGGTCAATTGTTCCAGCCCACCCTTCAGCGGTAACTTCACCTCGACTGCTCCCAGTAGTAGCTTCTACCCCCCAATCTAGAACTGCACATTCATATTTTATTGTTTGAAAAATTGAGCTACTTTCAAGATCAAATAACGAGCAATTCCCTTCCCTATCGGACGTTTCAAGAGTGATCATCTCAGCTATATTTGTATCAGATAAATCATCGCCTGAAAGATTAATACTCCCAGAAACGATATAAATGTTTAATGGCGGGTCACTAGGGTCGAAAGGACAATAATTATCATAAGAATATCCAAAATTAGTTAATTTAACGCTATCTAAATAATCTGGATTCTGGTTCAAACAGAAAAAGTCTGTTGGCATCCCATCAAAAGAGATTTCAGGATTCTCAGCAAGCATCCCTAACATTTGAGTTCGGCATGCTTCTTCTGTATTCTGGTTACCCGTCAAGACGAAAAAATCATGTTGAGCGTTACCCGATTCAGGTAAGATTAATGAATCATCCACGCCGATGGAATAATAAATCGATTTATCCTTATTATCGTAGGCCATGCCACGATAAACGCGACGAATGGACAATTTTGGCGACAGGTTTGCAGCGCTTTGACTAGGATCACCCAAACACGCCATTAAAGTTTCTGAGTCGCCACCTTTACTTGGATTATTATCATCAATATCGCCGACTTCTGGCGTGTACCCTTCACCAGTTAATAGCCCAATATTGCCGTGCCAACCACCGCCTAAATAACAGGTATAATCATAATAAATTAAGCCACTAAGATTTGCATTTGGGTCTTCAACAGCATAGGCATCTCCGACTGCGTCGACATAGTACCTTTGGCAATAAGCCGCATCTGAGGCTATTACAAATACATTTTCCAAATCACTGGTAAAAACTCTACCTGATATTTCAACAAAACCGGTACAAGGGATCCCCGTCCTTGCATTACCATCACCAAGCTCACAAGCATCTTCTAATGTCAGAACAATATCTTTCCCTGATGTTAAATGAAGGTCACCATCACCTCTATCTAAGAGTTTGGTAGTATCTTTATTGGTACCAACAAAATTATTTGAATCAGAATCGGTAACCTCCCCAACGCCTAGCCGTGCTCTACCCGTTGCAGAGCGAATTATATGATCAGATGACACAGGTGAATCCAACCGACCAGCTAAACTGGGGGACAGCCATGTAATTTCAGTCGTCAAATCCAATGATTGCAGACCCGAGATAGGATCATCCCATTCTACTTTTGCTGTTACATTTTTAACACCATCAACATCAATAATAGAGTGCATCACATAATATTTGGCAATATCCCCATCTTCACTGGGAGCTAATTCCTTGCTTTTATTGGTTCCAACGGAGAAGGCCGTATTGAATTTTTCTTTGGTGTCTATGGTAAATGTATAATTTTTTAGCGTTTCTAATCGCGATTGCGCAAGTGCTAAAGCTCTGGTTTTAGATTTGCTATCACTACTCGATGAAATAAGTTCAGATTGGAAAACGGCAATAGACATTAAACCGACCGCCAGGATTGCTAACGCCACCAAGACTTCAATAAGGCCGAATCCTTTATTGTTTTTGCTGTATTTCATATTAGCTCCTAAAAGTCCTTCCAGCTTCCAGCTTCAGTTGTATTAACATCAATTGATGCGGCTCTATTTAAAAGTTCCGAATAATAATCGATATATACACTGCCCGTTTCACTTGCATTGCCACCAACTATGACTGCACCTTTTATTGTTGAGTTACCTTTTGTATCAAAATCTCCCATAACAAAAAGTAAGCCGTAAACATTTATATTATTTCTTAAATAATCCCCATTAATGATAACAATCGCGGGTTCATCTGCAGATCCAAAAGTCGCCCCAGGGCCACTACCAGCATCACCTTCATACCAAATCACCTGTCCTTCGGTGTCTGAGCTAGCACAAGCAAAGTCGGAACAGTCTTTAGTAACCATAGTTTCCCGGTAAATTTCAGGAGTTAGGCCAAAGGTATTCATGAATAGGTCGGTATCGGTTAAATTAGCTAAATCACTATCATATTCAATAACATCTAAACCAACAGTGGTACCATCAGAGGAAAGAGCTTGCCCGCAAGGATCTGTCAATCTGGTATCCATACAGCCTGGATAATTGATACTAGCAGGATCCGCTACGTACGTTTTTTCAGTCGCATTATGTTTAAGCCGGACATTGCTACCACTCCAAATGGTACTATGCCCTTCTAAATTTCGTACCGTACCGTTGCCATCAAAATAAACCGTTGAACGGGCACTCATGGGATTATCGGGAATATTGGGTAATGGACTCAATGATTGCATTTTAACCTCTACGGTTCTGCTGGCACTGAAGTCACTTTGCGATCCTGTTGAAGTGATTGTATAGAAGTTCCTTCCACCATTATCTTCCTCTTTAACCGAAACTAAAGCTTGCGTTTGATTGAAGGTTATTAAGTTACTATCGTTCACTCCGTCACCATCAACATCGTTATTTCCAGCATGCTGATTGTTATCAGAATCTTGAGAATAGTAGGTATTTGCTCTAAGCTGCTCCATCGTCATTAACGCGCCAGACTCCGCAGCTTCAAAAGCCTCTTTGGCTCGCTTATCATTGTTTACCAGCTTTTGCTCTAAGAGTACGCTCCGAGATAAATATGATGATATTAGGGTGATTAACACAAGCAAAATTATTGAAATAGCCAAAACGGCCATACCCTGCTGTTTATTAATCTTTCCTGGTGAATTCCTCATATTAATGCACCCTTACCACGTCGTTTCTCACCCGAACAATCTGAGTTAACGTTTTTTTCACCTCTGAATCATTTACCAATTGACCTGATAAAGTGATTACTACTTCGAACGTTTCTACGGTTGTTTGGCCTACAGAGGGCTGAACAACGTAACAATTTTTCTCACCTACATCGTCATCAGAATCTGCATCAAACGCAGAGTCTACACCATCTGGCTCACTTGAATTTATACACGCAGAACTGGCTAAATCAAATTCTAATTCAGTAATATTTATCAGATCAGAATCAACAATTTCTTCCCAACCATTTCCTCCACAGGTGGTGGCAGGAAATGCATCACTTCGAATTGCCATATAAATAGAGTTATTCTCTCTTTTAAAGCCAAAATATTCATTATTGGTGGCCGTACCGACCACTCCGTCCGAATTTTTGTCGTAAGTGTAAAGAATACAATCGCCGGCTTTTGGCGCATCATCATCATCGACTTCAACTTTGAGGTTATTCTCAGAGTCAAAAATAGTTAGCAACGTTGAATCTTCTACAATGAAAGGATTTGTACTGGGAGCTTGAGCACTAGGGTTTGCCCAATAGTGAGAACGTCGAATATCATTGCTAATTAATGACATTACCGTCATTAATTGAGTATTTAATTTTGCCTGTTTAAGTGTTTCAGAGGTACTAACAACTATCGTCACGTAGATATAAGTAACTCCGGAAAGTACAACCAACCCCATGACCATGCCAAGCAGCAATTCAAGCAAGCTAAATCCTCTTGAATTTTTCATAGATTTCATGAGCATGCCTTATATTCAGAAAGATCATTTGAACAAATCTTTATTACCCCTATTTTATTCATGAGAACAAATGCCTGATCACCACTTTGATTCTGAACAGAAAAAGTGCCCGAAACATCTGGAGAACCATCCGTCTGGTCGAATGCGACATGAACAATTTGCGATGTTGTCCAATTGGCTCTTAATGAAATTTGATCATATTCACTACCCAGTACCCTAAAAACAACATTGTCATCATCGGGATTAAACACTCCATCCCCATTATCTATTGGTAATACACAAGATTTATCGTTGATATTTGTATCTAATAGCGGAAAACAGTCATAAGTATTGCTGATCCCAAAACGCCAATTTGTGCTCGTTAAGCCATTAAACTTTATATGAATTTGTACATTACGAGAAATAGCTTCGGATCGAGCTAATTGTAAATTAGAATAAAGCTGCTCAGTAGCATCGATAAGTTTCTGCCTTTCAAAAGATTGCATAAAACTTGGGCCAGCAACACTAGCTAAGATACTCATAACCAATACGGCAATGAGTAATTCGAGGAGAGTTACACCTTTTATCTTATTCATAGTTCAATACCCCTACTAAAAATTCATATTTTTAGTAGCGCTTCCTTTGTATCGCAATGTTTTATATCCTATAAATTGCTTTGTTTATTATTACTATTATCTGCGTTTTTGGTGTTTTAAAGTAAGTAAGCCTTTACTTCTTAACTGATTCTTTTTTCACTTATTTCTAATTTAGCACTAAATATCCATTAGGGCTATTTTTGTACGTAAAATTATTAACTTATCTATTTTCTCACGGCTAAATATAAAATAAATTCGATTTTTCATATTTTTGCTTAATACTTAAAAGCAGTTTAATTAACAAGGATGTGATTAAATGAAAACGCCTCTCTACACCACAAAAGCCTTCACTTTACTTGAAGTGCTTATCACCATGTTTATTGTTAGCTTTGCTATGCTTGGCATCGCCCGTTTGCAACTTTCTGCTTTACAAGATGTTCAGCACAGCTATTACGCAAGCAAAGCAACCTTCTTACTCAGTCAAATGTCAGAGCACATCGTTACAAATCCCGTTGCGATAAACAGTTACCAGTTAGATATCTCGGAAAATGTCTCAATCAGCATCGATTGTACTGTCACTCAATGCACGCCACAACAGCTTGCCCGCTTTGATACGGCAATGTGGCAACACCAGATTCGATCTTTCTTACCTGCCGGTATGGGACAAATTGATGTGGGCAGCAATAAAGCAACCATAAAGGTTTTTTGGGATGCTAATAAAGATGGCTCCATTGACAGTAATTGCCCAAAGCTTTCAACAAGCGATCTTGATTGCAGCCAAATCACTATCACCCTTTTTTGAGGTCATTATGAAAATACACACTTTGAATAAAGGATTTGGCTTAATTGAAATTATGATCGCCCTATCCATTGGTCTTTTCATGCTGACGTTCGGCATTCAGGCATTAATGGCTATCAATAGCAGTTTTTTAAGAATTAAGGAAAACGCCAAAATGCAGGAAACCGCAAGGTTTGCTTTTGAGTTGCTGCAGCAAGATATCAATCGCAGCAAGTACTGGCGAAATATGCTTAATTTCAGTCAATTTTCAGGAACCGCTTCGCAAAGCGACGCAACAATTATCAGTTGCTCAGAGTCGGGAAGTAGCTGGGCTAGAAAGTTGTCACGCAGCATTTTTGCGCTCAATGATACAACGCAAGATTATCAGTGCGTGGCTAATGATAATTACCTGGGCGGTGATATTCTTACCTTACGTTACCCTGAAATCACCCCTGTGGTCTCCTATGATAACGAGCAACTCTATATCCGCACAAATACAAATGAGCATCGACTTTTTCTAGGGGTAAGCAAAACCGATATCAGCAATAACGATTTGCCCCTCAATACGATAACGCAATTGATTAAATCGCATAGTTACTTTATTGCGGATAGCCAAAGGTACTGTAAAGGTTTTTCTGTTCCGGCGCTTTTTTGGCAAACGTTAGTAAATGCACGGCCACAAAAAGAAGAGCTTCTCTCGGGAGTTGAGCAGCTACAAATACGATTATTGGTCGATCAAAATGAAGATGGCTTGGCAGATTCATATCTAAACCCCAACCAGGTTAATAGCTGGCTAAGAGTGCATGCGGTAAAGGTCTGGTTATTGATGCGCAGCGATTGCCCTGATCCGGGTTTCAATAATAGCCAAGTCTATCAGTTAGGCGATCAGGTTATTCAATATAACGACCATTTCCGTCGTCAACTCTATCAGTTCACTTTTAATTACCAAACACCACAATAAGTTGAGGCTTGATGAACACCATGAAACACAGACAAGTGGGTATTGTGCTTGTAACCAACCTGATTATGCTTTTAATGATAACCCTATTAGCTAGTGCACACTTTAAAAACAGCTTTATTCAAGTTCAAATGAGTAACCATCATCAGTTAGCAACTTTAGCTCGCCTTAATGTGCAAAACACATTAACAGTAGCAAAGAGTAAAATATCGGACATGTTAACCAATAATGCCGATTTAATGACGGCCTCAAAAGGCTATTATCCTCTAGATCATCAAATTCATATTGGCCAGCTTACAGAACTTAGTTCGGCTCAAGTTCTACAAGCGCCACCTAATGACCGCTACGTTATTGTTTACCTTGGAAAGTCTGCACCTTTAGCAGAATTCCAGTTAAGTTCAGGCCCACTAAATGACCACCATCTTTTCAAAATCATGGTAATGAGTAGCTCAGCTAAAGGCACAGAGTATGTTGAACAACAGTTATACACGGTTGTTGCCCCATAAAGTGGTGAGTAACGTTTATTTTAAACTAGGAGAACAGCATAATGCATAAGCGAAATGGCTTTACCCTAATTGAGCTCTTGGTTTGCGTAGCTATTATGGCGATTCTTACAACAATAGGTTACGTTAACTATTCCGAATACATACGCAAGGCGCGCCGAGCGGATGCACAATCGAGCCTAATAGAATTAGCCGTTGCCCAAGAGAAATATTTTCAACAACACCACTCTTATACGCAAGACATCAGTAGCTCTGCTGGCTTAGCAAACGGGTCAGCGTATTCTGAACATGACCATTATAAAATAAGCGTGACTTTAGTAAATGAACAAAACAATGGCTTTATTGGTTTTACTTTAATGGCTACCGCACAAGGCAGCCAGGCTCAGGATTTGGATTGTTTCAAGCTGGCTATAAACCACCTTAATCAGCAACTTTCATATGATGGCGACAATCAACAAACCAAAAACTGTTGGCACTAACTTGTTAACAACTTTTGGATAAACCAGATTTCACTAAAGTTCGTGATGGTATGACGGAATTTGGAATCCGTGATGGTATGACAGAATTTGTGTTTTTGAGGGTTTAACTGTATCTAGCAGAATAATGACCCTCTTATCGATTATTCTTTAACACTTTATAGGCTGTCCACTGGCATCTTCTTGTATGCCATCGTTATCAGAGTCTATTGAATGGCGGATCCTTCCAGCGCGAGTCACTATGAGGGCTCGATTATACTGTTGGCTCACTTCATCAAAACAAATTCTTAGCGTGCCATTTTGTGCCCAAGTAAAGCCGTTTTTTTGGAACTGTAAATAATTCCGATTTTGAAAAGCTCTCCAGGTAACAATTTGCTTATTGTTTGTTGCGGACACACTTTGCAGCAATAACTCATTACTGTCTTTAACGTGGTCACGATTTAAATCAATAAAGATAATTGCCCCATCTTGCCAATTTTTCCCACAGCTTATGCCATCACTGCTGGGGCATATGGTGACAATGTTGCCTGAAGTAATAGCGGTTTGTCGGGCGAAATTAAAGGCGAGTAACCATTTATTTACTTCTGCGCGGGTTTGATGTTTTGCGATGATATCTTGGTAGCTCGGCATGGATATTGAAAACAATGCCGAGACAATCGCTAGGGTGACCATTAATTCGATTAAATTAAATCCTTTTACAAAGCCATTCATACTCGCCTCCTTGCTTTATGAATAGATAAAAGTGTAGATAAGAGATTGGCGTTTATCCAATGCACAACGTAGATTTTAAAAGGGTCAGAGGGAAGAAGCGCCAAGTGAAAAAACATCAAGTGAAAAAGCAGAATGCAGCATGAGGTAAGGTGTATAAAAATTAACTCACAAAAAAGCCTCACGAATGAGGCTAATTATAATGATTAGTTCACAGCACATAAAAAGGTGAAATAAAGCACCGGATAACGGAAGAAGATTCTTGCTCGCTTAGGCTTCCCAGAATGCCGAAAAAATATGACTGTTATATAATACGTAATTCAGCGGGTACAGCAAAAACCGTCGTTTCTTCTTTACCGGGGTTTTCAATAACGACTTTGCCACCAATACCTTTAAGTGTATCAACAACTTGTCGAACCAACACCTCTGGTGCCGATGCACCCGCAGTTACGCCGACTTTCTCAATATTCTCTAACCATGCTGAGTCAATACAACTTGCGCCATCAATAAGGTAGGCTGTTGTCCCCATTTTTTCAGCTAACTCTCGTAAACGATTAGAGTTGGAGCTGTTCTTTGCGCCAACAACCAATAATAAATCGGTTTTACTGGCAATAGAGCGAACCGCATCCTGACGATTTTGCGTTGCGTAGCAAATATCATCTTTACGAGGGCCGTCAATATCTGGAAATTTAGCTCTTAGGGCGTCAACAACTTCGGATGTATCATCAACCGAAAGGGTTGTTTGTGAGCAATAAAACAAGTTACTAGGGTCTTTAACTTCAAGCTTATCGACATCGGCTACCGATTCGACAAGGTAAATACCGCCAGTGTCTGACTCATATTGCCCCATGGTGCCTTCAACTTCAGGGTGGCCTGCATGGCCAATTAACACACATTCATGGTTCTTGCGTGAGGCACGACTTACTTCCATATGTACTTTCGTAACCAATGGACACGTCGCATCAAACACTTTCAAACCACGATTTTTAGCTTCCTGGCGAACCGCTTTAGAAACGCCGTGAGCAGAGAAAATAACCGTATTATCATCAGGTACTTCATTTAACTCATCAACAAAAATAGCACCACGTTTTTTTAAGCCATCAACAACAAATTTGTTATGTACTACCTCATGACGCACGTAAATAGGCGCGTCAAAAATATCCAAAGCACGGTCAACAATACTGATGGCGCGGTCTACACCGGCACAAAAACCACGAGGATTTGCTAAAATAATTTCCATTAAAAAATACCCTATATAAGGTTATCAGCCGCTAAGCGACTAAGCTTTAGCAGTATGTGCTAAAGCATGTTAATTATAAAATTTCGACGATATCAACAGCAAACGTAATTGCTTGACCAGCCAATGGGTGATTAAAGTCAACGGTTACCGATAAATCATTTACTTCACGAATTACGCCCGGAATTTCACCACCAGGTTGAGTAAAGGTCACAATACTGCCTACTTCGGCAGGGGCGTCGCTACTAAATTTGGTGCGGTCAACGTAATGAATGTTATCAGGGTTTACGTCACCAAAAGCATCAACAGCTTCTAAGGTAAATTCTTTGCTGTCGCCAATGGTTAAACCAAACAGCTGTGCTTCAAATGCTTTTGAAAGGCTGTTATCACCTAAATTAACACGCGCTGGCTTGTTATTTACTTTGGTGCTGTCAGCGGCAGAGCCATCTGATAACTTCATGGTGATGTGCATTAACAAGGATGAATTATCAAGTACGGTTTTAACAGACATACAACTTTACTCCGCCGTTTTATTTTGTTGTTCTGATTTAGCGTTATCTTCGCTTTTAAATGATTCGAGTAACATCATCGCAGCGCCAATAAAAATCGCCGAATCGGCAATATTAAAGGCTGGCCAATGTTTGTCACCTACGTAAAAATCTAGGAAGTCGATGACGTACCCAAACATAAAACGATCAATTAAGTTGCCAATCGCACCACTTAAAATTAAGGCAAATGCGATGCTGATAAACGTATCTTTTTTAGGAGTCTTCGCCATCCATACCACTAGCACGATGCTAACAACAAAGGCGATGCCCGAAAAGAACCAGCGTTGCCAACCGCCCTGATCCGCTAAAAAGCTAAACGCGGCGCCCGGATTATGGACATAGGTTAAATTAAAAAATGGGATCACAGCGATAGACTCACGGTAATCCATCATCGCCACAACCATTTGCTTGCTTACCTGGTCGACAATCAACATGATGACTGCCAACCAAATCCAACGCAAACCACTATTTGAAAACAGGGTCTTTACTGACATCGATACTACCTATATTCCAGTATTATTATGCGAATTGGCGAGTTTCGCCATCACCATCAACGTTAGTTACACAGCGTTGACACAAGTCTTCGTGCGTATCTGATTGACCAACATCATCAGTGTAGTGCCAGCAACGCTCACACTTAGTACCCTTTGAAGCGGCAATCGCAAGCCATAAGCCTTCAACTTCAGTCTCACTTGCTCCTTCTGGTTTCGCGGTAACCGTTTCAACGGTTGCACCCGAGGTGATTAAGGCAAAGCGTAACTCATCACCTATAGTGTTTAATTTTTCCGCTAATTCACTTGTAGCATATAAAGTAACATCTGCTTGTAATGTTGCACCTAGGACTTCATCACGACGAGCTTGCTCTAATGCTTTGTTTACTTCGGTACGAACCGCTAGCAAGCTTGCCCAGAAATCGTTGTTTAATGCAGCATCGGCAGGCAGTTTTTCTATGCCATCAAACCATACACCAGTAAATACAAATTCATCACGTTCACCTGGTAACGCAGCCCAGATCTCTTGAGCCGTAAATGACATGATTGGGGCCATCCAACGAACCAATGCTTCTGCAATTAAGAACAAGGCGGTTTGACAAGAACGACGTGCAACACTGTCGCTTTTCGCGGTGTATTGTCTGTCTTTAATGATATCTAAGTAGAAACCACCTAGCTCTGCTGTACAGAAATTCATGATTTTTTGAACAACAGCATGGAACTCATAGTTGTTGTACGCGTCGATGATTTCTTCTTGTAAGTCGGCTGCTTTACCAACCACCCAACGATCGAGTGCAATCATGTCATCAAACGCTACGCTGTGCTGCGTAGGCTCAAAACCATTCATGTTTGCTAATAAGAAACGCGAAGTGTTACGAATACGGCGATAAGCATCTGCTTGACGCTTAAAGATTTCATCTGACACAGTAATTTCTTGTGTGTAGTTCACTGAAGCGACCCATAAGCGTAGGATATCTGCCCCTAACTTATTGGTAATTTCAGCTGGAGTCACTACGTTGCCTAATGACTTAGACATTTTGTGACCTTTCACATCAACCGTAAAACCATGCGTTAACACTTCTTTGTAAGGCGCTTTGCCATTCATTGCTACCGAAGACATCATTGAAGACATAAACCAACCACGGTGTTGGTCACTACCTTCAAGGTAAAGGTCGGCAATTGAGTCAAAATCTTCACGGGCATCAACTACTGAGTAGTGTGATACACCAGAGTCAAACCATACATCTAACGTATCAGGTACTTTAACGTATTCGGCTGCATCACCTGCAATCAACTCTTCTGGCTCCAAATCAAACCAAGCTTGAATGCCTTCTTTTTCAACTTTTTGTGCGACTTGTTCAATCAGCTCAATGCTGTTCGGGTGAAGTGCACCGGTATCTTTGTGGATAAACAAGGCAATAGGCACGCCCCAAGTACGCTGACGTGAAATACACCAGTCGGGACGACCTTCAACCATTTTTTCAATGCGGCTTTGGCCCCAATCAGGGATCCATTTGGTTTGTTCAATTTCTTTTAATGACTCTTCACGCAGACCTTTTTTATCCATGCTGATAAACCATTGAGGCGTAGCACGGAAAATAATAGGTGTTTTGTGTCTCCAACAATGTGGGTAAGAATGCTCGTATGCATGGTGATGCATTAACGCACTGCGCTCTTTTAACACTTCAACCACAGAATCGTTTGCTTTGAAAACGTGTTGGCCAGCGAAAAGCTCCGTATCAGCAAGGTATACACCGTTTGCCCCGACCGGGTTTGCAACTTCTAAGTCGTATTTACGACCTACATTGAAATCGTCCACACCATGACCAGGAGCTGTATGAACACAACCAGTACCTGAATCAGTCGTCACGTGATCACCAAGAATAATTGGCACCGTGAAATCATAGAATGGGTGCGCGACTTGAGTATTTTCAAGCGCTGCACCTTCACAGAAACCTAATGCATGGTATTTTTCAATACCAAAACGGTCCATACAGTCTTTCACTAAGTCTGAGCCTAGGATAATACGTTGAGGACCTTGCTCAGTTTCGGCTTGAACTAAGGTGTACTGAAGTTCTGGGTGAACAGATACCGCACGGTTAGCAGGCAATGTCCAAGGTGTTGTAGTCCAAATAACAATTGAAATTGGACCACTACCTTCGTGACCTTCAGGATGCGAGAATAATTGCGCGACAGAATCGTCCGCTAAAAACTTAACATCAATGGCTGGTGATACTTTGTCTTTGTACTCAACTTCCGCTTCTGCCAAAGCAGAGCCACAATCTGTACACCAATGAACAGGTTTAAAGCCTTGGTGCAAATGACCGTTTTCAGTGATTTTACCTAAAGCACGGATAATATTGGCTTCAGTTTTAAAATCCATTGTTAAATATGGGTTGTCCCAGTCCGCGTTAACACCTAAGCGTTTAAAGTCTTCACGTTGACCGTCAACTTGCTTTTTCGCGTACTCACGACATTTTTGACGAAATTCGGCCGAGTTAAGCTTTTTACCCGGTTTGCCCCATTTCTTTTCAACAACCAATTCAATTGGTAAACCGTGACAGTCCCAACCAGGTACGTAAGGTGAGTTAAAATCCGATAAAGTTTTAGACTTAACGATAATGTCTTTAAGGATTTTATTTACCGAGTGACCTAAGTGAATATTACCATTGGCATACGGAGGACCGTCATGCAAAATAAATGATTTTTTGCCTTTTTTAGCGGCGCGGATTTGACCATAAAGATCTTTTTCAGCCCACTCTTTAAGCATTTTAGGCTCGCGCTGCGGTAAGTTACCACGCATAGGAAACGTAGTAGCAGGTAAATTTAAAGTTGGTTTGTAGTCACTCATCAATCATTTATCCGTTAATTTCAGTTATTCAAAGCTTGCACGTAATTGCGAGCTTGTTCACTATCTTTGCTTATTTGCTTGGTCAACTCATCTAAAGAGGCGAAGCGTTGTTCTTCGCGGATCTTTTCCAGTAAAGCAACTTCAATTTGCTGACCATATAAATTTTGTTTGAAGTCAAACAAGTGGACTTCAAGTTGCTGCCTAACACCATTTACGGTTGGTCTAGAACCAATGTTGGCAACACCATAATAATTTTTCTTGTTTACTTTAACTTTTACGACGTAAACGCCTTTTACTGGCGATACACAGCGTTTAAGTAAAACATTTGCGGTTGGGAAACCAATGTTTCTTCCCAACTTAGCACCGTGAACCACTCGGCCTACGATGCTGTAAGGTCTGCCAAGCATGCGTTTCGCTTCAGGCAGATTGTCGTTTTGTAATGCATGACGGATTTCGGTACTGGAAATTCGACAATCCAAAAACTTGTAACTGGCTGTATCGGTAACCGTAAAGTCAAATTGCTCACCCGCATTTAGGAGCATGTTGAAATTCCCTAAACGGTCTTTACCAAAATGAAAATCATCACCGATGATCAAATGTTTGATGCCTAGCTTTTCAACTAACACGTGCTCAACAAAATATTCTGGTGTCTGGTTAGCAAACTCACGATTAAAATTAACGCAAATCAGCCTTTTTACACCCAATTTATTCAGTAGGTTGTATTTATCGCGTAAACGACTTAGTCGGGCCGGTGCATTTTGCGGATTAAACAGCTCTCGTGGCTGCGGCTCAAATACCATAACCGCAGGCGTTAGGTTTAACGCTTCGGCTTTGGCAATCAACGCGGCAATCACCCGTTGGTGGCCTAAATGAACCCCATCAAAATTTCCTATGGTTAATACACATCCTTTATGCGCATCACGCATGTTATGTATCCCGCGTACTAATTCCATAAACCCTTAACTCTTACAATACGACTCTCAATCAGCCATTCGAATTTAATGCGTACATTTTGGCGAACACTAATTGTATAAAAACCGACGAATTATATATCAGTACGGACTAATAATCAGCACCTTTGGCTCACTTAGGGTAATTTTAGGGGGTTATTTTTCAATAAATTGTTTATTTACGGTTTTATAACCGATTATTCGCGTTTGTTTTTATGCACGTTTTCATTAAATATTACTGGGTCTTACTGCTAAATGTTCGCAATCGGATACCTAGGGCGAAAGCCGTTATAAAATAAATAACCGCGCCAATCCCAATTAAGCCTGTTAACTTACCGACTTTTGCCACTATGTCCATGGTTAACCAAACAGAGAAATCGGGTGTTAACCAATACAACGCTGTCGCCATCACGGCTGTCGCTGCAATAAGCTTAACTATCACCAGTTTAGTTGATTTATCCAGTTGATAAACACCAAGTTGTTTTAAGCCCCGATACAAAAGGGTGCCATTTAACGTTGCCGATAGCGCCGTAGCAATTGCCAAGCCGACATAGCCAAAAAATGGCGCTAGCATTAAATTAAAGGCCATATTGGCCACCATGGCTTTAATACCAATAACAACCGGTGTTTTGGTGTCGTGGCGAGCATAATAACCAGGCGCTAACACTTTAATAAACATAAAGCTTAATAAGCCACTCAAATAGGCAAACAACGCCCATGACACTTGCAACACGTCGTGTTGGCTAAATTCACCACGCATGAACAACACCATGATAATTGGCTGAGCAAGTACCATTAACCCCGCCATAGCAGGCCAGCCCATTAAGCTAACGACCTTTAACGCCCAATTTAATGTATCGGAAAATTCCCGGCTATTTTCAGTGGCATGCATACGAGAAAGGCTTGGCAGAATAACGGTAGCAATACCGATGCCAAATAACCCCAGTGGAAATTCGAGCAAACGGTCGGCGTAATACAGCCAACTGATAGACCCGGTTACTAAGAAACTGGCAATTAAGGTATCTAGCAATAAATTGATTTGTGTAACGGATACACCAAATAACGCAGGCAGCAGCAATTTGCGGATTTTTTTTACCCCTTCATGTTGCCATCCCCAACTTGGTTTAATTAGCACACCAGCGCGATACAAAAACGGGATTTGAAATAGAAACTGGGTTAAGCCACCTAAAAATACGCCCCAAGCCAAGGCAAAAGCCGGCTCGGCAAACTGTGGTGAAAGGTATATGGCCGCAGAAATAATACACACATTAAGAAGGACCGGGGTAAACGCTGCGGCACCAAATTTCCCGAGGGTATTTAAAATCGAACCGGCAAGCGCGGTAAAGCTGATGAACCATAAATACGGGAAGGTAATTTTTAATAATAAGGCAGCCAGATTAAACTTCTCGGTTGACGGGCCATCATTTACCCAATCGACAAACCAACCAAAGCCAAACAAGGCCACGAGCACAGGTGATGCAATCACCCCAAATAAGGTAACAATACTTACGATCACACCTAAGGTGCCACTTACTTTGGCAATTAACTCTTTAGTCTCATCCGTGCCTTGCTGTTTGTCTTTCTCTTGATATTGGGTTAATACCGGCACAAATGCCTGTGCAAACGCACCTTCAGCAAACAAGCGTCTTAAAAAGTTTGGAATTTTATTGGCAAAGAAAAACACGTCGGCGCCAGCATTAGTACCAATCTTATCGGCAATAACCACATCTCGCACTAATCCCAAGACTCGAGAAATAAGTGTCATAAAACTGACGATTAAACCTGATTTAAGCAATTTTTTGCTCAAAATTGCTGCTCCTTTTTATTATTAACGCACAAACGGAATAAGATAATGACAAAATCGATTAACGATTAACGATTAAGCCTAACAAAACCGCATATTCTATCATGGACCAAGCTAAATAAGGCTTAAATAGCGTCCTTTTTCATTTTTTTACATTATAAGACACAAAAGTGGTCAACTTATTTAGATGTTAAGCCTTAAAAATGATATCATCCTGTGCAATGTCCGTGTCCGTTTTTTCTGTTCAAACGCATTTATTGATTAAAATTTCGATAAAACGTTTGACAAAAGCTAAAAAAACAGGCATATTTCACCGCCTTAAATTATGGCTATATTTATTTATTTTTAGGAGTCCACCTTGGCTAACTCTAAGTCTGCTAAGAAGCGCGCTGTCCAATCTGAGAAGCGTCGCCAACATAATGCAAGTCGCCGCTCTATGATGCGCACTTACTTGAAAAAAGTTATCGCTGCTATCGCTGCTGGTGACAAAGAAGCTGCAACTAAAGAGTTCGCAGTTGCTGCTCCAATTTTAGACCGTTACGCAAGTAAAGGTTTAATCCACAAAAACAAAGCTGCTCGTGCTAAGAGCCGCTTGAATGCAAAAATCAAAGCTCTTTAATTAGCGCTTTAATTTTTCATTTTTAAAAAAACCGACTTAGGTCGGTTTTTTTATATCTGAAATTTGATCTAAGCTACAATATATACGCGCGGCATGCTACAAGATTGAAGCGATTTTAAGGTCAATAAATTGCTTGTTATTCAGCCAACTGGCGACTGAAGTTTTTAGAAACAAAAACAATTCTCGACATTACATTTCGCTTTTACTTGAAGCATAAAGCTTTTAGCTTGCCGCCTTTATTTTTTAAACTGAAAACGGGTACTTAATTGCCTCATGATGTTCGTAATCCGTTACCTCAAAGTCATCCATACTCACCCAAGTTTCAATATCTTCTAGTGATTTAATTTCAGGGTTAATGTGTAACTTAGGAGCTCCTAAGGGGTCACGTTTTAATTGTACGTCACGCATCAGCTCTAACTGATCTTCATAGATGTGAGCATTCACTATCTTGTGATAAGCCACACCAGCCTTATGTCCGGTGATTTGAGCGACCAAAGCCAACAAAGTAAATACCTGTACCTGATTAAAATTCAGGCCCAGAGGCACATCACAAGAACGTTGGTAACTGGTTAAATAAAGGGTATCACCTAACAATGAAAAATTGTGCGTATGCATACACGGACGTAAACATCCCATATGAAATTCACCTGGATTATAAAAAGTTACAATCTCACCGCGATCATCAATGCCATTTTTTAAGTTATCAATCACTTTTTTAAACTGATCAATATGTCCACCGTCAGGTTTTTGCCAACTGCGCCCCTGTACGCCGTACACACGCCCCATATCATCTTCACCTTTACGGTAAGGATTATTTAACCAAGCTGAGTTATCGTTGGCATTCGCATCCCATGTTTTGGTGCCTAGGGCGCGAAAGTCTGCCGCGTTATCTAAGCCTTTTAAATAACCGAGTAACTCAGCAATTGCTGACTTATAAAAGCTTTTACGAGTGGTTATTAGCGGGAATTGGTTCGCACCAACCTGATACTCTAAATCGGCATTAATCAGGGTTAAGCAACGCTTCCCCGTGCGTTTATTATCAATCCAAGTGCCTTCATCAATAATGCGTTGGCACAAATCCAAATATTGTTTCATGGTTAAGCTCTCTTTTTATTCTTTTTCTTGGCTACGGTTTCTTCTTGTTTTGGTCGAGTTAAACTCCAGTGCATTAAAGCAACTCCGGCAATAACCATCGGCATAGACAAAATTTGCCCCATAGAAACAAATGAGAAGATAAAGCCAAGATGTGCATCCGGCTCTCTGAAGAATTCAATGAACATTCTAAATGCGCCGTAGCCAGCTAAAAACACACCTGAAATAAAGCCACTAGGTCTTGGCTTTTTATTCAGTAAGTAAATAATTGCGAACAACACCACGCCTTCGAGGAAAAACTCATAGAGCTGTGATGGATGACGTGCTAATTGTAAGTTGTCGGTAGGAAAAACCATGGCCCAAGGTACATCGGTTTCGCGTCCCCATAACTCAGCATTAATAAAGTTACCGACTCGGCCAGCACCAAGCCCTAATGGGACAAGGGGAGCAACAAAGTCGCCAACTTGAAAAAACGTTTTCTTTTCTTTGAAGGCAAAGTAAGCAATGGCGGTTAAAACACCTAACAGACCGCCGTGGAAGGACATACCACCCGTCCAAATTTTAAATAGATAAAGCGGGTCCGTTAAGAAATAATCAAAATTATAAAATAAGACATAGCCTACCCTGCCACCAAGGATCACCCCTAAAAAGCCATAAAATAGTAGGTCGCTTACTTGATCGCGTGTCCATAAACCATTGCTTTTATCTGCCGCTTTATTGGCAATCAAAATGGCAAACACAAAACCAATCAGGTACATAAAACCATACCAGCGTAAGGCTATAGGGCCAATTGAAAATATTATCGGGTCAATTATCGGGAATTGAAGAACAGCAGGGATCATAGTCATACCAAATTAAATCATCATTTCAAATGCCACAAAAATTAAAAACGCGGCAAAAACTTTTTTTATTGTTTTCACGGGCAAACGATTGGCTAACCGAACCCCATACCTTGCTAAAATTGTGGACGTTGTTGAAATACCAAGCACCGCAGGCCAGTATATATACCCCAGACTCCAGTCTGGTAAATGCGGATTGTCTAAGCCAGTAATCAGATAAGCAATCGTCCCAAAAAGCGCTACAATCATACCACAAGCTGTCGAAACGCCAATGGCGTGCAGTAAATTAACCCCACAATAACTTAAAAAAGGAATGAGAACAGCACCACCACTGATCCCCATCAAGCTGGCAATGGTGCCCGTTAGACCAGCAAACCCCTTTAGTACATAATCAGATGGTAAGTCACGATGTACGGTTTGCCTTATTGAAAGCAGCATATAGGTGGCTAGGCAAATAACAAAGATAGAGAAAATCGATGTTAACGCTTTAGTGGGTAATGCATCCGCTAAATTTGCACCTAAAACCGCGCCTAAAGCGACAAACAGCATTAACTTTCGAGTTAATTTCCAAGGTATATTTCCGCTTTTGTGGTGATTAAAAGCTGAGCTTGAAGAGGTAATAACAATCGATGCAAGAGAAGACGCCAAAGCAATTGGCATAACAATGCTTTGGTCAATACCAACCATTGGCAGCATGAGCACCAAAGTGGGCACGATAACCAGCCCACCGCCAATCCCTAATAGGCCGGCAAGAAAACCAACTAAACAGCCAAGCAGCATGCAAAGAAAAAAGACAGTAAAAAACATTACAACCTTAAAGTGTTGTTATAAAGTACATTTTGATTGATATAACTGAATTGAAAAGTGCCAATTATTACTCGTACTTATCAATAAAGGATAAGTATATTATAGATATCAAACGGTGTGTTATTGCGATTAACCGTAAATTATTTACCCGCCCGAACAAAGCCGCCAAGCCCTAGCATTTCAAGTTGTTCATTCAAGTAGTTTCTCACTTCTTTCCCCGTTGAAAGCTCTAAGCAATGGGCAAGAATGATTTTCGCTTGTCTATAATTTATGTGCCTTAGCACCCACTTTATTTTGGCAATGCTGTGCGAGTTCATACTCAGTTTGTCATAGCCCATAGCTAACAACAATAACGCGCCTGCTGGCTCACTTGCCAACTCTCCACATAAGCTGAGCTCGATAAGATCTTTTTGCGATTGTTCGGCAATATGATTTAGCGCACGCAACACACCAGGATGATAAGAATCATAAATGTCTGCGACTCGCGCGTTATTTCGGTCTACTGCGAGTAAGTATTGAGTTAAGTCATTACTACCAACTGAGAAAAAATCGACTTTTTTAGCCAGTTCCGATAACTGAAAAAGCACCGAAGGCACCTCAATCATTATGCCTACCTTTGGCCGACTCACAGGCACATTCGATTCGCTACGAACCTCGAAATATGCTTGATTAATCAAGCGCAATGCATCATCGACTTCGACAACACCAGATATCATAGGCAACATGATTTCCAAGTTGCCATAACCAATATTGGCTTTTAACATGGCGCGCACTTGCAGTAAGAATATTTCGGGATGATCCAAGGTAATGCGGATCCCGCGCCAGCCTAGAAACGGATTATCTTCAGTGATAGGGAAATAAGGTAAGGCTTTATCTCCGCCAACATCCAGTGTACGCATAATCACCGGTTGCTTAGGAAATGAACTTAACACTTTCCGATACCAAGATATCTGTTCAAGCTCTGATGGAAAGCAATTACGGTCCATAAAAGGGATTTCAGTTCGGTAAAGGCCTATACCAAAGGCACCATGCTTCATGCCACTGTCAAATTCACTGCCAAGACCCGCATTGATTAATAGCTGAATTGACTTTCCATCTAAAGTCACTGCAGGTAAATCAACAACCTCACTTACCAACTCATACAGCTCATTCTCCTCAGCAATTAAATGCTGAAACTCTTGGATTTTGGCCGCATCCGGCGAGATGAAAATTTCACCCGAATATCCATCAATCAATGCTTCTTTATTCAAAAAACTCGATAATGGCACATTACCTATGCCCATAATGGTTGGGATACCCAATGCTCTTGCTAATATTACCGCGTGTGAGTTGGTCGAGCCGGTTAATGAAACAATGGCTTTTAATCCCTTCGACTGAAATTCTGCCAACATAGTGGCCGTCACTTCATGTGCGATTAAAATCATATCGTCTGGGTAATGCTGATTCTCATAACTGGATTCTTGTAAATAAGAAAGCACCTTGTTACCAAGATCCCGTACATCAGTAGCTCGCTCTCGCATATAGGGATCGTCTAGTGCATCGAACTGCATGGCGTAGTCATCAACCACCAGCTTTAATGCACTCTGTGCATTCCAGCCATCATTTATTTTTTGACCAATTTCATCTTGGAGGCTTTTGTTGTCCAACATCTGCCGGTACATTTCAAATATATCAAGCGCCTCATCAGAAATAGCGCCCTGCATCTGATTACTCATGCGCACAAAATCCGCAATACTCTTACTTACCGCATTGGCAAGCAATTCTGATTGCAAAGTTGAGTCAGAGTCTTTAGTAAGGTTTATATCAGCTAATTGAGCACTGGGGTAACTAACGAAAAACTGACCGTGTGCCAGTCCCATTGAGCCGGGAATACCCTGGATATGCGTTTTATGCAATAAATCATTCGGGTGGTTTATGGCATCTCGAGATTCAGCATTAGCAATTGCGGTAGCAAGTTGTGCCGCTAAGGTGACAAGAAAAGCTTCTTCATTTTCATTAAACTGTCGAGCTTTTTTCTGTTGAACCGAAATAATCCCTAAAACCTTACGTTGATGAATAATAGGCGTTCCTAAAAACGCGTGAAACTCATCTTCTTTTACTTCAGGTGAATGTTTAAATCGGGGATGCTGATGGGCATTGGCAATGTTTAAAGGCTCTTCTCGTTGCCCAACTAAGCCAACTAACCCTTCTTTAAAACCTACGGTCACCCGCCCTAGAGATTCTTTAGCCAAACCGTCTGAGGCAATTAAAAGGAAATGCTCACTCTCATGATCAGCCAAATGCACCGAACAACACTCTGTGGTCATCGCATCTTTAACCTGCACAACCAAATGCTGCAACGCATTGACCAATTCTGTTTCCTGATTAAATGCCAATACAATCCGGCGCAAGGTGGTGAGCATAGAAAGTCCTAATTCAAGCTTTTGATTTGATATATATATTATTACATTGCGATAAAAAATACGAACGTACTTTAAGGGGCCTTATCTTTATTTTTTTGCATGGAACAAATAAGGCATGAATAACCGATGTTCAAATAAAATAGAGGTTGTGCGTGATAGTAAGTTCCATCAGTTAAGCTATGGACGGTTAACCCAAGAACAGTTAGAAAACTAACGCTGAAAGAATCAGATAAATCCCTCCTATTTTGCCATATGAACTTAGTCGCTAAGAAGGCAATATAAATCATCAGAGATAAAAACGCTAAAGTCGATATAATTCCCCACTCAACTAGGAACTGAATAATAATGTTGTGTGGATGCAAACCAAATGTACGATCAGGAATAAAGTAATAACCTTCAGGTCCTAGACCTAACCACGGTGACTCTATGAATGCATTTAGAGCAAGCTGCCAAATAGCAATTCTTCCAGATGAAAATTGATCTAATGAATTGATGTCGTTGCCCACAAAAGCAAATTTATCACTCACTCTGCTCAGGCCATTCCAAGAAAAAACACTGAGTAATTCAGCTGATAAAAGAGCAATCACCAAAATCAATAAAAGAAGCATTATTCTTTTCTTTTGTAACGACTGAAATGTAAAGGCAACATAAATTACCAAACTTACAACAACCGCCCCTATTGCGGTCCGACCACCGAGCCAAAATAAAAAGGTTACATTTATAAAGCCAATCATCAGAATAATTGCAAAATGTAATGAATTAACCTTACTTTTGAGTAACCAATAGCAAGAAATTAATGCCCCGACAGTGCATGTATAACCTATGTATCTTATATTTGTTCCAAATGGAGGCCGTGATATAAAATCGAGTTCCTGTATATTTGGACTATTAGCGATAACAGCAATAAAAGTTGCCACTATAACCAAAATAGAAATCGGAATGGCAGATAAATACCTTGTTAATTCACACTTTACTTTTTGGAAAAAGCTGACAATAACGAACAAAAAAATCAAGTGAATAATAACAAATAAATATCGTTGTGTAGCCATAAAAGCATGCTGATTTTGTAAACCATTAACCAAAACATGGAAGTAGGAGAACATAAAAAAAACCAGCCAAAGAAGGAACACATACCAAACATTTCGTAGCGTTTGAAACTGTTTAAAGGCAACAATTTCTCGATACGCGAACATATAAAAAAATATGAATAGAAGTTGAACTGCCGCGATGATTCTAGCGGTAAAAAGTGGTGCGACATGATCCATTAATGGTGTTAAAAAGCAAAGAACAACTAGGAACAAGCTTAAAAAGCTACTTTTAGTCAATTGAAAATTATTATTAATATTTTGCAACGTGTATATCTTTCTTATCCATTCCCTAGTCACTTCACTATAGAACAAACTCAAAAAACATCAATTTTATCCTTATAATTCAATATTTTGATTTGGTATATTTTATTACATTAAACTTTTGCATGCTTCGGCCTAAACGAAAATTACTTGAAGCTAGCTCGCCACTACAATACCGCTGTGATACCCGCCAGACCTTTTAAAAAACTAAAGCTGAAAATACGATGCTAATCGTTGAACGATGGATATTAATGCGCATTCGCGCATCAAGTATTCCATACATTAGCAGCTTAAATCATGAGCTAAAACATTTACTCAAAGACTCAAACCAACGAGCCATAAGAACCGATAAAGCACCCAAATATCCAGGCTAAAATGACTACAACTAAGGAGAAGAATATGAGTGATATTGTCATAGAGCAGCTACGGAGTTTGCGATTGAATCCATTTGCAAATGCACTTGAACAACAGCCTATCACCTTTAATGAATTAGGATTCGATGAGAGGCTAACGCTGCTACTTGAACATGAATTAATTGAGCTTTCAAATGCACGAGTGAATGGTTTAAGAAAGCAAGCTAAACTTAGGCTTGATGCCCGCCAGAAATGTTAAACTATGGTGTTGAGCGCTGCTTAGTTAAAAGAGTTCTGGTCCCACTCATTGCCGGTAACTCTCCAGCGGAAACAAAACATACTCATAACGGGTAAAAAAGGCTGTGGTAAAACCTATCTGGCCTGTGCGCTTGGGGAGCAAGGATGCGGGCAACAGTACCGTGTAAAGTATTATCGTTTAAGCCGATTACTTGATGAATTAATCGCTGGGCGTGTTGATGGCAGTTACATACGAATCATGAATTAACTAAATAAAGTCGATTTATGGATCTTAGGCGAGGATTACAATTGGGGCCTAGAAAAAATGAGTGCACAACAGGCCAGTGAATTGCTGCAAGTGATTGAAGATAGATATCAAGTCAATAGCGCGATCATTGCTACCCAAGTGCCAATAGCAAAATGGCATCAGCTTATTAGGAACCCGTTAATCGCCGATGCACTACTCGATAGGTTAGTAAACAATAGACATTAAATTTATCTTGATGGAGAGGCGCAAAAAAAACAATTTGACTCTATCCGATCACTAGATATAAATATTAGGTATGAAAAAGGGTGTGAAAAAAGTGAACGATTCAAACCGAATTAACTGATCGGTTCGACCGAAATACGCAACTGTAGAATACGTTCTCTGTTATTAACTTATATAAACAAAAAAGCACCACAAAAATGCAGTGCTTTTAAAATACATAATGATTACTAACCATTTCTTCGTTTTGCTTCTCGACGATGATTGCGACGGTTACGATTATCTCGTTTTGAATTACCCTCAGTAGAATGAGCAGGTAATGCAATATGAGCAAATTCTTTCATAACCCTGCGGTAAACATCACGCTTAAAGGAAACCACTTGTCTTACAGGGTACCAATAACTTACCCAACGCCAATCATCAAATTCAGGGTGACCTGAATGTAACAGATCCACTTCATCTTCAGCACATATCAGCTTTAACAAAAACCACTTTTGTTTCTGCCCAATACACACAGGTTTACTATCATGACGAATCAGTCGCTTAGGCAATCGATACCTCAGCCAATGCTTAGTCGTTGCAATGATTTCAACTTGATGTTGCTTAAGACCAACCTCCTCGTACAATTCACGGTACATGGTTTGCTCTGCGGACTCACCGTCGTCAACGCCGCCTTGCGGGTATTGCCACGAATGTTGCCCTAAACGTTTCGCCCAGAAAACCTGGCCTTTTCCGTTTGTAATCACTATGCCGACGTTGGCTCTAAAGCCTTCGGCATCAATCACATGAACTCCGTTCAATTTTTCTATATAAAATGATTGTTCCATAAACTGTGGCTACGAGCAAATAAACTGTAAAATTATTTTCATTAATTTACTTTTTAAGCATAATGGTATTTCAATTTACTCAACGCTAGCAATCGAAGTGCCTATATCCTCACCTAAAACTGAACAGCAACTACTGACCCATGCACAAAGCCTAGCGGGGTTTAGCTTAGGTAAGTTGGCTGCCCAGCAGAACATTAAAGTGCCAGAAAACTTAAATAGAGAAAAAGGTTGGATTGGTCTCTTGCTGGAAAAGACTTTAGGAGCGAGCGCTGGTTCACAGCCTATTCCCGATTTTCCAGACCTTGGAATTGAATTAAAAACAATCCCCATTAATCGTTATGGCAAGCCTTTAGAAACCACTTTTGTATGCGTAGCCCCGCTAACAGGCATTACCGGTGTTACGTGGGGATCATCACACTTAAAGAATAAACTGGCAAAAGTTCTATGGGTACCCGTTATTTCAGAACGCGAAATGGCCGTAGCCGACAGAATAATATGCACACCTTTTTTATGGGAGCCATCAGTCGAAGAAGAAGCATTATTAAAAGAAGATTGGCAGGAGCTTACTGACATGATTGCTTTGGGTCGCGTTGAGGAGATCAACGCAAAATATGGGCAAGTACTTCAGTTAAGACCTAAGGCGGCAAATTCAAAAGTAAAAACCCAGGCTTTTGATGCAACGGGAAAGCCGTTTATGACCTTACCAAGAGGCTTTTATCTCAAGATCCCATTTACGCAGATGCTTATTAATAAACATCTGCGAGTCGGCTAAAAAGAGTTCTAGTTTAAATTAGTCACTGAAATTTCCTGACCAATAGTAACTGATGAATTCGGCACAACACTAACAAGAGCAGTATTCGCAGCTTCTAAACAGATAAACTCCAACTCTCCTCCATCATGAACATCGGCCATGGAATCAGCGATTTCTTTGCCAGGATTCCATAAAACCCATTGTTTGGAGCATGTTTTATTAATCGTTATAGAACGATTTAAGCCTTTATCAAATAAAGTTGCCGATTCATTGTTATAATAAATTCGATCAACTGGACCAATACAATCTAATACCTGCTCAGCAGGCTGCTTTAATTCACCGGTGATTTTATCATCAAAAACAGCCAAATTGAGCGCTGGAACGGACACATTTCTAGGGTGACTAACTGAAAAGTAAGTATGTAATGCATCGCTAAAGGTTAGGGCTTCATTGCCAACATTTTCAACCGTCAATTGCTGGCATAAGGTCGTTGAGAAATAAATATTTTGCGTTACACGATAAGAAAAAGGCCACACTGCTGACAATGATTGAGCAGAAAGAGACAAAACGATCTCAACCCCCTTTTCTTCTATATTAACAGCTTCGAGTTGCCAACAATTTCGTCTTGCAAAGCCATGGTTGACTTCCCCCTGTAGACCACCAAACCATGGCCAACAAATTGGGATACCACCGCGTATTGGGCGACTTCCATTAAGGTTAGATGTTTCACTTATCCACAGCACTTCAGTTTGGCCTTCAGGCTGCCAAGACAATATATGGCCACCATACAAAGATATTTTTGCAACGCAGTTATCATGCTGAATAACAATTTGCTCAGCTATATCAGGAAGGAAAACTTTATTCACATAACCAAATTCATTTTTTTCTATTATCTGCTCTGTCATATCCTATCTATTAATCAAATAAATTTTCTAATTATCAAAGATTATCGGTAAATTAAAAGAATTCGTATTGTTCTCGCTCAGAAAACACACAAATAGCCTCTATAATTAATTTTCCTGAGAAACGTTCTCTTGCACAGGCTTTTTAACTCTTTCAGAAAGTACAGCTTCAGAGAACCCAAACGGCTCAACATCTGTTTGCACATTATTAATAGGCTCTAAAGGGGCTGTCGGTTTAGCAGAATAAGTCTCAGAGGTATTATTGTACTCAACACTATTTGCATCTTCATGATTAATTTCAGTCGGCTCTTCAATCAAATTGTCGATATTAATTGGTGCAAGTTGAATATTTTCTGATACCGATGAATTTTTCCCTTCAACAACAGGCTCAGTAGAAGTATCAACCTTAGCCCTTGCAGCCGCAGTCACCACCACTATTTTTTCAGTTTCATCATTTGATGCTGTTAAACTATCGCTTTGAGCCTCTTCCTTTTTAAGTAATTCTCGAATCTTTTTAGGATCAAACACTTCAACAATATCTAATGAGGCACCTGTTTCTGCAATATTAATGTCTAAGTTTGAGGCTTTTTCTTCTGTCTTAATAATCTCTGTTTCAAGTATTTCTGTCGAAGTCCTCAACTCTTCAGGCTCAGCTTCTTTTTCTGCAAGCAGTTCTTGAACTTTCTTATGGTCAATTATTTCAGCAACTTCTGCTGAAATATCTGTTGCTGCAATTTCAGTTTCTAAGTCTGAGGCTTTTTCCTCAGTCTTAATAACCTCTGTTTCAAGTATTTCTGTCGAAGTC
>CANMZP010000033.1 GCA_947502355.1 uncultured Thalassotalea sp. | reverse complement strand
CCTCAACAAGTGGTTGACGATACCGATTGTAAAACCAGTGACCCTCGCGCTCTTGTAATAAGAGGGCGATGCTCTCCCAACTGAGCTAACCGTCCAGGGATAATTTGATGTTTAGCCACCTCAACAAGTGGTTGACGATACCGATTGTAAAACCAGTGACCCTCGCGCTCTTGTAATAAGAGGGCGATGCTCTCCTAACTGAGCTAACCGTCCAGGGATAATTTTGAATTGAAGCCACTTAAAGGAAGTGGTGGGCGGTACTGGGCTCGAACCAGTGACCCTCGCCTTGTAAGGGCGATGCTCTCCCAACTGAGCTAACCGCCCAATTCAAAATATTATACTCTTTGGACATTTTCTTTGAGGAAAATGGTGGGCGGTACTGGGCTCGAACCAGTGACCCTCGCCTTGTAAGGGCGATGCTCTCCCAACTGAGCTAACCGCCCAAAGAGTATAATGGTATTCATGTTAAGTGGTGGGCGGTACTGGGCTCGAACCAGTGACCCTCGCCTTGTAAGGGCGATGCTCTCCCAACTGAGCTAACCGCCCACTTAACAGGAATATACAGAGTTCATCAAAGATGGTGGACGGTACTGGGCTCGAACCAGTGACCCTCGCCTTGTAAGGGCGATGCTCTCCCAACTGAGCTAACCGTCCGTCTCTGTGGATGCGTATTATAGGGAACACTTAAAAACTGTCAATACAAACTTCAAAATAATTTACAATTATTGGTTCAAGTGCTGTTTTTTAATACAAACCGTTTGAGTAACGAGCAAAGCCACTAATATTTTTAACATTTGCGTAAATTAAACCAACAAAATTGACCGATTAGCAGGGGCTTTCAGACGACTTTTCTAACCTTTACGGCAGATAGTATTCAAGTTGTTTAAGAATCTTTGACACGATTTAGGCTTATTCATTAAAGAATATCGATTTCATGATAAACTATCGACTATCAACAAGCACTTTAACGTTAAGTGCTGTGCAACTATGTAAGGTCATATTTTGGAAATTGAAGTTTTAGCCATCGAAATTAATGCCGAGCCAATCGAGCTATATAAGTTATTAAAAATTGCCAACCTCGTTGGTGGCGGTGGTGAAGCTAAATTAGTTATCGCCGACGGTTATGTATACCTTAATGGCGAAGTTGAATATCAAAAACGCAAAAAAGTATATGCTGAAGACATTGTGCAATTTAATGGCGAAGCTATTATGCCTATTTTGGCTGAAACACAATTAGAGACAATTGGCGAAGTGCAGGAAACGTTGGAGTATTCTAAAGCAGAGCTAAGCAGCCATGCGACAAATGAACAATTCGAGCAAGGCAACGATAAAAAGCCAGCAAAAAGCAAGCCTTCTCAAAAATCAAAACCGGCTTCAAAAAATAAAACAAGTCAAAAAAGCAAAAAAACCGCTAAAGCAAACAAAGAGAACTCAGCCCCAAAAACCAATTCTCGCACGGGTCGCAAATCCATTTCATTTTAATCGATACGAAAAGCGCCTTTTATAAGGCGCTCAAAATCGATTTGGTTTACTTTAGCTTACTAATACGATCATACATCACAATACTGCCAGCTACCGACACGTTTAATGAAAACTCGCCAGGCAGTTTTATTAGGTCATGGCATTCATCCACAATACGCTTGGGCAAACCACTTCTTTCATTACCTAATACATAAACCGCCCTATCGACATGCTGATAATCTACGATGTCGTGCGCCCTTTCATCCAATTCAACACCAATAAGCTTGGTCGAATAGGGTAAGTGCTCTTTAAACTCTTCAAAGGTTTTATAGTGATATAAAGGAATTTTCGACCAGGCCGATGTCACATCAGTGCCAGTTTGCTGATATTTTTTATCAATGGTAAAAATAAAACTCGCGCCCATAATATAGGCTGAACGCCAAAGGGTGCCAATATTCACCGCATCGGTATTATTTAAAATACCAATACCGAAAAAACCATTGTCTTTCTCTATTTTCTTAATTCTTGCCATATTAAAAGGAGTAATTTATTTATGGTTATGTTGGTTAAGATTTTACGCCAAAAACATTATTTTACTACTTTGTTTTCGCGCCATAGATGTATTTTATATCCGGTTTTTCCGTACAGAAATAATGCAGCCAAATATAAGCGTGACTAAAGGCTGCAACAAGCAGCGCCGCAGAAGATGAAAAACCAATCGCCACGGCCCAAAACAATAGGAAAGCATATAAATACATCGCATTGTTGGTAAAGCGAAACATGCCTTGTTTAACAAAAGGCATTGCCCGGTATTTCGGATCAAAATGATCCGCACCAGATGCGCGAACCATGCCAAAATAGCGATGCACACTATACATGGTATAGCCGCCAGGGAGAACACAAAGAAGTGACGCTAGAACCTGAACGCTTAAAGAAAGCGGTAAACTATGTTGATCCTGCCAAGCCAAATAGAACAAAGAAATAAAACGCCCTGAAAACAAAACAAAGAACAATACTAAATATACCGGAAAGCCAATGGTTCGACTAATAAGCGAATTATTGAGTTCAAGTCGCCAACATAGCCAAACGTAGAGCTGATGAACTATAGGAATACATACGGCGAGCCAAAAGGCCATAGTTGATGGGCTTTCTAGATGCTGCCAAAACAGAAAAGTAAGTAGCAGCAAAAAGCATAAGCCCGTAAAATGTAACTTTTGACCAGTCCAAATACTTAGCGTGTTATTGGTTTCCATTACGTTTTACTGCTTTAAAGCGGCTTTTCCCAAAACATTGCCCCACCCATCTCTGGATCGAGTTCGTAGCAACTAAAGCCATATTTAAGGTAACTTTGTTTGGCAACGTCATTACCGTCAAGAACTTCCAACGTCAATTTGCAGCAACTTCTTTGTTTTGCGATTTCTTCACTGCGTTGCAATAACTTATGGCTAATTCCTAAGCCTCTAAACTCTTTAACAACGCCCATATCATGAATGTTTAACAGTGGTTTGGCCTTGAAGGTTGAAAAGCCTTCGACGCAATTACAAATTCCGGCAGGCTTGCCGTCTACATAACACAGTAACGTTAACACATCGGTTCGGGTGCGAAGAATTTTGCATAAATTTTTACGGCTGTATTCACCCAGCGGCTCACCACCGCCCATAGGGTCCATTGCGTAAGCGTCGAGCAAAAACAGCAAGTCGGCGCAGTGATCCAAGTTGTTGTAATCTGCCTGAATAATATCGATTGTCATAATGGTTTTCTTTCTTATTTATTTTGTTGTTAATTTTATGTCTAGTTTTGCCCAATCAATTGTTGAGCATATTAAAAAGCCTGACATAGTCAGGCTTTTATCCGTGTTATTTAACAGTATGTTACAGCAAAGTATAGATGCCAAGCAAAATAAGTAACGCAAACAAGAAGGATTCACTCATTATTAAGACAACCGGTTTCCATCCTACCGATGCAATTTGTCTTAGAGACGTTTTTACCCCAATTGCCGATAATGAAATGACTAAAAAGTAACTGCTTAATTTGCGAATAATGGCAACAATCTCTGCCGGTATTAAACCAAAATTATTTAATAGCGCGAGAATAAAAAAGCCAATTAAAAAGGTCGGAATAAAGCTTGATACGCCACCTGAAATTTTTACATCCTTTGGCTTAAACATAAAGTAGATGAACATAACGATTGGCAGTAACATGGCCACCCTAAGCAGCTTTATGTAGGTGGCAATATCACCTGCTTCTTGAGAAATCGAATAACCTGCACCAACCACTTGGGCCACATCATGTATTGAGCCACCAATAAAAATACCGGCTAGGTCATCTGGTAAGCCAAGGTAAGAAACCAGCAAAGGATAAAAAATCATCGCGAAGGTACCAAACGTAGTCACGCCGATAACCGTTAAGGCAAAGTATTTTTCTTGATATTCATTTTTAGGTAATACCGTCGCAATAGCAGCGGCCGCCGAAACACCACAAACGGCAACCGAGCCCGAAGACAATACACCAAATACTCTGGGTAATTTTAATAATTTAGCAAAACTTAAACCGAATAAAATAATGATCACCATCGACGCTAAAATCATTAACGGTGGGACAACCCCAAGGGAAACAATATCGTCAAAGGCAATACGAACACCAAGCAGCGCCACCGCAAAACGCATCAATGCACGTGAAGAGGAATCGACCCCCGGTTTAAACTTGGGCATTTTATAAAAAAAGTGGCATACCAAACCAGTAAGCACCGCAAATAACATCACGGGAGAGTCATAACTGGCCGCTAAAGTAGACGCTAAAATGGCAATCGCGACACTTAGCGCAAAACCTGGAAAAAGCACTTTGAGTTTTGACGAAGAATTCTGAATAAATGACGACATAAATGGATTTAACCTGACCTGCTATGAGGGGTAAACAGTTGGATAACTAAGTTAATATTTTCTTAAAAGAATACAAATAATCAACCTGTTACCCTATTTTTAATAAATAGGATAACAAGAAGCGTATCATAAATTAAGCTAAAATATTGCGTGCAATTATTACTTTTTGTATTTCAGATGTACCTTCATAAATAGTGGTTATACGCACATCGCGAGCCAAACGTTCAAGTGGGTATTCTTTAATATATCCGGCACCACCTAACATTTGCAACGCATCGTAACAAGCTACATTGGCTTTTTCAGAAGCGTAAAGTTTTGCCATCGAAGCCGACGTAGCAAAATCCTTACCTTGCTCTTTTAAACACGCCGCATTCATCAATAACAAGCGCGCGGCTTCCAATTCAGTGGCTCGGTCGGCGATTTTCCACTGCAAGCCTTGAAAGTTACTCAGTGACTGACCAAATTGCTTACGCTCTTTAATATAATCGGTCGCATATTCGATAGCGGCTAAACCAATGCCTAATGCTAATGAACCTACGCCAATTCGCCCGCCTGCAAGTTCACCAACGGCTATTGCAAACCCTTTATTCTCAATGCCCATTAGCGCCGAAGCAGGTACTCGACAGTTTTCAAAATGAACTTCATTGGTCGGCGAGGATTTCTGCCCCATTTTTTCTTCTGCTTTACCTATGGTCATACCTTCTGTGCCTCCTTCAACAAGGAAACAAGAAATGCCTTTACCTTTTTTAGCGTCAGGATCTGTTACGGCCCACACCACAAAAACACCAGCAAACTCGGCACTGGTAATATAAATTTTGCTGCCATTTAATATGTATTCATCACCATCTTTAACCGCTGTGGTTTTCATGCCCGCCGGATCGGAGCCTGCGCTTGCCTCGGTTAAACAAAAACCGCCAGCTAAATACTCACCACTACACAGTTTGGGTAAATATTTTTGCTTCTGTTCTTCATTACCTACCGCTTGAATAACTTCGGCAACCATATTAGTTACCGAGGTGGTTACTGCTGTTGAGGCACATGCTTTAGCGATTTGAGTTAACGCCAATGAAAATGCAACCGTACCGGCTTCTACACCACCATATTCAGCTTTAATGTTTAAACCCATAAAGCCAAGTTCGGCCAATTGAGAAATGTTGTGTTTGAAGGTTTCCATGTCACCTTCGGCATCGAGTTTTGCCGCCACCGGAGCTAATTCAGATTCCGCAAATTTCTTTGCCATATCTTCTATCATTTGTTGTTCTTCAGTTAAAGACAGGTTCATACAGCTCCCCTTAAATCCTTATTATTTTCATTTGTTTTTAAATTATTTTTATATGCCATTAAGATACACAGTTCGTAAACAAAAGACTAGGTAATACAGGGCAGTTATCCCCTACCCTTGGCGTAAATTATCATTGACAGCAAGGGCTCTTCGGACTTGCTAAATCCAAGCCGAATATTGGCAGCCAATGCAGAATGGGCAATATTTAAGGCAGTGTTCAGATATTTTTCCACTTAGCATAATGCTAAATGCGCAAAAGCATTGAGTTAGGTTAATAATTTGTTAGAGTGTAAACACTATATATACGTCGTCGAGCACAAAATTTAGGATAAATTCTAAACATAAAGATAAGAATAAAACGACGAAATACAATAATTTGGAGAGCAAATGGCGGGTTTTGATAAAGTTGTAACAACCTATGAGCAAGCAATGGCAGGGTTGACCGATAACATGACGGTTCTTGCAGGGGGCTTTGGTTTGTGTGGTATTCCTGAAGGGTTAATTGCCCAGATAAAGAAAATGCAAACCAAAGGACTAACGGTTGTTTCTAATAACTGTGGTGTGGATGATTTTGGCTTGGGGTTATTACTGCCCGATCGTCAAATCAAAAAGATCATTGCCTCTTACGTTGGTGAAAATGCCGAATTTGAACGACAAATGATGTCGGGTGAACTCGATGTTGAACTAACCCCACAAGGTACACTTGCTGAAAAAATGCGTGCCGGTGGTGCAGGTATTCCTGCATTTTTCACCGCTACAGGATATGGCACTCCGGTAGCTGAAGGTAAAGAAGAACGTCAGTTTAACGGTAAAAACTACATTTTAGAAGAAGCGATCACTGGCGAGTTTGCCATTGTTAAAGCTTGGAAGGCTGACCGCTATGGCAACTTGGTTTATCGCCATACCGCCAGAAATTTCAATCCCATGGCGGCTACCGCAGGTAAAATCACCGTTGCCGAGGTTGAAGAAATAGTTGAACCAGGCGAGTTGGATCCCAATGAAATCCACACCCCAGGCATTTATGTAAACCGCGTGATTAAAGGCAACTTTGAAAAACGTATTGAACAACGCACCGTTCGTCAAAAATAAGGGAAGAACATGGCTTTAACAAGAGAACAACTAGCACAACGCGTTGCGCAAGAATTAAAAGATGGGTATTACGTAAATTTAGGCATTGGTATTCCTACCCTAGTCGCCAACTATGTCCCTGAAGGCATTGAAGTTATGCTTCAATCTGAAAATGGTTTATTAGGTATGGGGGCTTTTCCTACTGAAGAAGAGATAGATGCCGATTTGATCAATGCGGGTAAGCAAACCGTGACCATGAGCAAGGGTGCTTCATTATTTGATAGCGCAGAATCGTTTGCCATGATCCGCGGTGGTCATGTGGACTTAACCGTATTGGGTGCTTTTGAAGTAGATGTGCAGGGCAACATTGCCTCGTATATGATCCCAGGAAAACTCATTAAAGGCATGGGAGGAGCAATGGACTTGGTGGCTGGTGCCGATAACATTATTGTGACCATGACCCATGCCTCCAAACATGGCGTGTCAAAGCTTTTAAGCCAATGTACCTTACCTTTAACGGGTAAAGGTTGCATTAAAAAGGTATTAACCGACCTTGCCTTTATTGAAATTAAAGCCGGGAAGTTTCACTTACTTGAGCGCGCACCGGGTGTAAGCGTTGAGCAAATTATCGAACTTACCGAGGGTGAATTAGTGGTACCAGATGTTGTACCTGAAATGTCGTTTGCCTAGAAAATATCAAGCATAAGGAAACGCACATTAACAGAATGAATGCACCGTCATTATCCCATATATGAGATGACGGTGTATTTATTTTAGATGCGTTTCTGGCGGCAAGTCGCTCTATATTTTATGTTTTTTTACTTTTTTACTTTTTTACTTTTTTACTTTTTTACTTTTTTACTTTGGTTTTTATAAATGCTTTTTTAAAAAAGCATTGTTCAACAAGCATTTTGTATAAATAGTTGGCGAATAAGTAATCACCTTCAATTTCCGCTTGTTTTATGCGCCTAGAAAACTCTCGTCTGGCATTTACACTGCCCATCGCAATATCATGGCATACATGTTGATCACTCAGCTCTTTATACATGGTTTGTAAATCCAACCAAGAAGCTCGGTTTACTCTCTTTACTTGATTTCTCATATGGCCCTCAAACGTCTATAGACTCTGTTCAAAGTGTACCCGCTAACCTCCTCAGTAAAGTGACAAGGCAATGACCGATTATGATCAATTATGACACTTTGACTTAGCACAATAAAACATCCGTTTATGCCTTTAGCTATCCTGTAACGCGTTAAAACGATTAAACATTTTCAGAACAAGTTCTATACTGATAAGTAGGACAAAATTTAAACAAAAGGCATGTTTGTGTTTTCCTCTATTAAAAATAACGCTGGTCACACCTATATTAAGTTTGCCTTGCTGCTCATTGTGTTAGCGGTAGTCGTTTTTTGGTTTTCCCGCCCTGAAAAAATCATCGTCGATGTCATTAACCCAACCATGGGCAATGTTGCGGAAAAAGTTACCAATACCCGAGCAGGAACCATCACCGCCTGTAAACGCGCTAAATTATCCTTGCCAATTGGCGGACAAATTGCCCAAATCCATGTAAAAGAAGGCGAACAAGTAGAAGCACAGCAATTGTTGCTTTCGTTATGGCATAAAGATCGGGCGGCCAACCTTGAACAGGCTCAGGCGATTTACCATGCGAGTAAAAAGCACCATCAGCGCAGTTGCATTATTGCCGACAATTTAAATATTGAAGCCACGCGCAAAAGCCATATGCTAAAACAAAACCTAACATCGCAAGAAGAGTTAGATAAGGCCGTGGCAAATGCTAGAGCAGCAAGTGCCAATTGCGCAGCAATGCAAGCAGAATCCGACGCAAAACTGGCTCAGGTACAAACCGCCAAAGCGCATTTAGAACAAACCCAACTCTATGCCCCCTTCTCTGGCATAGTGGCAGAAATAACCGGTGAAGTCGGCGAATATACAACACCATCCCCCCCAGGGGTTGCAACGCCGCCAGCAATTGATTTACTGACTCAAGATTGCCATTACATTAGTGCCCCGATTGATGAAGTAGATGCCGCGCGCCTATCGGTAAATTTACCGGTAAACATTCGCCTTGATGCCTTTTCTAAAGAGGTATTCCCGGGTACGCTGCGCAGAATAAGCCCCTATGTCCAAGATTATGAAAAGCAGGCTCGTACGGTAACCGTAGAAGTGGATATTAACGAGCATCATTCACCGCATTTTTTGGCTGGATATAGCGCCGATGTGGAAATTATTATTGCCCAAAAAAACGATGTATTAACGCTGCCAACCGAGCTCATCATTAATAACGGCTATGTTTATGTATTAAATACCGACAATATTATTGAACAAAAAGCCATTCAAATTGGCCTATCTAATTGGCAAGTAAGTGAAATATCGTCAGGATTAAGTCAATCCGATAGAGTCATTAGTTCTATCGGCGCCCTTGGCGTTAAAGAAGGTGTTCGCGTCGAAGTGAGCTCGACACAATAAGGCCGGCCAGTCCCCCCTTGATAGTGAAAGGAAGATAAAGCAAACAATGCAAAACCTTATCGATATTAAGCAACTCAATAAAAGCTATCTGGTGGGTGAGCAGCCGCTGCAAGTGTTATCGCAAATCGATTTGGCCATTGCACAAGGTGAATACATTTCCATTATGGGGCCATCGGGTTCGGGAAAGTCTACCCTGTTGAATATGATTGGCCTATTAGATAGACCGGATGACGGCAGTTATCAACTGAGTAACCAGCAAACCACCAAGCTAGATGAAGAGTTAAGGGCCGAGCTAAGACGCCAACATATTGGTTTTATCTTTCAGAACTTTCATTTAATTGACCGCTTAACGGCGATTGAGAACGTTGAATTACCCTTAATGTTAAGTGGCGTTTCCGCGCAAAGCCGACGCGAAAAAGCCATGCAATTATTTACTCGCCTTGGCATCGCATCACGTGCCGATCATCTCCCTAAACAATTATCAGGTGGGCAAATGCAGCGGGTCGCAATTGCTAGAGCGATGATAATGCAACCACAAATCCTTCTTGCCGATGAGCCTACAGGTAATCTGGATCAAAAATCAGGCTTAGAAGTCATCGACTTACTTGAAGAGCTAAACACGCAAGGGATCACTTTAATTGTTGTCACCCATGATAAAAACTTAGGGAAACGAGCGCATAGACATTTAAAAATGATCGACGGCAAAATCATAAAAGACTTGCCGAATAACCAGGCTACCACTGGAGAGACCAATGCGTAGCCAGGACACCTGGACATTTGGTTGGCAATCGTTAAGCCGCTATAAGCTGCGTACCTTACTATTACTGATTGCCATCTCAATTGGCGTGACTTCGGTTTTGATTCTAACCAGCTTTGGCGAAGGTGCACGGCTGTTTATTAAGCAAGAGTTCTCGAACCTTGGCAATGAAATGATGATCATTTTACCCGGCAAAAAAGAAACCACAGGCGGCAGCATTCCCATCTACGGTACCTCGGCCAGAGATTTAACCATCAATGATGCCATTGCCCTTGAACAGATATCGAGTATTGAAAAAGTTGCCCCGATCATTGCAGGTAATTCGTTGATCAGTTATCAGGGCAAAAGCCGCGAAGTCATTACCCTTGGCAGCAGTACCGATATTTTTAGCGTCCGCAACCTGAATGTTGCGCAGGGGCGCATCTTTAAGTATTCAGCCAAAGACAATAGCACCGCGGTTTGTGTTATTGGTGCGACCATAAAAAAAGAGCTGTTTGGCAATAATCAAGCCGTTGGCGAATGGGTACGATTTTCAGGGCAAAAATTTCGGGTAATTGGCGTACTGGAAGAGCGCGGAGAATCACTTGGTTTAGATATGCGTGAAATGGTGATTATTCCTTTAAAAACGGCGGAATCATTATTTAACTCCCCGGCTTTGTTTCGTATTTTATTGCAACTAAATAAGACCGGTAGCGAGCAATATACCGAACAAAAGATTATTGAGCTGATCAAGCGCCGCCATGATGGCGAAGATGACGTAACCATTATCAGTCAAAATTCATTAATGAGCTCGTTAAATAACATTCTTACCATGGTAACAGCCAGTATTGCTGCGATTGCCGCCATCAGTTTGATTGTCGCCGGCTTTTTGATCATGAATGTCACCTATATTTCTGTCGCTAAACGAAAACAAGAAATTGGCATTTTAAAAGCCATTGGCGCCTCCGCGCATCAGGTACAAGTGATATTTTTATCTGAAGCGCTCATTTTAGTGACGATTGGGGTATTCATCGGCATAGCTTTTGCTTACGCATTCATCCATGTGGTGGGATTATTGTGGCCACAGTTTCCCATTGCCATCCCCATGTGGGCGACGTTAGCCAGCAGCACCCTTGCCTTCTTGATTGGATTATTATTTGCTTGGCTTCCGGCAAAATCCGCCGCTAAGCTAGACCCAGTGTTAGCTTTACGGGGGCAATAATATGCATTTTATCGATATCATCAAATGGGTGAAAAGCGCTTTAGCCGCACAGAAACTTAAAGCGTATTTAACCATTGCCGGTTTCGCCACCGGCATGGCCGCCGTGGTGTTAATGACATCCATTGGTGATAGCTTAAAATTGTACGTATTACAGCAATTTACCCAATTTGGCAGTAATATTATCGCCATTACCCCGGGGCGCAGTGAGACCTTTGGTATTGGCGGATTATTAAAAACCGTAAGACCCCTAACCATTGAAGACGGTGAGCAATTAGCGAAACTTCCCAACGTTGAATATGTTGTGCCTGTCTTAGCGGGTAATGCCAAAGTAAAACACAGTAACCGTGGTCGCTTTACCGATATCATCGGTGTGAATTCTTATGCCGACAGTGCCTGGAAATTAAGCCTGGCGAATGGCAACTTTTTACCCGAAGATGCCTCAACCACACCGCGCAGCTTTGCCGTTCTTGGTGCCAAACTCAAACAAGAATTATTTGGTACAAAAGCGGCTATTGGACAGTATGTTCACATTGGCAGTCAGCGTTTTGTGGTTATTGGCGTGTTGGCCAGTAAGGGCCAGTTTATGGGCTTTGACTTGGATGATACCGTGTATATTCCAACTGCCATTGCCATGCGGCTATTTAATCGTAATAGCTTAATGGAACTTGATGTGTTCTACCAAGGCAAAGTAGACGTTAACGTAATGACCAAGCATATAAAAACCACGTTAATAAACCGCCATAAAATGGAAGACTTTACCATTATCTCTCAAGACGACATGCTCAAGAGTCTGGATAAAATCCTTACCATCATTCGAATTGCTGGCAGTGCCCTGGGGTTAATATCACTGATTGTTGGAGCCGTGGGTATCGCTACAATTATGACAATTACGGTATCAGAAAGAACCTCAGAAATTGGCCTGTTAAGAGCGGTAGGTTGCTCACAGTTGCAAATTAAACAACTGTTCTTATCTGAAGCCATTTTATTGGCGATGCTCAGTGGTTTTCTAGGGTATTTACTCGTGGTGTTGGTATTGCTAACCAGTAAGGTGTTTGCGCCCAATATACCTATCGATATTAATTTTGGGGTATTTTTGGCGGCTATGCTCGCTTCGGCATTTATTGGCTTACTTGCGGGTTATTTTCCGGCTAGGAATGCCGCCAACCTGCCGCCGATTGTCGCTTTACGAAGCAGTTAATCGGCGATTGAGTAAGTTTTAATTACGTTAGTTTTAATTACGTTAGTTTTAATTACGTTAATTTTTATTGGGATTAGCTTTATTCAATTAGCTCTATTCAATTAGCTTTATTCAATTAGGTTAATTTCGATTTGCTCGGTCGTCACGTTTTTACTAAACCAACTGGTATTTTGGCTCACGCTAATCTCGACTTTTAAATGCTGCTTGTTCATTAAAGCTAGGGCATTCATGGCCTGCGCTCGAAGGCTAACCCAATCTGGATGAGATTCGAGCTCAAACCAAAACGGATTATCATAATCATCTTCACGGTCTTTGAAAAACTGCAATACTTTATCAACTGCCAATGCCTGAGACTCGTCTATATCGTTTGACTCAATCAAAGCCTGACGGTTTTGGGTAAAATGAAAATCAAGATCCATGGCCATTTCTTCCTCGGCATTACCAATACCATAGGCTTTAAGTTGTAACTCAGGCTCAGCGGCAATGATCACCAGTAATTTTAAAACTTCACGAAAATGATTTTGGCTATAAATCATTGGACTCTCCTGTTAAATGAGCGACGTTAAATGGCGCAGATGCCAATGCATCTTTAAGCGGTATATCCGGGTACTTGCTGTCACGAATATAATGGATAAACTTTAAGGTTTTAAACGCATCAAACCAAATGCGTAACTGCTTGTCAAACTGCTGTTGTTTATTATGACGTTGTTTTTGCACAAAGCCAATAAAGCCAAGTTGTTGCAGTGCCATTTGGCTTTCAATAGACAAAGTCGATAACCACGCCTCAATGTTGTCTTTAAACTCAAAAACATGCAAACAATGGTTAATACACTCTTTCAGCTCAACAAATACTTGCGGGTGATAGTAATAATATTCGCGGTTTTCTTGCTGATCAGACAATATTTTATTGACCGCTGGCCCCGTTCCAAACGGAACCCTATCTGATGTTCGAGCATCGATTTTAATTTGAACAGCATCAATAAAAGCGACCTCGCCGAGTTTAGCGACTTTATTTAATAAGTAGAAGTCTTCACCGGCGGCGCGGGTTGGGAATCCTCTGGCCATGCAATAAGCCTGATAATCAAAGGCTAAGGTACTGCCTATGGTGAAAAAGGCATACGTGCTTTGGGCAAACTGCAAACCGGCAACATAATAGCGCAATGCCGATTCGTATTGCTGATTTGCTAAATGCACCTGTTGATCGCTACTGCGGTGATAAAAATCAAAACAAGCGGCAATGCTTGTTGGTGGCAGCTGTCTTAACGACTTAAAATAGTTATTTGGTAAATGCGCATCGGCATCACTTGAATAAACCCAGCGGTCTTTGATCCACTGTTCGGCAATAAACTTTATGGCAATATCGGCACCGATTTTACGTGCCAGACCAACGCCCTTCTCATCTGCAATGGGAAAATCAAAACGGTTAACCAACAACAGCATAGACTTCTCATCAAAGTCTAATAAACAAAAGCGTTCATCTTCAAATACTACCGCACCTAATTGTTTGCAGTCACGGTATAATGATTTTTGCTCACTTGAATTAGTGCAGCGTTCGGGTTGGTTAATTACCGTAATAAATAAAACGTCTTCAGTAACTGCGTTTCGCTCCTTAAAGCGTTGCACAAAATCGACCGTTTCTTTATATGCCGGTACAACTAGGACATGATGGAACACCGGTTGTTCAGGCAAAGCCTCTTTTAATGAGGTAAAGCATAATTGTGCTTCTTCTTCTGCAAAGGAGGCTAAATATTTTTGCACGCTTTTCGATAATTCCATCTTAGATAGTTACCTTAAACGTCGTTTAATGCAGAGCGGCTCTAAAAGGCAAACGTTCACATATACGGCCTTCTTCAATTAGAATTTCTTCTAGGCGCGCATAAACGTCGGCCTCATCAAAGTACTCTAGGGCCAATTCGACAAACAAGTTTTTATGCTTTTCTTCCGATTTGGCAATCGCCACGTAAAAGTCTTTTTCTTTACCTTCAGGTAAAGCCTCGGCTATCAAAGCAAAGCGCTCATGACCACGGGCTTCAATAACACCGGCAACCAATAAGCGGTCTAAAAAGAACTCGGCAGTGCCTTGGCGGAACAATTTACGCACATCTTTTATGTAAAGATCTTTACTGTCATTTGCCAAAGAGACACCACGCTTGGTCAACAGTTTTAATACCTGTTTAAAATGAATAAGCTCTTCAATGGCTAAATCCGTCATGGCTTTCACTAACTTAGTGCGATCTTGATAATGAGACAACATGGAAACCGCCATACCCGACGCCTTTTTCTCGGCAGCGGCATGGTCTTGTAAAAAGGCATCAAAATCGTCAAGGGCAACGTGTGCCCACTCAATTGGGGTGTGATATTTTAATTCAAACATTTTTCTATAGTTTTTAAGATGAATTGTGGGGTGATTTTACCTGCTTTCTTCTTCTTATCACAGACCTTAAGAGTGAATACTGCTAGGATAATGTGATAAAGCTGTAAACTTTAAGAGGAATAATAATGAGTAATACCTTATACATCACCGGCGCTGGGGTAAGCAGTGAAAGTGGCATTCCAACATTTCGTGGTGAAGATGGTTTTTGGACTATCGGCTCAAAAAATTACACCCCAATGGAAATGGCCACACGGAGTATGTACCAAAACAAACCGGATGAATTTCTGGCTTGGTATTATCATCGGTTTGCCACCTACCGTCACCATGGCCCTAATGCTGTGCACCACTGGCTAAAAGATAAAAACTTGATCACCCAAAATATTGATGGCTTAGACGGCAAAGCAGGCAATCTTGACTACATCGCTATACATGGTCGGCTTGATCAAATGACCCTATTTCATGATCAAGGCGATCCAGTCGATATCATCCAAACGCCTTGGGATCAAGTAAACGAAGATAACTTGGTTGCATCACTCTTTGAGATTTTTCAAATCGACAACACGCCTCAGTTATACGCCTCATATAAACCCTACGTATTGTTATTTGATGAATACTACACCGATTTATATCGAATAAGTGAAGCACAGCAACGTATGTATGAGGCCGATAAAATGGTATTTATGGGCACATCTTTTAGCGTCAATATCACGCAAATGGCCCTTAGAGCAGCGATGCAAAACCAAATTGAGATTGAGATTGTTGACCCAGATCCAATCGAAATTCCTTATCAGCATGTGACTTATCACAAAATGAAAGCTTCTGAGTATATTCAAAGCAATTAGGCGATAAATGCCACTAAATGGCTGTTGGATTCGGATTGTTGACACTAACCTATTGAAAAGGCTAAGGTCTTCTTCGAGCGAAAAGCGGAATAAAATATATTCATAAAAATACGCCGTCATTGCGGCGTAGGCCGCAACCTCCCTCAGCATGCTGTGACAAATAAAATATCTCAAATAAGATCCGCGTATAAATCTCTCCAATTAGGATTAACCTCTCCTATTAATCTATTTTTCCATTTTCGATGCCACTGCTTTAATCTTTTTTCTCTGACGATTGCATTTTCCATATCGTCATGGAATTCAAAATAAACAAGTTTAGTTAAGTTATATTTGGCGCTAAAACCACCAATAAGTTTTTCTTTATGCTGGTATATTCTCTGGACTAAATTGCTTGTAACGCCGATATATAGAACCGTTTTATGAACATTTGCAAGAATATAGATTGCAGGCTGTTTCATGATTGAAGTCCTTTTCAATGAATGAAGTTTAAATTAGGTTGGCTTGACGAAGGTGATTGTTTTTAAGCACGCTCTATCCGAAAGGAGGTTGCGGCCTTCGCCGCAATGACGGTGCTCTTTTTCTGATTCAGTAAATGACTCTGAATGGCACGTATTCGAGTCAGTTCGAAACTGGAGGAGATCCCATCCAAAAACATGATGGGATGACGGCGCTCTTTTCCTGATTCAGTAAATGACTCGGAATGGCACGCATTCGAGCCACTTCGAAACTGAAGGAGGTTGCAACCAAAAACATGTTGCAATGACGGTGCTATTTATTCTGAATCTTTGAATAACTCTGACTGACACACTAGGGTCGTTCGCATTTTTACTTGAGATACCCGACTTCTCGTGGATCACGAGTCTCTTTTTCGCTACCGCTGTTCATGGCAAAAAACAGGAAGTTTGAGTTCTGGTTTTCTCTTCTGAAACCATCAGGTTTGTAGTATTTCAGGTCGAATTATCAATTTAATGCGATGTAATAAAGCTTTCTTAAAAAGAAAGTCTACTGCTCCTAAACATTTGCAAAATTAAAGAAAATAGCGAAACAAAGTTTGATAAAGTTAAAACTTTTAACGATGAAATCGATTACACTAAAAGGCATATAATTAATAACGATTAGCCTGCATGCTCTTTTCGAGCTGTCATTTTACTGGAATATCTATGAAATTTAGCCGTATCATTAAACCCGCCTTGTTGTGTGTGTCCTTATTATCGTGTTTTCAATCTCAAGCCGCATCTGGCGTTTATGCTGGTGGGCCAGTATATAACAACAACCAACAATCGATAGATGAATTAAAGTCTTCAGAATTTAGCAACCTGATTGTATGGACTATCCATATATCCGAAAATGGTGATTTAAACTATAACGCCGAATTTCCTTTGGTGTCACAAGGTAAATACATTGGTAATGAAAAACATCCTGAATTTAAAAAGGACATGGCAAATTTAAAATCCTACCCGTCAACCATTACTCGTCTGGAAATCGGTTTAAGCGGCTACGGTTCAAAAACCTTTGATAATGTAAAATCGTTAATCAATTGTCGTGCGCGTTTTTGCGGAACCGGACCGGACAGTATTTTATACAAGAACTTCAAAGCCCTAAAAGAAGCGTTCCCAACCGTTGATGCGTTAAATAATGACGATGAAGATACGTATGACTTGTCTTCTTCGGTTAAATTTCACATTATGTTGGCCGACTTAGGCTTTAAAACCGCCATTGTGCCGTATATGAAAAAACCTTTCTGGCAAGACTTGGTTAAACAGGTAAATAAGGTGCGACCTAATGCGATTGATATTTTATATCTGCAAGCTTACGCCGGTGGCGCAAAAAACATTCCGTGTGATTGGGATTTAGGTTTACCTGTTCATGTCGGACTTTGGTCAAAAGACTTTCAACCAAAAGCATTGCAAGACAAGATGCAGGCCTGGAAAAACCAGTGTCCTAACGTTGTAAAAGGTGGATTTATGTGGTTATACGATGATTTTGATAATAGCGAAAGAGTAAAAGGTTATGCTCAGGCTATTAATAATGTATTTGGCAAACAATAATTAAACCAAGTTCATTAATTAGCTGCTCACACAGTGAGTTGCATTGATAATAAAAAGGGGATCATTTGGATCCCCTCTTTAGAATTTATTATCGAAGTAACTAAGTCGTTAAATTAGGCTATTCACTAAAGCAATGTAGTTTTCTTTGGCAACCTCTTCTGACTGCCCTTTCAAACGTTTCCAAGCATCGTATTTTGCCCCGCCTTTTAGGTCAAGAAAACCTGGGCGACGCCCTCTTACATCACCAACACTGGCTTGTTTGAAATTTGCGTAGAGTTTTAATAGAACATCGTTACTTGGCTTATTTGACAGCTTTTTTACATCAATGCTGGCTTGTTCAAATAAGGCGTTTAAATCTGACATGTTTTTTCCTTTTTATCGTCACTTTTGTTTTATGTTTGCAGGCAAACTCATCCTACCAGTATACAAAGTAAACGCTGAACACCTAGCCACCGTTACAATTTAGCAACACATCTCATTTTAAAGGCGCTAAATCCTTATAATCGCTTGCCAATTCTATGCCAAACTCTTCTTCTAATTCCTTAAGATAGTCGTCATTTTCAGGCAATGGACAATGCAAAAAAAGGTCAGAGGACAATGCAGAAAAAGGTCAGAGGACAATGCAAAAAAAAAGGTCAGTGGAAAACCACTGACCTTTTCTTAAAAATTCTTCAAGCTTATAGAGGTTTTACGTTCTCAGCTTGTGGACCTTTTTGACCTTGAACTACTTCAAACTCAACTTGTTGACCGTCAGTTAATGTACGACGACCTGTGCCAACGATAGCGCGGAAGTGAACAAAAACATCTGGACCTTCAGATTGCTCGATGAATCCAAAACCTTTCTCGTCGTTAAACCATTTTACTGAACCAGTACGTGCAGACATAATATTTCCTAATTTTTCATGTGATTGTTAATTGCGACTCTCATAATACACAGTAATTGTGACAGTGAGAGGTAGTTGCTTTTCCTATGTATTACTTATTATGTCGAGATGTCGGTACAACGATGGAACTTTATAAATCGAAATAAATGGTATTGCATTTCAAGCTTACAGGGAGAGTATACCCTATTAGAGAAGCATCGCAAGTGATAAAACTTTAAAACTTGGATTTATTGTTAACAAACAGTAACTCGGTTAAGCAAGCAACTAAAAATCAATGCCTTAGCCATCGGTTTTTAATAAAAAAACTGGTCGATAGCCCTTATAATACATGCCTTTTATCGTCTGTATCATCGAATGAAGGTGTTATCGTAATCGTATTGAATAAGCATAAGCTATGCATATTTATGCTAAAGAAATCATTATATTAAGTGCGGTTATCGGTTATCGGTTATTGGTTTTTTATCTTGCTGTTTTGATTTGAAATAACATGGTTATTTCAAATCCGTAACAAGCCCATAATAGCTGAAAGATAGTCGCCTTAATCTAATTGCCAATTTAATTGCTTAAAAATCTCAAGCCAATGCTCGTCAATTGGCGCGGTTATGGTTATTTCTTCTTCGGTTATGGGGTGCATAAACTGCAACGATTTAGCATGCAGCATCAATCGCTTTAAAGCAAAATGCTTGGCAAAAAATGGATTTTGCTTGTTATCGCCATAATTTATATCGCCAATGATGGGGTGACGCAAATGCGCTAGATGACGTCGGATCTGGTGTCTTCGTCCGGTATGCGGTTTTAACTTGATTAACGAGTAACGAATACTTGGGAATTTCCCTAACGGAATTGGCAAGGTTGCCGTTGCCAGACTTTCATAGTCTGTAACCGCCTCTTGTGCCGGTTTATCTGCGTTAACATATTTATCGCCAATTTTATCCAGCTTTTCTTTAAGCGGGTGATCCACCTGACCGTGTTCAGTTAAATGGCCTCGCGTGAGTGCATAATAGGTTTTTTGAATGGTTTTATCACTAAAGGCCTGCCCCATTCTCCTTGCTACCTCTTCGCTTAGGGCGAACAATAAAACGCCCGAGGTTGGCCTATCCAATCGATGTAATGGGTACACATATTGACCCACCATATCTCTTACTAATTGCAGGGCAAAAAATTTTTCATGTCGGTCCAAAAAAGAGCGATGCACAAACAAACCACTTGGCTTATTTACCGCAACCAAGTGCTCATCTTGGAACAAAATGTCTAATTTTGGCGGTAACTCTTCAAGCACCTCTTCTTGGCTTTCAATTTGGTTCTCTGCTTGGCCGTGTGCTTGATTTTGTGCTTTGTTTTGTGGGCTATTTTCTGACATATAATGTTTGTACTCTTTTACCACTTAAATGCTCATCAATATCTGCGATGATGTTAATAAGTTCGGATGCATCGTCACCCAGATGCTTAAACGTTTCTTCAGCCATCGGACAGACTGAAATATTGTTTGGCAACTGCATGCCCATTGCCAACAGCGCTTTAAAGCGATCAATCAAAACAAATTGCAGCCACTGTTCAAACGACAAGGTATCAATACAAAATGGTTGCAAAGAACTTAATGCCACTTCTGATGGCCGAGTCGCTTGCCAAAGGGCGTTTGCCTTTAACTCATCTTCGAGTCTTGTTAATAAATCCGCTATTTTCAAGTTATTGAGCTTAGTTATGGAGTTGTATTCAAATTGTATTTATAATATCGCTCCTATTCAATGTTTAACCGCAGAAACAACCAATATGAACCAAATTTCGACCCTTTCAGAACTTTTACAATTATCCGGCTCGTCTTATCGTATTTTCGATATGGGCAGAACCGTTACCAAGTTATCCAAACAAACTTTTGAAAAAGTCGAACAAGCCATGCAGCCCTACCCTTACCCGGTACAAAGACAGGCCTGTATTGCCATTGTGTTTTGGCAAAATAATGCGGCGACGCCGTTTATATGGTTTGTAAAAATGCCATTAGATGAGCGCGGTTTATTAAATCAAGCGGCGCGCAATCATTTTATTGCCATTATATTAGAGGCGCTTGGCAAAGATCTAAGTCAAGACCCAACAGAGAAGCAAGAAGAGTTATTAAAAAGCAATCCGTATAACTTTACCCCGGCTCAATATAAATTAGCGGCCTTAAACAGCATTGTTAAGCGTGACTTAAAACAGAAAGCCTCGCAATATTACGAGCACTGTCAATTGTACTTTAGCGGCAAACTTGGCTTTGACAATTGGCAAGGTGTCGGCGTGCAAGGCTTATGTGACTTTGCTTCCCGTATTGAACAAAGCGATAACCAACAATCGCTACTAGGCGCTTTTAAACAACTCCCAAATCAGGTGTTGGCCCCTTTATGTAGTGCGATGGAAAACCAAAAGCTTCCCATTAATGTATTAAGTCACCTTTGTGATTTAACTCATCAAGAGCTGGCAAAGGCCGACGTTGACCAAGCCAAAGTCGCTAATTTATTGCGCGCCCTCTCTGCCTGCTCTGCAAACCCGCTGGTGGTAGACTTAGTAAGCAACGTCGTTGAACATGAACAAGTAACTGACATTAATGTATTACTAACCATATCTAGTCGAAATTGGTTAGCAATAAGCAACGAAAAGCAATTAATGGCCTTTTTAGAAAAGTTGGTACTAAATGTTGAACATGATGTGTTTGCAGGCATTTTTCAGGATTTAATTGCGCTACCAGACATTCGTCCAGCCTTAATGATATGTTTAAGATCGCCAGAGCGAAGCAATGCCTTAGTAGCGGCTTTTGGTAAAATTTTCACTCAAGTCAAAGGAAATTAATATGACTGAAATTTATTTTTTATTACTGGTTTGTTTAATTATTTGGTACTTCACCTTTTCTCGAAATGTGGCAGAGCGCGCTCGTGGTTTAGCCAAGCAGCATTGTGAAGAACAAGGTTTGCAATTTATTGCCATTGCGCGCAGCAAAACCTCAATAGGCTCAAATAAACGCCAAGGCATATTTTTTCGCTTGGTATTTGATTTTGAATTCAGTGGCGATGGCGAAAGCAGTTACATAGGGCAATTAGTAATGAATGGCACCAAACCGGGTGGCTTTACCTTACCGCCTTATAAAATTTCCTAAGCAGGAGACAGTTGCTCTCCCTCTATACAACCTTTATAGCATTAACCGCCTATAAGCTAGGTGGTTAAGCGTCTCCTTCCCTCTCCATTTGTTTACCTAATTTTTACATCTATTATTTGACTATAATCAAGGTAACTAGTTAAAAATAAGCGCAATATGTCTTTACCACCTCATTAATAATTGCCTCTATTGGCCCTCATTAATGACGTTGGTATTGTTGAGCAAAAAGATAATGGGATGCTCTATGGGTCGAAACATTACCAAAATTGAATATCATCAGGATGACTTTCAGCAGTTTCAACAAGTCCTCTACAAACAGCTTGAACAATTAAAAGATGTTCTTGCAAGGCCAACGTTTGGCAGTGAAACCCTCAAAATGGGGGCGGAGCTGGAAATGTATTTGGTCGACAACCAAGGCAATATAAGCTTAACCAATAAAACCCTATTAGACGACCTTAACGACCCACAATTCCAACCAGAATTGAATCAATACAATATTGAACTCAATTTATCTGCCATCCCGCAAGTGGGTAAACCATTTACCGCCCTACGCAATGAAATGCGAAATAAAACCAGTGCGTTAGAGAAAGCGGCTCAGAAACGTGGCGTAAACATTGTACCGGTTGGCATTTTACCCACGTTACAAGCCAGTCAAATCAATCAGCAATACATGACCGATGTGGCTCGCTATCATTGTTTATCTGATCAGCTTTATAAGAAGCGTGGTGATGACTTTCATATTAATATTGACGGTGAAGAGCCAGTTAAATTAAGTTGCAGCGACATTTGCGCCGAAGGAGCCAATACCTCCTTTCAAGTGCATATGATGACACCGTTTAACACCTTTACTGATACCTTCAATGCCGCGCAACTTACTCTGCCATTAGTTACGGCCATTGGCGCAAATTCCCCTATATTTCTAGGCAACCGAGTGTGGGATGAAAGCCGCATTGCTTTGTTTAAGCAATCGCTTGATATTCGCCACCGTGATCAATACCAATGGCAGCAACCCACTAGGGTGAATTTTGGTTTAGGCTGGCTACGACAAAGTGTGTATGAATTATTTGCCGAAGCGGTAGCGTTGCATTCACCGATATTACCGGCGACATTCCCAGGCGATGCCAATCGTGCTTTACCCGATTTAGCGGAGCTCAATTTACACATGGGCACACTTTGGCCTTGGCACCGACCAGTATACGACAATCATGGTAACGGCCATATGCGCATTGAATTTCGAGCCATTCCCGCCGGGCCAACCAGTTTAGATATGTTAGGAAACTCTGCTTTTGCCATAGGGTTGGCGCAAGGCATCGCCGACAACGTCAACGATTATTTAAACGTTATCCCGTTTCGTTTTGCAGAATACAATTTTTATCGAGCCGCCCAACACGGTTTAGATGCCAGGATTCTTTGGCCATTGCACAATAAATTTCAGCCACAAGAAGTGGCCATTACCGATGTAATAAAAGCCATGCTACCCATAGCAAAACAAGGCTTAACCAAACTCAACATTGATGCATCTGAAATTGAACAATACATTGGCATCATTGAACAACGTTTATCGCAAAAAATGACCGGCGCCATTTGGCAAAAACAAACCCTGAAACATTTAGAACAAAAATTAGCGAAGCCACAGGCTTGTCAGGAATTGGTATTAATGTATTTACGTAATTGCCAGTCCTGTCTACCTGTAGCCCAGTGGGAGCGACCATGGCAATAGATTTTAGTGAAATGAACTACCTTGCAGATCCCGATGTTAGCGTTTTAAAAGCGGATCACGTTCAATTTTTACTGTCGATAAGCGGCCCAACGGTTATCGATATTTCGGGGCGCGATCAAACCCGAACCCGAGTCATATGCACGTTAATTCACGGCAATGAACCGTCTGGTCTTATTGCTATGCACCGTTGGTTAAGTAGCCTGCAATCTAACGACCGACCATTAACCAATATTCGTTTTATCATTTGTTCACCAGAAGCGGCCAGCTGTCAGCCTATTTTTAGTTACCGTTTTTTAGATGATGGTAAAGACTTAAATCGCTGCTTTTCTAACAATAAAAACCAAGGCTACTATTTGCGTGCTAACGTGATTAAACAAGCCATCAACGAAGTATCACCGGAAGCCGTTTTCGATATTCACAACACTTCTGGTATGGGCCCGGCTTTTGCCGTAGCCACCAAAAAAACCGAACTTGCCTTATCCTATACTTCGATATTTTGTAAGTCGCTTATTTTATCCGATATTAATTTAGGGGCGTTAATGGAGCAGGACTTTGGTTGCCAAACCATCACCATAGAATGTGGTGGCAGTAACGACGCGTATTCGCACGAAGTCGCTTTTAAAGGGCTTGGTAATTTGGCCCAAATTGATGACATAAAGCGCTGTCATTTCCAGCGCGATGTTGATGTATTTTTACAACCGTTACGTTTGCAAATCAAAACCGATGTAGACATAGCCTTTACTGAACAAACCCAACAAGAGCAAGGCATTCGATTTATTAACGATATTGAACAGCTGAACTTTTCCACGGTGCGTAAGGGTAAACTCATTGCTTGGCTAGATGACAATGGTCTGGATGACTTGTATATAAACGATATAGAAAATAACAATGTTATTGACCAGTATTTCGAGCAAAGGCATAACCAGATGGTCAGCAAAATGGATTTAAATATCTTTATGGCCACCCGGGTTGAACGCATTGCCAAAACAGATTGTGTGTTCTATTTGGTTGCCCATAAAAACCAAATGTAGCATGACTCAATTACCGCTAATTTAAAGGCAATTGCAGAATAAACTGACTGCCTTTGCCCAACTCACTTTTAACTCGAATGTTAATGTTCATCATAGTTAACAAGCGCTTACTTATGGCTAAACCTAGGCCACTGTGTTTTACCCTATCATTTACGGCATTACTTGCCCTATAGCGCGGTTCAAAAATGTAGGGTAACTCCTGCTTTTTAATGCCCGAGCCAAAATCAATGACCGTTAACGAACAGGAATGGGCATTGATATCATCAACCTGAAATATGATTTCGCTGTTATCTTCGCTGTGGCGAATGGCGTTGTCTAATAAGTTCGATAATACCCGCTCAAGTTTGCCAATATCACAATGCACAACTTTATGGCATTGCTCCGGTTTTACCGATAAAACAATGCGACGTTTATCGGCAATAGGGCGAAATTTATCAATCACATCAAAAAGTAATTCGGCTAAATTAAACGACTCTAAATCCAAAGCAACCTGACCATTTTCCAAATGCGCCAACTCAAAAATTTGGTCAATAAGCTGGTTTAAGTGCGTTGCGTTACGTAACACAGTTTGCAAAAATTCGTTACGTTGCTGTTCAGATAATTGACCTTTATCCAAAGATAACGTTTCTATATAACCAACAATAGACGCCAGTGGCGTACGTAAATCATGAGAAAGATGGGCAAGCAATTCGCGTCTTTGCGAGTCCGTTTTATTAAGCTGATTAAATTGGTGGCTTATTTTTTCAACCAATTGCACAAACATACCACCTAGTTGGTCGATTTCATTATGGTCATGATCACGCCAACGCGTAAGATCGATATTATTGACATCAAATTGATTATCAATAAAGGCCAGCATGTCACGATGCAGTAATCGTACCGGGTTAGTGACATAGCGAAACAACCCCAACATCAAAATAAATAAAAACAACATGGTGGCACCAACAAGGCCCATATACATTTTAAATTGCTGGCTTAGTTGGTTGTAATTAAACACATTATCGTATTGCTGTCCGGCAACAATAACGTATAAATAGCCCTGTAATGTGGCACCATTAAAGACCGGCGCTGCGGAAAATATTTTCTGTCGAGTTTGGTGCCTAGGATCATCGCCAAGAATCGGCAAAGGGGCCTGATTTTTAATCAGGGATAATATCGGGTTTATATCAACTTTTTCGCGTTTTACCAATGAGTTATCGGCAGAATCAGTTAAGATATTGCCTTTGGGATCAAGGAAATAAAACTCAAAAGCCGGCCCTAATACCATTAAGGTATGAAACAAGTTTTCCAGTGCGTTTTGATCATAAACGCCCTGCTGTAGTAAGGGGTTGTCTCGCGCCAGATTGGCCGCTAGAGACAAATGTAATTTTTGCTGTGACTGAAATCGTAGTTGTTCGGTTACTTGCTGAGACCAAAAATAAAACATGCCGGCCACGGCAATAAATACCAGGCTTAATGCCAATGACAACCGTTGATACAGTGACAGATTCACGCACACACGCCTTGACGATTAAATTTGTAGCCTACGCCCCAAACCGTTTGCACAATTTGTGGGTGCGTCACATCTTCTTCCAGTTTATTACGTAAGCGGTTAATGTGTGAATTTACGGTATGCTCATAGCCACTATGATGATAGCCCCAAACAGAGCTAAGCAGCTGACTTCGGGTAAATACTTGCTCAGGATGCGAGGCCAAATACAATAATAAATCAAACTCGGTAGAGGTTAATTCAACGTCATTGCCTCGAATTTGCGTTTGATGGGTCGACTGATTAATGCATAAACTGCCAATCGAAATTTCATGTCCATCGGGGTTGGATTGATCGTGAGCTTGCTGTTGTACAATATTGCCGAGCAAATGCACTTTGCGTAACTGACTGCGCACCCTAGCTTGTAATTCACGCACACTAAAGGGTTTCGTCATATAGTCATCGGCACCTAATTCAAGCCCTAGCACTCGGTCGGTTTCTGAACTTCTGGACGTTAAAATCATAATCGCCTGCTCCGGCTTTTTTTGTCTGAGCTGTTGGCATATATCAAGCCCCGAAATATTGGGTAGCATAATATCCAACACAACGAGGGCGTAGTTATTGGCAAGCGCCTTAGCCAGCCCCTGTTGACCACAGCTACAAAGTTCTGTTTGCAAGGACAATTCGTGCAATTGCACTTTAATTAACTCGGCAATATCTTGTTCATCTTCTACAACTAATACGGTATCCGTCATCGGTTTCACCTGCGATTCGTCGAAGCCGCAGGTGAAATACACTGCGCTGCTACTCCGTACGAGTAATTGTGATGTTCAAGGTTGGGTTATCAAACTTATGCATTGCTGAAAGTGCTGATTGCATTAAACCATCATCGCTGCTAACTACACCAGGATGCATGGCCACAAAATCAACATCGTCGCGCTCTGCATTGTATCCTTCCCCACCACCAGCAGGCCCAGGTATCGTCGCCATTAGCTCGGAATTTTTTTCTGTGCCTGCATCATAAGAACCACTTTGCATCGAAATACTTTCACCGACGGCCAAATCATTTACGGCAAACGCATTTACGCCAGCAAACGCATCGTTGGTATTTACTAGCATGGTCGCCAACGAAAGGTAATCGGCCTGCATATCGGTAACACTCACCGACACGGTTTCGGTCATACCCGGCATTAGAATATCGTTAAAAGTGCCATTAGCTAGCACTACAGATAAAGCCAAAATATCACTGTTATCGCCACTTTCTGCCAACACTTCCAGTGCGCCACTTGCCATTTCACCAACCGCCCACAGGTTACCTTCGTTATGCAATACCACGGTAAGTGGAGATAACGGCTGTGCCTTGGTTAAGTTCGTAACGGTTACCTCATAAGTCATGACCACAGGTACGGGGTCAGGATCGGGCACCATTGCCACACTTGAAGAGTTACTTCCACCACTGTCACCACAGGCACTTAATGTTAAAGCCAATGCCGAACTTAGCAGCGTTAATTTCAGAGACATACGAGGACTCGAAGGTGAATTGTTGCTTGAATAAAACATACATACCCCCTTATTTTACAACCACGGTAACTTTCGCTACAGGGTTTAACCAACGATGAACGGTGTTATCCAAATCACTTTTACCGCCATTGGCGTCACTATCACCAATATTTCCAGGATGAATATGCACATACCCATTAGCTTCCGTCATCGATACACCACTACCACCGGTACCTGAACCACCTGGTGAAGCTGGAATACCAGGCGTACCCGCGGCCCCGCCACCATTAACGATTTCATCATTGGCCTCGGTGCCTGCATCGTATGCATTTAAAGTAAAGGTATAGGTACCGGCTTCAGTTGGGATCATCCAGCTATCTAAGCCAACAAAACCATCATTGGTCGGTAATAACATGGCCGCGATAGACAAATAATTATTGCCATCGGCACTCATTAGCATGCTGGTGGTTGCCATACCCGGGCCTAATAAACCGCCGGCAGGGTTTTCAACCACGTCTGCTCCTACGTTGCCTAACAGGGCTGACATTAATGAAATATCACCGCCTTCTGCCAACGTTTGTAATTCAAGGCTGGCCATCTCGCCGCTTCGAAACATCGCAGCATCACCGGTATGCGCGGCAATAATAATCGGGGTGTAATAAATTCCCTGAGTAAGATTGCTTACTGTTATTTCCAAGTCGGCTGCCTGAGCTAAAGGGCTCATTACCAAAGTTGCCGCCAGAGTCGTTATTAATTTGCCTTTCATAATCTTTCCTCATTTGTTTATTTCTTATGAATTTCAAAATCAGTATGAAATTCAAATGTTGTAAAAGACTCACGAAGACATCACAAAAGTATCACAAAACTAATAATGCAAATGTTATGAAATTAATTGAAATTTTTTAGCCACTTACCCGGTTATATGTAAGTTAATGCAGGCTCTAATTGCCGCAAAAAACGCTTTAAGCATGGCAATTTGGGCACACGAAAGTTTGAGCTTAAAACGCTATTTGAAAACATAAAGCTTGTACATGATTTTTTGATACAGATTATATTGCCACAACTAAATTTGAAGATTAGGCCAAAAAAAGCGTTAACCTAAATAAAGCCTGAACGGGCTATTATTTCATCAAGCGCTTGTTTTTGTTTTTCCGCCATAAGAAGTAAAAAATCCATCTTTAATTTTTCCCCGTTTGCGAACACCTAACGGTTGAAAAATGCATTTGCCTCTACTTTAGTGACCATTAACATACCTTTATTTAAGGGGCTCTAAACCTCAACCTCAACGCTGACATTATTTTTCAAAGCACCATAACCATCAACAAAAAAGGCAGGCACAATATAATGCGCCTGCCCTTCTAAGACTCAGTTAATAGCTATTGTTTAGAACGTGTATAGCACACCTAGTAATGCCGTTGTGCCGTTATCTTCTGTGACACCTGGCGCATCTTCGATTTCAGAGCCGTAAGATTTTAAACTTACCGAGCCAATCACATTCCATTGGGGGGCAATATTATAGGTGCCCACAACACCAACATTTAAGTTGATGGTAGAGTCGGCTCCATCATAAGCGCCTTCTTCGTAATATAAATAATCTATGGCATCTTCAGAAAGAAATTCAGCCCCGGCAAAACCACTAATTGTTGCTTGTTTGCTTTGCAAGAAATAATACGTACCGGTTAAATGAACCTCTGGGCCACTGTCACTTTCTGTAGAAGCCAACAAGTAACCATCTAAGGCAAATTGTCCGGTGTTCCACTTGGCTCGAGCCCCAGCAAGGATTGTATCGTCAACGTCATGGTATTCTATTGGACCATCCCCTCGGTCATAGCCTCTGCGGGGTTTGGCTACCACCCCCATTCTTATTCCGGTATTTCTTGGAGACCACAACCAAGCACCTAATTTGTAAAACTCAAGATAATAGGTGTTTTCGTAATTAACATTAATTAAAGGCACAGCATTGGTTTCATCATCGTCAACACCGGGGAATTCAGGGAAGTATACCGCCCCTAAGCCCAAGGATACATTCCACCCGGATTTCTGCTCGCCATGCTTGTCTGGAACTTCAGAAACATCCCCTAGCACGCCGGGTGCTGCTAAGGCTGTGCATGGTATTGATAGGAGTGAAGCTAGTAATAGTTTTCTCATGAGAAGTACCCCTTTTGTAATAATTAAATGTTCTTTACCTTAAGTATTAGTGTGGTTCCAACTAGCAAGCAAGTAATCCACTCTAATTTGATAAAATTGTTATATCTTTTATCTAGGCGACATAGGCGTTGCTTTAACTAGGTAAGAATCAAGACCGGACAAAGATCACTTTTCTGACAAAAAAAGAACCTCTCTCATTAAAAATGAGAGAGGTTCTTTAATATAATCAATTCGACACGATTTGACGCGGCTTTACTTAGCGTAATTATTTATATAGCTTTTGAAACTGCTTAATTGAAAAACCGTTTAAAAACTGATCACCAATTTTAATAACTGGTACAGCACGAAAACCGGTAGAGGAAAACTCTTTACGACCGGCCGGACTACTTACATTGCACAAGCGGTATTGAATGCCTTGTTGGTCCAAATATTTTTTCGCCGTGTCACAATGTGGGCAACGCGCCATGGAGTATAAAACAACCCGTTTCATTAAACGTTTTAGCCTTTTAATTCTAATGCAATCGCATCACTTATCGCGTCAGGCTCTAATAAATACAAGTTGTGGTTAAGCAATACCAAATTATCATCTTTGGCTAACAATAATGCAGGGAAAGCCGCGGTGCGAATAACGTCTTGTAATTCAGCAATGCCACCTAAGTTTAGCTCTACGTCTTTACTTAGCTTATCTTTAAATATTTTAACCGGTGGCGATAATTTAAATTGTTTTAAGACATCGTCAAAATCATCTCTTTCATGTAATGGGTTGCCATCAATGAAATGCTCCTTTTGCAACGCATTTAATACATCAAGCGCTACAGTTGGGTTTTTATTCTCAAGCCAAGTCACAAAGTTAGCCGTCATCGTCGCGTCTTTTGGTGCATCAGCAAAACGCAGGTAATCTTTGCCAAAGCGTACATTGCTTAACTCTTGAACCTGATCAAGTTGTTTTTTGGATACGCCATCGCTGCCACCATAGTACACCGTGTGTAATAAGTGGATAGGCATTTCTGGGTATGCTTTGTGGATGCTGTTCACCAATTGTGTGGTGGCAAAACTCCACGGGCAATGTGAGTCGTAAATAAAGTAAATTTCAGTATTCATCGGTCGCTCTGTTGGCAGAAAAAAATTAAGTGGATTTTAAATAGTTTAGCAGTGTTTTACCAGCGATAACCCATGGATTATTGCTGGTTAACAATTTAGCAAACACTTTAAAATTGCATTACATGTTTTTTTCTGCAAATAATAGCTCAATTCAATTACGACAAAAATAATCTCCCGGAAGCATTAATGAAAAAACTTATCTTTAGCCTTTTGGCTGCTAGCTGTCTGAGTGCGTGTACGCATACCGATAATAACCAAGTGAGTGTCATAAAACAGTCACAGACCGATATTAACCACGTGAGTGACATAAAACAGTCACCCAAAAACATTATTATGGTGGTGGCCGATGGCATGGGCCCAGCTTATACAACCGCTTATCGCTACTTTAATGACAACCCTGACACCGAAATAATTGAAGAAACCGTATTTGACCGTCATTTGGTGGGTTTAAGCAGTACCTACCCGGCTAAAGAGTCCGGTTATATAACCGACTCAGCGGCCAGTGCAACGGCCTTATCTACCGGGGTAAAAACCTACAATGGCGCCATTGGTGTTGACGTTAAAAAACAACCCGTTCAAACGGTTTTAGAATGGGCGAAACTTCAAGATAAACGCACTGGCGTTGTCGTAACATCGCAAATTAACCATGCGACACCCGCCTCATATTTAGCACATAACGAGCATCGTAGAAATTACAATGCCATTGCTGATGACTATATTGATGAAGGCATCAAAGCCGATGTTTATCTTGGCGGTGGCTGGGAATACTTTATCCGTGAAGATAGAAACCTAGTAAACGAGTTCAAACAAAACGGTTTCCACTACGTAGATACTTATCAGGCATTACAAACAGCTCCTGAGAATACACCATTATTGGGCTTATTCGATGACACCGGTTTACCGTCAGCATTAGATGATAGTAACCCACACCGTTTATCTTTAATGACAAATGCAGCATTAAAACAATTAGAAAATGACAACGGCTTTTTTATGCTCGTTGAAGCCAGTCAGGTTGACTGGGCAGGACATGGCAATGATATTGCCACGGCGATGGCTGAAATGGATGATTTAGCCAAAACCATGGAATTACTAGAAGATTATGTCAATAAAAACCCTGATACGTTAGTGGTGCTAACGGCCGATCACAGCACAGGCGGTTTTACCATTGCTGCCAATGGTAATTACGCGTGGAAACCAGACGTTATACGCACTATGACAATGACGCCAAAAGCCATTGCCAAAGAGCTTACTGCGGGAGAATTCACTGCAAAAGATTTGTCTGACAAATTAAACTTCAACATAACCGAAGAAGAGTTTAGCAAACTGACCCAAGCAACGAATGACGCAAAAGACAAGCAAAAGGCATTAACCATTGCCCTTAAAAAATTAATTGATGTGCGCACCAATACGGGCTGGACAACAAGTGGACATACGGGAATCGATGTCCCAGTATTTGCCATGGGTCATAGCTATAAAGCGTTCCAAGGTGAGTTAGATAATACCGCGATAGCCAAAATAATCTTTACGTTATTAGGGAAAAAATAACCGCCTTAATAAACGTGTAGCCGAACGTTTAAAGCCAATTATTTGAGTAGCATTCAAAAATTGGCTTTTTTTATGTCTGCAGATTTTCAATTCATTTTAAAAAGCGTTAATCTGTTTTAATCCCTGTTGTATTTAATCAGAGCAGATGAACACACCTTCTTTATCTATAAAACCTTATTTATTCACTCTATTTTGTTGGACGTTATGTATGTCACCAGTGAGCCATTCAGAATCGAAACCGTTATTGAATCCCTATACCCCACCATTGAGTGTGCAACTTTGGTCGGTTAAAGAAACCTTAAAAGCAGACTTTGCCAAAACATTAGCCAAACTGTCCGCAATGGGGTTTAAAGGCGTCGAGTTTGCCAATGAATATGGCCCTTATAAAAACAACCCAACCGGATTAAAAACCTTATTAGATTCCCTAAACTTAACGGCTTCGAGTGCGCATATAAGCTTTGAAGAGTTAAATGACCAACATTTTGAGCAAACGGTAAACTTCTTTAAAAAGCTTGGCGTATCTATATTGATAATTGGTTGGGATGAAAGAGCTTGGCAGCCAAGCGAAGTAAATACGGTAGTGGCCTTACTTAATCAGCATGCAAAAGCCCTTGCTAAACATCAGATGCAAATAGGCTTTCACAATCATGCTCAAGAATTCAAGTCATTCAATGGTACCACCTACTGGGATCACATCGCTTTAAACACCTATGACAATGTTATTTTGCAATTAGATGTCGGTTGGGCAAGTTATGCTGGTAAGGATCCTGCAAATTACATTAAACGCTATCCCAACCGGACGAAAGTTGTTCATTTTAAATCACGAATTCCCAAAGGCATTACCGGCAAGTTGCCCATCATAGGCAAAGATACCATTGACTGGAATGCAGTATTAACAAGTTGTCTTGAATTTGGTGGTACGCAGTGGATTGTGCTAGAACAAGAAGAATACCCCAATGGACTAAGCCAATTAGAGGCACTGTCCTTATCGAAACAGGGCTTTGAAACAATGTTAAATAACAGGCCATAAAACAAAAAAGCACAATACCGAAAGGCCAAGGCATTAACCTAAAGTGGGGAACAAATTTTTTTTGACTCTCTTAAGCCTTGGGTAGCAACAGGCTTTAAGGCTAATAAAGCACTTAGTGTGCCAAGAATATATTTTCTTGGCATGCTAAGTGCTTATTTTTTTTGATTTTGAATAGCTATGCTGTTTTTTGACAAGACCTTAAAACGTGTTCTTCTAATATGTTTTAGGAGAACAAATTTTGGCGAAAAAAATTTCAGATACCCCGCTTAAGCAACGGATCCCTAGTGATATAAACGGATTTCAGTTCAACGGATGTAAAAATCCAAGTTGTGAGCAATTCATGATCCCTCCAGTGGCGTTAGGCCATGGTCGTAAGATAAAAGACGGGTATGTTGTGACTGGCGCTGGCAGAGCCAAATCTGTCACTTGCACTTTTTGTAAGTCAAGATATGTTGTGAAATCTAATAAGGCAATCCTTGAAGAGCTCGAACGACAAGCAGAATATTTACGCTTGGGCTTTACGTTTTGCAAGAATACCGCCTGCGAAAATCAATACAGAAGCGTTGAAGACCAGCCGAAAAGCTACCTATCAAAGGGGTATACTAGTTCAGGGAACAAACGATTTAAATGCAGATTGTGTGGCAAGTCTGTTACTCAAAGATCGGTTCAGAATTCGCGAGTTAGTGAGTATAGCGCTCAAGACAAGTCCATTTTTACGCATCTAGTCAATAACACTAGTCTCAATAAAATACTCCTTTTTACTGGGATGACGCCACCTGCGCTATACAAGAAAATTGACTACATCCATAAACAGTGTTTAAGGTTTGTCTCTCAACGAGAAGTTGGCATGGCCAAGAAGTTGCCACGTCCCCTCACAATTGCAATGGATAAGCAAGATTACGTCGTTAACTGGACTGATAGCAAAGATAAGAAGAATGTTCAGCTGACCGCTATTTGCTCCGTTGAGTCATTGAGTGGCTATGTACTTGGTATGAGTGTCAATTACGACCCCGCCATTTCTACTTATGATGTGGTTCTCAGAGCGGAAGAATGTGGTGACCTGAGGACTGATAGCTGTTTTAGAGAGCATGCTCAATACTTTCTGCCTAAAGACCTTGAATACTCAATCAAAAAACATCCGAAGGAGGACTTAACACAAGCATTGGGAAGATATGCGAAACTTCCACGAAAGGGTAGTCAGTTGCATAATGAATATGTTGTATTCGGTCATTGCTTACTCCTTAGGCGCTTAATCGGCAAAGATATGGACTCATACTTTTATCTTGATGGTGATTCAATGTTATCCAATGGTGTTCTTTCGGCTTTTTCAGAAGAAGTTAAAGGCGGCTTAGCACATGTATTGACTTGTCAGTTCGATAAAGGGATTAGCCATGATGAGAAAAAGAAATTAAGAGCAGAAACCATTACAATGCTGCGCCAGTACGCGCAGTCAATTGACCTTGATTACAACGAAAATAAAAAGTTAATTGAGTTCCTTAAAACAAAGGAGATTGTTCGAAAACATCTGGATACTCATGAAACCCTTTTTCGGCTCCCCGTTGAGAGCCCAATCCATAAAATTAATGAGCCTTTCAGGAGAGCAACGGCACTAACATTAATCGAACAACATTTGGACCTAGACGGTCTCGCGGATCTTTACAACCAAGCATCAATAGAGCGGATAGATAGTTATTTTCAAAGTATTCGAAGAAATGTGACTTTGCTTGGCCGGCCGTTTCATACTCAAAGTAACGTAGGCCGACTCTGGCACGGGATGGCTCCATACAACCCCCAGATTATTCAAAAGGTTCTGGATATTTATCGTGTTTACAATAACTACGTGAAGCTTACCAAAAACAGGCGTGGTGGAAGAAACACTTCGACTCCAGCGATGAGAATTGGGCTTGCAAGAGGTCCGGTTAAGATAGAAGACATCCTTTATCTACCGTGATAAAGCTAATAGCCAGGGCAGATAAGATAAGGTTTAGCGCACCCTTCATTTTATCTGCCCCTCGCATGGGCTATGTAGCTATTTTAGGGCCTCAAAGCTTATATCTTTAGCCCGTGTTGAGTCGAGGCTAAATCCACCATCATCAGTAAACTCTAGAACGATCTGGCCATACTTATCGCTAAATGTATCCCCGTTGACATAGGCAAGCAGATGAGGGGCGCTTCCTTTTATGTTGAGCAAAAGCCCATCATTTGTATGCGAAATTAGGTATCTAATGTCTAATTCTCGGGAAAAATACTCCCCTGCAAACTTTGATAGTTCGACAGGTTGGTTAGTCTTTATTTTTTTATATTCACTAATTATGCTGTCACCATATTTTTCGCTTTCGATAATGAGCAGGTCGTTTGGCATGATTGATAAGGTTAAAGGGCTGCCGGTGTTGGATGCAACTTCATATGATGTTCCAGCAGTATGTGCTATCAACTGTTTTTTTCTATTGTTTATTTGAAAGAAATTGGATCCATTATCTTCGCTGAGCGTTATTCTCTGTTTTTGCTCTGGGTTCCAGTATTCACCCAACTTTTCAGAGTCTATGGGGTGAGTAATTTGTTTAGGTGTCATCTTTGGAGCTGTTACCCCAAAGACAAGTTCTGTCAACGCTTGAGAAAGCTCCATCGTATTTATGAATCCGTTGTTACAGAGAATCCCAAAGGAAATTTGATGTTCAGGGAACATCATACTCATGGCTCTGTACCCAGCATCACCTCCACCATGATGAATACGCTTCATTCCGTATGATGTGTCTACCTCCAAACCAAATGCGTAATGTGATTCAAAGCCATTTCTAAGCAGCCCTGGCTTAGATACTTTCTTAAAAATGTTGGCTTCTTTTTCGGTATCAAGGCCTTTCAGAAAATGCCTAAACCAAATGTTCATATCTTCGTTTGTCGTGTATAAACCACTAGCACCCACAATATCCATCGTATTGAAAGCTTTAGAAAATCCACTTTCCGTTGGCCAATACCCTGTTGCGCGAAGCTTGATTATCTCAGTATGGTCATCACTGAAATGGGTAGAGTTCATGTGCAATGGCTTGAAGATATTTTCGGTCGTATAGTGCCTAAAGCTTTTTCTGGTCACTATTTCAACAATCTTTGCTAAAAGGAAATAGTTTGAGTTAGAGTACATATACCCCATGCCCGGCTCAAAGTTTAGCCCTTGCTGACGCACCAAAAACATCATCGCATCTTCGTCAGTGTAGTCGATGCTATCTCCGAAACCTCCGAGATATGTTAAATGGTCAATATCTCTCACGCCACTGGTGTGATGAATTAAATCGGATATGAGAATCTTATCTGCATACTTTGGAAAAGCAGGAAAGTATTTCGACAAAGTATCAGTCAAAGAAAGCTTTCCTTTCTCAGCTAACTTAGCTACAGCAAAAGCAGTAAACTGCTTGGATGTAGAGCCGACAAGGAATCGAGTTTTATCACTGATAGGGATTTCATGTTCGAGGTTCGAGAAGCCGAATCCACGGCTATAAATAGGCTGGCCTCCATGGCTGATGGAAACTGAGCACCCGGGACCATTATGAAACCCTTCAAACACACCATCAACTCTAGTTGTGTCAAACTCCACACCACGGATCTCTGTCGAGCATAACAGGGCAATGGTTATCGCAATTTTTCTTGTTATCAATTTTATAGCCTTAGTGGAAAATCCAAGAACAAAGTTAACCAATTTACTTGGAACTTATTGAAAATATTGATGAAAAGCATATCTCTTGATTGATCTTGATGTCAACCCAAGATAGTAAGGGTTATATGGTGGGTGATTATTCACATTAGCAAAATAAAAAATCGAGGAAAATTCCTCGATTTTTTCTATTCCCCACTTAGGGTTAATGCCTTGCCGAAAGGCATTGTGCTTTTTGTCGCTAACGTTTTTATTTAGCGATTTTTGTTTAGCGATTTAAACTTAACAGGCTATATCGAGCCTTTGATTTTACAACCAAAGAAGATCACTTCTTTTTCAAAATCGGAGCGACTTAAGTAGTCGTTATCGGTAGAAAACATTTTATGCGCACTACCAATTTCACCACCTTGGTGAATATTTGCGGTTTGACAATTCGCTTCATTAAACATTTCGGTCTGCAGATAAACCGCTACACCAACCGCCGTGGCAATAATAACCAGGCCAATAAATTTAAACATAAGGCTTCCCAAATAAACTAACTTATAATAATTAACTAGTTTACACTATTTGAAAACCAAATAAAAAACCACTAAAAAGCCAATAAATCCTTAAACTTCTGATAAAAATCAAAGACTTTTTCTATTTATAATCATTATGCTAGCGTTTCACGAATGATTGGGTGCGATGCTCTTAATCGAGAAACTAATACCCAAGTCATTGGTAAACACATTAAAATCGCTAATACTTGCGTACCCGTAATAGGTAATAACTGCAATAAACCGACAATTACCGAAGCACCTGTCATCTGGAATAAGCCCATTAAGGCCGATGCGGTGCCCGCTTCCTGACCAAATGGTTTTAAGGCGCTGCCACCACAAATGGCAAAGATAAAACAAAAACCAACGTTGCCACAAAATACCGGTCCCATAAAGGCAATAGGTTCAGCAACACCCGATAGACCAATAAGTAATAGCGCAGACATCACACACACGCTAATCGCCACGTAAAGAGCGTTTCTTTTACCTAGGTATTGAATGCATTTTGGTGCCACAAAAGCCGCAATAATATTGATAAAAGCATTTAAACCAAACCAATATGAGAACGCTAAAGGGGTTTGTTCCATTTGCACCATAAGTACGGCCGGAGACGTTGTCACGTAACCAATGATAACGGCCATTGCCAACATCATTAAACCACTGTGATAAAGAAAAACAGGATTGGCTAAAATATTACGGTAGCGGTCACGACTAATTAACTTGCCTTCGCTTTTGGTATCTGCAGGGCGAGTTTCAGGAAGCTTAAATACAATAAACAAACCAATGATCACCGCGGCTGCGCTAATAAAATAAAAGTTGTAACGCCAGCCACCGACTTCAGTTAAAAAGCCACCTAACAATGGGGCCAATGCAGGGATCACACATATAACACCGTTAACGTAACTGTACATGGTTGCCGAACGCTCTGGGCCGTAGCAATCACGAATACCCGACATAGCGGTTACCGACAATGCACAGGCACCTAAGCCTTGCAAAACACGTGAAAAGAGTAATATTTCAACCGATGGTGCAAAACTTGCCGTAATCGCACCAATTAAATAAATCAAAATACCGCCAATCGCTAATGGGCGACGACCAAACTTATCTGCTAATGGGCCGGATACAATTTGTCCTAATCCCATGGCTGCCAAAAATACAGCAACGGTCGCTTGAACACTAGCCAACGTTGCATTTAAAGACTCAGCAATAACGGGAATAGCCGGAAGGAAAATATCAATAGCAAGCGGACTCATGATCACAAGCATCATGAAAACATAAAAAGGCACTGGGCGAGAACTCATAAAAACATCCTAAACTGAAAACGATGGGCATTGTACGCAAATCAAGTTATGATTAAAAATGATTTATTTTCTACAAACACATTCCAAAATGGAATGTTTAGTATTTACGGAAGCTAGCAACAATGAGTTTGGACAAATTGGACCTTAATTTACTGCGTTTTATGTTGACCTTACTGGAAGCAAATACCGTAACCGAAGCGGCCCATAGGTTAAATTTAAGCCAATCAGCGGTCAGTAAACAACTTGCTCGTTTGCGTGAGCAAGTCGGCGAAGCTTTGCAAGATCCATTGTTTGTCCGTGATGGCAAAACCATCAAGCCAACAGCCCGTGCCAAAGCACTTGAACCGCAACTTCGTAGCTGGTTACAATCGTCGTGCGAAATGCTCAGGGCTGAACACTTTAACCCAAGCCTTGATCAACGCGAGTTTACCATCAGCATTACGGAAAGTGCCTTCCCGGTCGTTGTACCACTGATCTTTCCATTGCTGGCTAAAAATGCCCCAAACATTAAGCTGCACATGGTGCCACAAACTCATGAATGCTTTAATAAATTAACCAACAACCAACTCGACTTTTTAATTGTCGGCCGCGATTTAGACAAGCGCACCAGAGCACCTTGGCATGTCTCCGATTTACCCAATTTTCCAAAACAGCAACTTTATCGTGACAAAAACGTATGTCTGGTCTGTAAAACCAATACCGACATTATCGAAAACTGGTCATTAAAAACATTTTTATCCGCCCCACAAATCCATATTTGGGTCGAAGGCAGCACCACTTGGTTACTCGATTGGGTGTTGGCTTCACAAGGGCATTACCGAGATAAATCGGCCGTGGTGCCAAACTTTGATAGTGCTGCCCTACTTGCCCAGCATTCCGAAATGTTGTTTACCTGTGCCAGTGAATTTGCCGATGAACTCAGTAAACGCTACAACTTAGAAATATTGCCCATCCCCATCGAGTTAGAGGCTATAAGCTACCAACTATTATGGCCAAAGGCACAAGATCTAGAGCCAGGGCATCAATGGCTCCGAGAATTTATTGTGCAGCAATGTGCGTCACTCGGTCAACCAAACCCGAACCCCACAAAGTCTGAACGGAAGTGAGAAAGCGCCATTATTTGCCGGATAAACTTTATGTTGCAAGTTAAGGCTAATGCTGACAGTTTGTTGGGATGATAGGCCGGTCAAGTTTTGGATAGAAAAATAGATGAAAACAACCTTCCATTTTTCTTCTATAGTGTTTTTAGCTTTATTAGATAGCAAGATAAACCTAACTACAGGACATCTCAGTGCTAACTGAAAAAATAAATAATCAAGGGCAGTTTCAAGCAAAAGAAAGGTACTTGGTGAATTCATGCAAACATAATATTGGTTCTCTATTCATCAGAAGGAGTATACGTGAACAGAGGTTATTCATTAATTATATTCAATCTGACCATTCAGGTGATACTATTCATTGGATTGATGTTGATTTCTTATACCCGCAACGAGGAGTATTAACTCATGAAGCTCCTTTTGTTTACAGTCGAAGTAAAACAAATTAGAAGAGTGTTTTTAAGCTATTTAGCATTTTGCTAAAGATAATAATTTCGAGCTAAAAACTATCATAGATTAATAATTAAAATATCCACGAAATATAGATTTTTTTAATCTACGAAATACACACTTCATTTTATTAATTTCCAGCATTAAGTCTTCCGGCACTAATCCGTACAAATTGAAAATTATCAATAATCATACTATAATCTCCCTAATAAATACGGAATAAGTCCGTACATAGGAGGATATATGGCAACAGCCCGTCTAGATATTCGTCTTGATGAAGAAGTTAAAGCGAAAGCAGAAAAAGCATCAGCATTACTTGGCCTTAAAAGTCTAACAGAATATGTTGTACGCTTAATGGATCAAGATGCCACACAGGTTATAGAAGCGCATGAGAGTATTACTGTAAAGAATAATACTTTTGATGAATTTATAGCGGCATGTGATAAAGCAAAATCACCTAATAAATCTTTACTTGAAGCTGTTAAATTTACTGAAGAGAGTGGAATTAAGTGAGTTGGGCTAAAGAGTTCGTAGAACTTAATAAATCTAAGCATGATCGAAGCTCTTTTGATTGTGGTGAAGATGAATTGAATACCTTCATAAAAACACATGCTCTAAAGCATATGCGAGCAGGCATCAGTCGTACTTTGGTCTTGCCGAGCGCTACTCTTTTACTGAATCAAAAATTAGCGATTTGTGCGTTTTATAGTGTTGCTCCAAGTTCCATTAGTAGAGAAACTTTACCTGCAAAACAAGCTAAGAAGCTCCCAAGGTATCCAGTCCCCGTTTTTTTATTGGCACAACTTGCAGTGCACAAAGAGTTTCATAGTTGCGGGTTAGGTAAAATAAGTTTAATAAAGGCATTAAAGTATTTATGGGAAGTTAATCACCATATGAGAGCATACGCGGTAATTGTTGATTGTCTTTCGGGTTCTGCTCAAAAATTTTACACCAAATTTGGGTTCGAAATATTATGTGTTCAAAACGGTCGTACGCGTATGTTCTTACCAATGAAAACAGTTGAAATGCTTTTCAAGGAATAAACATTAAAATTCAATACAAAATGAACGTCTCTGATTGGCACGTAAAATAATAAGCTGTTACACGAAAGAAACTTCAACAAAACGACCGCCGTTTGCAGATTTACTCGTATAAAAGTGTAGTAGTATAAAAGTGTAGTAGCTCATATCTGATCTGACTATTTTGAATATAGGTTCTGACCTAACAGTACAATCGATAAAGTCCGTAACTAGCCAATAGCTGACATTAAGCCTTTGCAAATTCAGGATCATACTCAGGTCACTATTCGGCAAGATTTTCTGCTCGTTTGTGGGGCTGGTTTAAGCTCATTATGCCTTTGGTGTTTCATCTCGAAGCACTAACTTTTGCCACATTGCTGACGGTTTGGTTTGGTTTGGGTTATTGATATGCAGGCAACGCACAATGCCGACTCGGAGCTTACGGAAGAAAATAAATCGATTTCCCGTAAGC
>CANMZP010000032.1 GCA_947502355.1 uncultured Thalassotalea sp. | reverse complement strand
CCCTTTTAATCAAACTTTCTGTATTTTATCATTCAGAAAAGACAACAAGCTTGAAACCGACTGTCCGCAATTCGCTCGAAGCGGTCCGTGACGACTACTAAAAACTTGTGCAATTACAATAACATCATGTATTGTAGATTTACAAATATTTAAAGACGACCACGGTCGCCTTTGAGCGAGAAGGCGCCGTTCGACACAAGCATTATTCATTCCCAATATCCGAAGTTTTTTAAGACATTTTTTCCCAGAAAATACTTCGGCAATCACCCAAAAGCGGACCTAAGAGATTCTCGGAATTAGCTGATACAATGAATTAAAAAGAGCCTCTTTAGTTAGAGGCTCTGAAAATAATACTGATTCATTTATTCGAACTTCATTTCGCAACTTACAGGTAGGGAGTTAAAACTAGCTTTTATCTTCACTTTTAAACCAAGCTAAAAATATAAAATAAATACTCACAATAAATACCCCTCCTAAGATTATCCAATACAATAAGGGAGTGTCCTCTAGATAAACGGTAACTCCCCTTAAAGAAATTTTCTCGTTTACAATTGAAATGCATCCATAATAAAAGAATAAAATACTAAAGAAAGACAATATAATGTTTAACTTCATATTGTTAGTTACCCATAATCCAACCAGTTGCTTGTGAAGAAGCCCATATAATTGCTTTTGTTTTACCATTTAGAGCTTTTTTTCCATGATCTGACAAATTATCATTTAATGTAACTTCTGTTAAACCTGCCGATAAAGAACCTGATAAAGGCGATATGTGATCGTTAACAATCAAATCTGTACCAGCTATTAAAATCGATGGAACCGTTCCACCTGGTACTAATCCAATTACAAGGCTTAAATTAGATAAAGTAAGAGTTTTATCAACTTGCTTTTCAAGCTTTTTCAGTTTTTCCTGCACATCTTTTTCCACTTCTTCAGGTGTTTCATATCCCAAAGAATTAGCCCATAAAGTTGCTTCAAACCTAAAATCATCTTCTTGCTTGCTGTAGATTTTTTAAATCCTGTCAGAGCCATTCCCAAAATACACGTCATAACATTTTTCCAAAAAAGCGACTTTTCACCAAATTTTCATCATAGCCGTCAAAAGCTTTTACCTATATAACGTCTTACTATTTACCAAATTCCGTCAGTTAATTTTTCATTCCACTTAATAAATCCAGTCAAAATGCATCATAACTCAAACCAAGTTATTGTCATAACAAAGAAAAAAACAAAACCAGTAAATTTCATATTACTGGTTTTAGAAAAATTTAAAAGCTAAATTGGTTATTTATTCAACTAAAAGTCTACTTCCTCATTAACCGATTGATTATTATGGTTTTCCCGAATTTCTTCTCCATAGTGGTTACACAACACCGTTTTCAACTCATCAAGAAAATAAATGATGTTTTCGGCTTCATCGGCATTAATGTTAATTCCCAATTTAATATCGTTCAATCTTTCCTGATCTAACCAAAGCACCTAAAGATGCTATGCAAAAAACAAAATTTAAAAATTCACAGCCTGGAACAAAGGGATATAAAAGAGACCCTTCTACACTTGAAAAAGAAATATTAGATGAGATAAGAGATTATGGCTAATGAAATAAACATTATTAATTCAGATGAATATGGTGTAATAGCAACAATTCATGGAGATGACGAGGCTGACCAGCTTGATGATTTTTTATCAGAAAATTTTTATATTCACTACGACCTTAGAGAAAGTAGCTGTAAAACTGACTTTTTATTTGGCCAAGGAGCTTCAATCGATATAGTGAGAAATATATTATCTGGATTTAAAGTTAAATAATTTCTTGAATATAAGTTGTAACAGTTGGGAGCTATAGCAGTTCAGATAGAGACTGACAAACACCGAATTTCGCTCACTGCAAGATTAAATTTGGAGCCTACAACTAATTATGTGTAACTACCTTTAAATATAAATCAGGTAGTTACATGGATTATGTTACAGGTCATTGTCTTTAGAATCTCACAAATAAAAAGTCCCACTTAAAAACAAAGTGGGGCTTTAACTTATCACTCATACAATTACTTTAATGTTGTGATTAATTGATTGCAATTATCAAATAAAACCAAATTAAATTAGTGGGTTACCATAAAATACTCGAAAAATATTACTTATCCATAAATGATAAATTGCAAGTAAGACTACCTAATAGGGGTAAATGAAGATATTTTTTCAGATTTTAAATCAACCATCACTAAAGCCCCACCACCAAATATCGTCCTTCCAGTTTTCTTTTGAAACTCTTTTGCTTTAAAGGAAATTTTTACTGAAACGCTTTCATTTTTGTAATTTAAAGTAAAATGATAATTCTCCTTTTTCAATAAAAAAGGATACCTTGTTTCAGCTTTATGCTTAATGTAACGGTCAAAAGCTAAATCTAAGTATTTTAAATCTAAACCATCAAAATTCATTTCATCGTCGGCAAGGCTTAAGCTAGGTAAAAATGAAATAAACAGAGCTAATAAAAATTTTTTCATATATTACCTTATATATTTATCATCATGTGGCTTATTGAAAGCGCTGCCATCATTTTGATTGGGAAGTGATGTTGAATGTACTGTTGTTGTGCCTTTGGAATCATATTCAATTAATTTGCCATCAGGTGTTGTAACAAAATCAGTCTTACCTTTAGGTACTAAATTTACGTCTGCATCTGATGGAGATTCATAATTTTTGCCAGAGGAATGTGAATGTATTTTGGCTTCAGTAGTCTGTCCCTTTATGAGACTTGAGTTGACTTCAACAGTATCTTGATCACCCTGTCTAGGGACATTATATGCGTACAATTTCTTTCCTGAAGAAGTTTTTTTACTATAGATTGTGGAACCATACTCTCTGTTATTTCTGATTGAGTCATCATTATAAGTATCTCCAAAATCTTCGGCAGCTTCTAGTTTTGTTAAAAAAAGTTCGTGTGCCTCTTTTCCATTGGGATCTATCTGATTTATAGGATCATTACCTACATAGGCATAAAGATTCATTTGATCGTCATAACCCACAGGGTCAGTTTGCAGGAATCGGCCTAGCTTTGGATGATAAATCCGTGCTTTGTAGTAATAAAATCGCCTAGTTTAATTTGTCCTCAAGTGTTTGAACGGCCGCTTTAGAGAAAGTATCAACAATTATTCATAGCTAACCTGAACGGCTGCAATTCGCTCTTTTTTGCCGTTGGCATTCAATACCTTACGACTATTTATTCTGGCAGGCAAGCTAGTGTAAATGACATCCTCACATTATTACTTGTCATTTATAACTGTTGTTCCAAAGGTGGCATACCAGCACCCAATAAAGGAAAAGGCTGCGTACATTAGTACACGAGTTAAATAAGAGCCAAGATTGTCCTCAAGAGTGTAGAGTTTTCCTCCACGAGTAACAGCTTCAGCCTGCAAGGCTTCTATTAAATTTCCTATATAGCTGAAAGCAATAAAAGCGAAAATGACTCTCAGGAAAATTGATCCAAAAAGTGGCGCTTCTATCAGAACCAATCCAAATCTCTTTTTCACATCCGTCCTCTTTCTCGTCGTAACTAACAATTAACTATTTGAGCGTCTGGAAATCGCTCACTACAGACATTAACCTGAAGCTTTTTAAAGGTCAAATTTCAACTGTCTATGAAATTTAGTGTATAACTTTTTTATACCAATTCTGTTTTGTGTACAAACTTAATTGTTGCGGTAAAAAAGTAGGGTATTTTCACTAACGGTTACTTGATGATTAACACAATAAGTAAAGCCACAAAAAAGAGCATTCTTGGTTAAGAAAAAGCCGTCAGATAGTAGCTACCTGCCGGCTGAATTAATCGTTTAAATAGGTGGTGCTTAGGTTATTAGTATTTACTTTATTTAATTGGGTAAACGTATTTTAACCAGGCCATCATGCGCAGTAAAATTCTACGAACCAAAGATACATGCAAAATATCGTGCTCGTAGTTAATGGCAACGGCTTGTCCTTGTACACCAAGTGGTAAGTTGTAATCATCTAGATTTTCATCCAATTCGATGATGGCGATGGCAAAACCAGGATCGGTTAAGCGCTTACCTGTGGCAAGTGCACCAGAGGTTGAAAATTCACCCTCAGACATGGCCGGTACAATCTTAACGACTTTTCCTTTAAACACATGACCTGGAACGGCATCAAGGATCACCTCGGCATCAAGACCCACTTTCAAACGTAATAAAGAGTTCTGCCAAAACATACCCGCAAATTGACGTTTTTCTTTAGGAATAAAGATCATGACCGGTCTAAGCGGTAAACGTGATGCTCGGGTACCCGGGCGAATCGCAACTTGTGTCGCAATACCATCACTTGGCGCTCTTATTATGGTGCGATCAAGTTGTACTTGCGCTGCATCTCGTGCGGCTCTTAATTGTGCAACTTCAGTATCTTCACCTAAAACAGTAGACTCGGTTATAAGACGTAAACGACGCTCTTCGGCTTTAGCTGAATCGAATTTAGCGAGAGAGGTTTCATAAAGTTTTTTGCGTGTATCAAGCTCTTGTAACGAGAATGGCGAGTTTTCGCCACCTTTATCAAAGCCTTCTTGGTAGCGTTGATAAGTTGTACGTGAACGTTCCATATCTGCTTGCGCTGCTGCTGCGGTAGCAATAGCCGCAACCAGCGACTCATTTTTTTGCAATACTTTATCTTTGGCAGCAACTAATGCCGCTTCTGCTTTCTCAAGATCAAACACTTGCTGGTCGTCAATCAGCGTAAATAGAATCTCCCCTTGTTTAACAAATTCATTGGCAGTTACATCAACGGTTTTAACTGTACCGGTAATTTGCGGAACAATAGGAACGGTAACAAAAATATCCTTGCCATATTTTGCATAAGGGTGGTTATAGTTCATGAGCATTAAAATGGTCGTTAAAATAGCAACCCCACCTAATGCGGCCGTTGGCACCGTCCATTTATTCATGGGAATTTTGAAGACTTTAAAAATAACGGTACAAATTGCGGTGTAAGTTAAAATAATTAATAAATCCATGATTACTGCTCCTTCTCATCGATTTGATTTTTCAGGGCGGCAATTTCTTCCCGCAATTGTTGTATTTGCTCCTGCAGCCCGTCCTGTCTTTCCGAGGACTCTTTATCGGCTTCTTCCCAACCACTGCCTGGTTTTTTCATGGTTGCCCAAATCCATAGAAAAGGCCAAATAACATGTAAGGTAAATAAGCTTACCCAACCCGCGTGATGAATTGCGTCTTTTTGTGGATGGTTACGTTTCTCCGCAATCAAATAAGGAATGTCATGAATGGCAATGATCCCGTAGAAAATGACAAGAAAGACGAAGAATATTAGAAATAAGGCAAAATAATCTAACATGAAGATTTCCTTTTTATTTTAATGGTTTAGTTGAGTTTATATGAACGGAATTTGAATGGGTAGTTGCAGTACGGTAAAATTTACGATCTATCTGGTTAAAAAGTGTTAATGCTTACTCAACTTATGGGGTAACAGTAAGGCGTAATTAAAAAAAAGCCTGAGCATTGGCTCAGGCTGTAAGTTCAAAATAAATAGACAATTAAAGGCTTATAGTCGTATGCACCTTGGTATCGGCAACATGGTCTGGCTCAAACCACCTTGAGGTAACCGATTTTGTTTGTGTCCAAAATTGGGTGACTTGTTTACCATTCGGACCTAAATCACCTAATTTAGATGCTCTTGACCCGGTGAACGAGTAAAACGCAATCGGCACCGGAATAGGTACATTAATGCCGATTTGACCTACATCGATTTCGTTTTCGTATTTACGGGCAACGTAACCTGAAGAGGTAAAGATAGAGGTGCCATTGCCATTTGGGTTGGCATTGATAATGTTAATCGCCTCATCTAGGGTGTCCACTTCTAGCACACATAACGCCGGACCAAATATTTCCTGACAATAGATGTCCATATCGGTGGTAACACCAGAGAACATGGTTGGACCAACAAAGTTACCTTGCTCATAGCCTGGTACGGTTATGTTACGCCCATCAACTAATAAATTGGCACCTTGCTCAACACCTGAGTCTAATATTTTTATGATCCTCGCTTTGGCTTGTGGTGAAATAACGGGCCCTAAATCCGCGTCGCGATTGGTACCACAATCGACAATCATTTTTTTGGCTCGCTCGGCAATTTCAGGTAACCATGAGCGGGCTTCGCCTACTAAAACGGTTACCGGGTTTGCCATACAGCGTTGGCCTGCAGCCCCAAAGGCACTGCCTAGTAAATCATTAATGGCTCGATCTTTGTTGGCATCTGGCATGATCACCATATGATTTTTTGCGCCCATCATACTTTGTGCTCGTTTACCGTGTTTACTTGCCAGATTATAAACATGCGTACCCACATGAGTAGAGCCAATAAAAGAAACCGCTTTAATGGCATCATGTGAACATAAGCGATTAACGACATCGGGTCCACCGTGAACAACGTTTAGCACGCCAGCAGGTACGCCCGCTTCTAATGCCAATTCAGCCATGCGCATGGATGATGAAGGGTCTTGCTCAGAAGGTTTCAATACAAAGCTGTTACCACAAGCGATTGCCGCAGGGAACATAAATGCAGGTAACATCACAGGGAAGTTAAAAGCGGTAATACCAGCACCAACACCAAGTGGTTTGTTGATAGTGTAAACGTCTACACCATTGGCGGCATTATTGGTCATTTCACCCATTTGTAAGCGAATGATTGAACAGGCATTTTCAACAGCTTCTAAAGCTCGTCCTACTTCACCTTCAGCATCTGGTAAGGTTTTACCGTGCTCAAGGGTAATTAATTCCGCAATTTCTTGAGTGTGTTCTTGTAATAAATGTTGAAACTTCAGCATGATACGCATTCGAGTGGAAATTGGTGTGTTACGCCAAGTTTTGAAGGCTTCGGCGGCATTCGTAATGGCAAGGTCAACTTCTTCTTCGGTTGCCATTGGTACACGGGCGACCACTTCTTGCGTAGCGGGATTAAGTACATCTAACCAGGTGTCTGATTTTGAACGCACTTTCTCACCATTAATCAGTAACGGGATTTCTCTAATTGTCATAACTTTCTCTCTCTGTATTTTTATACATGTAGATTACTGACTTGTGGGTTTGCTGACAAGAATCATAAGTGCAACACCGTCTTGCATATTTGCAAGACGTATTTATTTTTATTTGTTATGCTGTCTTTATGAACTGGAATGATATTAAAATATTTTTGCAAGTTGCTCGGACGCAGCGCTTGTCTGCTGCAGCGTTAAGCCTAAATGTTGATTCATCAACGGTTTCTAGACGTTTGCATCAACTTGAGAAAGATCTTCAGGTTCGCTTGTTTGAGCGCGGGGCTGATGGTCATCAACTTACCGAGCAAGGTCTGCAATTATTGCAATCAAGTCAATTGATGGAGCAGACTTTTCAAGGTTGTGTTGCACAATTGCAAGGTGGCGATCTCGAATTAAGTGGTAGTGTTAAACTGGGGACGACGGAGGCATTTGGCAGTTTTTTTGTTGTGCCCAATATGGCGGCCTTTAACCAACAACACCAACAAATTCATGTTGAAATATTGCCTTTGCCAAGGGTTATTAAGTTATCACAACACGAAGCCGATATAGCGATTACCATCGGTAAACCAAGAAACACCTCGTATATTGTTAATAAGTTAACCGATTATCGTCTTAGACTCTATGCCAGCAAGCACTATTTAAGACAACATAGTATTCACTCCTTTGACGACTTAGCCCAGCAACGTTGGATTGGGTATGTCGACAGCATGGACTTCAATCAACAGTTATCCTTTTTGCATGATATTTTCCCACAAGTTCAACCCGTCATTAAAAGCAGCAGTGCTGTAGCGCAATACATGGCCGTAAAAAATGGATTAGGTATCGCTATTTTACCCTGCTTTATGGCTGAAAGTGATCCCGACTTGCAATGTCTATTTGTGGATGAAATCGATATTACTCGTGACTTTTATTTGGTCGCCCACCCCGACAATAAACACATTAAACGGGTTGAGATGTTATGGGATTATTTAAAAGAACAAGCTCGCTTAAACAACAAATTGTTGATGGGGGAATTGTCTTAAACCTATCATGGCATGGCCCTGTTCAAGGCGTAGGGCTTCGGTATGTTAAACCCTACACGACATCGCTTGATACTGCCAACACTGGTTACTGCCCTAACGCTTAGGCGTTTTGCTGCTGAGAAAATCGAAACGCCATAAAATCCTGAGTGATTCTTTGCTCTAAAGAAACAGCTTGTTCGGTTGGACAGAATAAAATGATGGTAAATTTAAAGTCGCCGCTTTCGGTGGTTGTTATTCGAATATAAGGCTCTTCACCGGGTAAATCCACGCCCAGACTCTTTTCAATCACATTATTATAGCGTCGGCCTACCTCAAAGAAGTCCTTTGAGTATGCTTCCATTTTGGCAAAGATATGATCTCGAGCGTTAAATACATTCCATGAACTATCACAGCTAATCGTAAAGGTATGATAAACATAGCGCTTCATAAAGTTCATATTTTGAATCGTCGAGATTAAAAATTGGCTATTTGGAATGGTTAACGTCCGGCCGGTGTAATTATAGGTATTATTGGCGAAGTCAATTTCCTGCACTATGGTTGATAAAATATTTTGCTCGATGACTTCTCCGTAATTTTCACCTACTTTTATCCAGTCACCAATCACAAAGGCATTGGAAGATGCCCTTAATATCGAACCGCTAAAACATAATATGAGCTCTTTTGAAGCAATAACAATGGCCACAGCTACGGCGGCAAATGAGAGTGCATACTTCTCCAGTTCAACCCACCAAATGCTGAGCATCAACAAAAGAATGATTAAAAATTTGATGTTTTTAGTGCGTGAAATCCAGGTTCGGTGCTTTTCATTTAAAAAGTTATGGTCTTTGCGAATAAGCTGAACAATTTGGTGACTGGCAAACTGCATAAATAAAATCAGCATCGCCGATAAAAATACTTTGTTACTCACGAGAATAGAGAGGAAAGAAATGAACTCTTGCATGGGAAAAAATGTGCCTGCTTTTACGATTTTAAATGTTTAGTTTAACGGTTTAATTGTAATCGTTTGGTATGGAAAGTGTTAAAAGATTATAGCTTTGGTTTATATAATTTATAACTAACCAATGCCAAAAAAATAATAAAAATAATGGCACTTAATAATAACGACATAATAACAAAAATTTAGGGAGTTAAATATGTCACAATACTTTCAAGTAAAAGGCTTGGCTTTAGGCGTGAGGGTCGCACTAGGCACATAACCGGTTTTAGCTGCTGAAGAGGCCAATTCAGAAGCAACAGATGAACAAATTGAACAAATTGTTGTGGTTGGTTCTCGTGCTGCACCTCGTTCAATCGCTGATTCACCTGTCCCCGTCGATGTTATTGGTGGTGATGAGTTAAGCAAACCAGGTTCAACCGACATGCTAGACATGTTAGTGAGCGCCATTCCATCTTTTAACGTTAGGGCACAGCCAATTAGTGATGCGGCAACGTTAATTCGCCCGGTTAACCTTCGTGGTTTGCCGTCAGATCATACCCTATATTGGTAAATGGTAAACGTCGTCACCGTGCTTCTGTTATTGCTTTTCAGGGCGGTGGGGTAAATGACGGTGCTCAAGGTCCAGATATTTCAGTTATCCCAAGCGTGGCCTTGAAGCAAGTTGAAGTATTGCGTGATGGTGCTGCCGTGCAGTATGGCTCTGATGCCATCGCTGGGGTAATGAACTTTGTCCTTAAAGATGATACTGATGGCGGCTCAATGTCGGTTAAATACGGTCAGTATTCTGAAGAAGATGACGGTGCAACGGTTATTGTTGATGGTAACATTGGTATGCCATTTACCGATAATGGCTTGGCTAACTTTTCATTTCAATTGAAAAATGCCGATGATACCAGTCGTAGTGCACAACGCCCAGATGCGGCTGCATTAGCGGCGGCAGGTAATTCAGATATTAATGACCCTGCGCCAATTTGGGGTAACCCTAAAATTGATGATGATATAACCGTGTTTGGTAATATTGGCCTTGATTTAGGTGATGACAAAGATTTCTATTTATTTGGTAACTACTCAGAACGTGATGTAACGGGGGGTTCTATTACCGTAACCCGCATAACCGTAACCCGCATAACCGTGGCAATGTGTATTCAATCGATGAGGGTGAAACGTTATTGGTTGGTGATGTTGGTTTGGCAACAACGGGTGTACCGAGCTGTTCATGGTCTAATGCTACGGCTGAAACACCATTAACCTCATCGAATGTTCCTGCCGATGTTGCTAACGTTCTTAATACGCAGGCATATCAAGATATGGTTGCCGACCCAAACTGTTTCTCGATGAATCAGATTTTCCCTGGAGGTTACACGCCTTCATTCGCAGGTAATATTGCGGATACGTCGATTACAATGGGTGTTCGAGGTGATATTAAGTCAGGTATTTTAGTGGACTGGTATTTTGATTTAAGTGGCTCGGTTGGTCGTAACGAATCCGAGTTTGGTTTGAAAAACACCTTAAACCCATCGTTAGGTCTAGATACGCCAGTAGATTTTGAAACAGGTAAGTACATTCCGCTAGAGAAAACATTTAACTTCGACTTAGTAAGAGGCATTGATATTGGTTTTGAAGACCAACTGAACTTTGCGACGGGAATTGAATTCTGTGAAGAAAGTTTTGAAATCGTTAGTGGTGAAGAGTCATCATGGAAAGCAGGTCCTTATGCCGACCAAGGCTTTAACATTGGCTCGCATGGTTTTAAAGGTTTTGGACCAGAATCACAAGGTCGTAATGACCGTCGTAACTGGGCTTGGTACTTAGACCTTGAGCAACAAGTTAATGAGCAGTTGTTATTAGGTGCAGCTTTCCGTTGGGAAGACTTTAATACCTTTGGTTCAACCTCTGATTACAAGCTTACTGCGCAATTTCATATAACAGAAGAGCTATCAGTACGTGGTTCACACAGTACCGGTTTTAGAGCACCAACTGTTGGTCAGGCTAACGTTGTAAATACGCAAACCTCGATTGTTAACTGTAACCTCATTCAGACCTTTATTGCCCCACCAACGAACCCTTTAGCTGAGGTAAACGGAGCAGAAGAATTAACACCGGAAGAGTCAACCAGTTTTGCGGGTGGTTTTGTTTATGAGCGCGGCGAGATATTTTTAACCGTTGATTACTACAATATCGAAGTGGAAGATCGTATTGCGCAATCAAGTCAGATCCCAATTGATCCGGCCGATTACGAAGAGTTGCGTGAAAAAGGTGTTGCTAACCCAGAATTGATTTCAGCCGTTACTTTCTATGCAAATGACTTTGATACGACTACGCAAGGTGTTGATGTCGTTGCAAACTATTCAATGTCTTTACTCGATGGTGATACTGGATTTAGTTTGGCCTACAACTGGAATGAAACTGAAGTCGACAAGTTTAATCCAGCGACCACCGACGTTGGTAAGGTTAAACGTCTAGAAGAAGGTATGCCGGATCATCGTGCAACGTTTACTGTGTCGCAAAACTGGGACAAAGTAAGTATGTTTTTACGCGCTAATTACTTTGGTGAATACTATGCGACGCATGCCGACGATACGTCAGATTGGGGTTCGGAAGATGCTGATGCTGCAATGACATTCGATGGTGAAGTAAGCTACTTCTTTAATGATTCTTTAACCTTTACCTTAGGCGGTAATAACATCTTCAATCAAGAAGCTGAAGAAATCAGAAAGTATGACGACAGTGGTAACCCTGCAGGATACGGCGCTGTTGGTGGCGTATTCTACGAGAGTGGACCATTTGACTATAATGGTGCTTTCTACTACGCGAAGGCCACGTTTAACTTCTAAGTATGCCTTAGCTAGTAAACAAAGCTAATTTAAAATCTAAAAACCATATCTTCGGATATGGTTTTTTTATGCTTGGAACATTTAAAGTTCCCATTCGTCCTCATCTAACAACTCTTTTAGACGTTTCTTTTCTAAAAGGTCATCGATTCGTTTGCGCGTTTTGGCCTGATCGTTGTCATTTACATCAGTATCGATATTCGCAGAAACATCGTCCTGGAATTCAGATTCATTAACACCAAACTCTACATCATCAACGATTTTGCTTCTTGACATAACAGCTCCCAATTTTCAAATGCCAGTATTAAAACAAAGTGTGTATTTAGATTTTATACATTCCAGAAAAATAGGAAAAAAATCTAAATAGGTCAAACAAAAATTTTAAAAATAATTGTGTTTGAATGAAAAAACTACAACTTGTATTAAGTGTATCAACTATCGGTTAGAAATCTGTTTTGAAAATGTTGATTTATTGTGTGGTTTGTAGGGTAACTGTAAATGCTTGTATCAACAGCATGAACTTGAGGACAAAATGCAAAGCATTTTTATGGTGTTGCGAAAAAGCTAATAAAAAGCCCTCATAAATGAGAGCTCAATACTGAAGAAATCAAAGACCTTAGGAGGAAGCGTTTTATGGTATAGCATCAAAACCTTAAAAGGTGACTGAATAAACTTGTGCTAAATCGACAATTTGACGGTCTCCAAGGCGTTTATTTAAATGCGCTGCGGTTTTATATGAACCATGTGTTTCGGCAAAACCGATAATATTTTCGCCATTACACATCACTTTACTTGCCACGGTTTGCTCATTAAGACGATGTGATTTTATGGTTTTTCTCATGCTTATAACATTATTGTGTTGGGCCGATTTACACACTTCAATCAAGGCCGACTCAATTTTAGGGTCCATGGCGTTTGCCGATGTAGAGAAAAGTAAACTTGCACTAATGACGCTGATGCTGGCGGTTATGGTTTTTAAAGTGTTCATAGTTATGCTCCAATAATTTTGTTGTCGTTGCTGCCCTTTAATAATGACCCAAAATGCCTCGTTTTTTGTTAATGAAAATGTTTTGCCTGTAACACTTCTTGTAGAACTGATTTTCAGCTAATGCATATTTTATTGAATAAAATCAAATGCTCCTTTGTGATTTTACTTAAACTGATGTTTCATCCTTGAAATATTTTCTTACATGGGGTGTCCATTTGCCCTGATATTAGGCACTTCGCTTAAGGTGAGTGGCGGGATTTATGCGATTAAAATGTTGGTAAAAATCGTTATCGACAAAATTTTATTGCAATCAGACACACATTATCGATAATATACTGGATATATATCCATGAATTGTTGTTGGGAAACCGTCATTCATGGGAAAATCAAACTTGAGATGATAAAGCCAATCACCACAAGCTTTAATTTAGTGAGACGAAAAAGGGATAACCATGGCAGTAGAAAGTCGGTTTGTTGTAATTCGCAATGGCGTGGAGGTTGAAACGTTTATGGACAAGAAAGCTGCGGATGAGTATGACAAAATGCTCGATATGGCAGATAATCTGTCCGTTGTGTTAGAAAATGCACCTGTTGAATTATCAGAACAAGCAGTTGAAGAATTAAGCATTTATATCGCCAAACAGCGAGAAGATGTATTAATTGCATTGCAAGCTAAAAAACCAAAACCCCTTGCAAAGGTCAATACGAGCTCAGCAGCTGAAAAACCGGTAACAACCAAAGCACCTGCAAAAGCACCAGCTAAAACCCCGGTGAAGGCTGCTGCGAAAACGACACCTGCAAAAACAAGTAAGGCAAAAAGCAAAGCCAAAGCTGACGAAAGCTAAGGCAATGCCTGCATTAGCAGATAAGCACGCGACTTAGTATTGCTTATCTGTTGATTACTATTACGAGAAATGCTCCGATAATGTCATTGTCATATGAATTAGTACGCAGTTCACGGCGTCGTACCGTGAGTATTCAAATAAAATCCGGACAGGTTCGAGTGCTCGCGCCGGATTTTGTGTCCAGCCAACAAATTGCTCAATTTGTGCAGCAAAAATCCGCATGGATAGAACGTAAAATTTCTCAATTCAACGTCGAACAAGCAAAGGTCATTCGGCCCGACTTTAGCGAAGGCGCATCCTTTTATTATATGGGGCAGCCTTTAACACTGTGCTTGAAGTCTCAAAGGCAAGCGGATGATGCGCTGTTGATGAAAGTCGACCAACAGAACCTTTATTTGTTTTTACCAGAAGCAGCCTATTTTAAAAGCCCTGATCTCGACCTTGATAAAGTCCTAGAAGCTACATCCGAAGCGGTTAAGCCAGAGTTAGTTAAGCCAGAATTAGTTAAACAGTATTTAATTCATGGTTATCAGATGAAGGCAAAACAAGTCCTTAAATGCCGCTTTGAACGATTACAAGATCAACTCGGCTTATATGCAACTGACTTTCAAGTGAAGTATTACAAGTCACGGTGGGGCAGTTGTGACAGCAAGCAACGGATAAAATTAAATTGGCTGCTTATTATGACGCCTGAATTTGTGATTGATTATGTGATCATTCATGAATTGTGTCATTTAGTGCACTTAAATCACTCCGCTGAATTTTGGGCTTTAGTTAATCGGCACACCCCAAACCATATCCAAGCCAAAAATTGGCTAAAAGAGCATCAACAAGCCCTATATTGGGTGTAAATTTTAAGCTTTTTCTGTTGTTTTATTTATTTTCTAGAATATTTACTTTATTTTTGCATTTTAGGCGAAAATATTGCGTTTTGTCATTGACAGTTAAAATTTGCTAGGGCATTGTAAAGTCATGAACAAATTTAAAGTCGCTTTAACAACCATTATTATTACCACCACCATTCTGCAAAGAGTGGAGGTCATTGGATAGCGTCTAAACAAATATATTTAGAAAAGCCCGTGACCTGCAAAGTTCACGGGCTTTTTACCATCTATATCTAACGGTTATTATAATATTGCAGTAGTTTGTCGAATTAAGGGAAGTATATGAGAGTTTTAAAATTTGGTGGTTCTTCATTAGCCAATGCACAACGCTTTTTAACGGTAGTGGACATCATCAACAATAAAAGTCAGCAGTCGCCTGTTGCCGTTGTGGTTTCGGCGCCTCAGGGGATCACAAATCATTTGGTCGGTTTATCGGAAGGCCTGTCTGAGGGCGACGAATTACAGCAAGGCATTGATCACCTTTTAACGGCTGTGGGTCATATATTTGATGGATTATCTGAAGCCGACTGTGGTTTTAATCGACAACATGCTGAGCAAGCGTTAAAGCGTTGGACGCATCAATTACAGCGTTGGTTAGAAGGCGCAGCCTTGTTAGGACATTGCCCAGAACATATTCGCGCTTGCATCATCAGTTTGGGTGAACGCCTAAGTGTGGCTATTTTGGAGTCGTTACTGCAAAACGATGAACAAAATATCAGTGTGTTAGAACCTGAAAGCTTCCTTAAAACCAATGACTCTCCGTTAAACGCCGTTGCTGATATGGTGTTGTGTCGTCAACTGTTTGTGGAAAAGTACAGCCAATTAGAACGCATTAGTCTTATGCCGGGTTTTATCGGCTCTGACAGTAACGATCGCATCACAACATTAGGTCGTAATGGCTCAGATTATTCGGCTGCCGTGTTATCCGTCTGTGCTAATGCTGAATGTTGCGAGATTTGGACGGATGTTGATGGTGTCTTTAATGCCGACCCTCGACTCATTAAAGATGCGAAGCTACTGGACCACTTATCATATCAAGAAGCCATGGAACTCTCGTATTTCGGTGCCAAAGTGCTGCACCCGAAAACCATTGGTCCAATCGCTCAACATCATATTCCTTGTTTGATCAAAAATACCACCAACCCAGATGCAAAAGGTACGTTAATTTCTAATGAAGACAAAGGCTTGAAACAAGTTAAGGCCATTTCTAATTTAGATGAACTGACCATGATAAACGTATCAGGTCCTGGTATGAAAGGCATGGTCGGCATGGCAAGCCGAGTATTTGCCTGCATGAGCCGAGAAAATATTTCTCTGGTGTTAATCAGTCAGTCTTCATCAGAATATTGCATCAGCTTTTGTGTGCATTCACACGATGCGTATCGTGCTCAACAAAGTTTGCAAGCCGACTTTGAGTTGGAGCTGTTAAATCAGTTGCTCGAACCTATTGAATTGCAATCACACTTATCCATCGTTTCACTTGTCGGTGATGGCATGCATCAGCAACGTGGTGTGGCCGGAAAATTATTTAGCTCTTTAGCGCAAGCTCGTGTAAATGTGATTGCCATAGCCCAAGATTCATCTGAGCGCAGTATTTCGGTGGTCATCGAACAGCGCAAATGTACCGATGCGCTTAAAGTGTGTCATCAAAACTTTTTTTCTAAACGTCATACCATCGATGCCTTTTTGGTCGGCTGTGGTGTAGTGGGGAGTGAGCTGCTGGCGCAAATATCTCGTCAACAAGCGCATTTATTTAAACAAGGCATTGATTTACGTGTGTTTGGTATTGCCAACAGTAAAGGCATTTCCTTTGCTTCTGAAGGGTTTGAATTAGCCAACTGGCAGCAAGAGATGCAAAGTGATGTAAAACCATTAACCTTGGATAATGTAAAAGCCTTTGTGCGTAATCATCACCTGATTAACCCGGTTTTAATTGATTGTACTTCCGATGAAGGTCTGGCAATGACGTATGCCGATTATTTAGCCGAAGGCTTCCATGTGGTAACACCTAATAAAAAAGCCAATACAGACTCATGGCCGTATTACCTGAAGTTGCGTGAAGCCGCCAACTCAACCAATCGTTTATTCTTATACGAAACAAACGTTGGGGCAGGCTTACCGGTAATTGACACATTACAAAACCTGTTTAAAGCCGGCGATCAACTGGAACAATTTGAAGGGGTTTTATCGGGGTCGCTATCGTATATCTTTGGTAAGCTAGATGAAGGCATGAGCCTATCTGAGGCAACTAATATTGCTAAGTCGAACGGTTTTACTGAACCGGATCCTCGCGACGATTTAAGTGGGATGGATGTTGCCCGTAAATTATTGATCATGGCTCGTGAAGCTGGGCTTGCGTTAGAGTTACACAATATTAAAGTGGAGTCGGTTTTACCTGAGCACTTTGATAGTTCAGGCAGCATCGAAGACTTTATGCAACGTTTACCTGAATTAGACAGTGAGTTTGCACAAAAAGTTGAACAAGCGGCAAGTGATGGCAAAGTCCTCCGTTATGTTGGTTCAATAAACAATGGTGAATGCCAGGTTTCCATTGAAGCGGTTGATGCAAGCCACCCATTATTTGCCATTAAAGATGGTGAGAATGCCTTAGCCATATTAAGCCGGTACTACCAACCAATTCCGTTAGTGTTGCGAGGATATGGTGCGGGTGCCGAAGTAACTGCGGCCGGCGTTTTTGGTGACTTATTAAGAACTCAAGCTTGGAAGCAGGAGATGTAATGAGTATCGAAGTATTTGCCCCGGCATCCATTGGGAATGTCAGTGTGGGTTTTGATGTACTGGGTATGGCCGTTAAACCCATATCGGGTTACTTGCTAGGTGATGTTATTAGCATTGAATCATCCGATACCGACGAATTATTGGTGATTGGTGAGTTTGCCGATAAACTGCCAAGCAATAAAGAAGATAATATCGTTTGGGATTGTTTGGGGTTATATAATGCCAACTTACGCAAGGCGCAACAGCTGGTAAAACCGGTAAAGTTGACCTTAGATAAAAAAATGCCGGTAGGTAGTGGTCTTGGCTCTTCTGCTTGTTCGGTTGTGGCCGCATTAAAAGCCCTAAATGAGTTTTATGATGGCTTCTTTAATGACAAAGACATGTTGTTAATGATGGGGCAAATGGAGGCCCAAATAAGTGGCAGTTTGCATTATGATAATGTCGCTCCTTGTTTCTTTGGCGGTTTGCAATTGATGGTGAGCGATCCAAAGGTTATCAGCAAAGCCATACCACCACTCAAAGATACGTATTGGATCATGGCTTACCCAGGCATTAATATGTCAACGAAAGAAGCGAGAGAAGCCTTGCCGGATAATTACTCTCGTGGCCAACTTATTTCTTATGGTCAACATTTGGCGAGTTTTGTTGATGCCTGTCATCGACAAGATAACCCACAGGCATTAAGTTACTTAGTCGATGTGGTTGCCGAGCCTTACCGACAAGGCTTATTACCGAAATTTAGCGAAACTAAGCAATATTTATTAGCAAATGGCGCAAAGGCGGCAGGCATTTCTGGCTCTGGCCCAACCTTGTTTGCCGTTTGTGATGATTTGGCGAAAGCCGAAGAATTAAGCGAATACTTAACGGAACATTATTTACAATCAGATACCGGCTTTTTGCACATTTGCCAAATTGATGTGCAAGGGGCGTGCGTCCTTAACCCGTAGGAAATAAAACGATGTCATTTTATAATTTAAAACACCCTGAACAAGAAGTTAGTTTTTCCCAAGCGGTTCGTCAGGGACTGGGTAAAAATCAAGGGTTGTTTTTCCCAAAAGCCATACCGGATTTTTCGAATTCGATTAAAGAGTTATTAAAACTGCCATTGGTCGAGCGTAGTGCAAAAATACTTTACCCTTTGGTTCAGGACAGCTTATCTGAAGATGAAGTACTGCAAATCGTCACTAACGCGTTTAACTTTCCTGCATTGGTGCAATCGGTCGATGAACACAATGCGGCTTTGGAATTATTTCATGGTCCAACCTTGGCGTTTAAAGACTTTGGTGCCCGCTTTATGGCGCAATGCCTGCAAAAATTTACTCAGGAAGAAAATCAGAAAATTACCATTTTAACGGCAACATCGGGCGATACCGGTGCGGCGGTTGCGCATGCCTTCTCTGGCTTAGATAACATTAAAGTCGTGATCCTTTTTCCAAAGGGTAAAATCAGCCTGCTGCAAGAGAAAATGTTTACCACTATAGGTGGCAATATCTCAACGCTAGCCGTTGCGGGGAGTTTTGATGACTGTCAGGGCTTGGTAAAAACCTCATTTGATGATTTGGGCTTAGCAAGCGATATTGGCCTTAACTCGGCAAACTCGATTAATATTAGTCGCTTACTAGCACAGATCTGTTACTACTTTGAAGCGGCTGCGCAATTATTCCGCCAACGTGGCAACATTGATGAGTTGGTATTCTCTATTCCAAGTGGTAATTTTGGTAACTTAACCGCAGGTTTGTTAGCCAAAGCTATGGGCTTACCAATCAAACGCTTTATTGCGGCGACCAACTTAAATGATACTGTGCCAAGGTATTTAAAAACGGGTGAGTGGGAGCCAAAAGAAACCGTTGCTACCATGTCTAACGCCATGGATGTTTCGAAACCAAATAACTGGCCTCGTGTTGAACACATGCTAAAAAGTGGCATTGTCCCAGAAACGTGTCTGTCATCGGTTATGATTGATGAGCAAGAAACGCAACTGGCGATGCACAAGTTAAACAGCATGGGCTACATCAGTGAGCCGCACGCAAGTGTTGCTTATAAAGCCTTGCAATATGGATTATCGGCTACGGAGTTTGGGGTGTTTTTAGGTACGGCTCATCCGGCTAAATTTAAAGATACCGTGGAGTCGACCTTAGGCTGTCTGCTAGGCTTACCTAAAGAGCTTGCCGATTGTGCCTCAGAGACCTCTTTGTCGGAAGATTTAGACGTAGATTTTGAGCAATTAAAATCATACTTATTGAGCCATTGTAAATCATAGTTATAGGCAATCCCTAGTATTAGGCACAGCATAATATTTGCAAGTGCCTAATAACAGGTGAGCACGGTAAATACACAACTATGCCCCGAAACCCAGATTCGGGGCAAAACATCCAATCAACCATTTAGTAAAGCATACTCATGAACAACCTCTCTTGGCCGTCATCATTACTGACCGAACTGAACCAACCGTATTTTATCGAAATGCAGCAGAAAATTGCTCAGCAAAGAGCGCAAGGCATCGATGTGTTTCCTGCAGAAGATGATATATTTAAGGCATTACAAACCACCGATTTTGAACACGTAAAAGTGGTCATTTTGGGGCAAGATCCTTATCACGGTGAAGGGCAGGCCAATGGTTTGGCTTTTTCTGTCAATAAGGGCATGAAATTTCCACCTTCACTGAATAACATTTTTAAGGAGTTGGTTGAAGATATCAGTGGTTTTAATGTGCCCGAGCATGGCGATTTACACAAGTGGGCTGAGCAAGGGGTATTGTTACTTAATACCGTATTAACGGTACAGAAAGGCAAAGCACACTCTCATGCTAAATTGGGTTGGGAGCGTTTTACCGACGCGATTATCGAAGTACTAAATCAGCAAAAACAAGGTGTGATATTTTTGCTGTGGGGCGCGCATGCGCAAAAGAAAGGCCAGTTTATTGACAAAAATAAACATACCGTGCTTAGCAGCGTTCACCCATCGCCTTTATCGGCGTACCGAGGCTTTTTTGGCTGTAAGCATTTCTCAAAAACTAATCAGCTGCTGCAATCTCAACAACAGCAGCCTATCGATTGGTGCCTATAATACCCTTTGGCAAATTGGCGTTTTAAAGCTTAATCGCGGTGGTATTAGAAGTAAATGATCATCTCTGCAGCCACGCAATCACAATCGTGGCCACAAATGGTGCAGTCATAGCCATTTACGCTATCTTCGTACCATTTGCCCGGATGATCTTTTACTAGCTCACCACCACATTTACTAAAGTAAAGCACCGCACTGTTGCCCGGACTTTGTCGCCATAAATGACTTACCCCGCTTTTTGCCCCTTGTGCCATTAAACTCTCCTTAGAGAGAGACAATAGTTTTGAACCAATGCCATAGCCACGGTAATGCTCATCTACGGTATTACATTTAAAATAAGCCGTATCTTCCAATTTGGTTTTCCAAAGCTCTGGCGAATACCACTGATCGGTTTGCCAAGTCCCTGGGCTATATGTAATGCGAAAGCCCACCAATTTATCGCCATCATAAGCAACATAGCTGCAATTTATGCCATCTTTAAGGCCTTTTTTATGCCAGTCTACGATCTCTTGCTCATTTACGTAACCACTGCCGTGGACTAAATTACCTAATTCAATAACGGCCTGAAAATCGCTTTCAGACATTGCTTGGTAAGTGATGTTTTTTGCACTATTCATATAAATACTTAACATTATTGCTTGGATTTGATGACGCATTTTGCCATGATTGGCTCAAATTTCCATAATAATTATAAGAATTCATCATGTACGATCCTCTTCATGATTTAACCCCGGGCACAAATACGCCCTACCCACAAAGTTATTGGGCACAAAATTCTGGGCCAGCCCCCACAGATGAAGGTCAATTAAAGCAAGATATTGACGCCGATGTGGTCATCATTGGTGCCGGTTATACCGGACTTTCTTGCGCATTGCATTTAGCAAAAGAACACCACTGCAAAGCCATCGTGTTAGAGGCAAATCAAACGGCCTGGGGGTGTAGCGGCCGTAATGCCGGTTTTATTTTAAAATCGACAGGGCGCAAACCGTGGTCTGATATGTCCAAGCAGTGGGGCGAAGAAGTGATGCGGGGCATCTACTCAGAAGTTTGCTCTGGAGTGGATACGGTTAATGAACTTATCAGTCAAGGCATTGACTGTGATCGCCAAGAAAACGGCTATATTCGCGTTGCTCATAAGCCATCAATGATGCCTGGCTTAGTTGCCCAAGCCAAGTTATTAAAAAACATGTTTGATTACAAAGTGGATATTCTTAGTCGAGAAGATTTACATTCATCCTTTATGGGGGATCAAAATGCCCATGGCGCCATTCGTTTTCATGATGGTTTTGGCCTTAACCCTTTAAAGCTTGCTTGGGGTTACCAGCAAATGGCAACCAACCTTGGTGTTAAATTTTATACGGGTACGCCGGTGAGTCGTTGGGATGAAGTCGATGGTAAGCAAATATTACATACCCCAAATGGTATTGTAAAAGCTAAGAAAGTGGTTATTGCTACCAACGGTTATACACCCAAGAATATGCATTTAAGCGTTACCAATCGCACGCTACCTGTATTGTCACAAATCATTGTCACCGAACCACTCACCGATGAACAAATTGCTGCTTGTAATTTGCATACCTCAAACGTGGTTATGGATACCCGTGCGCTCAAATATTATTACCGAAAATTGCCTGATAACCGGTTACTCTTTGGAGGCCGCGGCGCTATAACCGGAAAAGGCGCTGATGATCCCTATTACGCAAATCGATTGCTTAATGTCTTAAAACAAAGCTTTCCGGCGTTAAGTACTATTCATATTGGTTACGCTTGGTCTGGCTGGATTTGTATGGCCTTAGATGACATTCCCCATATTCATCATGCCGATGAAAATGAGCATGTGGTTTATGCCATGGGGTATTGTGGTAATGGTGTGTCGTTTTCGGTGCAAGCGGGTAAACGATTGGCAGATAAAATCATGGGTAAGACATTACCTAATTTACCCATTTTTAATAAACCCTTGCCTAAATTTCCATTGCCCGCGCTACGTCGGGTAGGCCAGTGGGGCTATTTTCATTATGGCAAAATTAAGGATACGTATTTTTAATCGATTTTGTTTACGACGCTTAAACCACGCGATTATGCGACACATTATTACAAAATGCGCTGATGTTAGCGGCTATGCCGTTAACCAGCCTTTGTTGCGCCTCTTGGCTTGCCCAAGCTATGTGCGCGGTTAAATATAAATTATCAATCTTACCTTGCAATAAAGGATGATCCGCTTTTGGCGGCTCTTCTTCTAATACATCTAAAATTGCTGCTCGGATCTTTTTCGCTTTTAAGGCTAACGCCAAATCCGAGCTGTTTACTAATCCACCACGCGCGGTATTAATTAAAATCGCACTGCGTTTCATTTGGGTAAAAATCTGATGATTAAACTGGTGATGGTTTTCATTTACTAAAGGACAGTGAATGGATACAACATCGGCTTCGGTTATGGCTTGCTCAAACGAGACGCGCCCCGGACGGACTTGTTGAGCATGTTGGCGCTCAGCAACAAGGACCTGCATTTCAAATGCCTGAGCGATTTTTGCTACAGACTTGCCCAATGCCCCAAAACCGATGATGGCGATTTTTTTGTCGGCCAGCTCTTCAATAGGCAGTGAATGATGACAAAACATTGGACTTTGCTGCCATGCCCCTTCACGGCAGTCGGCAATATAGCGACTGCTTTTTTGCATGACTTCCAATAACATGGCAAAGACATATTGGCTAACACTTTGATTGGAGTAGCCACTGACATTAAAAACCGCAATGCCAAGTTCTTGCGCTGCTTCTAAGTCGACATTATTGGTGCCCGTTGCGGCAATGCAAATGACTTTTAGCTTAGGCAGAGAGCGCATGATGTTACGGTCAATCACGACTTTATTGGTGATAATGATATTCGCGTATTTGCAACGGTATACGACCTTTTCACTTGGGGTCAGCGCAAAATAACTTATATTTGTAAGTTGCTGCTCGATCAGTGAAAAATCAATATCATCCGTTAATGTACTTCTGTCCAGAAAAACCGCGCGCATAATGTGTTCCAAATGCTAAATTAAATGTGTAAAACACCCTTTTGGTTTTCAAAAAGGGGGAACTGATTTTAGAGCAAATACGTTATTAAGGGAACCATATTTTGACGCAAAGCTCTTAATTTTTAATAAAAAACTAGCCTGGTCGTCCATCCGCTCGAGTCCGACTTAAAATTGGGATGTAAACATACGCAAAGCAAGTAAAGGCAATAACCCAAACAACACCACTTAACCATATATAAGTGAGCAATGATTGTGGGAATAATAGCGGCCCAAAGGCCCTTAAAACTGGCGAAGCTATTAGACACACAAATGCCAGACTCATCAGCTTATGTGGGACTAAAGGGTAGCCCGTATGCCCTAAACTTACTCGCGACATCATGGCTAGGATCAAACCTCCCATACCGCCAATGGTGAGAAGGTGCCAAATGTGATTGCTGTAAAGTTGCTGATAATAGTAACTTGTTGAAAGCGCGACCAAACCGAAACAAATAAAACCAATAGCCGCATGCAATGACCAAAGCAAGGGGGTTTTTAAGGTGATCCAAGGTTTGTACCGAATAAGTCGTATACTTTGGGTTGTGCCGGCGATAAAAAGCAACAGCATAAACAGGGTGTTGGGTAACGGTACCAACACCGAAATAAAAAAACAAAGTGTGAGTGTTAATAACGTGATATTGGCGGTATTTTCTAGCCACTTTATTTGGGTAACGGCTTTGGTATTTGTGCCATTGGCCGTAAAGATTGGGGTGATTCGACCGATCATAATCGACATTAATAAGGTGATTAACATAACCGCGGTGAAATAAAGGGCACGAAGATCAATTTGCTCAAACCAAAGTGATAAGTGCATCCCTAGGTTGAGCAACCAAAACACCATGAGTATCGGGATAAAAAACAAATTACGCTGCTGCTTTACTTTAACAATCGGTTTCGCCAATGAATAGGCCGCATAAGGAAGGAATAATAAATCAAAAAAAGCAACGCCAAACTCACCAAGGAAAGTGGGTAACAGCATCGCTAATCGTCCAATAAGCCAAAGGGTAGCAAGGAGCAACAATGGCCAGTGATTAATTGCCCGCTGACCCGTCCATGTTTGTACAGCGGTAAGTAAAAAGCCAACAATAACAGCACAAGCAAAGCCAAAGATCATTTCATGCACATGCCAAAAAGTGCCGCCGCCATGTAATTGAATCGTTAAGTGGCCAGAAAATACCAACAACCAAAAACCAATGGCAAAAATGGCGAATAAACTCGCGAGTGAAAAGAACGGGCGAAAACCCAAACGTAAAAAAGCCGGTATGGCCATTTCTTTTGATAAGTCGGTAATTTGCATTGCTTTATTTGTGTTGCTTTATCTGTGTTGTGCTATTTACATTGTCACTTTGACTGGCAAAGTGACAATGTAACTCAAATGAATGCAACGGCTATTTGAGGTATGCGCACGTTATAGGAAGACTTTAACGCCGGCAACAATATCGGTGTCGTCAATCTCACTGCCATCGGCTTGGGTTGTGTCATGGAATTTCGTTTCGATAAACAACATCCCCATGCCTTTATCAAAGCGGTATTCGGCACCGACAAAGTTATAGTGCAGTTCATACTCATTATCGGAATCGTCTGGCTCCAAGTGATTAAATCCGCCGTAAACCCCTACTGGGTTATTAAAGTTGTACCATAAAAGTAACTCCATACCATCAGAGTCAAAGTAATCACCATTATTATCTACTTCATGGTTTTCGGCAGTCACAAAGGTCAGTGCGCCATAAAATCCAGGTTCGTGCTTGTTGCCATATAAAACGTTAAACCCAATGGCTTCATCTTCGGTATCACCAGATATGCCGTCATTGAAAGCAGCGTTAATATCAATATCGACTACATTGATGCCTGCCGCAAAACGAAATTTCTCGTAATTGTAAGCCGCCGTTACCCCATAACCATTGCCAATGGTGCCTAACTCCATGCCATCAAGTTCACTATCTGTCGAATTGAATTCAATGGCTTCATCTTGAGCCTGAAATTGCAAACTAAGATCAAAGTTTTGATAGCTTTTTCGCCAAATAATCGCTTGTTCAACTCGACCTGTACCAGAGAGTCCCCCATCGGTACCCACGTTAAATGATCCCGCTGCATTACCACCAAAGAAATGCAATAAATCGGTTGCACCGGTGACATCATAAAATGCTGCCCATTGTTTACCGGCGGTGATTGTGCCCCATTTTTCGTGCTCTAGCTGGATAAAGCCGTGACGTGCTGTTAATGAATCGCCGGATGAACCTGATGGGCCATTACTGTCACCACCTCGGCTAAAGACTATATTGTCATTTTTGTTGAAGTTAGTCGCCCATTCAAACGTGGCACCGGCTTTCCAACCGCCCTGAATTTGGGACTTAAAACTAAAACCTATGCGAGACATGCTATCGGTGATTTCATTGCTCGCTTCACTATCGAAGTAGGCAATGGATAGGTAGCCACGACTATTTACGACCGTATCATCATCTTTATAAAGTACTTTTGCTTGTCCCAAGGGCGAAAAGCACAACGAAAGTGACAGTGCGATTAGTGATTTTTTTAACATATTTCTATCCACAAATGTAATTCTAAAAGATTGCTGTATGTACAACTTAGCCACTAGCGTTGACCGACGGCCAATACTTAATGGAATTCATGGTATTAGTATAAGCAATAATTAAATATCAACCTGATTTATTTGAAATATTGTTGAGGTTGTAAGTTAAAAGTTGTAACCAAGTTGTTTTTTCTTTCTTCTCTTATAACCTAGCGTTACAAGTTATAATTAGTTAGAATATCGCCACAACATAAAAATGAGAAGTTAGAAGTATTCCCATGCTCAATCTTACCGATATTCAACCACAACAAGACGAAATATACTTAGATAATAACGCCACCACACCGGTATTGCCGCAGGCTGCGGAAGCGGCAATTCATACCATGAATTTATGTTATGGAAATCCTAGCTCCAGTCACATGACCGGGATTAAGGCAAAATATATTTTAGAATCAACGCGTGCGTTGGCCAGACAAGTAACCGGAGCGAAAGATGGTGAAATTATTTTTACTTCAGGGGCAACCGAAGGCATCCAAACATCCATTATTTCAGCCCTTAATTATGCTCGAACTCATTTAAAGCATATTGCCAACCCCGTATTGCTTTACGGTGCGACAGAACATAAAGCCGTACCAGAAACCTTAAAGCATTGGAATGATATGCTAAGCATAGGCGCCGAAGTGGTTGCCATTCCGGTCGATGACAAGGGCATACTCGATTATGGATTTATTGCTGAGCATGTACCAAATGCATTAATGATATGTACCATGGCTGCCAATAATGAAACAGGCGTTTTTCAAGACATAGCCGGTTTGCAGCAAGTTATTCGTCAATACAATCCTGATGTGTTGTGGATGGTTGATTGCGTTCAGGCGCTCGGCAAAATTCCACTTGAATTAACGCAAACCAGTATTGATTATGCGCCATTTAGTGGACACAAGTTATATGGTCCGAAGGGCATTGGCGTACTGTATGTCCGTAATAAGGCACCTTATACCCCGTTTATTGCCGGCGGTGGTCAAGAAAGTGGCTTACGTTCAGGCACTGAAAATCTACCGGGTATCGCAGCACTAAACGCCATTTTCAAACTGTTAAATGATAAAGACGATGATACTTTTAAAACACATGCGGTGCTTGAGTCTTATCGGGCACAGTTAACTGAAACCCTTAAAGAGGTGTTTCCTGCCATTGTCTTTAACCATGACTTTGAGGTGTCATTGCCAACCACCTTAAACTTTTCAGTGCAAGGCTTATCAAGCAAAGACATTATGGATTTATTTGATGCGGCGCGAATTCGAGTAAGCTCTGGTTCGGCTTGTAGTTCGAAAGTCACTGGTAGTTTTGTTCTCGATGCCATGGGGAAGCCTAAATGGCAATCGGAAGGGGCGATTCGTTTATCGTTTGGCCCAGCAAGCACCCAGCAAGAAATTGACCAAGCATGCGGTGCCATAAAGCAAGCTGTAGAAGCCTTAAAGCACAGTTGTTTAATATTATCTGACGCCGACGAGTCGGTTGACAGTAAAGCGAACGGTTTACAACAATGGGTATATGATCAGCATTGTACCTGGTGCTACATTGATAAGTCGGCGAAACAAATCGTATTAATTGATCCCGAACCCGAGTTGGCCAATAAATTTGAAACCTTGGTTAATTGTCAGGACTATCAAATATGCGGCATATTATCGACGCACAAACATGATAAGCAGGTTGATTGCCCTGAGTTAATCCGCAACATTATGGCAGACAAGCTACAAGGTGAGCACTTTGATAGTCTAGGTTGGGATAAGCAGTTAACTCAGCAGGTGTGTCTTGATGACGGCACCAAGGTTTCTGCTTTATCCATAGGTGATAAAGTGTTGGCGAGGTTACCAACCCCTGGACACACCAATAACAGCGTTTGCTATTTATTGGGTACAAGTATTGAAGGCAAACTTACGGCAGCAAGTATCGACTATGTTTTCGCCGGAGATACCATACAAATTGGCGGCATTGGTCGCAGTGATTTTGCCTGCAGTAGTGGTGAGGCATTGTTTGAGTCGCTACAACAATTATCCCAAGTCATTGCAAGCGACACGCTTATTTGCCCAGGTCATGATTATCAGCAGTTATTTAGTACCTCGTTGGCGTTGGAATGTGAATCCAATGCATTACTTGGCAAAGTCATTCAAAACGACATCAATAAAAGTGATTTTGTTGCACAAAAACGCATGCTTGATGCTCAAATAGAGCAAAGCCAGCAAGCGACTCCATGTGGCAATATTTGTGCCTCGATTGAAGCAAGTATTGATGTTGAGCCAAGCAGCTTTACGGCGTTTTTGCAGCAAAAAGAAAATGTCATGGTATTTGATGTGCGTGAGCCTCACGAATTTGAAGCACATCATCAACAGTATATTGCCGCCGATAAAATTAAAAATGTGCCGCTATCGCAAATTACCAATTTTGTTCATGATAATCAGGCCAATAAAAATGAGACAAATTTCGTTTGTATTTGTCGAAGTGGCAGTCGCAGTGATGCGGCGGCGCGGACATTAAAACGTCTGGGCTTTGATAATGTCTACCATGTACCGGGTGGCTTTGCGCTTTTAAATAATTAACATTAGCTATTCGCTAAATCCATATATTGTTCAAATCCCATGGCGCATTGTCGTTGTGGGGTTCTAACAAATTAACGATTGTTCGAGTAGGTATTAACCCCAATCGCAACTAAACTAAAGAAAGGTTTCTTATATTTCGAAGGTAGGCTTATATGGGCTTAAAATGGATTGATTCTTTAGATATTGCATTAGACTTGCAGGAAAAATTTCCTGATGTCGACCCAACAGCACTGCATTTTCCTCAATTAATGCAATGGGTCATTGAGTTAGACAATTTTGATGATGATCCCAATCGTTGCGGCGAACGGATTCTTGAGGCCATTCAACTTGCCTGGATAAGTGAGCAAGATTGATAGTTTCTGTTTGGTGATTTTCTGCCGCTTTTCATGTTTATCGTTACAATTTCATACTTTATTTGATTATTTGTTAAAAGTTGTTAGCTCTACGACCTAAAAATCCGTACAATACGCAATTTTTAATGGGTTATGCCAATTCCCTTAACCGTTCGTGCGTTGCTTTAAGTCTTAAGCTCTTACAAAAGCGTGTTTATGGTCTGAGGCAAGCTATTTTTATGTAACCCGATTTGATGCAACCTGACTTGATGCCACTAAGTGAAAAGCGCCATGAGAAATACTTCGACGACTCGTCCTCTTTATATCCCTTTTGCAGGGCCAAAACTTTTAGAAACGCCTCTTTTAAATAAAGGCAGTGCCTTTACTGAAAAAGAAAGACAAAGTTTCAACTTAACCGGTTTGATCCCGCCTCGCTATGAGACTATCGAAGAGCAAGTTGAACGTGCTTATATGCAGTATTCAAGTTTTCGTACACCAATGAATAAGCACATCTATTTGCGCAATATTCAAGATAAAAATGAAACGCTATTTCATGCCTTAGTAAGTGCCAATCTTGAAGAGATGATGCCAATCATTTATACCCCAACGGTTGGAGAAGCCTGTGAGCGTTTTTCAGATATATACCGCAGTAACCGCGGTTTATTTATCTCTTGGGAAGATCGCCATCACATTGACGATATATTGAATAATGCGACGAAGCCAAAAGTTAAAGTGATTGTGGTAACCGATGGTGAACGTATTTTAGGTCTAGGGGACCAAGGCATTGGCGGTATGGGGATCCCGATTGGTAAATTATCACTTTATACCAATTGTGGTGGTATTAGCCCTGCTCATACGTTGCCGATTATGCTTGATGTGGGCACCAATAACGAAAAATTATTGAATGATCCTATGTACATGGGGTCTCGCCATAAACGTATTAGCCAAGAAGAATATGATGAGTTTGTCGAGCTCTTTATTCAGGCGGTAAAACGTACTTGGCCAAAAGTTTTATTACAATTTGAAGACTTCGCCCAGCCCAATGCAATGCCATTATTGCAACGTTATAAAGACAGAATTTGTTGCTTTAATGATGATATCCAGGGAACGGCATCAGTCACCGTAGGTACACTTCTTGCCGCATGTCGGGTAAAAGGGACTAAGCTTTCCGAGCAAAAGGTTGTTTTTGCCGGTGCAGGTTCGGCAGGGTGCGGGATTGCAGAACAAATCATTGCCCAAATGTGTGTTGAAGGCTTAACGCAAGAACAAGCAAGAAGCCAAGTGTTTATGGTAGACCGCTATGGTTTATTAACCGAAGATATGCCAGATTTAAGAGACTTTCAGCAAAAGTTGGTACAAAGTCATGCGGCAATCGAAGCTTGGAAATTTTCCGGTGAGTACGCCTCATTACGGGATGTCATGCATTGTGCAAAACCTGATATTTTGATTGGTGTATCAGGTCAAGCAGGGTTATTTACGGAACGCGTTGTTAAAGCGATGCGCGATGGCTGTGAAACGCCAATAATTTTCCCGTTAAGTAACCCGTCAAGACAAGTAGAAGCGACACCTCAACAGGTCATTGAATGGACGAATGGTAATGTGGTTATTGCCACCGGCAGTCCTTTTGAACCAGTTGAATATAATGGCAAAATATTTAACATTCCGCAGTGTAATAATTCCTATATTTTCCCAGGTATTGGCTTGGGTGTTATTTCGGCAAAAATCAAATTAATCACCGATGAAATGCTAATGGTTGCCAGTGAAACACTCGCCGCTTCATCGCCTTTGGCAAATACCGGGGAAGGCGAGTTATTGCCACCAATTACCCAAATTTTTGAAGTTAGCAAAAACATCGCCTTTGCAATTGGTAAAGTTGCACAAAAACAAGGGCTTGCGCTTGAAATTAGCGATGAAAAACTTCGCGCAAACATTGAAAAGAATTTTTGGCTACCGGCTTATCGAAGCTATCGCCGCTCCACATTTTAAATGTAGAGAGACTTATTTTTCCACGTTTTTGTGGGGCTAAAGACGCGATTTTTTTGATCTTGAATAACCGTTGACTGACGATGTTTTCCTAAGATAACAAGTGGTGGTTAACGCCTTGCTTTTAGAGGCTTAATTAATCACTTGGTATTCATTTAAAATTGCTCTATAATCCCGCAAAAAATTATTAACAATAAAATACAATTTAAGGGCTTCCCATGGCTATCGAACGTACTTTTTCTATCGTAAAACCAGATGCAGTTGCAAAGAACGTAATTGGCGCAATTTATAACCGTTTTGAATCAGCAGGTCTTAAGATCGTCGCTTCAAAAATGGTTCACCTAAGTCGTGAAAAAGCAGAAGGTTTTTATGCAGAGCACGCTGAGCGTCCATTTTTCCCAGCTTTAGTTGACTTTATGACTTCTGGTCCTGTTATGGTTCAAGTTTTAGAAGGCGAAAACGCTGTTCTTAAAAACCGTGAAATCATGGGCGCAACTAACCCAGCTGAAGCATTAGCTGGTACACTTCGTCACGATTTCGCTGAATCAATTGATGAAAACGCTTGTCACGGTTCTGATGCATTAGAGTCAGCTGCACGTGAAATCGCATACTTCTTCTCTGACGAAGAAATCTGCCCGCGCACTCGCTAATATAAAAGCGCTTAAGCGCTAGCTAGAAAACATACAAAGGATTTTGCTGAAACCAGCAAAATCCTTTTCTTTTTATACAAAGCTTTAATCCCTTGTCACTTTTCGGCCGATAACGCCCAATAACAATAACGTTACAAAGCAAAATTGTTTAGGCCGTCCAAAAAGTGTACAATTTGCCACCCTGAAAATTAAGTGAAGAGACTTACATGACCGACAATGCAATTAAAAAGGTTAACTTATTAAATTTTGATCATCAGATGATGCGCGAATTTTTCGTTGAAATAGGCGAGAAAGCGTTTCGTGCTGATCAGGTGATGAAGTGGATATATCACTTTGGTTACGATGACTTCGAGCAAATGACCAATTTGAATAAGGCCTTAAAGCAGAAGTTGGCGCGTTTATGTGAAATCAAAGCACCTACCATTTCAGAGAAACAAGTATCAGAAGACGGCACCATCAAATACGCGTTATTGCTTGAAGGTGGTCAGGAAGTGGAAACCGTTTGGATCCCTGAAAAAGAACGTGCCACGCTTTGTGTTTCTTCGCAAGTTGGGTGTGCGTTGGAATGTACTTTTTGTTCAACGGCTCAACAAGGCTTTAACCGCAACTTAAGCGTTTCGGAAATTATCGGTCAGGTATGGCGTGTAGCGAATGACATCGGTGCTACGCGTATTGCAGGCACTCGACCTATCACCAATATTGTTATGATGGGCATGGGTGAACCGTTACTGAATATGAAAAACCTTATTCCTTCCCTTGATACTTTCTTAAATGATTTGGGCTATGGTTTATCAAAACGTCGCGTAACGGTTAGTACCTCAGGTGTGGTTCCTGCATTGGATATGTTGAAAGAAAAAATAGATTGTGCCTTAGCAATCTCAGTGCATGCGCCAGATAACACCTTGCGTGATGAATTGGTGCCAATCAATAAAAAGTATCCATTGGAAGAGTTCTTAGCGGCAAGTCGACGTTACATTGAAGGCTCAAAAGCCAATAAACAAGTCACCATTGAATACGTTATGCTTGATCATGTTAATGATTCAACTGAGCAAGCACATGCATTAGCGAAGGTATTGGAAGGTACACCAAGTAAAATTAACTTGATCCCATTTAACCCATACCCAGGCTCGCCTTATGATCGCCCAAGTAATTCGCGAATCGATCGTTTTGATAAAGTGTTACAAAGTTATGGCCTAACGGTTATCACCCGACGCCCTCGCGGTCAGGATATTGATGCCGCTTGTGGACAGCTTGCCGGAGATGTTGTCGACAGAACCAAACGTTCGGGAAAAAAACAGATGCAAGCTGAGGAAATTTCAGTAAAAATGGTGTAATGGTTAGCAGAGCAAGGTACACTGAAGTCGTGTTATCAATTCTTATTGGTATCCTACCTTGCTTTTTAAAATAACAATTACATCAGTGGGCATCTTATGCAAGTTACCAAGTCAGATTACGTTAAAAACGCATTTAAAAATACATCCAAAATTGCTTTAGCCATTTTATTGCTAGGGGGCACATCTGGATGTGTTACTCAAAATTATTCTGAGGACAAACCGGTTGTCGACAGAGATTTTAGTGATGAGCAAATGGCCAAAACACGTATTTCTCTGGCACTAGGGTATTTAAAGATAGGAAGCACTGCTCAGGCGAAGCAAAATTTGGAAAAAGCCAAGCGCATTGCACCACGCTCGGTAGAAGTTTATACCGCATTTGCTCATTATTATGAATCGGTTGGTGAGTATGAACAGGCCGAAAAAGCGTATTTAAAAGCCCTCGATTTGAATGACGAAGATGCCGACACCTTGAATAATTTTGGGGTGTTTTTATGTCGACAAAATCGGGTTGAAGAAGCGGAATCATATTTTTTAAAAGCAATTAAGGTGCCTTCCTACATTCGTGTATCGGAGAGCTATGAAAATATTGCTCTGTGTTACATGAAAGAACACAATTTTGAAAAAGCCGAGCATGGCTTTGAACGCAGCATTGCGCACAGCCCTAATAGTGCATCAAGCCTGTTCCAAATGGCTCAAGTTCAGTATGCCAAAGGACAATTGCAAACCAGTGCGAAGTATTTAAATCGGTTTGAAATGGCCACCCGACGTTTTACGCCTGAAGCCATTGCTTTGGCATTTAAAGTCAATCAAAAGCTTGGTCAAGACGAGATCGCGCAAAATTACGTGTCCATGTTATTGGAAATGTTTCCGGAATCTTATTTGGCTAAACAGTACATTGATAATGGCTTAGCGCAAATTGAAGCCGATAATTTGGCCTTTCAATATCGCAAATACAAGCTGCTAAAGTCTGGAGTTAAAGTAAACGCAAAACCTAAAGTTGTCAGTCGTAAAAAAATGAATAAAAACGATGGCTTATCAGTAAATAAGCCGGATATTCTTATTGCGGATGAAAAATTGGTAAAGGATGAAACTATTATTGATCAGACGAGTCAAAGTATTGCTCGTAATAGTCAGATAGCGAATCATACAACGGCAACTGCGGCAAAACCGCAGACACTTACGACGAGCACAACTAAGACGCCGAACGCTAAACAAACGGTACAACCGCCAGTGAATAAGCCAGTAAGTGCAGCACCGTCAAAAGTATCGACAAATAAGGTTGTACCGCAAGCAATGCCCAAAGTAACAACTAATGTTGCTCTAGTGCAAAGCAATGCAACCAATTCAACTGATAAAGTGCATGTAGTGCAACAAGGTGAGAACCTTTATAAGATCTCCGTAAAGTACAATATTATGATTTCAAGCTTGCGTCGATGGAATGATTTGACAAAAGAAACCATACACGTAGGGCAAGTGTTGAGATTAAGTAAACCTGAATAGATAGATATGACAATCGAAGATAAAGAAATTCCATTAAGTGATGATGTAGAAATTATTGGCCCCGGGCAAATGTTAAGAGATGCCCGTATCGCCTTAGGACTAACCGAAAATCAGGTTGCTGAACAATTAAATTTACGTTTGTCAGTAATTAAGAACATTGAATCAGAACAGTTCGATGCCAAAGTGCCTGAAACCTTTATGCGTGGTTATTTAAAAAACTACGCAAAATTGCTTAATGTAAATTACCAAGACATAAAAACCAGTTATGAATCTCTTGACGTTGCAAATCGTCAAGGCAATGAAATGAAGAGTTTCTCGCAATCTCACAAAACTCAGGCTGAAAATAATTTGCTTAAATTAATCAGCATTATTTTGGTTGTGGTGCTGATTGCGGTAACTGTAGTTTGGTGGTTACAACAAGCAAATAATGAAGACTCATTAGCAGCAGAACCTGAATTGGGTATTTCAGAGCAGCAAGATCATCAGCAAAATGAACAAGCGACATTATCTGCAGACGTGGATGGGCACGAAGGTACAGCTCAATCAACTGAAACGTCCGTTGTTAACACTGCTGAGTCAGCCCTTCCAATTACCCCAGGAAATTCACAAGTTACCAACAGTGACACCGTGCAGGCAGCAAGCCCTGTTGAAGTCTTATCAGCGGAACAAAGTGTGGCGCAGGTAAGCCTTAACCTTAATGAAGGGGAGCAAACCTCTGGAGCTGCTGAATTAACCTTGACGTTTCGCGGTGATTGCTGGGTCAATATATTTGATGCTAGTGGTGAGCGTTTAGCTTGGGGAATTAAAAAAGCCGATTATGTAATGACCTTACAAGGTCAACCACCGTTTAATATCACCCTTGGCAAACCCGAGCTAGTTGCGATTGACTACAATCAGCAAGCCATCGACATGAGCCAATATCAACAAGGCCAAATAGCAAAATTTCGCTGGCCACAACTCTAGATACCTTGTACTGAGTTAGTAAATACAATTTAAAATTTTGAGTTATTATGTTTAATGAATCTCCTATAAAACGTCGTAAGTCCACCCAAGTAATGGTGGGCAATGTACCTGTTGGTGGCGATGCCCCAATCAGTGTTCAGTCAATGACAAACACCTTAACAACCGACGTTGAAGCAACCGTAAAGCAAATTCAAGCGTTGGAAAATGTTGGTGCCGATATTGTTCGGGTCAGTGTACCAACCATGGATGCTGCGGAAGCTTTCAAGCAAATTAAAAAGCAAGTAAAAGTGCCATTGGTTGCCGATATTCATTTTGATTATCGCATTGCCTTAAAAGTGGCCGAATATGGTGTAGATTGTTTGCGTATCAATCCGGGTAATATCGGCAATGAAAGCCGTATTCGCTCTGTGGTAGATGCGGCTCGTGATAAAAACATTCCAATTCGTATTGGGGTCAATGGCGGCTCGCTTGAACGAGACTTACAAGAAAAATACGGCGAACCTACGCCTGAAGCCCTGCTAGAGTCAGCCTTACGTCACGTTGATATTCTAGACCGTTTAAACTTCGATCAATTTAAAGTCAGCGTAAAAGCTTCCGATGTGTTTCTGGCTGTCGGTGCATATCGTTTGCTAGCCAAACAAATTAACAACCCATTGCATTTGGGCATCACCGAAGCCGGTGGTTTCCGATCGGGTGCGGTAAAATCTTCGGTAGGATTAGGCATGCTGTTAGCCGAAGGCATTGGTGATACTTTACGTGTGTCACTTGCCGCCGATCCAGTACAAGAAATTAAGGTTGGTTTCGATATCTTAAAGTCGCTCCGTTTACGTAGCCGTGGTATCAACTTTATTGCTTGTCCAAGCTGTTCTCGTCAAGAGTTTGATGTGATCTCTACCGTTAATGCGTTAGAAGAGCGTCTAGAAGATATCATTACACCAATGGATGTATCGATTATCGGTTGTGTAGTTAATGGTCCTGGGGAGGCGTTAGTGTCTGATCTTGGTTTAACCGGTAGTTCACGCAAAAGTGGTTTTTACTTAGACGGGGAGCGCCAAAGAGAGCGTATCGATAATACCGACATCGTTGACCAGCTTGAGCAAAAAATTCGAACCAAAGCCAGTTTTCTTGATACCGATAAAAAAATAGACATTAAAGAACTGTAATATTGCTAACATCAACGAGCGGTTTACGTATATAATGCCGCTTTTAATTTTAAATTTTAGATAGAGAACTGTTTACGTGAGTAAAGCAATACAAGCGATTAGAGGCATGAACGATTGCCTGCCAGGCGAAACCAATAAATGGCAAATGGTTGAAGAAGTCCTGCGTCGCGTTGCTGGAAATTATGGATATGCTGAAATTCGCATGCCAATTGTTGAGTCCACAGCGTTATTTAAACGTAGTATCGGTGAAGTAACCGATATTGTTGAAAAAGAAATGTACACCTTCGATGATCGCAATGGTGACAGTTTAACTTTGCGTCCAGAAGGGACAGCAAGTTGTGTACGTGCCGGTAACCAAAATGGCTTACTGTATAACCAAGAGCAACGTCTTTGGTATATGGGTCCAATGTTCCGACATGAGCGCCCACAAAAAGGTCGCTACCGTCAATTCCATCAGTTCGGTATTGAAAGCTTTGGATTTGCCAGTGCCGATATGGATGCTGAAATTATTATGCTAAGTGCTCGTCTTTGGAAGGAACTTGGCATCAGTGAATTTGTCACACTAGAGTTGAACTCATTAGGGTCCAATGAAGACCGTGCCAACTACCGTGATGCCTTGGTCGCATTCTTAACGGAACATCAAGAGGCTCTTGATGAAGACTCAAAGCGTCGTATGGGCTCAAACCCATTGCGAGTGCTTGATAGTAAGAATAAAGACGTACAAGCGGTATTGGTTAATGCCCCTAAACTATCGGACTTTTTAAGTGAAGAGTCGAAAGAGCATTTTGCCAGTCTTTGCAAACAACTCGATGCGGTAGGCATTAAATATGAGCTAAACGAACGTTTGGTTCGTGGTTTAGATTACTATAACCGCACCGTTTTTGAGTGGGTAACAGACAGTTTAGGCGCTCAAGGTACGGTTTGTGCTGGTGGTCGCTATGACGGTTTGGTTGAGCAACTTGGTGGTAAAGCCACGCCTGGGGTTGGTTTTGCCTTAGGTATTGAGCGTCTGGTATTGATGCTTACTGAACTTGAAAAATTAAACAATATCCGTGCAACTGCGGATGCTTACGTTGTTATGGTAGGTGAAACTGCTGAAATAACGGGTGTACAACTTGCTGAAACATTACGTGATGATGTGCCGGGTGTGCGCATTCAAACTCACTGTGGTGGTGGTAAGTTTAACAAACAAATGAAACGTGCAGATAAATCGGGTGCAACAGTCGCGATCATTCTTGGAGATTCTGAGGTTGAACAGCAAGCTGCAACGATTAAATATTTGCGTGAAAAAAGAGAACAACAGACCGTGCCATTTACTGACTTGGCGCCGTTGCTAGAAGATTTAACAAAAGGGTAATGTAGTGGAAATTTATCAATCTGAAGAACAGCAAGTTGAAGCGATTAAAAAGTATTGGAGCGAAAACGGTAATTCCTTAATTGCCGGTTTGGTTATCGGTTTAAGTGCTTTTGTTGGTTGGAATTACTACCAAGACAGCAAGGTAGAAGCACAAGAGAATGTATCGGCTAATTTTGAAAAAGCCATGCTTGCCTTTGATAATCAACAATCTGATTTTAAAGCGAACACCGAAAAATTTATCGCTGAAAATGATAAAAACGCTTATTCAGTATTTGCAGCATTTGCTTTAGCTAAGCAAGAAGTTTCTACTGAAAACTGGTCTGCAGCTGAGCAACACCTGAACCAAGCCGTTGAGTTAGCGACAAGTGATAGCCTGCAATCTATTGCTTTATTACGCTTGGCTCGAGTACATATTCAGCAAGAAAACTACGCAGCTGCTTTGGCTACATTGGAAAAACCAATGCCAGAATCATTTAAAGCGAGCGTAGAAGTTATCAAAGGTGATACTTACCTTCTTCAAGGTAAAAATGATTTGGCTAAAGTGGCTTACCAGGCTGCAGCTGATGCGGGTGGTTTAACTGCTAACCCATCTTTACAAATGAAAATAGACGATTTGGCAACGACTACAACTGTTGCAAAATAAGGACGTTATCGTGAACTTTTTCAATAAACGCTTACTTAGCTTGGTTTTAGTGTCTGCAGCTTTAACTGCTTGTTCTTCGGATGATGACGAAGATGTCGAAAATTCGGTTGCCGAATTAACCGAGATCGTTGAACAGTTTAAACCACAAGTTGTTTGGGATACCAGTGTTGGTGATGGTGTAGAACATTATTTTTCACGCTTATCCCCCGTGGTTGCTTATGACCATGTGTACGTTGCTGACCGCCAAGGCTATGCCATGGCATTTGAGCAAAAAACAGGTAAACAAGTCTGGAAAGTTGATTTAAGCAATCTGGATAATGAACGTGGTTTTTTTGATGATAAGAAATCAGCTCGAATTTCGGGTGGCGCAGTAGCCGGTTACAACAAAGTGTTTTGGGGAAGTGAAAACGGTGACGTTTTTGCCTTAGATAGCAAAACAGGTGAATTAAAATGGCATACTACCGTACCGGGTGAAGTCATTTCAAAACCAGCGCTTGAAGGTAATAAAGTTATTATTAATACCGTAAGTGGTATTTTAATTGCGCTAGACAGTAATACTGGTGAAATGGTGTGGAAAGTAGACCAAGCGGTTCCTGCTTTGACACTTCGTGGTGTGAGTGGTGTAACAACGTCTGCCGGTGGTGCATTTGTAGGCTTGGCTACCGGTGAAGTAAGTGTTTATTTACTTGATAGTGGTCAGCAAGGTTGGACTACCGAAATTGGCGAAGCGAGTGGTTCGACTGAACTACAACGTATCGTTGATGTTGATGTAACGCCAATCGTTTACGGTGAAAAGGTTTATTCAATTTCAGCCAATGGCAACCTAGTTGCTACCGACTTACGTACTGGTCGTGAATTATGGAAGCGTAAATATTCTTCATACCGTCAATTAAGTGTTGAAGCCAACAAGATTTATGCGACTGACATTCAGGGGCATGTTTACGCAATTGATCGTAACTCTGGTGCTGAACTTTGGAGTCAATTGTCTTTAACAAACCGCGGTACTACTGGTCCGGTCGTGCAAAATGGCTACATTGTTGTGGGTGACTTCGAAGGCTATTTACATTGGCTTGATATCGATAATGGCGATATCGTTGCTCGCCACCACGTAGATGGCTCAGGACTTTTCGTAACTCCTATCGTTGAAGATGGCGTTTTATATGCTTACAGCCGAGACGGCAGTTTTGAGGCTATCCAAACATCAAAAGCAGTATCTGAAGAGAATTAATTCTCGTTAAAGGTTATAAATTTTCTTAATATTTATAACCTTAGATAAAGTTTGCTAAAGTTAATAACGGTTCTGTTTTATATGGAACCGTTATTTGTTTTTTTATACGCTGAAATTTCAGCGATTGTTTTTATATTATTGAGGTCTTCATGTTACCAGTTGTTGCTCTAGTTGGGCGTCCAAATGTTGGTAAATCAACCCTATTTAACCGTTTAACCCGTACCCGTGATGCGCTTGTTGCTGATTACCCAGGGTTAACGCGTGACCGCCAATATGGTCAGGCGGAAGTGGAAGGCTTACCGTTTATCGTAATTGATACCGGCGGTATTGAAGGTAATGAAGAAGGTATTGATGCGCGTATGGCCGAGCAATCGCTTATGGCCATTGATGAAGCCGATGCCGTTCTATTTCTTGTTGATGCGCGTGCAGGTGTTACCTCTGCCGATATAGCCATTAGTGACCACCTACGTAAGCAAAGTAAAAAAGTATTTTTAGTTGCTAACAAAATTGACGGTGTTGATGCGGATTCTGCTGTTGCCGAGTTTTACGATATTGGTCTAGGCGATGTACATCCGATTGCAGCCGCTCATAACCGAGGTGTAACCCAACTTCTTAATTTAGCATTAGCGCCGCAAATCGAGTTGATGAGTCAGACCGAAGTAGAAAGTGACGACGAAGTGCTTGATCTAGCGGAAGGTGAGGAGTTTGATGATTCAAACGAAACTCAACAAGACGACAAAATCAAATTAGCAATCATTGGTAAGCCTAATGTAGGTAAATCAACATTAACAAACCGCATTCTAGGTGAAGAACGTGTAGTTGTTTATGATATGCCTGGCACTACTCGTGACAGTGTTTATATTCCAATGGAGCGTAATGATCGAGAATATACCTTAATTGATACAGCCGGTGTACGTCGTCGTAAAAACATGACCGATGCAGTTGAGAAGTTTTCAGTCATTAAAACTTTGCAGGCTATTCAAGATTCAAACGTCGTTATGCTGGTTATCGACGCTAGAGATGGCATCACTGATCAAGATTTAAGCTTATTAGGTTTTGTTCTAGAAGCAGGGCGCTCACTGGTATTGGTTGTTAACAAGTGGGATGGTTTGGATAATCATGTTAAAGAGCGCGTGAAAACCGAACTCGATCGTCGTTTAGGTTTTATTGATTTTGCTCGTATTCACTTTATTTCGGCTTTACATGGTACCGGTGTTGGACATTTATTTGAATCCGTAGAAGAAGCATTTGATTCAGCAACACGCAGAACATCAACTGCGGTATTAACTAAGATCATGGAAATGGCGGTGTTTGATCATCAGCCACCATTAATCCGCGGTAACCGTGTTAAGTTAAAGTATGCTCATGCCGGTGGATATAATCCGCCACTTATCGTTATTCATGGTAACCAAGTGGAGCAATTACCGCTTTCATATAAGCGTTATTTAATTAATTACTTCAGAAAGTCACTTAAAATTATGGGTACGCCGATTAAAGTTGACTTTAGAGGTACTGTTAACCCATTTGCCGGTAAACGCAAATTAACTTATACCGAGCAGAAAAAACGCGCTAGAGCGACACAAGGTTGGACTAAGCCAGAAGATAAAAACTAAAGATTGTGAATTTTTAATTTCGCTAACTTTTAAAACCCCGGCGAAGTCCGGGGTTTTTGCTTCTAATTTACGTGTATTTATCACCAGTCAAGAACCTTTAATTACAACTCTGTTTGAAAAATAAGCAAACACACAATAAATTAAACTTATTTCAAAAAAGGTGTTGACGCGAGCGCAAAAATCCCTAAAATGCGCATCCACTTCTTCGGGATAATACGCTGCGTAAGCAACAGGTTGACTTGAAGGGGGAAGTCAAGTTCTAACAGGCTTTAGCCGAATTGAACAACGTTAAAAAGCGCTTCAAAAACTTTTTTGAAAAACTTGCAAATTAACGGTTGACATTAAAATCGGATAGCGTAGAATGCGCATCCTGCTTCGGGCAAACGGCAACGTTAACCGACAGCATAAAGAGCCTAACGAATGCGATTAGCTCTTCGAATAAACGTCAGTTTATTCGCTCTTTAACAATTAGTTATCATGCAATTTGTGTGGGCACTCACATTGAGATTGATTTACCAAGCTACTTAGGTAGCA
>CANMZP010000031.1 GCA_947502355.1 uncultured Thalassotalea sp. | reverse complement strand
AGGGATGGACTAATGCAAAGGCTGCTCATGGACGAGCGTTTTACCTTTGTGACGTCCAGGGATGGACTAATGCAAAGTCGCAAATAGAAAACTTTACCCTTGAAGCTATCTGATTGATACTTCAATGCTCGTCATCGTGAGGAGCGACAGCGAGCTCAGGATCTCCTGAAGGTTAGACGTGTTTACAATAATATCCCCACCGCATGCATGGGCAGGTACCAGATATTCAATCCGTTGTGTTCACTTTCGCATTAAATCCTAGAATGGCGGTATTTATTACCGGCCCAAGTGGCTAACAGTTCGCTCAGGGGCTCCATATAGCAAATTTAAGGCATAAAAAAGGCCCAATGGATATTGGGCCTAAATATTTATTTATTGAAAGCAGCTAGCTTACATTAACCGTCAATTGGTACGTAGAAGTTTTCTTTTAATTCAAAGTCACCTTCCGCTTTAATCAGCTTGTCCTGCTCAAACGATAAAGTTATTTTCTTACTAATAGTTGCCTTTTTGGAGTCTTCAGTGACGAAGATTCTGCCACCTTGTGCCTTACCTGAGGTAAAGTTATACAGGTAGTTCCAGGTGTTTTCATCAAATGCATCAATTAATACCGGGTTGCCTAATACGAACTTCACTTGTTCTTTGCTCATACCGATTTGTAATTTATCGATGTCTTTTTGTTCTAAATAGTTCCCTTGTGGGATATCAATACGGTAAACACAGCCAGATAACAAGCCGATTGCCATACATAAAAATAGTGCGCGAGTTAACATTTACTTTTCCTTTATACCTTGAACGCCTAGGTATCATATTTGATAGGAGATAATAACCAAGCAACGCCTTAGTTGAAAGCCTTTTATGGTTATTTTATGCATATAAGATTCATTTGAAGGAAAAAGTTCAACTTAATTGAATGTTCTGTGCCTGCGTTATTAACCCGCTAGTAGTTCTTCAGCGTTAGCGATACTCAATTCGGTAATTTTACCTCCGGCAAGCAAGCGGGCTATTTCTTTAGTGCGCTGTGCCTGCGACAATAAATTTACCGTGGTGTGGGTATGCTTACCATCGGTAAGTTTGGAAACAAATAATTGTTGATCCCCTTTACTGGCCACTTGCGGTAAATGGGTTACACAAATAACCTGAGTATTTTTACCCAAGGCCTGTAATTGCTCACCAACCATCGCCGCCGTTGGTCCACTAATACCAACATCGACTTCATCAAAAATTAAGGTCGGTGTTGAAATACGCTCGGCTAAAATGACTTGAATGGCCAAGCTTATTCGGGAAAGCTCACCACCAGAAGCAACTTTTTGAATAGGCTCTAGTGCTTGACCCGGGTTCATGCTCACCAGAAACTCAATGTCATCAAAACCGAAAAGAGAAGGCTCCTGCTTTTGACCGTCATTAACGGCTAATTCAAACTGCGCATTTGGCATATTTAATTTACGCAAGCTTTTGGTGATTTTTTTCGCCAGTGTGTGAGCAAATTTTTTGCGGCTATCGCTCAGTTTAATAGCTACTTGCTGGTATTGCTCACAGCATAGGGCTATGTCGTCGGCAATAAGTTCTAATCGGCTATCATCGGCGTGCAAGCTGTCCAACTGTTGTCTTAACTCACAATGGTGGTTTACCAATAGTTCAGGGGCTACATGGTGTTTTCTGGCGATGGAGATGGCCGTTGAATAACGCTCTTCAATCAGTGCAAATGTCTGTGGATCAATATCTATACCCTGTTGGTAGGCATTTAAGTCGCTATTGGCTTCTTCAATTTGTATTACGGCATCATTAATTAAGCTGCAAATTGGCGCGGCGTTATTATCAATCTCGCCTAGTTGGCTTAAATCATCAGCGCATTGCTGTAACATCGATAAGATGTTGTTTTGCTGGTCTTCACTAAATCGGTTGATGCAGCGAGACGACAATGCCAATAAATCTTGGGCGTTCGAGTTACGCTTGAAATCGTTCTCCAATTGCTCAAATTCATTCTGTTGCAAATTGAACTCATCTAACTCTTTTACCTGATATTGCAACAATTGCTGTTGCGCAATACGTTGTTGCTTTTCTTGTTCGAGCGTTTGTAACTCATGGGTTAAACCACGCCATTGCTGATGATGACTTCTTAACTCAGCGAGTAGTTTGTGGTGATTGGCATAATCATCGAGTAGACGGCGTTGCTCATTGTTTTTCATGATCAACTGATGGTCATGCTGGCCATGTATATTAATCAGCAATTCACCAATGGATTTTAATTGGCTTAGGGGAACGGCATTGCCGTTAATAAACGCTCTTGAACGCCCCTCTTTGTTGATAACGCGGCGAATTATACAGTCATCATCATTATTAAGATCATGAACTTTTAACCATTTTTGCGCGGCTTTGTTCTGTTTAATATCAAAGGCCGCACTTAATTCGGCTTTTTCTGCCCCTGGTCGCACGGTGTTGCTTAACGCTCTAGCACCAAGACATAAGCCTATGGCATCGATGGCAATGGATTTACCTGCACCGGTTTCGCCGGTAATGGTACTCATCCCTTTATACCATTCAATTTCTACAAAACTGACAATGGCAAAATTTTTAATGCTTAGATGTGTGATCATAGTGTGCTCTTACTTAAAAATAACGAAACCTCAAAGAGGGGATCAGCAATACCGATAACTTTACTGTGTATTTATACAGTAAAGTTATCAGTGTTGTATTTTTAATGCAAGCACATTTTTTGAGCTTTGATTTTTTTGGGGTTATGAAGGGCGCTAATAAACCTTGTTGCCCCAGCTTAATTTAGTACGTAATACATTGAAATAATTGTAATCAAGTGGGTGTACCAAGCGCAGGGTGTATTTACATTTTTTAATGATGATTTCATCACCGGGCATAACCGCTAAAATAACATGGCCATCACAGCTTACTTGTAATTCTTCATGGTTATTATCGGCTGTTACGATTTTTATTTCGCTGTCGCCATCTACGACAATGGGGCGGCTGGTGAGCGTATGTGGAAACATAGGCACGAGTGATAAAGCATTTAGGGTAGGCGTCATAATAGGGCCGCCAGCAGACATCGAATAGGCCGTTGAACCGGTTGGGGTAGCAATAATGATGCCGTCAGAGCGTTGTGAAAACATAAATACATCATCAATGTAAACCGCAAATTCCATCATACTGGCCACTTTGCCTGGATGGAGAACCGCTTCATTTACTGCACTGTTTGAGCTTTTCAGCTGCCCATGGCGGTAAACTTCGGTTTGAATTAAAAAGCGTTGCTCTTCTTTTGACTTGCCAGACAGTATTTGCTCTAAAGGCTCGATTAAATCATCGGGGGCTAAATCGGTTAAAAAGCCAAGGTTGCCTCGGTTTACCCCAATAACAGCGATTTTATAGCAAGCTAATACTCGTGCAGCACCTAGCATATAACCATCACCACCAACGACAATCGCTAAATCCGCCTGTTTGCCTATTTCAGTGATATCAAAAGATAAACCATCGTCTTTATTTAGTTTTTTAGCGACGGAACTTTCAATCAATACCTGATAATTCTGGCTGGTTAAGTGCTCATATAAAATGTTGATAGTTGCCAGAGCACCTTCATGATCGGGCTTGCCTATTAAGCCGATTTTTGTATAAATGTTATCCATGGGTGGGGAGATCCTAAGCAACTTGTTTTAATTATTGCAGTTTTACCAACAATTAAGCCATTGTAAAGCAAACAATCGTCTAAATAGTTAATATTTCCCCTTGAAACCTTTATTTCGATCCCCATAATTAGCAACATCAAGATTTTTATTGGAGTTATCGATGACAACTGAATCGAATAAAGCAGCAGAAGAAGCTGCAACATCGCAAGAAGAAACTGTTCAACAATCAACAGATCAAGACAATGCACCGGTTAGTGAAGAAACTGTGCAAGCCCAAAGCACTGAAAATGACAATGCAGAGGCCAGCGAAGAAGCCCCAGCACTAAGTCCTGAGCTTGAAAAGATTATCGAACTTGAGCAATCTTTAGCGCAAGCCCAAGCTAAGGTTGAACAGCAAAAAGACTCTGTTATTCGTGCCAAAGCAGAAGTTGATAACATTCGTCGTCGCAGTGCTCAGGACGTTGAAAAAGCGAAAAAGTTTTCTTTAGAGAAGTTTGCTACTGAAATGTTGTCTGTTGTTGATAACTTAGAGCGTGGCTTAGCCACCATCGATGCGGAAGCTGAAGATCAAAAAGCGACGTTTGAAGGGGTAAACCTGACTTTACAAGGCTTGTTATCAGGCCTTGAAAAATTTGGCGTAAAAGCAGTCGATCCACAAGATCAACCTTTTAACCCAGAATTTCATCAAGCGATGAGCATGCAGGAAGTTGAAGGTGTTGCTGCCAATACCGTTATTGCGGTAATGCAGAAAGGTTATGAATTAAATGGTCGTTTAATTCGCCCTGCCATGGTGATGGTTGCAAAATAATTTTTTATTGCCTATTTGAAGAAAGCAGCCAATGGCTGCTTTTTTTATGCGCTCAGCGTAGCCTGCAAACTCGGCTTACAGAAAGACGTCAGTGCATATGAGTGATGTCATTGATAAAAATATTATCGAAATAATGCCAACAAATAGATCGCAAAATGAAGGTGATTGGTATTAATAAATATACGCCGTCATTCCATTATTTTCTGTCCAAACTGAGTCCTAGCGAACGTTGGAGAATGAATATCTATAACCTCCTCCAGTAAAAATGTGTTTTTCTGAACTTGCTGTTAAATCATGTCGTTTTTGATTCAGCACCTACGGTATTCTTATCACACTGATATTAAATAACTATATTGCACGTTAACATTGATTTAACAAGTTGTCGCGCAATCATTCTATCTTACATTAAGCTTTATTGTTATTATGTTGTCGTTGGCAAGTATAGGTGAAAACTTATACGCGCAAAGCTACCAGCCTAAGTGCAGTGCATACGGTCGTGGGGTTGCGATTTCTAGTATTAAATTGTTGTTTATACATCAATTATTCAAATCGCCTATTTAAATTCAATTCTAATATTTTCAAATATAAATTAGGTGTTCAATGACAAATGTTTCAATGTTAACTTCAGCTGTTTTATTCGCTCTTTCGTCTAGCAGTGTTATCGCGCAAGATGATGATTCTTTAACTTATACCGATGCCGGTATTCCTATTCTCCAAACCAATCCTGGTGCCCCTGTCGCGATTTATCTTGATTTTGATGGTGGTGTGTACAGTCATGATGGTGAAGTGTTAAGTGGTTACAACCGCAATTCAGATGAAGGTAGCGACGGAAACCCGCTGACTTTTGATGCTGCAGAGCAAAAAGATATTATAAATGCGGTTAATAATATTGATGAATATTTTTCAATGTTTGATGTTAATGTAACTACTGACATCTCTGTAAGACAAAATTCGACAGCAGCTGCTTGGATCATTATTACTCAAGATTATGCCGGTGGTAAGGGCTATGTTGGCGGTTCAGGTATCTCAGTGAACCCTGAATATGCAAGGAGTTATTCTGCCGGAAATCGTTCTCGAATCGAGGCAAGTAACAAGAACAGAACGGCTGCTTCTGAAATAGGGCATAACTTTGGTCTAAAACATCAAGGGGTATGTACTGATGGGACTTTCCAAAAGTTAGTTGATTCACCTAGTTTTGATGGCCAACGTGGTGCTGTAATGGGATCTGGTGGTGGTCTTGTCAATGGATGGCGTTATGGTGATCACGATGGGTCAAATAAATGTGTCGACTTACAAGATGATTTGGAAGTTATACAAAAGCGTATTCTTGCTGTAGCAGGAACTGATTATATGGGGGATGGTTATCGAGTTGATGATCATCTTCAGGTTCATGATGAAACGGCTACACCAATTAACGTCAATTCTGAAATGAACTGGACAGCATCAGGGATCATCGAACGTCCTGATGATAAAGACAGCTTTAGCGTAGAGTGGTCTGGTGGTGATATGCACATAGTTGCTACACCAAAAGGCGTTTCTGCCGTCGATGTTATTGTTCGTTTGTTTGATAGTGAAAGTAACCTCGTTGCAGAAGTTAATACTGACAATATTAATATGGAATATTTACCCGTTATGGACCTAGCTGCTGGTAACTATTATATTGATGTAATGAGTCATGGTGGGTACGGTGAGTTAGGTGCCTATAATTTACTTATCCAAGATGAGTCGGCAGGTCCACCATCTAGTGGGCGGATTGAAGTCGCTATTAACGCATCATCTGATGACGCAGAAGAAAGCTCTGACGGTGACATTTCCCGTTCAAGTTCTGATCTCGAATTAGTTGTTGATGGAGATAACCAAGTAGTTGGTTTGAAATTTAATCAAATTAATATCCCACAAAACGCAAAAATCAATAATGCTTATATCCAATTTCAAGCTGATGAAACGGATAGTGAAGAGACGTTACTAACGATTCATGGTGAGCTTAACTCTACCCCGTTCACTTATTCTTCTAGTACGAATAACATTACCAACCGTCAGCAGACATTTAGTCGTGTTGATTGGGCACCAACTCCTTGGGTTTTCAAAGGTGAGCGTGCAGCCGCACAGCGTACTGAAAATCTAAAAGAGTTAGTTCAAGAAATCGTAAATTTAAATACTTGGATCCCAAGTAATAGTATGGCGTTTATGATTTCAGGAACTGGCAAAAGGGTTGCTGAGTCTTTTAATGGCTCTTTATCTGGTGCTCCTACATTAATTATCGAATACGGTGATTACGATTCTACTGTTCCTGTTGAAGAACCTAATGATGGTGAAGAAGACGATACCGTTATTGAAAATCCAGGCAATGAAGTTACTACATATACTGCTACCGCTGTGATTGCAAAAGGTGGAGATGATGTAGAAGAAAGAGCTTCAGGTTATATTAGTGCCAGCAGTTCAGATCTTGAGCTTGTTCAAGATAGTGATACGCAAATGATTGGCTTAAGATTCTCAAACTTACAAGTACCGCAAAATGCGATAATTACCAATGCATATGTGCAGTTTACGGCACATAGAGCCAACAATGAATCTACAGAGTTAATTATTTCTACTGAAAATTCGGGAAATGCAGCTAGCTTTAGTAAAACATCGTTTAATGTAAGTAATCGTATACTACACAGTGAACAAGTTCTTTGGTCTCCTGAGCCTTGGTATTTTGCTGGTGATGCTGAAGCGGCACAACAGACACCCGATTTAAGCGCAGTGATCCAACCCGTTGTAACAAACACCGACTGGTATGAAGGTAACTCTGTTGTCTTAGTGATTAGTGGTGAAGGTAGACGAGTAGCCACTTCGTTTGATTCAAACCCAGACCTAGCACCTAAGTTAATTGTTAACTATCAATTGCCTGAAGAAGAGCCTGTGAATACGTTAACTAAAGTCATTTCAGCTTCTCAAGATGATGTTGAAGAGCAAATAACTGGTGATATTAATACATCGAGCAGTGATTTAGAAATGGTTGTTGATGGTGATAGTCAGGTGATCGGTTTACGATTTACAGAATTAAATTTGCCAGCTAATGCAAATGTTGTAGATGCGCGAATTCAATTTCAAGCCGATGAGACAGATGACGGTTCGACACAGCTAGAGTTTACCGCTGAGTTATCCGCTGATTCAATGCCTATCTCTGGTGAATCATTTAACTTGAGCAACCGTGTTACGACAAACAGTCAAATGGTCTGGAATGTGAATGCATGGTCACAAGCACAGGAGTCTGGTGCTGATCAATTATCACCTAATATGGCTGACGTAATCAATGAGGTATTATCGCAATCAAATTGGACAGAAGGTAATGCGATAACAATTTTAATTAAGGGTGAAGGCAAGCGTGTTGCTACTTCATTTGATAATAACCCCGCTGCGGCTCCCAAATTGATTATTAGTTATAGATAGTCGTTTATTAAACTCAACCATATTAAAAAACTAGAAGTTTATACTTCTAGTTTTTTTTGGTTTGCTCGGCGAAGCCAGAAAAGCCGACAGACTGAAAGACATCGGTAGCTTTGAGCGATGTCATTTATAAAATTATTATTGGAAAAAGTGCCCATATATTAGATCAAAAAATCAATTTGACTGGTATAAAATTTATTCTATTCATGCGCTTAGCGCATAGTTAATAAATGTACGCCGTCACTCCAAAATTTATTGTCCATACTCCGCCCTAGCGAAAGTTGGAGAATGAATACCTGGAACCTATAGCAGAGCCTAGCGAGTCCGCTTGCCAGTCTTGCGATGCCTAATGCTTGGTTATATGAGCAAGGGCTATTCAATTTGATATGTCTAAAATTTATCTTGGTAGCTCGATGCCGTAAATCTCAAGTTGAAGGCTGAATTAACTTGGCTTTTAAACGCGCGGTCAATCAATCTAACTTATTAGTTTAACGCACAAAGTCGCAATTTCGTTTGTTGTTTATATACTTTAGTCTGCTTGATAAAGAAAATTTAATGGTAAATGAATCGCTTACTGTTGATTTGCATGAACATAAAGCATATTTTAAGCAAATCCTGATAAAGGTCGATGAGTACGACTTTGACGCCGCCATGGCGTTGGTAAAGGAGTTTATGCTGCAACATAGTTTGGAAGTAGAATAATGGATTTAGCAACAATTTTAGTCGTGGACGACAATGCTGATAACATTGATGTTCTTAATGGGATTTTACGACCGCATTATAAAATAAAGGCGGCTTTAAATGGCGAGTTAGCCCTGCGTATTGTCAAAAAACAGAAACCGGATTTAATTTTGCTTGATGTGATGATGCCAGGGATGGATGGGCATGAAGTTTGCCGGCAATTAAAATCAAATCCGGTCACCTCAGACATTCCTGTCATATTTGTTACGGCAAAATCCGAAATACAGGATGAAACCATAGGTTTTCAGCTTGGTGCGGTCGATTACATCACCAAACCAGTGAGCGTTGCCATTGTTAAAGCCCGCGTTGAAACACATTTAGCTTTGTATTCTCAGCAACGAGAACTCGAAAGAAAGGTAAGGGCTCGCACTGAACAATTGGAAATAACCCAACTGGAAATTATTCGACGTCTTGGTCGCGCTGCCGAATATAAAGATAATGAAACCGGCATGCATGTTATCCGGATGAGTTTGTATTCAAAATTCCTCGCTGAAAAAATAGAGGCCAACCAGGATTGGGCTGATTTACTTTATTCTGCTGCGCCCATGCACGATATTGGCAAAATAGGCATTGCTGATAGTATTCTTTTAAAACCCGGCAAACTTGACGCTAAGGAATGGCATGAAATGCAGCGTCATGTTCAATACGGCTCAGATATATTGGGCAGCCATAACTCAGATTTAATGTCGTTAGCTAGAGAGGTGTGCTTATACCATCATGAACGTTTTGATGGCAGTGGTTATCCCAATCAGTTAAAAGGGTACGATATTCCACTAAGTGCACGCATTGTAGCGATTGCCGATGTGTTTGATGCCTTAACATCTGAGCGCCCATATAAAGAGGCATGGAGCATTGATGCGGCGTTGGATTTCTTACAGGAAAAATCTGGTCAATATTTTGACCCTGATCTGGTGCCAGCATTTGTTGCCTGTCGGGAGCAAATTCAGAAAGTCATTGAGCAATATCGCGACCAAGACGAGGATAAAATCTTTGGTAACGAAGAGTCATAAAGATGAGTATATAAAATAGAACTGCGTCGCTATACAGCCATTTTCCACTTTCAGCGGCGCTTAACCGGTAAAATTGCCAATAAAATCCAATTTTTTTTAATTTTTTTTCAATTTGCCATTGAAAACGATTTTAACTTACCCCACTTACTGAGTTATTAAAGAATTAACTGATTTATTTTTATTGGAGATCCTCAAGATGGGCAAAATTATTGGTATTGACCTAGGGACAACAAACTCATGTGTTGCTGTTCTAGATGGCGACAGTGTTCGTGTAATTGAAAACGCAGAAGGCGACCGTACTACTCCTTCTATCATCGCATACACAGCAGAAGGTGAAACTTTAGTTGGTCAACCAGCAAAACGTCAATCAGTGACAAACCCAGAAAACACTTTATTTGCTATCAAGCGTTTAATTGGTCGTCGTTTTGAAGATAAAGAAGTTCAACGTGACATCGAAATTATGCCGTTTGCCATCAAAAAAGCAGACAATGGCGATGCTTGGGTAGAAGCAAAAGGTGAGCAAATGGCTCCACCACAAGTTTCTGCAGAAGTATTAAAGAAAATGAAGAAAACTGCGGAAGACTTCTTAGGTGAAGCAGTAACTGAAGCGGTAATCACTGTACCAGCTTACTTCAACGACTCACAACGTCAAGCAACAAAAGATGCTGGTCGTATCGCAGGTCTTGATGTTAAACGTATCATCAACGAGCCAACGGCTGCTGCTCTTGCTTACGGCATGGACAAACAAGAAGGTGACCGCGTTGTTGCTGTATACGACTTAGGTGGTGGTACATTCGATATCTCTATCATCGAAATCGATGAAGTTGAAGGCGAGCACACGTTTGAAGTATTAGCGACTAACGGTGACACGCACTTAGGTGGTGAAGATTTCGATAACCGTTTAATCAACTACCTAGTAGCCGAATTCAAGAAAGAATCAGGCATGGACTTAACAAGTGATCCACTTGCGATGCAGCGTCTGAAAGAAGCAGCTGAAAAAGCAAAATGTGAGCTTTCTTCTGCACAACAAACCGATGTTAACTTACCGTACATCACAGCCGATGCTTCAGGTCCTAAGCACATGAACATCAAAGTAACGCGTGCTAAGTTAGAATCATTAGTTGAAGACATGGTTAAAGCAACGCTAGAGCCATTAAAAACAGCTTTAGCAGATGCAGACCTTTCAACATCTGAAATTACCGATGTAATCATGGTTGGTGGTCAAACACGTATGCCTATGGTACAAAAAATTGTATCTGACTTCTTCGGTAAAGAACCTCGTAAAGACGTTAACCCTGATGAAGCCGTAGCTTCTGGTGCAGCAGTACAAGCTGGTGTTCTTTCTGGTGACGTTACAGACGTTCTTCTACTAGACGTTACGCCATTATCTCTAGGTATTGAGACTATGGGTGGTGTGATGACTAAGGTTATCGATAAAAACACGACTATCCCTACAAAACAGTCGCAAACGTTCTCAACGGCTGAAGACAACCAGTCTGCTGTAACAGTACACGTTGTTCAAGGTGAGCGTAAGCAAGCTTCGTTAAACAAATCTTTAGGTCAGTTTAACCTTGAAGGTATCGACGCAGCACCACGTGGCATGCCACAAATCGAAGTAACTTTCGATATCGATGCTGATGGTATCTTGCACGTAACTGCAAAAGACAAGAACACAGGTAAAGAGCAGAAGATCACCATTAAAGCGTCTTCTGGTTTATCAGATGATGAAGTAGAGTCAATGGTACGCGATGCGGAAGCAAACGCTGATGCGGATGCTAAGTTTGAAGAGCTAGTAACAGCTCGTAACCAAGCTGATGGCATGGTTCACGCGACTCGTACGCAAATCACTGAAGCCGGTGACGAGCTTCCAGCGGAAGACAAAGACAAGATTGAAGCAGCGCTTAAAGAGCTTGAAGAAGCAATCAAAGGCGACGACAAAGAAGCCATTGATGCAAAATCTCAAGCGGTTATGGAAGCTTCAAGCAAGTTAATGGAATTAGCCCAAGCCAAAGCACAAGCTGCGCAAGGCGGTGCTGCTCCTGAAGGCGCTCCTGCACAAGAGCAAGCAGCTCCTGCAGACGACGTTGTTGACGCTGAATTTGAAGAAGTTAAAGACGACAAAAAATAACCAGCACTCTTAAGTAAGAATGTCTGTATGAATAGAGCGCTGGTATTAACCCGGCGCTTTATTATTTATAAAATTTGAGTTTGAAGTAAGTAAAAATATGTCAAAACGCGATTATTACGAAGTTCTTGGTGTTGCTAAAGATGCTGGCGAACGAGAAATTAAAAAAGCTTATAAACGCTTAGCGATGAAGTTTCACCCGGATCGTACTAAAGGTGATAAATCAAAGGAAGAGCAATTCAAAGAAGTGAAAGAAGCTTACGAAGTGCTTAACGACTCGCAAAAGCGTGCAGCTTATGACCAATACGGTCATGCGGCCTTTGAGCAAGGTGGTCACGGCGGTGGCGGTTTCGGCGGCGGCGGTTTTGGCGGCTTTGGTGGCGGTGGCTTTGACGATATATTTAGTGACATTTTTGGTGGCGGTGGTCGTGGTGGCCGTGGTCAGTCTCGTGCACAGCGAGGTAGCGACTTACGTTACAACCTAGACATGTCTTTAGAAGAGGCGGTTAAAGGTAAAACAGTTGAGTTAAAAGTACCAACATACGTTAACTGTGAACCTTGTAACGGCAGCGGTGCCAAATCAGGCTCTTCAGCTACCACATGTCAAACATGTCATGGCCATGGTCAGGTACAAATGCGTCAAGGTTTGTTTGCGGTTCAGCAAACGTGTCCTACGTGTTCTGGTCGCGGTAAAGTGATTAAAGACAAGTGTACGTCTTGTCGCGGTCAAGGCCGTGTTGAGAAAACCAAAACCTTATCTGCGAAAATTCCAGCCGGGGTTGATACAGGTGACCGTATTCGTTTATCGGGTGAAGGTGAAGCCGGTGAAATGGGCGCACCAGCAGGCGACTTATACGTACAGGTAAATGTTCGTGATCACGACATCTTTGTTCGTGATGAAAACAATCTTTACTGTGAAGTACCAATTGGTTTTACTGCAGCGGCATTAGGTGGCGAAATTGAAGTACCTACCCTTGAAGGTAAAGTAAAACTGAAAATACCAAAAGAGACACAAACGGGCAAAATGTTCCGCTTACGTGGCAAAGGTGTTAAGTCGGTTCGCAGTCAGGTGACTGGCGATCTAATGTGTAAAGTCGTGATTGAAACACCGGTTAATTTAACCAGTGAGCAAATGGCGTTACTTAAGCAATTAGATGAAAGCATGGGCACAGGCCGTGATGCAGCTAAATACCGCCCGAAAGAACAAGGTTTCTTCGACGGTGTTAAAAAGTTCTTTGATAGCTTGAAGTAATTATAATTCAAATGTCTCATAAGAAAGGCTGCAGATTTGCAGCCTTTTTTTTGCCTATCTAAAATTGAAAACTCGCTGTAAAGAAATGTTTATAATTTCCCCAATCATTTATTTTCTATTAATGGTAGGATTATCAATTACCTACTAAACTATAGATAGCGAAATATTGAGTTTACAAATTATGTTTAGAAAACAAGCTATTATGCTTTTCCTAATGCTAGCTGCGAGCGCCCCAGTTAAAGCAAAAGATTATGATTTGGCGCTTGAGATGATCAACCGAGGCGACTTCCTGCCGGCCATTGAAGAATTAAAACCTTTGGTCGAATTAGGCTTGCCCGAAGCGTTATTCCAACAAGCACAATTGTATGAAAATGGCTTTGGGGTTGAACGAGATTTACCCCAAGCGTTTGCCTTATATCAACGCGCTGCCGACCGAGGCATCGCCGAAGCGCAATTCGCGCTGGCGCAAATGTACTTGCAAGGTAAAGGCACCCCAAAAAATCCCCGACAAGGTTTTGAATATACACGAAGAGCAGCGGATAAAGGCTTGCCTGCCGCACAGTTCAACTTAGCCGTTATGTACCAGGAAGGTAAAGTAACCACGCAAAGTTATAGCAAAGCCGCCGTTTGGTATGAAGAAGCGGCAATGAAGAACTATGCCTTAGCGCAATTTAACCTGGCGCTTCTTTACTTTGATGGTTTAGGCGTAAGCAAAGATATTGAAATGTCGTATATTTGGAATCGTGTTGCGGCATTTAATGCCTATAAACCGGCTGAGAAAAGTATGAATATGGACTCTAAAATGCTATCGCGAGAACAAATTAAACGTTGCATGGAAAGAGCCGACGACTTGTATTTAAAAGTGTCACCTAAAGTCGAAAAGAATCCGCTTTTTGATAGTTGATTAATACCACACCCATTATAAAAAAGCCGAAAAGAGATTATCGGCTTTTTTCGTTTTTATGGTTTGGTATTAAACATTATTCACTGAAATTGGGGATAATAGGGCTTCGACTGTGCTCAAATACCAGCGATGTTTCGACATTCGTGACTTCATCTCTTGAGGTAATGGCCTCAAATACAAAGCGGCGTAAATGCTCGGTATCTTTTACCGACATGTGAATGTAAAAGTCAAAAGCACCACCCATATGAAACATACTAATAATTTCTGGGCGACTGATTAAATCATCCCGCAGGGCATTAACGATTTCTTCAGAATAAGGTTGTAAGACAATCGCCGCCATCGCCTGAATATTGCCACCTATGGTTCGATAGTTTACATCGATGAATGAGCCATTGATCACGCCATTACTTTTCAATCGTTTTACGCGTTCAAGGCAAGTGGAGGGCGCAATACCAATTTGGCTAGCCAGATCTTTATTGGTTATATCGGCATCGTTAAATAAAGTGGTTAAAATTTGCAGATCGATATCATCTAGTTTTTTCATAACGCTAAAATTATCTTGTTGTTTTAAAACACTATACCGTAAAAAACAGCAAATAAGGATGATCTTATAGCAATTCCTGTAAATTCTGGCTGAATAGGCAAAAACTTAGTGGGCTTGGAATTATTGGTAATTCGCGTTAATTTCGTTAAAATAGCGCAAATAAATTTAGTTACCGATGTCAGTATGTCACACGATTATCACGATCTTATCCGCATTTTTGACCAACAGTTTTCACATTCCCAAAACACACGCCTTATTCGTGGTGATGATGAACCCATATATTTACCTGCAACCGAGCAAACCAAGTTTCATCAGGTGGTGTTCGCGCATGGCTTTTTTGCCAGTGCAATGCATGAAATTTCACACTGGTGCATTGCTGGAAAAGAGCGTCGTTTATTGGTTGATTTTGGTTATTGGTATGCACCTGATGGGCGGGATACCATGCAGCAGGCTGAATTTGAACAAGTTGAAATAAAGCCGCAAGCCATTGAGTGGGCATTTTGCATAGCTGCCGGATTTGCCTTTAATGTGTCCGCGGATAATTTAAATGGTGTTGAAACCAATCGCTTTGCTTTTCAGGCAAAAGTTCATCAGCAAGTATTAGCCTATCTAACACAGGGTTTTCCGCCTCGTGCTCAGCAATTTATTGATGCCTTATTGGCCTTTTACCAACCGGGTGTCAAACTCACCAATGAGCATTTTACCTTTGTCATTCCAGAGCATATGCGTGCAGTAGAATCCGCAACGCAAAGCGCTGCTTATCATTAAAAATAACAAGAAAGATATTCATGAAAACATTTAATTTGGCTTTTTTTATTAACCCCATTGCAGGTATTGGCGGCTCGGTAGCGTTAAAAGGCAGTGACGGTGAAGATACGCCTGCCAAAGCACTGGCATTAGGGGCAACCCCAAAAGCGCACTTAAGAGCAAAACAAGCACTCGCCGTATTAGAACCCTATAAAAGGGCGTTGCGTGTATACACCGCGAGCGGCTCTATGGGGGAAGATATTGCCAGAGAGATGGGGTTTACGGTTGAGGTTATTTATCAATGCGCCGATGCGCACACAAGCGCAAAAGACAGCCATCGCTTTGTTGAGCAGGTAAAACATATTGATTGTGATTTGCTGCTATTTGCCGGTGGTGATGGCACTGCACGTGATGTTTGTGCAACCCTAGGACACTTTTTACCGGTACTGGGTATTCCTGCTGGTTGTAAGATCCATTCCGGTGTTTATGCCTTAACACCTTCTGCTGCAGGGCGTGTGGTTGAACAAATGCTAAATAATGAGCTGGTATCCTTTGTAGATGCCGATGTGATGGACATCGATGAAATCGCCTTTAGACAAGGTGTGGTAAAAGCTCGACGTTTTGGCGAAATGCAGATCCCAAGTCAAATTCAGTACATTCAGGCGGTAAAATCTGGCGGCAAAGAGTCCGATGAATTGGTGTTAATGGATATTGCAGCGCATGTGATTGAACTGATGGATGAAGAGATGTTTGTTATGGGGTCAGGATCCACGGTTGCCGCTATCATGGATGAACTTGGCGAGCAAAATACTTTACTTGGTGTCGATGTGATGTTGGAACATGAGCTGATCGCCAGTGACGTGACTGAGCCACAATTATTTAAGCTCATTGAAAACAGTAAAGCAGGAGTGAAACTGGTGATCACCGCGATTGGGGGGCAGGGGCATATCCTTGGCCGTGGCAATCAGCAACTCAGTCCGCGGATTATCCGTGCTATTGGCAAAGACAATATCATTATTGTTGCCAGTAAAACCAAATTACAGGCTTTGAATAAGCGCCCGTTAATTGTTGACTCAGGTGACGACCAACTGGACTTTGAACTTTCTGGTTACCTGCCGGTAGTTACTGGCTTTCATGATCAGGTTTTATACCCGGTTGCCAGCCCCCATTAATCATTTAAAGAAGCAATTATTATTAAATAAACAGTGAGTAGTAACACGAAATGAATTTTGAGCAATTACAACAAAATAAGACCCTATCAGCACTTTGGCAGTACTTTGACTTTTTAGTCGAAACCGATGATATGGACATTATTTTTGCCAGCTCGTATATACGAGGCTTTTTGGAAGTGACGGCGGTCGATTTTGGTGATGAACAGCAAGCACTTTCTGGTGCTTTATTTGACCAAGTTAACCAACAAATAAAAGACGCGAAAACAGAACTCAACGACGTTGACCATAATCTGGTAAACGCGTTTTGGTTATCACTCAAGCCTTTATTCATTCGCTAACCTTTCTAAATGTAGGCGAACATTTATAGAGACTTCTGTGCTATTTTAAAGTGGTTAAATTGCGCTAACGTAGCTATTTACTATACTGATTTTGTTTCAACTCATATTATTGAAGTCTTCTTTAAGCATCCTGTTTAAAGTTGTAATAGTATAATAAGGTACTATTATGAAAAAAATATTAACGCTACTAGTTGTCCTTGTATTTACGTCATCAGCCATAGGTGAAGAGGCGAAGACCTATGCTCAATGGGATACATTTCGATTTACAATAGATAATAAACATGCTCAAACATTCACAAAGAATATGCGAGCGCATTTAAAAAAATACCACCAAAAAAGCCCACTGATAACCAAAATTTATAACGTTACCTACGGTCCAGACGCAAATGATTTAATTTGGGTTATGGGGCCGGTGAGTTATTCTGAGCTAGACGCCCGTCCTGACGATAAAGGACATGACCAAGATTGGGCAGAAAATATCAACCCCTACATAACGTCTTACAAACAAAGCGAAATTTGGCGGGTTATGGACGGTCTGGTGATTAACAATTTGGATGAAAATTCCGAAATGCCAACTAAGTATATAGCGCGTTACCTAACCGGTGATACCACAACCGATGCCGATTTTAAAAAGGAGCTATTAAACCAAGTGAAAGCGACCTTAGAAAAGACCGGTAAAATCGGCTATTGGTCAGTGATGTCAAATCAATTTTTACAAGGCAAACTTAATGGTCGTCATTTTATGGCACTTTCATCGTTATCGTCTTGGGCTGATTTAGATGATGATATGGAGTTCCCAAAGCACTATGAAAGCCTCTATGGAAAAGGCAGCTTTAAGGAATTTAGGGCAAAGTATCAAAAAGCCTTTCCAAATCATTGGCATGAAATCATATCGATAAATAAAGAAATGAGTGGCATGGAATAAAAGCCTTGTTGCTAATTAGGTCTTTAATGAAGGCTTTCTGTTTGCGGTTATACTGGTAAATAGAAAGCCTTTAGAGTTATTCAAGCTTACGCTTATTCAAATCTGCGCTTATTCAAATTTACGTTTAATGATATCTCTTATAACAAAGCGGTTAGGTGCTAGGTTAAACAACATTTCTTCATCGACCGGGTAGGGCTCATCACATAGCTCACAGGCTAGGATGTCCGCGAGTAAAGAGGCACTGCTTAAGCCACGGGCACCTAATCCAGTTAGCACATAAAGGCCCGTCTTTACTGGGGTAGGTTGTTCTACATGCCAGTGTTTGTCTTTGCTAAGGTGTTGGTAATACTGTTTATGTAATTCAGTATCTGGCATAGAGCCAGCGATGGGCATATGATCTGGCGTACAACAACGTAGTCGGGCTTTACTGGCCATAACGTCTTGTTCTTTCCATTTGCCAATATCGCCAAGGCAACGGTTTAGCATATCTATATTATAAATATCGTCTTCTTTGCGTGGGCTTATGTCATCACTATCTTTTTCAAAGGTGGCACCTATGCAATGAACCCCGTTATTTTGCGGAGTCAGGTAGCCTTTATGGCAAAGAACGGTTTTTAAAGGACCAATGTCTGCATTGCTTTGCATTTGGCTTACTTGGCCTCGAACCTGAGATAAGGGTAAGTCATCCAAAATAGGCATCTTTAAGCCATCGGCTCCAGGGCATAAAACAAGGTGTTGCACTTGTTTTTGACCTTTGTTGGTACTTATTAACCAACGCTCATCACCAATGGGCTTAATGGAGTCTACTTTGTGGTTGGTTTTTATTTTACAAAGCCCAGTATCGGTTGCGGCCTTTAAAATAGCTTGTACCAACTCCGGAGGTGAAACCCAACCGGCCCTAGGGTAAAGTAACCCTGGGTAGCCAACCTTCACGTTAGCTAATTCATCGACCTTTTCGGTATCAATGGCTTGAATTAAGTCTGCAGGCCAGCAAGGATTTTGAGCAAATACTTGCTGACGGTCTTGCAAAGGTTGTTTGTAGCACACATCGATGAGGCCGTCGAAACCATGGCTAAATTGGTAACCCTGTGCCAGTAACGATTGATACAAGGCAAGAGCGTGTTCAAAACCTAAGTGATAAAAATGACTTATCGTGTCTTTTTGTTGGTGCAGCAAGGGGTAGATGGCGCCAATAGCGTTGCTTGATGCCCCTTGAGCAAGTTGTTTATCCTGGCAGTATAAATTTACTCTGACCCCTTTTTTTACCAACGCTAAGGCCATGCAAGCACTGGATATTCCACCACCAACAATGCTGACGTGCTGTGGTTTTATAATATTAGGGCGGATCTTATACCCTGCTAAGGGTTTTCCTTCTCGAAAACCCACGTAATTGGCGGTCAAGGTTTCCGATTTTATGCTGGTGTGTTTGCGTTTTTTTAATTTAAACCCTGCCGCAACTAAGTCGCGCTTTACTTGCCCTGCCACGGTAAAGGTACTTAAGCTGGCGCCTTTTTTAGCCACTCTTGCTAATTGCGCAAATAGCGCGGGTTGCCACATTTGCGGGTTACGACTAGGGGCAAAGCCATCTAAATAAAAGGCATCTACAAAGCCTGATGTTGAAGGTTCTATCTTAGTTAACGCTTGGGTTGAGTCACAAAAGTAAATCTGCAAGCTTACGGCCCCTTCGGCAAAGCGCATTGGTTTCCCTACAATAGATTCGTAGCTGTACTGAGCCAAAAGTTGTTCACTTAGTTCACTTAACTCTGGTAAAGCGGCTAACGCTTTGCTTAAGTCTTTGTGACTTAACGGGAATTTTTCTGTGGAAATAAAACGTAACGTCAGCGTGCTTTGATTTTGTTGCTTAAAATCGATGAACTTTTGCAACGTCAGCAGGAAGTTTAACCCCGTGCCAAAGCCCGTTTCTAAGATAACAAATTCATCTTCGGGCTCGGCCATTTCCCATATTTTTGGAATTTGATTGCCCTGAATAAACACGTATTCACTTTGTGAAGTCTTATCATTATGATCAAAATAAATATCGTCAAATTCTTCACTAATTGGTAAGCCTTCTTGATTAAAGCTTACGTTTGCAGTACTTATAGAGGACAATTTATCGGGCAGCCTTGCGTAAAATAGGTATAATAGAAGCAATTTTACTTGGTTCGTTTAGTATTTTCTATTGGTGATTAAAAGATCCTTACTAAGGATTTTAATTTTTAGTGAACACTTGTACACTGGATAGACCAGATTAATACTAAAACGTAGTATTATACGCCCAATTCAAAAATAAAAGATGGTTAGGATTTATGAAACGTGTCGTAATTACCGGTCTAGGTGTTGTTTCAAGTATTGGTAACAATGCAGAAGAAGTACTGGACTCTTTACAAAATGGTCGTTCGGGTATCAGCCGAGCAGAAAGCTTCGAAGAAAAAGGCTTACGTAGCCAAGTTTGGGGCATTCCAAAATTAAACGTTAGTGAGCACATCGATCGTAAAGTCATGCGTTTCATGGGTGATGCAGCGGGTTACGCTTACATTGCTATGCAAGAAGCCATTGACGATGCGAAACTAACACCTGAGCAAGTATCAAACTACCGTACGGGTATTGTTGCTGGTTCTGGTGGTGCTTCATCATTAAACGTTGTTAAGTCAGCAGATACATTACGCGAACGTGGCATTCGTCGTGTTGGTCCATATGCGGTACCAAAAACAATGTCGAGTACGTGTTCGGCCTGTTTGGCAACACCTTACAAAATTTTAGGTGTTAACTACTCAATCAGTTCTGCTTGTGCAACGTCTGCACACTGTATTGGTCACGCTGCTGAGCTTATCCAATTAGGCAAGCAAGACATCGTATTTGCCGGTGGTGGTGAAGAAGTGGATTGGTCATTAGCCATGATGTTTGATGGCATGGGTGCTTTATCAAGCAAGTACAATGACACGCCAGAAAAAGCGTCTCGTACCTACGATGCAAACCGTGACGGTTTTGTGATTTCTGGCGGTGGCGGAATGGTTGTTGTTGAAGAACTAGAGCATGCTCTAGCTCGTGGCGCACACATCTACGCAGAAATCGTTGGCTATGGTGCAACATCTGACGGTTACGACATGGTAGCTCCAAGTGGTGAAGGCGCAGTACGTTGTATGCAACAAGCGATGCACGGCGTTGAAGGTAAAATTGATTACTTAAACACGCACGGTACATCAACACCTGTGGGTGATGTAAAAGAACTTGGTGCTATCCAAGAAGTGTTTGGTGACGATTCACCAGCCATTTCAGCAACCAAAGCCATGACAGGTCACGCATTAGGTGCGGCAGGTGTTCATGAAGCTATCTATACAATGTTAATGATGGAAAACAACTTTGTTGCGCCGTCAATTAATGTTGAAGAGCTGGATGAAAAAGCAGAAGGTTTAGACATCGTTACTGAAAAACGTGATGCTCAAATTAACTTAGCTATGTCAAACAGCTTCGGTTTTGGTGGCACAAACGCTACTCTAGTGATGAAAAAATATAAATAAATTAAAAATAATATAACGTTATTTTGATTGCTAACAAAGAGCTGGGTTTTACCCGGCTCTTTTTGTTTGTAGAATAACCCATCCTTATCAAAAGAATACTTAAATGAATATTTTCTATGATGAAAACATTCCTTATGCAGAGGAATTTTTCAAAGACTTTGGCCAGCTAACCCCTTTTGCTGGACGTGAGCTTTCTGCCGAACAGGTAAAAGATGCCGACGTATTGTTAGTACGCTCAATTACGCAGGTTAACGAGTCGTTATTGCACCTAAATAACAACATTAAATTTGTAGGTACTGCAACGATTGGCTTTGATCATATCGATCAGAACTATTTAGCCAAACGAGGCATCTTTTTTACCAACGCACCTGGGTGCAATGCTGTGTCTGTAGCAGAGTATGTGCTCAGTAGCTTAATGGTATTACAGCAACGTCAATGTCTGGATTTAAGCAACATTAAAGTAGGTATTGTTGGGGCGGGTAATACGGGGAGTCGATTAACCGAAAAATTGGATGCACTAGGGATTGACTATTTGATATCCGATCCCTTACTGGAAGAAGCGGGTGATACGCGAAACTTTAACCCTTTAACCGAGGTTTTAGGGTGTGATGTAATTAGCTTACATGTTCCGCTCACAAAAACCGGTAAATATCCCACATACCATTTGCTTAACGCGCAAGTTTTAAGTAAGTTAACAACTAAACAGACATTAATTAATGCATGTCGTGGTGAAGTTGTTGATAATCAGGCGTTACTTGCTATAAAAGAACAAAATATGGGCCCAAATCTGGTGCTCGATGTTTGGGAAAATGAACCGAAGATTCTTACCTCATTAATCCCTTTTTGTGAGATAACCACCGCACACATTGCTGGTTATAGCTTAGAAGGAAAAGCTCGTGGAACAGAGATGCTTTATCAGGCATTATCTAAGCTACAACACCAACAGGCAGATAAAGCATTAAAACAGTTTTTACCTGTGGCAAAATTTACCGCTACTCAGCAGTCTGACTTGGCTAATCAAGCCTTTGCAGAAGCCATAAAACATGTGTTTCAGGTATATGATGTCCGCCGTGACGATAGCATATTTCGGGAAAAATTGAGTGAATACAGTTTTGATTGGATCCGTAAAAACTATCCAACACGAAGAGAGTTAAGCGCATCAACGCTACAGAGGTGCACAATAACGGCACAACAACAAATTGAAGATCTTGGATTTACATTAACAAACTAGGGGTATTATTTATGGGACAAAAATTCGATGTAGTAGTGTTAGGCGCAACAGGCCTTGTTGGTAAACACATGATGGAAATTCTTGAAGAAAGAAAGTTCCCTGTAAACACCCTTTACCCATTAGCAAGTAGCCGTAGCGCTGGTGAGTTAATTGAATTTAACGGTAAAAGCGTTGAAGTACTTGATGCTGACGAATTTGATTTTTCACAAGCACATATCGCGTTTTTCTCTGCCGGCGGTGCTACTTCGGCTAAATTTGCGCCGATTGCTGCAGACGCTGGCTGTGTGGTTATTGATAACACATCTGAGTACCGTTATGACCCTGATATCCCATTAGTGGTACCTGAAGTCAACCCGGGTGCCTTGGCCGAATATCGTAATCGCAATATTATTGCTAACCCAAACTGTTCAACCATTCAAATGATGGTGGCGTTAAAGCCAATTTATGATGCCGTTGGTATTGAACGTGTCAATGTAAGTACTTACCAATCTGTATCGGGTGCTGGTAAGGAAGCTATTGAAGAGTTGGCCAAACAATGTGCCGATTTATTATCGGGTAAACCGGTGAAAGTTGAACACTTCTCTCGTCAAATCGCCTTTAATGCCATTCCGCAAATCGATAAATTTGAAGAAAATGGCTACACCCGTGAAGAAATGAAAATGGTTTGGGAAACCAAAAAGATCCTTGGTGATGAAAGTGTGCTGGTTAACCCTACCGCAGTACGTGTTCCAGCCTTTTATGGTCATGGTGAAGCATTGCACATTGAAACGACCCAACCTATTTCTGCCGATGAAGTGAAAACCCTGTTGGCAAATTCGCCAGGTTGTGTGGTTGCTGAAAACGATGAAGACTTTCCTACTCAGGTAAGTGATGCCAGTGGCAATGATGACGTCTTTATTGGTCGTATCCGAGAAGACATCAGTCACTTAAATGGTATTAATATGTGGATTGTTGCCGACAACGTTCGTAAGGGCGCTGCAACCAACAGTGTGCAAATTGCAGAACTATTAATTCGTGATTACTTTTAAGCAAGATTTCGCTTAATTTCTGCAAAACAGCAAGAAATAGCAATAAACAGTTACTATCTTTACGGACATTTCAATTATTGATAGTAACTGTTTCTTTTCTGGTTTATATTAACAAAAATATAAAAATTATAAGTGTTAATAAACTAATAATGAAAACCAAGCACATTGGTTTCTTTCTTCAATTATTTAATTTCAATATATTAAACACTTATTCATCTGCCCATAGTTTCATAAAAGGAAGGATTGGTAATGGCATCTTATTTTTCGTTGTTTTCGCCGAAAAGAACAAAATTAAGCTTACTAGCAATGGCATGGATGTTGCCGTTTGGATTGCAAGCTGCACCCGCTGAAGCAGAACCACAGGCAATGACAAGTCAAGTGAGCGATGTTGCTCAAACAGCTGAAAAGCAGGACTTTGTTGGAGATGGTAATATTTCTTATGGTCCCATCACCAAAGTGGATACGCTTTGGAAAATCGCCGTATCCCATCGTCCAGACAACAGCGTCACCAATTATCAGGTGATGATGGCCATCTTTAAACACAATCCAAATGCCTTTTTAAATAACGATGTAAACAACTTAGTTGCAGGCCATTTTCTGCGTATTCCAACCTTAGAGCAGATTAAAATTGCGGTACCAAATATGTATCCACCGCAAAATAAGCAAGCGCAAAATACCGCCTCAGAGTCGTCACCTCAAATTAGTGCCGAAAGCGTGGCTAAAAAGAGCGTGGCTGCCGAAAGTGTGACAGAAGAAAGCGTTGAAACAGCAAGCGAGATCGCGCCAGTAGCTAAAGCTTCAGAACCATTCGCAGCAGAGCAAAGCATAGACCCTGCACTTGTTGAAGTTACGAAAGTCGCCCTTACACCCGCCGCCAACAACAAAACCACAGATATTGTGCCAGAAGGGCTTCAAAGTGAAATCCCTCCGGTTGTATTAGAAAGCCCAGTTGATGAGCCCGTTGAAAGTCAAAGCGCAGCGCTCCCTTCAGATAATGAAGAGATAAAAGAAAGCTTGATCTCGGTTGATAACCAGTTAGCGAGCCTACAATATGAAGTGGCTAAAACAACTGAAAAACAACAACAAATCGATCAAGTCCTTGCTGAACAACAACGCTTGTTAGCGCTTATAAAAGAACGTGAGCAAGATTTACTTAAACATCAACAAGCGTTGTCTAAAAACAATCAAAGCCTATTTAATAATCCAACCTCGTATTGGTCGACTATGGCGGTGTTGGCTGTAATGATTTGCATTTTGTTTGTTATCGTCAATCGTCGCCGTAAACCCGATATCAACCTCAATGAAGTAAAACCGGTTTTTGTCGAAAAGCCTGAAGCAAAAAGCAATTCAAAAGGCAAAAATGTTAAAGACGCGAATGACACAAAAGCAACTGACACAAAAGCAACCGACACAAAAGCAACCGTAGCCAAAGTTACTGAAATCATTGAAGACACGTCATTTCTTGTTGAACCCAAAGACGTTAAAGAGCAACCTTTAGCAAAACCGACGGCAGAATCAGCAGACGTTAGTAAGCCAACCGAAAAGGTTGTGGCAAAAGCGGAACCCGTAATTGAACCGCCAGTGAAGTCAACAACACCAAGCCAACAAGAAACGGCATTTTCATCGCTTGACTTGGTTGATGAGAAGGAATTGCTCAGCGAGAATGAAATTACCGAAGAAGATTTACTGTCGTTTGTTAATGAGTCAAACCGCCTAAGCGCGGATGCCAAAATGGATGATGCAGAGTCTGTAGCACCACAAACACCTTCTTCGACGACCTTACAAGAGGACAGCTCTCTTGATATTGACCAAATCATTGATGGCATGCTGGAAAATGAAAATAAACCAGCGCAGTTACGTTCAAGTAAAACCGGTAATGAAAAAGCAACGGTGAACCTAGACAATGATGAAGGTAAAATATTAGATAAGAACGAGTCGAAACCGGTAAATGAAATTGAAGATTATGATGATGTTGAATTTGATAAGCTGCTTGCTGAAATTTCAGCGCAAACCGATGATTTTGGTAAACAATCTAATGTGATCAGTATTAATAGTGGCCTGGAAAATAAAGCTACATCAGGAAATGCTGGTAGTAAAAATTCAGAGCAATTTATTTCTGTTGATGAACTCATTGCCGATGGGGATGATGTCGTTGAAGTAGAAGATCGATACTATGAAAAGTCCATCGATGTTGGCCTAGAGGAGTTCCCTGAATTTCAAACGGGTGTCAATCACGTTAATGTGGATGATGATAAACACGGCGTGAATGCCAAACTCGATCTTGCTCAGGTATACATTGAAATTGGCGATACTGATAATGCCGCTGTTATCCTTAAAAATGTCATGAAACTGGGTAATTCTGGACAACAACAAAAAGCTCAGCAGTTGCTTTATTCACTAAAGTAAAAGCAACAGATTTTTCCATTCACGTGCCAAAAGGGTTGATATTTTCAACCCTTTTGTCGCTTCAGCACGAGAGCGATTTTCATTAGTCTTTGATTTCTATGTTCTATGACACATAAGTGTAACCCACTCGTGTCTAATGTCAGGCTAAAGAGTACAGATATTGTAAGTAATGGCCAAATCGAAGATAATACGCCAATTCTGAAGTTATGGGTTTTAATGAATGCGATTTGCGTTAGGTATTGAGTACGACGGTTCAAGGTATTGTGGTTGGCAAAGACAAAACCACGTTAATAGTGTGCAGCAAGAAGTTGAAAAGGCGCTGTCTAAAATAGTCAACCAGCCTACGGAAGTCGTTTGTGCAGGCCGAACGGATACGGGCGTACATGGCACCAATCAAGTGATTCATTTTGATTCACCTATTGATCGTGGTCAGGCTGCCTGGGAATTGGGCATGAACACCAATTTACCTAAAGATATTGCAGTACGTTGGAGTAAGCCGGTAAGTGATGATTTTCATGCGCGTTTTAGCGCCACAGCGCGCCAGTATCGCTATGTTATCTATAACAGTCGGTTAAGGCCGGCTATTTTGGCAAAAGGCTTAAGCTTTTGCCATTACCCGCTTGATGCCGACTTAATGAATGAAGCGGCTCAGCAATTAGTTGGACAGCATGATTTTACCTCATTTCGAACCGTACACTGTCAGGCTAATTCGCCGGTGAGAACGATTATTCACCTTAACGTTTCACGTACGGGCGATTATGTCGTTATTGATATAAAAGCCAATGCCTTTTTACACCACATGGTCCGTAATATTGCCGGTAGTCTTATTCGTATCGGTCGAGGTATAGAAACCGTTGAGTGGCTTGGTGATGTGTTGGCATTAAAAAACCGCTGTCGTGCTGGTATGACCGCGCCATCAGGTGGGTTGTATTTTGTTGATGTTGATTACCCAGAGCATTTTAATTTACCGCAAGTAAATAACGGGCCACTGTTTTTATAGAATTTATCATTGGCGTAAATTGTTCTGTCTTGTGTACTAAATAGGTTCTTAATCGTTGGTTTTATAAACAAATTCTCCTTATTTCGGCGAAAATAGGGTAAGATTAGACAAAACAGACCAGTTTTTACTACGTAATTGCAGGTAAAATATGTTTAAATTAGCGCATCTTTTTAGCTGTGCTGACATAAACGTTCACAGCTGGTTGAATAATAAACAAAAGCAATTTCTTTTAGTGGCCCTAATGGCGGCTAAATTCATTACAAATTTAAGGGTTACTCACTTATGAGTTGGATTGAAAGAATTCTACCAAAACCAAAAACTTCCTCATCGAGTAAGCGTAATATACCTGAAGGTGTATGGACAAAATGTACCTCTTGTAGCGCAGTATTATATGCAGCAGAGTTGGACCGTCTGTTAGGCGTATGTCCTAAATGCGATCACCACATGCGTTTAAGTGCTCGTAAGCGTTTGGATTCATTTTTAGATGCATCTGAAAAAGTTGAACTAGGTGCCGATTTAGAGCCGCAAGATAAACTTAAATTTAAAGACTCTAAAAAATATAAAGATCGTATCTCTGCCGCACAAAAAGCAACAGGTGAGAAAGATGCTTTGGTTGCCATGCGTGGTCAATTAGGCGGTATGCCGGTTGTTGCTGTAGCATTCGAGTTCTCATTCCTTGGTGGTTCAATGGCATCCGTTGTTGGTGCTCGCTTTGTTAAAGCTGCTGAAGAGTGTTTAAAGCATGACTTACCGTTGATCTGTTTCTCGGCAAGTGGTGGTGCACGTATGCAAGAAGCGTTGATTTCTCTTATGCAAATGGCTAAAACCAGTGCGGCATTAGCAAAAATGAGTGAAAAGGGCCTACCCTTCGTATCGGTATTAACAGACCCTACAATGGGTGGCGTGTCGGCAAGTTTAGCAATGCTAGGTGATATTAACGTTGGTGAACCAAAAGCACTAATCGGCTTTGCTGGTCCTCGTGTTATCGAGCAAACGGTACGTGAAAAGCTTCCAGAAGGTTTCCAACGTTCGGAGTTTTTGCTTGAGCATGGCGCCATCGACATGATTGTCGACCGTCGTGAAATGCGCAGCACCTTAGCAAGCATGATTGCCAAATTTACAGGTCAGCCAGAACCAACCATTTAAATAACTAGAAAAGTTAATGTTGATTAATAACATTCATAAAAAGTCACTCAAAGTCAAAGCTGGGGATGTAGCATGCACAGCTTAACGACATTAAATGAGTGGCTTTTTTATTTGGAATCCATTCACCCTGTTGAAATTGATATGGGGTTAGAGCGCATTTCCATTGTGGCCAAACGATTGAATATCCAGTTTGACCAGACCCAAATTATCACCGTTGCCGGCACCAATGGCAAAGGTACTACCTGCGCATTTATCGAAAATGCATTGATAGATGAAGGGTACCAGGTTGGTGTGTATTCCTCCCCTCATATTGAACGCTTTAATGAACGGTTGCGGTTTAATAAGCAATTAATTGCAGACCAACCTCTTGTCGAGGCGTTTGAAAAAATCGAAAACGCTCGCCAAGACGTGTCTCTAACATACTATGAGTACACCACGCTGGCGGCATTAATGATTGCTCAGCAAAAAGCCCCAGATGTGTTGATCCTTGAAGTGGGTCTTGGTGGTCGGTTAGATGCTACCAACATGATTGATTGCGATATTGCCGTGATCACCACCATTGATTTAGATCACCAAACCTTTTTGGGCAATACCCGTGCGGCCATTGGTATGGAAAAAGCCGGCATCATTAGAGCCAACAAACCCGTTGTTATCGGTGACTTAGACTTACCAGACAATGTCCTGAACCACTGCCATAAAGTACAAGCGAAGGTTTTGTTAAGAGAGCAGGAATTTAGCGTTATTCAAAATAGCGAGCAGTGGCAATGGCACAGTAAAGGTATTGTGCTAACGCATTTAAACACCCCTTATATTCCACAGGACAATGTTGCTACGGCCTTAACCGTACTGGATTTATTAGCGATCGAACTTGATACCGAAAAGGTCAATCAGTGGATTTCGCAAACGCGTGTAGAAGGCCGAACCGAAGTCATTAAAAACACACCTCTAGTGGTGCTTGATGTTGGCCATAATCCACATGCTGCGCGTTATTTGGCTAAGTATGTAACCAGGCAAAATAAAGCAAAAGTACACGCTGTATGTGCTATGCTCGGCGATAAAGACATTGAATCGACACTAAAAGAAATTGTTGATTGTATTGATGATTGGTATGTTGCACCATTAAACATACCAAGGGGGGCCGATGTCGACAGAATGAGCATAGCCTTAAAAGCTTGTGGAAAATCAAGTAATCACTTTGACAATGTCGTTGATGCCTATAAAATGGCGTTAGATAATGCTAATAATAACGACATGATTTTGGTGTTCGGATCCTTCTTTACGGTTGCCGAGATCAAAAAATCATTATAGGAGTCAATTTGTCGACGCCATTTCAAAACAGGTTGGTTGGAACCATCATTGTTGCCGCCGCGGCCATTATTTTCTTGCCCGATATTTTTGATGGTGAGAAGGAGGCATATCAAGCGCAATTTGAGTCTGTTCCCCCAGCACCACAAACGGTTGAACAGCAGAACATAAAAGCCTTTCCTGATAAAACCTTCAATAAACTTAAGGAAGAACCACCTTTAGTGGACGATAAGGCCGACGATGAGAGCTTAAAGTCAGTGCCACAAACATCATTGGATAAAGCGGCTGCGCCTGTTAAAGCCCATCATGTTGACACAAAAAAAACGACTTCAATAACCGATAGTGAAACTAAAGTAGCTAGCAAACCCAAGCCTGTTGCAGTAAAACCTGCACCCAAAAAGCAACAAGCAGTGATCAAGCCGGTACCAAAGTCCGTTGATAAATCAATTTCTTATGTGATTCAGTTAGGCAGTTTCAGACATAAGAAAAACGTTGAGCAATTGGTCGCTAAACTGAAAAAACATGGCTATACGGTATATACCAAGCCCATTAAAACCTCGGCAGGTAATTTAACCAAGGTGTTTATTGGTCCGGCTGTGAGCGAGAGTGCTTTGCAAAAAATGTTGCCAACCTTAAAGTCGATTACTGGCGTTCAAGGTCGGGTATCGATTTACCAACCAGTTGATAAATAATAATAATTAATTTGTGCCCAACATAAGTTAGGCAGCAAGTAATCCTGCTGTCTATCAAGATATTGAAACGCTTGTGTAACCTTGGTTAATAAAGATTAACATAAAGGCCACAAATGGCTGTAATTTCAGTATTGTTACTGTTAAAATGCGCGGCATAAAACTAGAAGGAAGACGTACTATGATATGGATCGATTATGCTATTTTAATCATTATAGGCATTTCAACACTTATCAGTTTAATTCGTGGTTTTGTAAAAGAGGCGGTTTCTTTAATCGTGTGGGTTTGTGCATTCTTTGTAGCGAGTAGCTTTTACCAAGAGCTCTCTACGTACTTAACCAATATAAATGACCCAATGTTGCGTAATGCAGCCTCAATAACAATTTTATTTATAATAACACTAATACTGGGAGGACTGGTCAACTATCTGATCGGCCAACTGGTAAATAAAACGGGATTGTCTGGAACTGATAGAGTGTTAGGGCTGGTTTTTGGCGCACTTCGAGGAGCGTTAATTGTAAGTGCCGTTCTTTTCTTTATGGATGCTTTTACACCCGCACCACAAACACCTTGGTGGCAACAGGCAATTTTAATTCCTGAATTTAGGATAATCATAGAGTGGTTTTTTGAATACATAAAAACCTCATCTAGTTTCCTGAATTAATTCAGTTACCTTTCGGAGAGAAGTTCATGTGTGGTATTGTTGGCATAGTCGGTACATCACCTGTAAGCCAAGCATTATATGATGGTTTAACTGTAATTCAACATCGCGGCCAAGACGCCGCCGGTATTGTTACAATCAGCGACAACAAGTTTAGAATGCGTAAAGCAAATGGCCTGGTTAAGGATGTATTCCATACCCGCCATATGCTCAGATTGCAGGGCAATATTGGTATAGGGCATGTTCGTTACCCCACAGCAGGTACCTCAAGTTCTTCAGAAGCTCAACCTTTTTTCGCTAACTCTCCTTACGGAATTTCTCTTGCCCACAATGGCAACCTTACTAACGCAGAAGAACTCTCAGACTGGCTTCACCAAGAAGCTCGAAGACACATCAATACCACGTCTGATTCTGAATTATTACTTAATATCTTTGCTCATGAGTTACAACAACTTGAAAGCATTGAATTGTCGGCAAAAGAAATCTTTGATGCGGTTGCCAATGTTCATAAACGAGCTCGTGGTGCTTATGCAACGGTATCGCTAATTGTTGGCCATGGTATGGTTGCATTTCGTGACCCACATGGCATTCGTCCATTGGTGTTTGGCAAGCGTGAAACTCAATCAGGTACCGAATACATGGTGGCTTCGGAGTCTGTTGCGCTTGATGCCTGTGACTTTGAATTTATTCGTGACGTTGCCCCAGGCGAAGCCATCTTTATTACCGAAGATGGTCAATTGTACTCTCAGCAATGTGCCGAGCACCCAACCTACAACCCATGTATTTTTGAGTTTGTTTATTTCGCACGCCCTGACTCAACCATTGATAAAATGTCGGTGTACGGCTCGCGTGTTGAGATGGGAACCTATTTAGGCAACAAGATTTCAAAAGAGTGGGATGATGTTGAAATTGATGTGGTAATTCCTATTCCAGAGACATCATGTGATATCGCGTTGCAAATTGCTAAAATTCTAGATAAACCGTACCGTCAGGGCTTTGTTAAAAACCGCTACGTTGGTCGTACGTTTATTATGCCGGGTCAAGCCGAGCGTAAGAAGTCTGTTAAGCGCAAACTAAACGCCATCGGTGAAGAGTTCCGTGGCAAAAATGTCTTACTGGTTGATGATTCAATTGTTCGTGGAACCACTTCAGAACAAATCATTGAAATGGCACGTGGTGCTGGTGCTAAAAAGGTATATTTTGCCTCGGCAGCTCCAGAAGTAAAATTCCCGAATGTGTATGGCATCGACATGCCAAGTGCCAATGAATTGGTTGCTCATGGCCGAGAACTTGAAGATATTTGTGAGTTAATTGGCGCTGATAAACTGATTTATCAAGACCTTGATGATTTGGTCTCTGCTGTTCGAACCGCGAACCCAGAAATTAGCACCTTTGAAACCTCGGTTTTTAGTGGCAGCTATATTACCAATGATATTGATAACAGCTATCTTGCCCAACTTGATGCGCTTCGTAATAACGAAACCAAAGAGTTAACAGACAAAGAAGCCGATTCGATTATCGATTTGCACAACGAAGGTGCGTAACACATAAATCGGCCTAAATTGCATCGGTTATTTTGTTAAGCGATAGCATTTATCTGAGCATACAAAAAACGCTTTAAGTTGATACTTAAAGCGTTTTTTTTATGGTGTTCATGGCTGTTTAAAGCCGGCTATTAGCCAACAAATTCAGGACCAAAACCCATTGTCCAAAACATAGCTGTACCTGCCAGGATAGTGACCAATAGCACTAAGGCAACGGTAACGATAGAGCTTGAGTATACAAACCCTTTATCTTCTGGGATATGCATCATGATTGGAATGCCTGAGTACAGCAGATACGTGGAATAGGCAATGGCGATCATACCAACTATTGCGACAAACCAAAGCACTGGATATAAGGCTGCAATACCCGACATTAACACCGGGGTTGACGCATACGCCGCCAATTCCATACATTGCGTTAAACTTGGCTTAGAATCGAATGTTCTAGCCATCCATTGGATCATGTATGCAAGAGCGAACACACCAACGATGATGGCTAAATACATGCTGGCAGACAGCATCATTGCACTTGGCGATGTTAATTTGATTGGATCATTCGCGCCGATACTCCAACCAATGTGTGCGGCAGCATAGTAACCACAAACGGCTGGAATAAGTGCAACCAGTAAAATATGTGATAAGCCGTACAGCATGCTTTCATGACGGCTATCGATTGAATCCCACTCTTCTTTAGGATGAGCGTAAAGTCCCCAAATATGATTTAGTATCATGTTACCTTCCTTCAAAAATGCTAAAACATTCCATCTTTTTAAGGATGGATATCATTATTATCGCGGCCGAAATTTGTTTAATTTATTTTTATTATTAACAAAATTTATATCGGCCTTATTTATTTATGAATTATGGAGAACAATTCGTCAAGAACTGATTGAAAAATAATCAAAAATAAATTTCACTACAGGAATGAGAAGAGGGAAGGTAACTGATTAAAAAAACTAAGTTTTTACATGGAAAAGCAGTGGCTAACTTATTTTTAGTCGCACCACTTTCATGATTTCAAATTCCAGACCCGCGACAACCTCGACATCAGGATAATAAGTTACGTTAACTTTTTTACCATTAAGCGACTGGTAAGGTTTTTTGCGGCGATATTTAAAGGGGACAGAAACATCATCAAGCATTAGGGTGTTAACAAACCAATCGTCTTGTTCACGTTGAATGTGTGACTTTACCGTCATCATTTCGCTGTGAACAAGTTTGTCATGGCTTGCGAGCATGGACTTAAGATCTTTGTTCATTGGGATAGTGGATGCTATTGCTTTTTCAAACCTAAAACAAAACCAAATTGACGACGTACCAACCTGAGAATCAAATCCTTATCAATTTGTTCAACTGGCGTGTTGATGTATCGTGACTCAATACGCGTGATCACTATCATGGTTAATTCTGCGTCAATTTCTGGGTCGATTTTATTAAAGAACGAGCAAAACTTATAAAAACGCTCTTCAGTGATTTCAACATGTTTTTGTGCCAGCTCTTTCAGCTTTGGAATATAAAGGCGCTCGGTTAGAAAGACTTGCTGAACGGCCATTGAGGTACGTTGGTTAATGATATTGTCGTATACATAACCCGCAATTATCTGAGAAAGCTTTTCACACAACACTTGTTTGGTCGACGCTTTACGTAACGTGGCGGCATCATAAAACGTAATGGCAGAAATTAATTCATTAAGGGCATCCTGACCATTAGCAAGGTAGCGTTCACAACTCATGGTGATGGCTTCGGTGATCAGCTCTTTAATATCGACAAAGTAATACGTCGTCAGAGAAAGTTGGATATTGGCTTGTTGCGCAACCGCTCTGTGGGTGGTGCCTTTAATTCCTGATTGCGCAATGACTTCAATCGCTGCTTCAAGAATTTTTTGACGGGTTTGCTCGCCTTTTGATCGCCTAGTGACGTTCGCCGATGACATAAAAAATGACCTTTTCGTTAACTTGATAAAATTTTTTATTTTATAATTGCCATAAGGTAAAGCCATTGTTCAAAATTTGCAATCAAATATAGGGTAAAAGTTAAATATATTTGCACATAAGTAACACTTTGGATACATGTTGAGGTTTCGTTACGAATGTTTTATATGCCGTTGATTTTGTTTTCCCGAAACCATGATTTTTATGATGCAGAGTCGATAATAGATTTAGGCATAACCAGCTATCATGTTAGAATCATTTAATTTTTCATTAGCCGAATTTTAATATGAACAATAATAATCTACTTGACCCTATATTGAACTTCCTACACTGCCAAACCCCAGATAAATGGATCGCAGAGGCGCAAAAGCCAAGTAATTTACCCTTGATCCTCATTGATCATTTGTTGTGTGAGCTAAAAGCCGCTCAATCGGCAATGTTTCTAATTCGAAAATACGCTGTCGATGCCCAAAGTGCGCAAGCTTTATTAGAGTGGCTTAAACCTTTTGAAGAGTTTGTTTATAAGAAAAGCGGTGATTTGCAAAGTCTTGGTAAGGCGGAAAAATTAACCAAATCCATTTTACCGAAATCTAACTCACCCTATGGTCAGGATCTCATTGATAAAATGGTGTTGTTGATTAAAGAGGAGCTTCATCACTTCTATCAAGTACTCGAAATCATGACCGAGCGAAATATCCCTTACCAAAACATAAGGGCAGGGCGCTATGCCAAGGGGCTACTAAAGCACGTTAAAACTTATGAACCAGATGCCCTAGTGGATAAGTTAATTATTGGTGCCTATATAGAAGCACGCTCATGTGAGCGATTTGCCAAGCTAGCGCCATTCTTAGATGAGCAACTCAATAAGTTTTACGTTTCATTATTACGTTCAGAAGCGCGTCATTATCAGGATTACCTTGAGCTGGCCAGACAAATAGCTGGTAAAGATATCACCGAACGGGTTCGTTATTTTGGTGAAATCGAGGCTCAGCTTATCTTATCAGAAGATGACGATTTCAAGTTCCATTCAGGTACCCCAAGCGATAATTATCAAAGCAAATAATCGTGCAAAGCACATTGCTCATCAACAAAGCGGCAACCTACAGGTCGCCGCTTAACGTTTATTGCGCGCGCATGCATTACTCTATTGATACATACCACTTGTTGTTATGGTTAAAAGCGATATCTTTAATATCGATATTCCCTAAGTTACGCTCTAATTGTTGTGCTGTTTTAAGCGCTTGGTTGGAATAGGCAAAGTCGATAATATTCTCACCGTTACAAACCACACGCAACACCACCGTTTTAGGTTTTAAGTTATAAGCTGCCATAGATTGCTTTAATCGTAAGCCGTTATTTGATTTTGCTGCTTTACAAACATCAATCAAAGCTCCTTCTAATTGAGGTGACATTTGTGCACTCGAATAAGGGGTATATCCAACGACAACAACTAGAGCCATAAGATTGAGCAAGCGGTTGATTTTCATGACGCCTCCCACTTCAAGTTAGAACACTCCGTTAGATTAATATAAAGGTTATTATTTAGTGTTTCCTGATGAAATTATAATTTTAAAAAATAATTTACCTGATGAAAAACTTACCTCTTGGATAATGAAGCTTTAATTGCGGTACTCGTGATTTTAATTCAATGGGTATTTGCACCTTATCTAGCTGGTCAGGTTTAGCCGTTCAGGTTTAGCTACTCAGTTTTACCACGGCGGAAAATACGCACCAAAGAACATATTCTTTTGTAATGACTAAATCAATGCCATGAACTGTCGGTAGGATTAAATGAAAATCTCATGCTTCGGGCCCTGAACTCTGCTTAGCGTATAGAGCTTACTCGAAGGATTGCGTTTAGAGTTTGCTTAAATGGATGCGTTTGTATGACTTAAAAGGCGCTTTCCGTAAAGTGAATAACGCAAATGATTATTCCTAGCACAACACGACAACACCTTAAGTTTCCTATAATCTAAAGCGCTTATCTTTGCCAGTCAAATCGTGGTTAGGCATTAAATGTTTGGTCGGTTAAATTGACGATGTCGATGCTTTACTTTGCACATTTGAGGGTTAGTAAGGTTCATTGTTTCGGAGCAGTTAGCTTATTCCTACGCTGTTTAGCTAAGTTGAGCGGATAAGTCTGCACACACAAAAAAGCGGCAAACAAAGCTGCCGCTTTAAAAAAGACCACCAGAAGCACTTTCACTTACTTACTAATAACGAATATATCATGAAATCTACAGAGCCCCTATTAGGTGTCATTCAGCTTAGCGGTTATTCGTTTAATAGAATGAACCGTAACCGATCACCGAAACCAAAATCATTAGATTAATTAAAATAGTGGTTTTCATAATTGCTCCTAAGGTACACGTTAAAGGTAGATGGCATAAACAATCGAACGTTATTAAAACTAACGGCATAGGGGCGGGAATGCCTGATGAAGAGATGATTTTTTAGGAGTGCTTTTATAATAAAAAGCTTAAGAAAAGCAGATTAAGCTGATGAGCTATTAAAAAGGTGTTTATATATCAGTTAGTTAAATGTTTGTTATGCTTTCCCCAAAGGCGTGTATAAAAGGTCCATACTATCGGGCGTTACTTTTAACCAAGCACCTTGACTATACCAATCACCTAATACAATCCGCTTGCCGACTTGGCCGTCTAGGTCAAATGTATGAATATTGGGTCGGTGAGTATGACCATGGATCAATAATAAGCTATCAGCGCTTTTTAATGAATTCTCCACTTCTGATTGCGTGACATCCATGATGTCTGTTGCAAGGTCTTGCTTTTGCTTCGTAGACTTTTGTCGATAATCTGCAGCAATTTTTTTACGCATCGACAAAGGCAGACTTTTAATGATTAATTGCCACCACCAGCTGCGCGATTTTTTGCGAAACTTTTGATAATCAACATCACGAGTACACAGGGTGTCGCCATGCATGATCAGGGCTTTTGTGCCGTAAATATCGATGAGTTGCGATTCTGGCAACAGGATCATACCTGCTTTTTGCGCGTATTTGTTACCTAATAGGAAGTCACGATTGCCATGGATGAAGAAGATTTGAGTGCCTTTGTCACGCAAGGCTTTTAATTGCTTGGCCATATTAAGCACGAACGGCTCATCATCATCGTCGCCAACCCAGTATTCAAAGAAGTCACCAAGAATATACAGCTTTTCAGCTTTCGGTGCTTCATGTCGCAAAAAGTCCAGAAAACAAGAGGTAATATCCTCTCGCTCCGGACTTAGATGCAGATCTGCTATAAAGTAAGTTACAGGCACGTATTTACGGGCGCTTAGGCAACTTCAACAGATTCAACAATGATTTCGTCTTTTGGTACATCATCATGGTAACCACGACGACCGGTTTCAACCAGTGTCATTTTATCAACGATGTCCATACCTTCAGCAACTTCACCAAATACACAGTAACCCCAACCTTGCACAGACTCGTTTTTAAAGTCTAAGAAGTTGTTGTCTACTAGGTTAATGAAAAACTGTGCAGAAGCTGAGTGTGGGTCTTGAGTACGAGCCATGGCTAAAGTGCCACGCTTGTTGCTTAGGCCATTGTTTGCTTCGTTTTTGATGCTAGCACGCGTGTCTTTTTCAAGCATGCCTGATTCAAAACCACCGCCTTGGGCCATAAAACCTTTAATTACACGGTGAAAAATAGTGCCTTCGTAAAAGCCTTCTTCACAATATTGTTTAAAGTTAGCTGCTGTAACTGGGGCTTTGTCAAAATCCAGTGCGATTTTAATATCACCTAAATTGGTCTTGAATGTGATCATGTTTCTTTACCTTAATCGTTTTTAATTATTTGCTTTTTCGCATTTAATGGCATGGATTGTAACCTACTGGCAACTCCTGTAAAGAGCTAATGTGGTGCTAAGCTTTATGATTTTAAGCACGAAAATGCTAAATTTGTGTGAAAAGCGTCGGCAAAAGACCGAACAAAGGCAAATTTAGCGAGCAAAATATCTGATTGTCAGTATACATGCTAGTTTCTATTTGGCAGTTCATGTAGAATTGCGAAAAAATTTATCTTTATCATTTATGAGAGTACCAATGTTACAAATATACAATACGCTAACCCGTCAAAAGGAAGAGTTTAAACCAATCCATCCTGGAAAAGTGGGCATGTATGTTTGCGGTATCACCATTTACGATCATTGTCATATTGGCCATGCACGTACTTACGTAGCCTTTGATGTTATTGCCCGTTATTTACGTCATATTGGGTATGAGTTAACCCACGTAAGAAACATTACCGATGTGGATGACAAAATCATCAAGCGTGCGGCTGAAAATAACGAAAGTTGTGAAAGCCTAACTGAGCGCATGACTCAGGATATGTATGACGACCTTGATGCATTAAACGTATCACGTCCAGATATTGCCCCTAAAGTTACGACTCACATGCCTGAAATCATTGACTTGGTTGCCAAGTTGATTGAGAAAGAACATGCCTACGTCGCAAGCAATGGCGATGTTATGTTTGATGTTAAGTCTTACAACGATTACGGCAAGTTAAGCCTACAGAATCTGGATATGCTACAAGCGGGTTCTCGCGTTGACGTTGACGAAGCCAAGCGTAATCCATTGGATTTCGTATTATGGAAAATGGCAAAACCTGGTGAGCCGTCTTGGGCGTCACCATGGGGTGAAGGCCGCCCTGGTTGGCACATTGAATGTTCTGCAATGAACTCAAAGCACCTTGGCGCACATTTTGATATTCACGGTGGCGGCAGCGATTTACAGTTCCCACACCATGAAAATGAAATTGCCCAGTCATGTTGTGCCTTTGACACGCCGTATGTGAACTACTGGATGCATGGCGGCATGGTGCAAATTAATAAAGAAAAGATGTCTAAATCATTAAACAACTTCTTTACCTTGCGCAGTGTATTAGAAACTTACGATGCCGAGTCGGTTCGTTACTTCTTGGTATCAAGTCATTACCGTAGTCAGTTAAATTACTCACAAGAGAACTTAACTCAGGCAAGAGCTTCTATTGAGCGTATCTACACGGCCATGCGTGGCGTAGAAATGATTGAAACAGACTTAATTGATAATGACTACGTTAAGCGTTTTGAAGCGGCAATGAACGATGACTTCAATACGCCAGAAGCTTTACCAGTGATCTTTGAACTATCTAAAGAAGTAAACCGCCTTAAAGCCTCAGACCCACAAAAAGCCGGTGAACTAGCCTACGTATTAAAACACTTAGGTGGTGTTATTGGCATCGCACAGAAAGAGCCTGAAGCATTCTTCCAGTCTGGTGATGACGAAGAGGCGCAACTTATTGAACAATTAATTGAACAACGCAATACGGCTCGTGCCAACAAAGATTGGGCAATGGCAGATGATGCGCGCGATAAATTAAAAGCAATGAACGTTATTTTGGAAGACAGTGCAGGTAAAACTACTTGGCGTCGTGGCTAGTTAGCTAGTCCAGAGAAAGAGTTAGAAAAAGCCATCTGATGAATCAATCAGGTGGCTTTTTTGCATATAAAGGTGAAAGAGGCGAAAGCTCTACGTTCTGTACGACACACTATTTAAGTAACCGTAAACCGTCACCGAGGAAATACGCTCATCCATGAGCAGCCTCTGCATTAGTGCTTCCATGCACGTCACCGAGGAAATACGCTCATCCATGAGCAGCCTCTGCATTAGTGCTTCCATGCACGTCACCGAGGAAATACGCTCATCCATGAGCAACCTCTGCATTAGTGCTTCCATGCACGTCACCGAGGAAATACGCTCATCCATGAGCAGCCTCTGCATTAGTGCTTCCATGCACGTCATCCCAGAAATTTTATCAATGGGATCTCCTCCAGCATTCTGTGTATTTCTTAACAAAACTCATTTTACTCGCAGGGTATTCCCGATATCACTTTTTAACCTGAAATTGTGTAATTCATAATTAGTAACCCGGGCACCTGAATTTTAACTGGTCAGATTGGTTGTTTTATCAAAGGTTTTCGTGTGCTTTGTCGTCGATGAGGCGAGGAAGTGTATTAAAGAAAAAGGCCTCTCAAGCTTACCTTGAGAGGCCCTAAAATCGGTATTAGGTTCGGTTAGTAACTGTGAAACTCTTCACACGCAATCAATGTATTTTCAATTAAACTGGCTACCGTCATTGGGCCAACGCCGCCAGGTACCGGAGTAATGTAACCGGCATGCTCACGTGCAACATCAAATTCAACGTCACCAACGAGTTTACCGCTATCTAAGCGGTTAATACCAACATCAATAACAATCGCACCTGGTTTAATCCACTCACCAGGAATAAACTGTGGTTTACCAACGGCAACAACAACCAAGTCAGCACGGCGAATTTTTTGCTCTAAATCTTTGGTAAAGCGGTGCGTGGTTGTTGTCGTACAGCCCGCTAATAAAAGCTCTAGGGTCATTGGTCTACCAACAATGTTAGAGGCACCTACAACAACGGCTTCCAAACCATGTGGTTTAACACCCGTAGATTCGATTAGCGTAACAATGCCTTTAGGTGTACAAGGTCGTAAACCTGGCTGGCGAAGCGCTAATTTGCCGACATTGTTAGGGTGAAAGCCATCAACGTCTTTATTAGGGCAAATATGTTCAATAATTAAATTAGCATCTAAACTTTCGGGTAAAGGCAGTTGCACCAAAATACCGTCAATGGTGTTGTCGTTATTTAATTGATCAATTAAGTCATACAGTTCTTCTTGTGTTGTCGACTCAGGCATATCAAAAGATTTTGAGACAAAGCCTACTTCTTCACAAGCGCGGCGTTTACTGCCTACGTATACTTGTGATGCCGGATCTTGACCAACAAGAACAACAGCTAAACCGGGTGCTCTTTTCCCTTCACTTAGCCTTTGCTGTACGCGTTCTTTTACTTTGGTACGGATTTGTTGGGCAATGGCTTTGCCGTCAATAAGTTGTGCAGACATAATGCAATAAAACTCCCTGAGGATTGTCTTTAATGATGATTATTCTTGAACAAGTGATAACGCACCTTTTATTTAAGTTTGATTGGGGTGATCTTTTTACCATCTCACCCGTAAATAAAAGAAATTACGTTCGCAATTGTATGCCGCTCTTTCTTTTAACTTTAAGAGCGAATAATGCGCGGCATTTTCGCATAAATAACGGGTGTGTAGTAGTGATAGCAACAAATAAATTTAACAAAGGTGGCCTTTTTGTTAAAACTGCCTGATAAATGTCATCAGCTGTTGTTCGAGATGTATAAAATACCGCAGGTTTGCTATTGAACGCTGTAAAAATGAACGAACAAACAAATTTTATAAAAAAAGGTTTGACGATGTTCATGGAGCTAGGTAATATGCGCATCCGTTGACAGACAACAGTCTTTCAACAATAGAAAATATGTCGGTGATTAGCGCAGCTTGGTAGCGCACTTGGTTTGGGTCCAAGGGGTCGCAAGTTCGAATCTTGCATCACCGACCACTTTTCTATTAAATATTGGCTTTCCTTTTTAAGGAAGTTAATATAGCCTTTAAGGTAATTTGTTTTGCGCCCTTAGCTCAGCTGGATAGAGCAACGCCCTTCTAAGGCGTGGGTCAAAGGTTCGAATCCTTTAGGGCGTGCCATTTACCCAAATGGCAAAGGTAAAATTCAGTGGTGGCTATAGCTCAGTTGGTAGAGCCCCGGATTGTGATTCCGGTTGTCGTGGGTTCAAGTCCCATTAGCCACCCCATTTTACACTTAGATATATGTCGGTGATTAGCGCAGCTTGGTAGCGCACTTGGTTTGGGTCCAAGGGGTCGCAAGTTCGAATCTTGCATCACCGACCACTTCTATCTAAAAAGTTTATTAGTGGACCAAACCAAGGTTTGGGGTGTTAAAGACCTAATGGGTCGCAGTTTGAATGTTGCATCACCGACCACTTCTATCTAAAAAAATTTATTAGTGGACCAAACCAAGGTTTGGGGTGTTAAAGACCTAATGGGTCGCAGTTTGAATGTTGCATCACCGACCA
>CANMZP010000030.1 GCA_947502355.1 uncultured Thalassotalea sp. | reverse complement strand
TTAGCTCAGTTGGTAGAGCAGTTGGCTTTTAACCAATTTGTCGAAGGTTCAAATCCTTCACGACCGACCACTTTCTTCCCATTTTATTGTATCTCTCACCCCGTAGAGTCTAATTCACCAAAAATCGAATCCGCCCCTCCACCGTAGAGTCGAATTCATTCGACTAAATTAACAACCTAAACCCCTAAAAAAATCACCCCATAATTGTCAAAATCTCCTCTCTCGCTTTTTAACCCCTGATCCCATATAATATCCGGCAAATAAATTTCACCCCTCCCAACGCCCGTAAAGAGCATTCATTATTAGAGGCAAGGGGAATATTCAGATGAGTCATAAAGCATGTTAGAAACAACGTTAGCCGTTAATTTTGATTATACTTTTCCAGCTAAGCCAAAACCGTTAAACGACGCCGAAAAGGTAGAGCTTAAATCTAAAATCAAAGCATTATTAATCGAAAAAGATGCCGTATTAGTTGCTCATTACTACACCGACCCAGAAATCCAGGCGCTAGCCGAAGAAACGGGTGGCTGTGTAGCCGACTCGCTTGAAATGGCGCGTTTTGGTAACCAACACCCCGCAACCACTTTAGTGGTAGCCGGTGTTAAGTTTATGGGCGAAACAGCCAAAGTGTTAACGCCAGAAAAAACCGTGGTTATGCCAACGCTTGAAGCAACATGTTCACTTGATTTAGGCTGTCCTATTGATGAGTTTAATAAATTTTGTGATCAACACCCAGAGCGTACTGTCGTTGTTTATGCAAATACGTCAACTGAAGTTAAAGCACGTGCAGATTGGATTGTAACCTCATCATGTGCACTTGAAATTGTTGAGCACTTAGACGACCAAGGCGAAAAAATCCTTTGGGGTCCAGATAAACACTTAGGCGCATACATCGAAAAGCAAACCGACGCCGACATGATCATGTGGGATGGTGCGTGTATCGTTCACGACGAGTTTAAAACCAAAGCCTTAAAAGACATGAAAGCTTTGCACCCAGATGCGGCCGTTTTGGTTCACCCTGAATCACCATCTTCGGTGGTAGACTTAGCCGATGCGGTAGGTTCAACGAGTATGCTTATTAAAGCGGCTCAAGAAATGCCAAACAACAAATTCATCGTAGCAACCGACCGTGGTATTTTTTACAAAATGCAACAGCTTTGCCCAGAGAAAGAATTCTTTGAAGCCCCTACCGCAGGTGAAGGCGCAACATGTAGAAGTTGTGCTCACTGTCCATGGATGGCTATGAACGGCCTACAAGCGATTTACGAATCATTAATTGACCCAGAGGGTCGTGAGGTGTTTGTTGATATGAGTTTGCGTGAAGGCGCGCTCAAGTCGCTTAATCGCATGCTAGACTTTAATGCTTCGTTAAAACGTTAGTGTTAAGTCAGTAGCAAAAAGAATCCAATAAAATGCGCAAATTATCAAAAGTTTGCGCATTTTTTTATGCCCCAAATTCTATATTTTAAGAGCCAAAACAATGAATAAACCAATGGACTACTCAAAAGCGGCACAACATCTTCTGAACTTGCGCTTATCAACAAACAAAAATGAACGCCTAGAAGCGTCATTACGAGCAAACTCAATTGATGATGCTTTGTTAATTCATCAGGAAATGATCAAACAACGCACAGATCATGTGGGTGGTTGGAAGTGTTTATTACCTCTGGGAGAAAACACCATTGTCGCACCAATATTTTCCGATACGGTACAATCCGGTGCTGAATGTTTTTTAATGCCGGAAGAGGGCAAAGTAGCCATCGAACCTGAGATAGTATTTGTTTTAGCGCAAGACTTACCTGCCAGAAAAGAAGGCTATACCAATCAAGAAATCGAGTCGGCTATCGGCGACTGCCATATGGCGCTAGAACTTATGCAAAAGCGCTTTGTAAAAGACAGTGGTGCACAATTCTCGGAAGGTCTAGCCGACTGTTTAGTGAACCAAGGCTTATATCTTGGCCCTAAAATTGAAAGAGAAGCCGCTTTCTCTGCCAGCAAAATTCAACTTTCCTTAACGCAAGAGGGGAAAACACAAGAATTTAATGGTGTTCACCCTAATGAGTTTCCACAAGCCCCAGTGTATTGGTTAATCGACTTTATGAGTAAACGCGGCACAACCTTTAAAGCAGGAGAAGCCATTACCACAGGCTCTTATGCCGGTATTGTCGAAGTTGAATTTAATAAAGAAACACATATTATTTACCAGGGAATTGGTGAATATAAGGTAACTTTTAAGCGTTTATAAAGCGATTAACAATCCACTTTATAAAATCGCATATTAATTGCCGAAATAATGTGCAAATAAACAAGTAATTGCTTATTTGCACTTGCGTCCTAAGGCATAATTCCCTAAGATACGCCCTCGTTACAGAGACTTATCTGTATGTGAAGACAACACGTAAAAATAACCAACAATTCAAATTTAGGTGACGTGTCCGAGTGGCTGCCAAGGTGAATATCACGCTAGGCGTGCTCAGCCTAACACCAAACGTGAAGAAAACACGATATTAAAATAACCAACAATTCAAATTTAGGTGACGTGTCCGAGTGGCTGCCAAGGTATTAAACACGCCTGGCGTGCTCAGCCAAATTACCAAACGTGAAAAGAAACACGATATAAAATTCTTCTACAATCAGATTTAGGTGACGTGTCCGAGTGGCTGAAGGAGCACGCCTGGAAAGTGTGTAAAGGGCAACCTTTCGAGAGTTCGAATCTCTCCGTCACCGCCATCTTCTCTCAGAGCCTTGCATCACGCAGGGCTTTGTTATTTCTGGGGTTATGGCCTAAACTTGTAGCTGCCAACTGGTACAAAGGGTTGGTACAAATGAGTATTATGGCTACGTTTACTAAGCACCCCAATTCCGGCATCTATTATTTCAGAATGGCCGTTCCCAAGCATCTTAGACCAATCATTGGTAAGAGAGAGTTTAAGACATCCTTAAGAACCAAAGAGCGCAATGAGGCTAAGTTAAAGTACCCACAATGCTTAGCGGATGCTCAACAACAGATTCAACTGGCAGAGCTGAAACTCTCAGGGAAGGGCTGTGTTGAACTTGATCAGAAAGATTGTGCAATCATTGCTGAACGTTGGTATTTGCGCCTAAAAGACTATATAGAAAGGACTGGAGATTTCAAAAGGATTCTAACCATAAAGCGTGTTGAACGAGATGGTGAAACCATTGTTGATTCATTTGGCTTATCAGATACATTGCCAATATCTGAAAGTGAAATAGAGCGTGCAACCCCTGAGCAGTTAGATGCCTTAGCAAGTGAGCTTAAAGATGAAATTACTGAGCAGCTTGATATTGAAGGGATAGTTGCTCCTGAAGGCAGTAAGGCCTTAGTTTCTCTAGCTGTTTCATTTTACCCTTATATATATCGTTTAGAGTCCGTATGTCGAGCTAGATTTAATAACAACTGGAGCTTTGAACCGATTAAAGCAGTCCTCGCAGAGCAGAACTTGTCCTCTTCGTTACAAACTAAAGTACCTGAACAAAATACTGTAAAGAATCCAATCTCTTTAGTTGTAAAGCAGTTTGTTAAATCCGAAACCATAAAACACAAAGGCTCGTTAAGTCGTGCTAAGACTTTAGATGAAACTTCATCAAAGGTAGACCTTTTTATTGCTGTGGTTGGGGATATGGACATAAGCAAGATAACACGTAATCAAGTAGTTCAGTTTCGAGATACCTTATATCAAATGCCCCGCTCTAAGAAAGCTTGCATTAGAAACCTGAGTGTAGAAAAGCAGATCGAGTTAGCAAAAGCTGAAGGCTTGGAGGTACGCTCAAATTCAACGGTTAAGAACTTTTTAAGGCAATTATCCACTGTCTTTACTTACGCAGTTGAGGTTGGGTTGTTAACTACAAATCCTGTTCAAGGTGTGCGTATCAATCAATCTGCCAAGAAAACAGATGTTGGAAAGAGTAAGGGGTACTCTGAACGGGATATTGCCCGTATTTTCCAAGATGAAGTATTCCATGATAGCTCCACTGAAAAGCCCTATGGGTTGGCCTGCTTTTGGATCCCTATTTTATGTTATTACACTGGTGCACGGTTGAACGAAATTGCACAATTACATAAATCAAATGTAGGCTTTTCAGAAGATGGAATTTACTATTTAAACGTACGTCGAGGTGAAGGGCAGAGCGTAAAAACCGATTCCTCGTTAAGGCATGTACCCGTTCCTAAACATGTCTTAGAGCTTGATTTTATGGCTTACGTGAAAACCTGCAATGATTGGTTGTTCCCTGAAATCCCTGTGGGTACCTATGGTAGTAAGTCCTCAGCATTTGGTAAGTGGTGGCGTAAAATAATCAATCGAGTAGGTGTTACTATTGATCAACCTTCCCATGCCTTCAGGCATTCTATAAAGACAACAATGCGTGGCTTAGGTATAGAAGATAGCGTTATTGACTCCATAACAGGGCATGCTCCAAGAACTGAAGGGGATCGGTACGGGAGTGTAGAATTGAAAACTAAACAAAATGCAATAGATTCTTTACCTAGACTTAGAATCGATAAGCTTTGGTAGGTTGTTTTAGTGTGCATACCTGTAAATTATCAGTGTATGAACTGAATCTTTTCGTTCTTTTTTGTTGTGCGAAATGCTTTGATTTAGATTGCTAGAAATTATTTTTGGGGCTGATATTTGATCACTGTTTCAAGGTAAGATTATGGTTTATCTGCTTTTGTTGTATATCTAGCCTTGGTTTTTTTATGTTTATATACAGTGAATTATAAGTCTAAAAAGACTTGCAAGTCCAATTTGGCTCACTTCCAAAGTCAGTATCTGATTGCTAGACTTCTGCATCTTTAATTTTCGCAATAAGTATCCAGTCATTATGCCAAGTTTGTCAAAACCCAGAAAACCTAAAAAGACTAGAAAACCTCTCAGAGTAACCTGTGAGAAGTGCGGTAAACGCAGACAAAAAGCAATAACTACAAATCCTATAACTAATCAAAAAAGGAAAAGCCCTAAAAAAATATGTCAAGAATGTCATGAAAAGTGGATCGATTACCGTTTCTTCGATTCGAGCTTTGGACAGTGGTTACGTTATGCATTCAAACGTCAATGCCAAAACTCGATACCAGAAGATACAGCAGACCTGCGTGATTTAATACATTTGTGGAAAAAATATGTTCACGCTAAGGGCTTATCTTTTGAAGGAGAGAAGGTTACTAAAAAATATGATTACCAGTTGTGCCATATTGATCCCGTCAAGCAATGTGACGGAAAAATTGGTTGCTTAACCGCGTCGAATCTGATGATTGCTCCTGAAACAGTGAACAGAGAGCTGTCTAACTTACCTTATCCTTTCACAAGTAAGAGCTCTGTTCCAATTGGTGAGGCAATTACCGATGATAACTTTAAAGCAATTTGTAGGGAAAGATATGATATCAAGTTGCTGATAAAAGAATTCAATTTTGTTATTAGTACGAAAAAGCAATTAAATGGCTATTCTTTTGGTGGAGTTGATTCTAACCAAGTCTTGTCAATGGAATTGAATAGATTGGGGTACGATGTCAATCATATGATAAACCATAATGATGCCGCCCTTCGAGAAAGCTTAGTAAATGAGGTTTATGAAACCTTTTTCAAGGTTGGTGGTGTTATTGCAACTGGACTGCTTGCCCAATATGGCCAGATTATTGGAAAGGGTTCGATTGAATATGATTTTACCTTGCCTATCCATAAAGTCGAACAAAACAAAGAAAACAAGGCCATGAAAGAAAAAATGCTTTATGGTACGTTTGATACATATACAGGGTGAACAATCCCAAGCTCATTTGTCTTGAATTTTTGGGGTTATCCTATAATCACATTCTTTAGCCCTATCTTAGAGTTATTGTAAGTCGTTCGGCTGTGAGCCTTTGTATTAAAGGACTGTGAGGTTTTTCGTTGCGTCCAGTTAAGATACAAAAATGCTAAATAACCTCCTGAGGTGACAAGGCGTAGGGGGGGAGTGATGGGGGAAACTAGGATCTTTGAGATTGCACCGCCTACTGATTTACACATTAAACGTAGGTTTGAGTTATTACGTTTTCAGATTACAAACAGGCTTTAAGTTGACAGCTTGGTTCTGTGAGGTTAATGTCTGTTTGGAGCGAGAAGCGGCTCCTCAAGTGTATTTCTGAATGGATTCACTTTTTCTCGATAGCAGACGCTCTAGCTTGCTTCACTAACTATAATTTGTCCGATAAAATATTTCATTAGGATTGATAATTAAATTATGATTGCAATTAGCTAAAAGCCGACATTTGCTTTTGTGAAGTCAAATGCAAATATTAGCGCTTTCTTACCAGCGTTCACAAATTTGCCGCTTTCATAGCTGAAAGGGGGATTATCGACTTATAAAAGTCCTATATGTGTCCATTTGTAGCATTAAATTACAGCTATAAGTTATTACTTCCTCTAAGGTGTGGTTTCGGATCCCAGCCTTTAGAAGCTGACTTATCTTCAAGTTTTTATGAGCTTGTTTTCCACGCTCAATTACTACTCTTACTTTTGGATTTGAAGCTCCTTTTAGAATTTCGTTTCCACTCTTGGTAACATTAAATCTCGGCCTTAGCCCCTCACTTCCTCTAAATCAATCTCTTTGAATGCTTTCTTCAACATTTTGCCTAGCTTTTCACCAACAATTATTAACGGCGACTTTTCTTTACCACTTCCAAATTGAATATCCGTGAAATACACCCCCATTTGCTCTATCTCACAAGAGTTTTTCAAAAAAGGAGGTGTAGAACCAACAATGCTTTCAAACTTCCCACACATGTCACATTTGCTAATAAAACGAGTTTTTCTTTTTTCAGAGTCAAATATTGCTTTTCCAAGAGCCTCGATTACAAAGGCTTCAGGAGTAGAGTTAACTTTATGAAACCTAAGTTCAGTCGAGGAATTTTCTTCTAAAAACACCTTTGCTTTACGACTTAAAATTAATTGTCCATCGTAACTATAGCTAAAATCCTTCTTTAAGCTTTTCACCATCAATTCACTGGGAAAATATGATTTAGAACTGATGTAAGAACCACATGAAGAGCAAAAAAGCTCTTCAGGTGCATCATTGTAATAGTCGATATCAGCGTCTGCTGAAAATATTGCATAGTTTGTCATAACTATAAATCCGGATGTTGTTTAAAGAAGTCGGCAGCTGCATCTTTATATTTAGCACCTGGGCCACGATAAAATTCTTGAAGAGCGTCCAACCGTTCTTGTCGTGTAAAGTTTTGTCTAATTTTTTGACCACTGTTCCCTCTTTGAGGCCTCATATGATTCCCGAAGTCGTCAGTTTTATTCTTCAGGAAATCATTCATATCTTTGTGTAGTTCTTTGTGTAACTGTACATCCAAATTGGTTAAAGGCTGTTTCTTTTTACCCCCCATGAATTTGGGATCTGAGTGGTGACCATGAGTTTTTCTCTTAGAGACTTTAGTCGTATAACTAAAAGAGTCAACCCCTTTTTTCCCAAGCTTTACAGCTTTGGCAATGGGGATGACAGTCACCACAGCCCAAGTCCATTCAGACTTGGAGCAACTACCAAATATACAAGCCCCTACATCATAACCCGGTACAAGGTACTCTACAGCATATAAGAAATAAGATTTTTCATCGCTGCCTGCCCCATTAGAATTATCTCCTATTTCTCCTGATTCTTTTATCCCGTATGTAGTCGCTCCAACGGTTACTTCAGCACCTGAATTTATAGCGGAAATTGCTTCTTTTAGACCTTCACCTTTGGCTACCTCTCTCTCGCTTGTAACATTACCATTTTCATCAATATATTGAATGACTACTGTTTTAGGCTTAGCGTCGTCGTTATCTTCTTTTATTAGCCCCGTTTCTGTTTGACCAACTTGATTACTAGTGCCCGCATATCCACTCGGGTCATAAAAAGCCATTGGGTTATTAAATACATAGGTATAGCGATTATAACTCTGACTAAAATATGGAGCTTGTATCAGCAAGTCCGGGCTTAAAAAACGACCTAGAAGGGGGTCATATACACGCCCATTCATGTGTATCAAGCCTGTACCGTCTAGATGCTCATGGCCTGTATAGCCAATTCTGGACGGCAACGAATATTCCCCTGCATTTGCAATTAGTTCAATTGCAGTAACAACACCTAACCAATTAGCATCACGACGCTCTCCATAAGGATCATAAGCGCGATTTACATAATAACCATTTTCATCAACTATTTTTTCAATGGAGCCTAGGTGATCTGATAATAAATATGACTTAGCAATCTGAACTGAACCACTACTTAGTGTTTTTTTATTAACCACCATAAAGCCATAATTAGCTCTTTTAATACTCGTAATGCCTATTGCTTCATTTGTTATGACATCTTCATCAGAGCCTATGTAAAATGTATGCTCTGTTTTAAGAATGCCATTCTTGTCTTTCCAAGAGGATTTACGATAATATCGACTGCCATTAATACCATAAGCGAAGTTATCTTGAGCTTGATAATTGCTATGTGAAATTCCGCGCGTTATTCGAACAGGCTTACCTCTACTGTTCCAATCTAACCATTTATCATCATTATTTGATGTACTATCATAACGCGTAATTTGTCCATTTAAATCATAAGATAAGTTTTGTGATACCCCATTAACTTGAGCGTAAGTGACCGCATTTTTACTTGCGCCATTTTGTCCATAAATATAACCGTTAACATCACTTCCTGAGCCAATAATGGTATCTTTATTAGTAATGTTGCCATAGACATCAAAACTCGTTCTTAATTGTCGCTTAATTACTGAGCCTGATTGAATTTTAGCGTTTTCTAAACGATTGAGGTTGTCATACTCGAAGTACTCGGTGTAACCCAGTTGATGATTGGTACGTGACTCTAAAACGCCATTAGTTTGCCAATCATAATTATTATTTTGTAATGTACCATGGTGATTAGTGCTATAAACCGCTTCTAAAATACCAGTTGTAATATTAGTATTTTTAACAACTGTAATCTGCTCACCTAATTGGGTATCTATTGGGTTACCAAACGCATCAGTAGTGAATATTTCTTTAAGTCGGTTACCTGAAAAGTCTTCAATGGCAAACAAGTGGTTTTCATTATTGTATTTATAAACTGTTTTAAATCCATTCGCAGCCGTTTGCTCATTTAATCGCCCATAAGTGTCATAATTCCAATATTGATAATAATATCGGCGAGAGAATCCAGAAACATCAATCTGAGTTGTTTTTTGTTTTAATAAACCAGTACTGTGAAAGTAGTATTGTTGTTTATGTGAATATCCAGATAGCGCATCATCAAATAACTGATAGTTGATACCTCCAATATTGTAAAGAGGGTCATAATAAGTATATTGAACCCCATCATTTGAACTTTGTGTTTTCTCCCGACCTAGGGAGTCATAAGTCGTTGTGGTTATTTGACCACTATTATCACTCTCCCAGCGAGCTTGGTTTCTGGCATTATATTTGGTGGAAACGGTGCCCACGCTAGGATCTACTAATAATGTTCTATTACCCGCATCATCAAATTCAGCCGATACCGTAAGTGAGCCATTTACTACAGTTGATGTTAAATTACCAACACCATCATAAGTAAAAGTTGATGTGACTTGCTCTGGTGAGCCATATGCTTCAGTGACGTTAACTACTTCACCAAGCCTATTATGATAAATATACTTAGTTTGACTTCCTAGACTACTACCTAAATGATTTTTAATATAACGGGTTTGTTTAACTCGAGTACCACCATAGCTTGAATTATAGGAATAGCTAAGTGATAACGAGCCTCCATTATTGTAGGCAATATTAGTTTTTCGCCCAGTATAGTTATCGTAAGTATACGTTGTAAATGCTGCGTTTCCTGAATAATGAGGCTGAGACTCTCGCCATAAGTGTCCATGACTATTGAATTGGTGCGTTTTATATATCCATTGACCATCTACCCCTTTAACTTTAGTTTCAATCTCCCTGCCTAAAGCGTCAAAATAGATGACTTTAGTTGGCGTAACATCACTTTCAAAAACATTTGAATATTGAGCATATGAAGGACATGTATTACTACAGAAAAACCTTGTTTGCTTAGATGTTACCCCTAGGTGGTCTGTGGTCTGTGTTATTTGCCCTAGACCATTTACCTTAGTGGTAGCTGTAAAGTTATTCGGGTCTGTTTCAGAAATTTTATGACCTGTAGATAAATCATACGTGTATTGATTTACATGTCCTAAGTCATTAACTGTACGGCTTGGAAAACGACCATACTGAAAGTTGGTTATTTGTACTGAATTACTTTCTATATGTTGCCCCGATGTTTCAACATTTGTTACAAGCCCACTATTTGAATATTGATACGTTTTTGTTAATTCTAAGTCCGGATCATTTTCAAATTTTGTTAGGGTACCTATTAAGTTGGTGCTTCCGTATCTCGTTGTTCGATTTGTAATGTCTTGATGCAAGCTATTGCTTTGGTTGTGTTTTCTGATGCGGTTGTAAGTTTCAAATCCAATCAGCCAGTTTGTTGTTGAAATACTATTACTTAAGGTACTATTAATGATGGTTTTACGTAATTGGCTTCCCGTTGATATTTGATTGAACTTCCCCCAAACACCAGCGTTTTCGGCTGGAGTGCCTGAGTTACTTATAGTCTGCGTTGTTGTCTGATAGTTAACAAAACCATCCGTATCGAAAGATTGACTAACGTATGTTTCTTTCACTGAAACAAGTGAACCAGATTCGTAGCTAAATTCATTTGTATATTTGGGGTAAATGTTATCAACAGTATAATCAATGATCTTATATGCACTATTCCCAGCGAATTTTGATGCTGTTGGTGCTTCAGTGCTATATTTTTTTGTCCAGTTTTCTCAAGCCCATTGCTTACGACTGAGAAAATGCCCTGAAGATGATTTCTTTACAAGTTGCTGCGCTAATTTACCTTGGAATGGTGCATCGAACCTAAGTTGGTTATAGGTAACTACACCCGTTAACGTATCAGTGATTTTTTGAGCAGCAAACCCTAAAGTGCCATAGCCATACTTACTTTCTATTGGGTTACCGTAGTAAGAAAATGTTTTTTTACGCTCTCCACCGACACCATTACTTTGGTAAAGTTCTTTAACGGCATAATAGCTAGCCGTACTGGAATAGTCTTGCACATTTGAAGGTTTAGAAAATGAGCCAAAAGGTGTTTCAGTAAAACGAGAATTAGTATTACTACTTTTAAGTTGATCCAATACAAAACGTGTCTTTTTATTAAATCCATCTTCAATAGCTGAAACATAATTTAACGAGTTTATGCTGCTCCATTCAATTTTAATGGGCTTAAAACAATTTTTAACAGAATCAATATCATATCCACAAGCCGTGATTGAATCTAATTGTAGGTAGCTTCCTGAACGTCCATTACCTGAAAATGGACTTCCAACTACTTGATGTAATATAAATTCTTTAGCTTTTCTATAAGATGAACTATTGTCCTTTACTTCAACGTCTATTTTATTAAGAGTTAAGCCTGAAAATGCAAAAAACTTCCAATCTGATGTAGTAACATTTACCTCTCTGTCTGTGTAATTGAGTTTTATCCTGACATCTTCATTATCCCCATAATATATGTATTGCGGGTATGTTTTATACATGCTGTTTGTGTTTAAATATTCATAACGTATGACATTTCCAAAAACATCTGTAGCCTTAGAAATATACCAACCATGAATTGGGTATAAGTTTGAACTAGGAACTCTTTCTTTTGAATATTGCGCAGTACCATATTCTCTTACAGTCCCATTTGGCATCGTTACTTCAAATGTATTGGTTTCACTGGAAGTCCCAATACGCTTTACTTTTATACCTTGGTTCTTTTCCAGATAATATGTATCCGTCCCCGATGCTAACTGAAGTGCTGAGCCGTCTAAGCAAAGTCTTCCTTTGGAAGAAGCTGCATCAGCTTCACCAACAATATTTGGATAGCCTAATTGACATATATGTATCTTTGAAAATCCATCTAAGCGCCAACCAAAACCAATCAAGTGGTCTTTACTCCCTAAAAATCCACCACCACCACGATTAGCTGTTAAAACATTACTATTATATGAAATTGACAGCTGTGGCTTTAGAGAAGCTACCCCTGCTGGAATTGGTAAATCAATTTTGATTATTGCTTCACCTTTACTGTTCACTTTAGCCGTATTAGTTAGAGAACCGGGTATTTCTTCAGTGATGCCTCCTGTATCTCCTGATTCCTGGGCGGTTACTGTTACCGTTATTTGATCTTCCTGAAATAAGGCTGGAGGGCCAAATGGAACAACGTTATAACAAGATAACGTATAAATCCATGTTCCTACCGTTACGCTAGTTTCAGTAAATGAGGTGTTATATCCACGGTAAAGAATCGTAGAAGAGTCATTACGAACTATTTGGCAATCACCACTTGTACCACTGGTATCCCATGAAAATGTAAAAACATCAGAGCCGGAAGTGAAATCACTCTGATTAAACGATGCTGCTAATAATTGAGGACTACAAAAAATTGCGAGGCATAGAAAGAGTATTCGAATCATAAAACTTCCCTATCTTTATTTTGTTAAAATCATGTTAACAAAATACTAGTCTCACCTTGACAGCGCTGTCAAGATTGAGGTTGATTTTATTTTTGCACATAAATTATTTGTCGCTTTTTTATTAGCTATGCCACTATAAATGCCAAAAGAAAGCACCGTTAAAATTAAGAGGTATGGTTGGCACAATGAAAGTCCTCAAAGGCTTTTGTCAGTGATAAAATCTAATTATAATGGCTGACGAATGCCTAAGCGTAATTATTAAGAACTCCCCACGAGTCAAATTAATTCTAATATTTACTTTTGAAAGGGAGTCAGAAGTCATTGTTACGATTCGCTCAATCTAATTCTTATTGGGGAGTTAAGGTAAGCTAATCTATTTTTATATTTAAAAAGGCGAATGTCCGCAATGGTGGCATTTTTCACACTCAGGTTTAACTACTTACTGGCAAAAAAACATCATTTAAATTCTCATATACTCATCTGTGGTAAACGTCCGCTAACGTATACTTTGTTAGTTAAGTTAAAAATAAAATCAACTAATCGAATAGCTGAAATTGGCACAAACCAGTTATTGGGTACCTTTGTGTACTGCTTGCAGGCGTTTAACAGTAGAGACAGACACACCCAAAGCCTCTGCTGTTTTAGCAATTGACAGCCCCTCAGAGCGCAATTTAGCAACTTTCTCAGGGGTTGCCTTACTTGGTCTACCTATCGTTTTCCCTTGCGCTCTGGCTCTAGCTTGCCCCTCAATGGTGCGCTCCCGAATACGGTCACGTTCGAACTCAGCAAAGGCTGTAAACATTCTTAGCATCAACTTACCCTCAGAGGTCGTTAAGTCCCTTGTAGGTAGGTCTAAGCTGTGTACGTTAACCCCCTTATCACTGAGTAGCTTTATAGTCTGTTGTACATCAATGTTGTCACGGCCTAAACGGTCTAGCTTTAAGACAACCAGTGTATCTCCTTTCATTAGCTTGTGTTCAACCATTGCCCTGAACCCTTTACGCTCCATAGCGCAGACAGCTCCTGAAACAGTCTCCTCTACGACAAAAGCTGGATCAATCACATAGCCTTTATCTTTAAACGCCTGCACTTGGTTTTCGGTTGTTTGTTCGATTGTTGATACTCGGCAGTAAAAGTAAGTTCTCTGGCTCATGGTCTCTGATCCGCTGTATTGAAAGTAGGGGTATTCTATGAGCTAGGCGGAAAACTGTCAACCCCCTACTTTTAGACCATCCTTTGAGTGGTTCAAGATGGTAGGTTAAGAAACGGATGCTTTCAAGCTATGTGCTTGATACGGTGAGATTATGGGAAGATTAATCTAAGCTGATTGTAAGCCGTAGGGATGGCACTTCTTGGCTTTCTTACCGCTACCACAAGGGCATGGCTTGTTTCTGAGAGAGCCTTTTATGAAACATTTATTCGGCAGTTTATTGGTTTCTGACTTATCTGATCTTATGAGGTTTTTGATCTTTTCTTCTAGCTCTTTAACCTTTTGGGCATCTTGTTGCTTTTGGTAGTTGAACTTTTCCTTTTCGAGTTCAAGACTTTCTCTTTGAATCTCATTAGCCTCCTCTGAAATCTCTTTAGAATCACTCTGGACAACGAATGATGCACCTGTGATAAAGAGCATGATTAAGCTAATTAGTAAGTTGATTAAAGTGTAATTTGATTTTGCTGATAAGGATTTCAGGTAATCTCTGTATTGGGAAAAGCTAGGATCAACTTGCTCAAGAGCGTCTGTAAGTTCTGTAGCAATATTTTCATCGTTAGCAGCCTCAAGGTTTGACTTTAACTTTTTCAGCTTTTCAGAATCGTCAATGTTCCTTAGATCAGCTAGCAATGAGGTTATTTGAAATTTTCCTTGCCAGTCTATTTCCCAATCAACTTGTTGAGCCCAAGAGCCACATTTTGGGCAAGTAATTTTAAACCCCTGAACAGTAATCCCCCGACTGCCGCCACCAACGAAAATAGGGTTATGACCATTGAATTCATGTCGGCAAGCATTGTTAAGACATTTGGCTGGTAACTTGTCAGGGCTTTGTCTGGGGATATTATGAGCTTCCATTCAATCACGCTTTTTATTATTTCATAGTAGTTCAATATACTATCACTTATAGCAATTTGTTCCACTGACTTTCATTAACAAAGGTGAAAATGAGGAATTAGTGGTACAAAGTGTTGGTACAAACCCTTAGATTAGGGTATCGTTAACTTGTTGATTTTTAATGTTTTGACGTTGGTAGCTCAGTTTCGAGAGTTCGAATCTCTCCGTCACCGCCATTAAAACCAGTAAAAACGGGACCTCCATAGGTCCCGTTTTTCGTTTGTGTACTATTTTCCTCATTTCCATAAGTACTTCTAAAGAGAAGCAATACCGCCGACTTTCCCGACAGGCCGTTCGTGCCATTTGCCGAAAGTCAGCTGAATGTACGTAGACAGGCATTGTAACTGTTGGCCGACATGATATTACGTCTTGCTGGTGAAACGTTTGGTGTGTATCTAATGGTTCAGAATGCAAACTATTGCTCTAATATCATCATCAAAGGCTAACTTATACCACTTTCAATGTGATTTCTAAGCACATTAGCTGCGTTTGTATAACGAAAAAAAGCAAACAGCGTAGCCTGTTTGCTTTTGTTATTAATATAAAAAACCTTTCGATAAATTATACTTTTACTTTACCTTTCTTCCCAAGCTAATAAAGCTTAATAGCAATATCATAACCCATCCAAATGAGCCTGAAGAACTGCTCTTATCTTCCGGAAGGATACAACTACCATCATTTTGGTTTGCCGACGAATCAAAGTTAACTGCTGTACTATTGGTACAACCTAATTCGATACCGTCAGAGTTAACCATTAGCATAAAGCTTGTAGAGGTTTGATCAGAAGGTACATCGACATCAGCAACTGTTACCATCACTTTTGACTCGCCGTAATAGTTCGCTTTTGGTGTTACTGTTAACGTAGCACCTGAAGCTGTAGCAACTGATGTAAAGCTTGCAATAGCGTCGCCCGATACCGACACTGTATTTGCTGTGTTTAGATCATCGATGAAGGCAACTTGAATTTCAAAATCAGTATTTTCGTCAATTTCCATATCATTTAATGCAGATAAGGTAATGTTGCTGTTCACAGCAATCATTTGACTCATGTTGATATCAGCCATGCCTTCAACTGTTGATACCGCGGTGAATTCAAGATCACGACCTGAAAACTCGCTAGTAATATCAAAGTTTAACGTAACATTAAATTGTGATGATTCAGGACCCACGTAGTCGTAACAAACAATAAGATCATCTTTTATGACTTCATCTAAGTTATCTAATGCGAACTGCTCACCTTTATAGCCAGTTAATGGACCATAAACATCAAATTTACTTGAATAGCCCTTAATACCAACTGAACCGCGACCATCGGTACTACCAAAATCAATATTGTCATAAGCCATTACTAGCTCATACTCACCATCGTTATGGCGTACGTCTGCATGGATAAGCACTTCAAAATCGAAACTGTTATCACGACGTTCCCAAAGTGTTTTGCCCGCTTGCCAGTCTTGGCCAGCATAAGCATAATCGCTGGCGTTATCCCACTCAATGATTGCCCAACCGTCATTAGTAAAGGCCATAGAAACACCTGAATTCCAATCTAACTCAGTATTAAATGACTCACGATTTAATATTGGATTACCAGAGCGCCATAGTGGCGCGATGATTTCTTCTGGAAAACCATCAAACGGTAATGGGAAGTAAAAATCCCAGAATAATGGACGATCGGTAAAGGCTAATTGTCCGTTACCACCAATTTTCACTAGATCCGGTAAGTAGCTGTCTTTATTGTTATACAGGTGGTACGAATCTGTGTAATCACCAAATAGTATTGAGGTGTCAAATAGGTTGGTGTTTGCCCATCTAAAGCCAACATTGGTATTATTACCATTTTCATCTAAACCGGCGAAAATTGGGTAGATATTAAAGTCTTCTAAGTTGATGTAACCACCAGGGTTGGAATTACCTACATTTGGTGTCATACACATTTCATCAGTCGCATTAGTGGTAATGTTATAATGATGATCTACTGACCCTGTATTGGGTTGTACGCCAGTAATTGTTAGAGTATTACCTTCAAGCATCAATGTCGCAGCTTCTGTATTAGACTTAGCTAGGTTATCTTCAGTTAACACCACACCTTCTGGTATGGTTGTCGTAATCGTAAAATCACGATCTGCCCCTGAATTATTGGCAAGAACATTAAAGGTTAATTCAACATTATCACCAACTTTAGCGTGGTCTTGTGAGCTAGTGATGCTAACGTCGTTTTCGCCACGAGTTAACATAAAACCAATTGTCCCCAAGTTACCAGCATTTGTAGCTGAAATGCCAACATCAATCGCGGTGTAATACACATCACCTTCTGCCATTTCCATATCCCAGTTGATCTCTAAATCGACTGTGTCATTACCTGTGCTTGCCGGTAATTCCGCTGACATATTGGTTGCAATCTCATTAGAAACAACCGCTGTAGCGACAGCAAACTTTTCAGCAATTGTTGGGTATTCACCATAAAGGTTCGCTGGGTTATGGAATACCGCCCAGTAAGTACCTGGCTCAGGATCATTTAAATTACAAAAGTTATCGTGACTTGGTGAGTTAGAAAAACATAAGATTTCAGTGGCAGGTTCGATAATGCCATCGTTATCGTAGTCTTTACCCATGTAAACAGATGCAGAGCCTTGCTCAAAAGTGCCTTTTGCTTCGGACTCCAATAACCCATGCACTTCAACAACTAAGCGTTTGGTATTTTCAGGTACAACGATCATTTTTTGAAACGTAGCATCTTCATCAAGTGCTAGTAATAAACTTTCTGCTGTATCTGGTGTGTTAATCATCCATGGAGGCACAATATCGTCATCTTTATGCAACTCAATGTGTTCAATATCGGCTTTAACAGGGGTAAACACTCGACCGACCGGGTTGTCTGCTTTAGGAACTTTTAAACCATTAATTTGGTATGAGCTGTTATCGCGATGAGCGATACCAGATACACGAGTTGGCATATCACGAGCATCATAGCTAAATGCCATTGGCCAACGTGAGTCAGGAATATTGTCATCATCGGCAGTAAATACTAATGCAGAATGAAGTTCACCTTCACCGTCCCCCCAAATACCTTGGGCTGCATCAATTGATGCTTTAACGACGATGGTTTGTGTTTCACCCGCTTTTAAAGTAAATGTGGCCGGTGTCGCTTGTATTTCGATACCATTTTCGTCAGTTTGAGTGTTCATATCAAATGCCCAGCTGCGCACAGCTTCATTTGAAATAGTCCATGTACCGTCGCGTGTTGCTTTAACGGTTCTGATCCAAGAACATTCAGGAGCACAACTTAAGTCAATTAAGTTCGGCAAGTTAAGTTTGTGTGGAGTACCACCGTTGTATGGATCGGCCATTTTAAAATTTTCGGCCGTTTCATCCATAACTAAACCCGCTTGAACCGCATTTGCTACGTTAATACGACCAGCGCCAGCACGGTAGTTTTCGGCAGTACCTACCGCATCACTTTCGTTGTTCAGTCTATGGTATTGAACGACGTTGTCAGCAGTCATCGATAGCGCAGATTGCACTTCAGTCGCAGTCCATGTTGGGTTTGCTTGACGAATAAGAGCCATTGCACCTGCAACATGTGGTGTTGCCATTGAGGTACCACTAATGGCAATATAATCGGCAGAAAATGGTTGTGATTGAAATGGTTTTTCATCCGCATATGCTGCGTAAATATCTACACCTGGTGCCGCGAGTGTCGGAGCCAAAACATCTCTGTTGTGATATGAAGGACCACGTGAAGAGAAATCAGCTAGCCAATCACCATTGTCTTCGTTAACTTGAAGCTCAACAAGAGTAGATTTGATGATTATTTGATGACCCAACTCGTCCCAAGAATCTAACCAAGTTGCGATGCCATCGGTATTATCAGGATGTTGCCAACCAAGATTTTTTCCGTAGAATTGCTCATTAGTAAAGTGTACAGATGGGAGCACATAACTGTCATTTACTGTACCTTGGGTTGGATCGGCATTATATAAAATAAAGCCATCCGCACCACCTGCCATAACATGTTCAGCTTTGGCTGTACGGGCATTTGCGGCAGGATCGGTTGGGTAATGACGTTGACAAACGACAATGACATTGGTTGTGCCATCAGCAGCACCAGCAATAGCAGTACCATCTTTAAAGAAGTCAAAGGTACCAGCAGGGTAGTCATTTACACAATAACCATTCCAATCTTGCTCACCTGTTGAGTCAACATAGTCTTTAGCCCAAACCACAACACCTGATATTTCAGTGTTATTAATAGACCCACCAACTACAGGGTAGTCGATTCCTGGAGGAACTTCGCTACCTAAGGCTGGGTCGATAAATCCGTTGTACTCAACTGATGTTTCAACTGCAATTTTTCGATCATGAGTTGTCGCTGCAACTTGAGCAAGCCAAGGCGATGAGTTATCGATAGCACCAAAACATTCATCACCACAGGCTTGACCGCTGTTTCCGGCTGCAGCTGCAACATTAATACCGGCTTCACGCGCTGATAAAAATGCCAATTGCACCGGATCGGACCAAACATCTTTATCCTGACCACCAATAGAGAAGTTAATAACATCAACACCATCGGCTATGGCATCTTCAACACCAGCAACAAGTGCTTCTTCAGGGCAACCTTGTCTATTTTCGTCGTTATCACTTAAACAAACTTGGTAAGCGATAATGTTGGCATGAGGCGCCACACCTGACAACATAGGGAAAAGTGCGGCTTTGACAACATCACCATCGGCTTTACCGTCGGCATCACCCGCTTGCATTTTTACAAAATCAACATCATATAGCACGTTACCCGCAGCTGTAGATGCGGTATGCGACCCATGCCCTTGATAATCTTCACCAATAGCTGGCCAGTCGGCACGAAACTCTTGATGAACATCGGTAATGGCAGAATACGAACGAATACCGATTAGTTTGTCATTACAGCTAATAACATCAGCCAATTCTTGAACAGCACAGTTACCAACATAGTTTCCTGCTCCCCATGGGTTAACGTGAGCGTAGCCGTCAGCGCCAACGGCCGCAAAAGAAGGGTGATCACTGTTTATACCCGTATCAATCACAGCAACGATTTGACCTTCACCTTTATAGTTCACTTGATCTAAAGTCGCATTGCCGTTCCAGATTTGATCGGCGCCAATTGTTTGAGGACCTTGATCAGAAAGCAGATCATACATTTTCGCTCGCTGAACATGGGCAACTGTACCTAAACGAGCAACATCTTGTGCTTGTGCTTGGGTCATTTTCATCGAAAAGCCATTTAATGCTTTGGTGAACTGCTCTCTAACTTGTTTCGAGCCTATCACCGATTGCACTTCAGTGATCACTGAGCGTTGAGTGGTCAATAATTGTTGTTCGTATTGTTGTGCAGCATTAACTTGGGTTTTGCCGTTTTTATATAGTCGACTAATGCCTTTGGTTTGCATTTCTTGTGCGATGGAAGAGCTTTGGTTATTTGCTACGATTGCCACAGGTTGATCGACTAATCGAACAATGTAAGTGTGTTCGCCAGTAATATCGGCTTCAGGAACAAATTTTCCGTGCTGCTGATTAATATGAACGTTTAACCCATCATTTCTTACCATACTTTGATCTGACGGTAAGCTTGCTTGTTGGCGCTGCTTAATTTGTTCAGCGGTTACTTTTACCGGCTGTAGTTTATGAGCAGACTTTAAAGACTCGGCGGCATAAGCTGCGCCAGCACTATAAGCTGCAACACTAATAGCTAAAGCTATTTTTTTTATTTTCATTTTGGTATCTCTCCTGATTTATTCTTTGCGTTTTAGTACGCAATTCACCGGAAAGTAACGCATATATTCTTAATTGAAATTGTACATGTTTGTCGCATTTTTAAGCAGAGTTCTCACACTCTAAATTGTTACGGGGTTGTAAAACCTTTCAAACGTGCAAGATATCTAGGGTCGAGAGATTTCGACTCATTACGGATTAATGTACTTTGGTAATTGTACAAAACTGTTTAAATTGTACAAAATTGTAATGCTTTTCTAACAGCTGATTTCACAACCAAATGTTAACGCACTGATTTGTAACGTTAAAAAAATGTTTTGCAAGTTTCCAATCAATTTACTTAAGAGAAATGAACTTTTTTCAATTTGTAATTGATATTTCGACTTGTTACATTGGCGCAACCTTATTTATTGCAGTTTTTTTCGGCACAATGCATTGGATTTATCAATTGGTTTTCATTAAATTATTTACACTACTTTCGCTTATCAGCTCGGTGTTAATTACCTCGCACTCTTATGCACGTGACGATGTAAATACTTCACAAATAGTGCCAACTAATGAATGGCAATTGGGCTTCACGATAGGGTATGGACAATTACAACAACCTGTTGCTAAACAAGATGATATAGAATTATTTTTTATCCCTGATGTGCGATTTTACGGTGAGAACTTTTCGGTAGAAAACCTAAATATTTCATATGCTTTAGTTGAAAAATCTAACTTTGTTTTCGAGCTGGTAGGGAAACAAAATCTAGATGGCATTTATTTTCCAGGGGATCACCGAGATGCATTTGCGGCTGTCGCGGCGAGCGGAACGTTTAATCGCCAACCATTGTTCGAAAAGAATATTTCAGACAATATCATTGCTGCAGAAAAAATATTACCTCGTCATAAATCAATGTCTTACTTAGCAGGTGGGGAAATGCGAATTTATGGCAAATTTGACTATTTTTTAAATGCCTTATTTGATGTTAGCAATGTCCATAATGGTTATGAATTAAATTTTAATATCCATTTTCAACATCAATTTCTTGGTTTGAATAGTGATTTAGAAGTTGGGATTACTCATAAAAATGATGAAATGAGTGATTACTATTATGGTGTGGATTATGCCCAATTTGAGCAAAACAATGTCACCTTAAGCAGCACGAATAATTTGTACCTGCAATACACATCAGCCTACCCTTTATCCGAGCGTTGGTTTGCCTTAGGTGTGGTTAAACAACAATGGTTAGATTCTCAAATTCAAAACAGCCCCATAATCAATCGTTCTAATATTTTGTCATATTTTATTGGCATCAAGTATATGTACTAATTTGACCATGAATAATTTCAACATATATCTCACCTTCATTTTATTGTGTTTACCGCTTAATGCAGAGGCGGAGCAACATACGGTGATTGAATCATTTTCGATAAAGCCAAGTATTTGTATTGTAGAGCGCGATGCGACTTGCAAACAAAACATACGTTTTCAATGGCACCTTAGTCGACCTGGAAACACCTGTTTATATCAGGTTGGTGTGCAACAACCAATATTTTGTGATGTCGACAAACAGCACAGCTCCATCGTGTTAATGCTTAGCGTAGAAAAAGAAAATAATTTTATACTACGTTTATCCGGGTCTTATATAAGCGAAATCCACCGCAAGTTAAACATAAGAGAACTAGGCAAAGATGTTCGTCAATCTCGTAAACACTTATGGAGTGTCTTTTAATGCTAAACAGACTAAAAGCGAGTGCATTCGATAAGCGTAAATATTTATGGAGTGTTTTTTAATGCTAAATAGACCAGAAGCGAGTGCATTTGATGAGCGTAAAACTAAAATATTGCTCATTGAAGATGACCAACGACTTGCACAATCGATTACCATATTTTTTACCTCACAAGGATTTGATGTTAAGCATTTTATTAATGATGAATGTTTAAGTTCACTCATCCAAAATGAGAAAATTGACATTATTATTTGCGACATCATGTTACCTGGAAATAATGGTTTTAGGATCATTAAAAAGGTACGTGCCTTCTACCATGGTCCCTATATTTTTTTAAGTGCTCTCAATGACTTAAAGAGCCAGCTAAAAGGTTTTTCGCTTGGTGCGGACGATTATATTTGTAAACCTGTAGATCCTCAGTTACTCCTAGCAAAGGTCAATGCTTGTTTACAACGGGTTGAAAAAACCGAACAACAAGATGTGATTAGTATTGGTAATTTAACCATTGACAAAAATAACCGTTTGGCACGATTTGAAGACCAAGATATTTCATTGTCTCGACACGAGTTTGATTTGCTATGGCTGTTAGCACTCAATTATGGCAAGCAAATTACCCGTGAATACCTATTCGTAAACACTTTAAAGCGCTCTTATGATGGTCTCGATCGCACCATCGACGGTAGAGTCAGTCGTTTGAGAAAAAAACTTCTAAATTACCAAGGCTTATCATGTCGTATTAATACCATGTGGGGCCAGGGTTATATGCTAACAGTAAATGTGAGTTCAAATGATTAAAGCACTTTTCAAACATTACATTTTGATTGTTATTTGTTTTTTTTCTAGCGTATTACTCGCAGATTATGTGTATAACAAAAATGTCAAAGAACAGCCTGTTGCAGCCATCGAAATACAGCATATTTTGCCGCTCGTTACGCAATACTGTCTTCTTCAAGATTGTATCAATAACAAAATCCCATTTTCTGTCGAGGCAAATTTGATTGAAAAGTCTGAGGTTTTATTTCCACCTTTAGAACGTGAAAAACTAGACCAAGGCAATATCGTAACCGTCAGTGACAATGAGCAAGAGACATACCATTACCTAAGCTTTAATGATGCTTATTATTTACAAATAGGGCCGACGATTAGTTCTGATCTTTTTGACAATCATATCTATACAAGCGTGTTTTATATTCTTATGGCCGCGGCATTATTTTTAGGGTTTTACCCTTTATTTAGAGACATTTCTAAATTGAATGACGTGGTACGTAAGTTCGAATCTAGCCAAGCATTGATTGCGAGTGACTTCCCTAATTCAGCTTATTTTCAGCAAATATTTTCGACAATTCGCGGTATGTTAAACAAGATTGGTCGACTAGTTGCCTTGCAAAAAGAGCTTTCGGACACCCTTTCTCATGAAGTACGGACAAGCTTGTCGAGTGCAAATTTTACTTTATCAGCGATGAATGATGCGAATTATGCTCAAATGAAGCCACTACTTGATGGCGATATTTGTGATATCGCCAGGTTAGTGCAAGAATATTTAAGTTTTTCAAAACAAGAACATCAAAGCCCTTCTTTAACTTTACGAGCTCAATCTCCATTGCCAATGATTGAAGAATACGCAGCAAAACTACTACGTTTTTCAGATAAAAAAGTAACCGTTTGTGCCCATTGCACCTCTTACGCATACATAGACGAACGCTATTTTGTTCGAGTGATAAAAAACTTAATTGATAATGCACTTAAATATGCGAACGGTGAAATTGTGATCAGTCTATACCAAGTAAATGACATGATTCACATTCAAGTTGAAGATGACGGCGCTGGTATACAAGCTGAAAAATTTGATGATTTATTCCTACCATTTAATCGAGAAATTGAGGATTTAGCAGGCTATGGCTTAGGGTTAGCAATCGCTAAAAAAATTATCGATTGGCATCAAGGTAAAATACTGGCGATGAACAGCGAAAACTTGTCTGGTGCAAAATTTATTGTGAAATTACCACTAGCTGCAGCAGCCGAAGCTGTCGCTTTGCAACAACCAATCGATCAGCTTGTAATTTCTGCCAACAATTAATAGCCAACTAAATTACATATGTTTGGCTGCAATTATTGACGAGTATTTTTATCCATAAATGTTTGTGGACGAGCGGGCTATAAATTTATTCTTACGTATTGTTTTACGTTTACCAAAGATACTAACGTCCGGGCTGTAATACCCCGTATAGAAGTTCAAATTAAGACAATTAAATCAATCATTTAATCACTATACAAAAGAAAGTAATTTATGAGTAGTAACCAATACCTGATAGGCAAAAGTGTTTTAGATTGCCTTACCCAAAGCTTAAGTTGTAATGACAAAACATATAAATTACCGGCTAAAGTATTTGATTTACTGAAGTTATTTTTAACTAATGATGATCAGATTGTCAGCCGAGATGATGCCATTAAAGTCATTTGGCAAGGTAATGATGCCGTTGGTGATAAAGGTTTTACAAATGCCATTTGGATATTACGTAAAGCCTTTAAAGACGTCGGTGAAAATAGCGATGTTTTTTATACCATTCCTAAAATTGGTTATCAATTAAGCCTGCCGATGACCGCTATAGAAACTAAAAAAGTACGAAGCAAATCGCAATACAAAACATTTTTATTATTTTTAGCCGCAATAGCTTGTGTCGCATTATTAATATTTTTTATACCAAAAACATTTTCTAACAGTAACAATACAAAGACCAAAAATACGGCGTATGTTGACCATAATCACTACAAAGTTACTACCTACGAGGGAATAGAAGAGCACCCTGCAGTATCTCATAATGGGCAATATATTGCGTTTTTATGGAATAATAATAACGCCTCTAATGGGCTTTATATCCAGAACTTGAAGGATGATGGTTCATCCCTTTACATGACAGGGAAACCTGCTAACTTAAACGTTTCGCCGGTTTGGTCCGAAAACGATGAATCGTTAGCTTATGTAAGCATCAGTAAGGATGGCGAATGTCAGGTGAGAGTAAAAAATCTCGTTACTGAAGATGACATATTTATTGATAACGGTTGTTATTACAGGTCATATCGCAGGGTATTGGATTGGTCAAACGCCAATGCCTTAATTTACTCAAAAGTGATCAACTCTAGAGTTGCATTGTTTCAATATAACTTTACTTCAAAGCAAACTAAACAAATCACCTTTCCGGCAAATACGGAAATGGATTTCGCGCCTCGCCAAATGCTAAATAATGAGGAATTATTTTTCATTCGCCAACGAGGAACTCAGCGTTACGACGTTCTTAATATGGCAAACGACAAAGAGATCACGGCTATTTTGCAAAACAAAGTCAGTATTATTGATATTGATTTAGACCCATACCTTAGAAGCCTTTATGTTAATTTTTCTGAAAATACTAAGTTTGTGATTAAAAAAATAGAGCTTGATAATGATGAGCAGACCACCATTAGCAATCTTGGCTATCCCAGTACATTTTCCCTTAACATTAAAACTCAACAATTATTAATTGCAAATCATATTTCAAAAGAATACCTAGCCCAAGTTGATGTAAATAGCGGTAAGATCATTCGCAAAGTATCGTCTTCGTCCAGAGATATGTATGGCCGTTTTTCAGTCGCTAATGAGAACATTTTATTTTTGTCTAATCGCAGTGGTATGTGGTCAATTTGGTTAAATAACGGCATTAAAAGCGTCAATTTAACAAAGGGGTTAGGTAATGCCACGGTTCCAGCAATATCAGCTGACGGTAAGAAATTTGCGGTCAAAGTCTTATCCGAAAAAGATAAAACGACATCACTATACATTGGCAATATAGAAGATCATTCGATGTCAGCAATAGACATTCAAGATCTCGAGGCTGATAACTTAAGTTGGTCAAAAGATGGCAAAACCGTATTCTTTTTTGCTGGTAAAGAACAACAAGGCGGTATCTATCAATTAAACGTAGCAACCCAACAATTGCAACAATTAACCAATGCCGGGGAATATTATTTGGTCGAAGCAGATAATAATGATTTATTCGTTTCCCGTTTTGGCGTCAATGGTGTTTGGAAACTGGACCCTATATCGAAGCAGCTAACTAAATTGACTGACCATTTAGATAGGTCTGATTATGGATCTTTTTTTGGCCAAAATGGGTTTCTATATTATTTAAAACGAACCCAAACAGCAGATGAAATTTGGCGTATTGCACCTGATAACAATGAAACGCTTGTTGTGTCGTTTTCGGCCAACATCATACGCAAACACTTTGGCATCTCCAAGGCTGATAAAGAAAGCTTATTGGTGACTATGAAGCTTAGTAATGAGTCCGACATTAGGGCAATCGAAATGAACTAACAACATTTACATGGCGACTTTATCTGTCCAAGTCTACCCTCAAAAACGGTTAAACTGATTGAGGGTAAGACTCTTTTCCTTGACATAATCAGCAGCATTTTCAGTCCAATCCTTACCCTCAAAAACAGATTTAAGTGATTCAGGGTAAGAGACGCTTCCTTAACGTAACGAGCAGAATTTACTGCTCGTTATAGTCTTTTACTTATCCCAAAACAGATAATTATACTTATTGGTATGAGCTTTTTACCGTAACCAACTTTGTGTTGAATCCATTCGAAATTCCCGTTCTTATTTCTTCTTAATTTTTTCTGTTTTGTGTTGTTTTTTATGGTTTTAATATAGCCCAAATAAATAACCGTAAACCCATGTATGGTGCTGAATGTAAAGGGAAAAGATAATAAAAAGATAAGTCAAAGTGGAAAAAACGAGTTAAAAGTGAGCTTTAAATTATTGCCTATTTATAGTGTTCAATTTACTAATTCTACAGAGGATAAGCTGACCTTTAATCCATAGGTTAGCCAACTTTCTAAGTATGTAAAAAATAAATATAACTATAAAAAATAGGATATCCACAAATATGATGTTTAAGAAAAATGTCTTAGCGGTATGTATAGCAAGTGCTGTTATCTCCACTGCTACTATGGGCAGTGCCATTGCTCAAAATACCACGGAATTTAAATCAAGCTTTTCAGGCAACACACAAGACGTCACGCAGTACATCATTTATTTAAATGACCAACCTGCAATAAACAACTTTAACCTTGGTAAACAAAATTACCTTGTAGAAAAAAACAAAGTAATAGCAGCGCAGCAAGCATTGTTTGCGCAAGTGTTAGCTTTGGATCCAATGGCGAAGTTAATTAATAGCTCAAGTTTATTAGCAAACTTTATTACCGTCTCTGTTACCGACGAATATACAGATAAATTATCGTCTTTACCGGGTGTAGCGTCAGTAAATAAAGCCAATACCAGACAGATAGTCAAAACGCTATCAAAGGTTTCCAACACCACTGTATTAAGTGACACTAATTCAGAGGAGCAAGTACAAGCGCTGGAACCATATAATAATGATGCAAATGCAGGGGGCGGCGTAGATATTGCCATAATTTCAACAGGAGTTGATTATACCCTTGAGTTTTTTGGTGGTAGTGGTGAGTACGGTGATGATGGCGACCCCGAAACACCGCCAATGGTTGGTAGTTATTTAGATGCCCTTGAAAATGGTCCGTTAAGCCCTTCAATACCGGCGATAGAAGACGACCCAAGTACGCCAGAAGATGAATCTCAAGAAGGTGTTGATGGCTTTGATGGTTTCCCAACGAATGTGATAGTTGGCGGCTACGACTTTGCCGGCGAAAACTATGGTGAAGATGGTAATCCTATTGATCAAAATTACAACTTTACAAGCTGGAATGGTTGGGAATATCCAACAGGCATGGGCACCGAAATTGCCAGTATTATTCATCAATTAGCGCCAGGCGCAAAACTTCATGCTTACAAAATATCTAACCTACAGCCAAGTGCCTGGGATGCGAACAGTTTTGATTATATAATGCCCGACCCCGCAAGAGTTATCAAAGCACTTGAACATGCTTTAGATCCAAATCAAGATGGTGATACCAGTGACCATTTAGATATTGCCTTAATAGATGCCGGTGGTTCCGCCGCCTTTTCATCGCCATTTGGACAAGGAGGTGTTGGTTCTTCTTCAGCTTCACAACTAATCATCGAAAGAGCCTCTGCTTTGGGCTTAACCATAGTAACTCATGCCGGTGATTTAGCTAAATATAGTTTAGTTGGCGATGCTGAACAAAAGTTAAGAAATTGGATATCTAATGAAGGTGGTGCTACGTCGGCAATCACAGTTGGCTCTGTAGTTACTTCAGCAGACAGTGACGATATTTTGGTTGCCGATTGGTCACCTATCGGGCCAGTAAGGGGCAGCAAAGAGTTAAAACCGGAGATTGTCAGTTACGCCAATGATGTGCCAGTAGCTAAGATCAGTAACCCTGATGAAAATGCAAATAAAATGGGCTCACGTACCGATGCACTTTCTGCGGCAGCACGTATTGCGGCGGCTGCGGCAGTAGTAAAAAGTTCAAATCCGGGGTTGGGATCTATTGAAATCAAAGCGTTACTTGCAAATACAGCTTCTGTAGAAGGCATTTTAGAAAAAGAAGGTGGTAGTGCAGCTGAGTTATTATTAGTCGGTCATGGTATTGAAAATGTTGAAGCGGCGGTTAACTCCCCAATCGCAATATGGGAAAAGAGCAGTTACCAACCGTACATTCAATTTGGCGCTCATGAAGTGTCGCAACAAAAGCGAGTTTTTAAAACTCTAACACTGCGTAATTTTTCAAACTCGGCGCAAACATACACGGCAAGTTATAAAACTAATGGTGAAAAGGCAGGCTATGATGCACTTAACATTAGCTTTCCGGAAACGGTTAGTGTTCCTGCAAATATGTCTGTTAATGTTCTTGTTGAAATAACCATCGACGGTACTAAATTACCTGAGTGGCCATTACAATCAACACCAGATTATACCGATGAAAACCTGAAAGCGACTGAGCTTAATGGCTATATCACTTTTGCAAGCGCAGGTTTGCCAGACTTAAATCTGGGCTGGATGGTATCTGCGCGAAATGAAACCACCATAGATAAACAGGTTATTACCACGGAATACCCTCAATATAAGGGCTTCAATACCGAGACAGGTGAAACAGAATGGGACTCAATGGACTGGGCAAATACTGCTTACCCAGTCAATGAATGGGGATACCCAGGATATATCGCCCACACTTCAACATTCATTAATGACTCATTAACACCAACAACCTTTGAAGCTTATCCAATATTAATTCACAACCCAAATGAGCCCGTAGGCAAAGAAAATGTCTCTGGGCATAAAATAAAAGCTGTTGGTGGCGGTATTTACGACGATGCCCGTTGTGATATCACCGGTAAAAAAATGTCTATTGCGGTCAATCTTTTTCAACCAGCGGATGTTGCATTAGCAAACTATATGGATAAAATTGGGCCACCAATTTTCTATTATGACTTACATCATGAGCAAGTTGTTTTAGACTTTGGTTGGAATGAAAGCTTTGGTGGTGCTGCGTTTCTAGACGATAGCCAGCAAATAAACCAACCATTTGTACAGCTAAATGCCAAAGGTCAGCCAGCAACTTATTATATTGATTACAATAAGACGTTTGACTACACCAATCCTAATGGCCGCTACACCGAGTCTAAACTCCCTGTTCGTTTCACCAATGATGGCACCAACATTGTCTCTGAAATGTGTATTGAAGAATTTTTTCACCACGAGCTAGACTCTGTTGAGGATTTTGATCAAAACCTAGGATTTCATATTGAAACCGATAGAGATGCGGGGATCGAAAAATATCAACCTCTCACTCAATTTAATCCCTTAAAAGGCGGTTATTATTCTAACAGTTATCAATGTACGATCAGTATGTTTGGTGAGGTTTGTGGCGATATTTTGGTAGATCGCTCTACCCGAATTGGTTTTGCTAAATTGGCTGAAGATCAATCAATTAACGATGCTGATTTTCAACACACCATCACAGCCCAACCCGGTGAAAAAATCACTATTGCCGCAGCGCGAAATGGTGAATTAAATAATAACAATCATGAATTTATGGTGTTGAGTAGCTCAGATAATTTCTTTCAATTGGGCACCGTAGGTTTCATTGATTATGACGGTAGTGTTTTAGCCGATGTCAGAGCGGGACAATCCTTTACGCTAAATGAAGATGCCTTGGCAGATACCGTTGTTGGTTTAATTAAGCTTGATACCAATGGCTTTTTTGCCGGCGGCGATCAAGATTGGCAATCTCATGACTTGCACATTGTCAATAGTTTACCTGGATCACCCTTCGCTATAAATCAAGATACACATGAACTGTATGTGAGCAATCCAGATGCATTGGATTTTGAAAATCAGTCTATGTATCAAGTACAAGTGATGACTCAGCAGGGCAATACTTTAGGAAATCCGAGACTTATTAGTGTGTACCTTAATAATGTCAACGATATCGCACCTGTCGTTGTTGCTGATACGTTAAATGCTATTGGCACCATTGAAATGATCATTGATAAAAACGGCGAAAACTTCAGCTTAGATTTTTCAGGATTGTTTGCAGAAAGCGAAGGTAATGCCTTGACCTACAGCGTTGAAGCCGATGGCATCACAAGTTTAGCAATTAGCGATACGCAAGTGAGCGGTATGGTAAGTGAAGCGGGTGAATATCAAATAATGATCACCGCCTCCGATGGTTTGCATCAAGTAACTGCGATGGTGCCTGTTTCGGCAACGAAGAAAAGCTCATCAAGTAGTGGTAGCTTTGGGTTTTTAAGTCTTTTAGCGGGCTTAATCATCTTCCGTTTTCGCAAATAACGTTACCTTCATTTCATAACAAAGTCGGAAGCGTTTTACGCTTCCTGCTTTTTACTAGGATTTTCAAATGAACTTTAATAAAGCTAGCTTAGCCGTATTAGTTGGTTGCTCATTAAGTTTTTCAGTTGCGGCAGCAACCGATGATGCAAATAAAACAAATCAAATCGAACCAGGTAAAGAAAAATTAAAAATGAATCAAGCGAGAAAAGTTCGCTCTGATTCTATGTATTATGTCGTGTTAAACGATCCAAGTTTGGCCAATTATCAAGGTGATTTATTATCTTTTCCTGCAACCAGCATCAGCGGCGTAAATAATCGCGTCAAGAACGTCACTAACAAAGGCGTACTGGATGTTCATTCATCGGTCAGTTTGCAATATAAGTCATACTTGCAACAAAAACAAAACAGCGTCATTAACCAAGCGAATAGCTTGCTAAATCGAACTTTAGATGTGAAGCATCGCTACAACATTGTGTTGAATGCATTTGCGACTGAGTTAACGCCTACAGAAGCGAAAATATTAGCAAAGCATGGCGATGTAAAAACGGTTGAAAAAATTGGTCTTCATTATATTACGAGCGACACAGGTCCCGAATTTATTGGTGCCAAAAAAGTTTGGTCAGGTGTTAATGACCATCAAGGTACGCAAGGTGAAGGGATCGTTGTCGGCATAATTGATACTGGCATCAATGCGACACACCCGTCTTTTGCTGATATTGGCGGAGATGGTTTTGACCATACAAATCCACTTGGCAAAGATAATTATTTAGGGGACTGCCAGCGCTTTGCCAAGTTTTGTAATGATAAATTAATTGGTATTATCAGTTACCCAGAAATTATTAATATTCGTCCAACGATTGTAAATGATAATTTTGAAGATATTGAAGATAAAGTCACCATAGGTTATGACTTTCAAGGGCATGGTAGCCATGTTGCTTCAACTGCGGCTGGCAACGTAGTAAAAGACGTAAATTTTTACTTATCTGTTGAGGACGATCAAGGTCCAATTACCGGAGAAACAGATTTTCAATTTAGCCAAATTAGTGGTGTTGCTCCTCATGCCAATATCGTCTCGTACCAAGTATGTGACGATCAAGGCTCTTGTTACCCTGAATTAACAGTCAGATCAATTGAACATGCCATAGAAAATGGCGTTAACGTCCTAAACTATTCTGTTGGCGGGGGGGCTCGAAGCCCTTGGAATTCAACCGATGCACTTGCCTTTCTCAGCGCCCGCGACGCCGGCCTACATATTGCTACATCTGCTGGTAACAGTGGCCCGCAAGCATCAACTATTGGCGCTCCAGGCAATGCGCCTTGGGTCACAACCGTCGCAGCTTATACTCACAGTCGCAGTTTTAGTGACATTACATTAGATAATTTTTCCGGCGGCGAAAACCCACCAACTCAAGCCATCGAAGGAAAAAGTGCCAGTAAGGAATATACCGGTAAAATCGTTTTGGCCGAAGACTATGGCGATGCAGGCTGTCTTGCGCCATTTGCAGAAAACACTTTTGCCGGTGAAATTGTTGTTTGTGAGCGTGGTCTAATAGCCAGAGTACGAAAAGGCTTGAATGTAAAAGAAGGTGGAGCTGGTGGCCTTATTTTGATGAATGTGGATGAAGAAGCCAACACCCTGCATGCAGATACTCACTTGCTTCCAGCCATCCATATTGATATCGACTCAGGCGAAACGCTCACTAATTGGCTAGCCACTGGCGTTGATCATATGGCAACCATCAATACCTCTGAACTAATCCATGATTACAGCAAAGCTGATATTGCAGGCATATTTACCTCACGTGGGCCAAACCTGCCATACAAGAATATCTTCTCACCTGATATTGCCGCGCCAGGCGTTGATATTTATGCTGCCTATGCTGAAGATACGCCATTTACTAACGATGACAATGGCGTCGAATTTAGTATGCTTAGTGGTACTTCAATGTCGAGTCCACACGTTGCTGGTGCACTGGCTTTGATGACTGCTACGCATCCTGATTGGACACCAGCAGAAGTTCAATCGGCAATTATGTCAACTGCGCATCAGGTTACTTATAAAGATGATGATCGTGATGGGATTACTCAGCGCTCTGATTTCTTTGATCAAGGTGCCGGCAGTATTCGAGTACATAACGCCATAAATGCAGGCTTACTGTTGGATATCAGCACGGAAGAATACCTAATAGCAGATCCTTTTGAAGAAGGTGACCCTTCATTGCTCAACACAACTTCTATAGTAAAGGAAAAATGTATTGCAACTTGTACTTGGACGCGAACGGTAAAAGCAGTTGAAGATAGCTCTTGGACTGCCGATTACAATTATCTTAACCCAGGATTTTCAATATCGGTTAGCCCTTCTAGCTTTAGCTTAAAAGCCGGAGAATACCAAGAATTAACCTTTACAGCTGAGGCCGACATAGAATTGCAAGACGAGTGGGTACATGGCTATGTTGTTCTTAATAATGCTAATAACAAAATGAGTGACACCCATTTTCAAGCAACTATCGCTTTTTCTGCAGGTAAGGTTATTGAAGAGGTAAGTGCCAATATTAATAATGTAAATAATGTTATTGCTATCACTGACATCACAAGCTCTGGTAGTAATGATTTACAATCTCAAAGTTTTGGATTGTATAAAGCTACAAGCTACACCGGAAATGCTATTGGTAGTGCTGAAGGTCCCGAACAGACATCACCAACCATGAATCCCGATACCTTGTTTACTCAACAACTTGTTGTCAAACCATATACTAAACGCTTGATTGTTGAAATCACTGGCACAACTGCGCCAGATGCCGATTTATACGTTGGTCTGGATATGAACAATGATGGCATGGTTGATACGAGTGAAATGAATTTTGGTTTGGTTTGTCTAAGTGGTGCTATCGATTCAAAAGAGCGTTGTGTTATTGAAACACCACGTACTGGAAGCTATTGGATAGCAGTACATAACTTCAGTGGTACAAACGCTGGTGAGCCTGATGATATCTCACTTGAAATCACTAGTATCCCTTATAACAGCAACTCTACTTTAGAAATCAACTCGCCCACAACCGTTAATAAAGGTGAAACATTTGATGTAGAACTTTCGGTTAATGGTTATTTAAACGATGATGACAAAGTAACTCCTTTAGTTGAAGGCCAAACGTATTATGGCTTACTAGAATTAGGCTCTTCTGCCGTATTCAAACGCAATATCGGATCGACACTGATTAAAGTAGTTGGCGGTGAAAACCAATTTATTAATTCTCCACCACAACAAGACAAAGAAATTACAGATCTTGAGTTGCAATTAGATAGCAACTCAACGGTTAATATTTCAGTGGACTTAACGGGTGTATTTACAGATACAGACAATGATCTTCTAACATATCGAGTCGAAGGCCTAGACGGCTTAAGAATTGAAGACATGAAGCTGGTTGGTGAAATTAATAAAGAAGGTATCTATACCGTGTTAATTATTGCCAGTGATGGCACAGATGAGATTAGCACATCATTTACAATCTCTGTTGAATCTGCACCTATTCCAGTGCCACTACCACCAGAGCCGTCACCGAACAAAAGTGGAGGAAGTTTAGGTGGCGCTTTATTAGCTTGTTTAATGTTATTGATACGCTTAAAACAAGTTACTCATTTAAACAAAAAATAATATTATCAAACCTTTAAAACCTGATAATAAGATAGGTTAAATGAACTTTAATGTAGTCCAAGTCCAATGTGCTTGGACTTTTTTTGCTTTTAACCTATCCCAATAAACTAGTCTGGAGTCTTCTTAATTTCACCATTCCATGATCAAGCAAGTTAATTTTCTAGCCCTATTCGATTGATGCTTGTATTGCCTTGATCTCATTTTCTATCTCATCTGCCTCAACACTTAATAATGCATAACCTTTAATATCGCCATTTCGTTGAGCATGCATCGCTTGTTCCAGCTTTTGTTCGTGCCGTTTATTCAGTTTCTTAATCGGATCTCTTTTAAATATTGAAAACATATTGTGCGCCTTTATTAATTTAAATATTCATACGTTGTTATATGAGATCTAGATTATTTCTAAATGAATAAATGAATAAATGAATAAATGAATAAATGAATAAATGAATAAATGAATAAATGAATCAGGCTATACCTTTAGCATTTAAACTGGGACTCACTGCCTGATTATCAAGCTAGCTAGTAACTCTTTGAAAATACGTAACCTTTTAATTAAGTTTATCTTCAGTCTCTTGTTACTGATCTAAAACCCAATCTTAAACGTAACTTGAGGATATTCATTATATAAAATTCCCATCTAATCTATTATTTATACCGTCAGAATTGGCCAATAGGGATTTTAAAGTACATAACTCAATGGAGAACGCTATGACTGAGCCCACTACACAACAGGTAGTTTATAACAAGAAAGTTCCATGGATAGCCCATTCTGTGGTGACCATTGCTATTTTAATTGGAGGTGTTGCCATAATTTCTTCGATGTTTGGTAATAAACCAGATAGCAAAAAATGGGGAGCTGCAAAGCCAACCCCGAGTGTAGCCGTTGAGGTGTCTGATCTTGTCAAAACAAATTACAACGTATGGGTAGATTCGTATGGGACCGCAGAGCCCCTTACGCAAACGGAGTTAGTTGCAGACATAAGTGGACGTGTTATTGAAGTGTCTTCTAAAATTCGAGCCGGTTCAAGTTTTTCCAAAGGTGATGTACTCATTCAGCTTGATGATCGAGATTACAAGATTGAATTAGATATTGCAGCATCTTTTACGGCAGACGCTAAATTACGCTATTTACAAGAATTAGCTGAGGCAGATCTTGCCTCAAAACAGTGGAATGAGCGGCCTAATTCTGACGCGGCTCAAATGCTAGCACTTAGAAAACCACAACTTGCTGCCGCAGAAGCCGCTTATAAAGCCGCACAGGCGAGAATGGACAAAGCAAAATTAGATCTTGAACGCACTCAAATCAAAGCACCATTTGACGGTAAAGTGCTAAAACAAATGGTTGATATAGGCCAAGTGATAAGCCCGAGTCAAGCCATCGCCAATATTTATAGCACCGATGTGATTGAGGTACGGTTACCTATCAAAAGTAATGATATGGAAAACATATTTATTCCCACATCGATAGACACGCAAGCATCTGTTCCTAAGGTACGTTTTTCTGGTGAACTCGGAAGTAAAACGTATCAATGGCAAGGTGAAATTGTTCGAAGTGAAGGTGCATTCGACCCAACCACAAGAATGCTGTACTTGGTGGCACGAATAAAAGAGCCTTTTATTGATAATGCGCAACATCCGGTCATTCGAATTGGCCAGTTTTTGCGGGCTGAAATTGAAGGTAAACAATTAGAAGATGTGTATGTGATCCCCCGAAGAGCGGTGTCGCAAGACTTTATTGTGAGTGTTGTCGATAATGGCTTACTAGAAAAACGTAAGATTAAACCCTTATGGACGGATGAAACCTCTGTCGTTGTTTCAGCAACAAATTCTTATTTAAACACCGCATTAAACCAGTCTAATGAAACAAGTTTAGTGTCGTATTTACAACCAACTGACCGTTTGATATTAACGCCGACGGCAAATTTGCTTAATGGTACTCGAGTCAAAGCGTTAATTGACACCGAATCACAGCCGCAAGTGGCAGAAGAACAAATTGCCAATGTCATAGATGATCCTAATGCCTCAGAAGATAAACTAAAAGCTGAGGCTGCTTCGATTACCAATACTAGCACCACTTCAATAAGATAACCGGGAGAGTAAAAATGATTGAATGGTTTGCTAAAAATGGCGTCGCCGCCAATATCCTGTTGATGTTAGTGATGTTATCGGGTCTTTATGTAATGACGACAAAGATCCCAGTCGATTTATTTCCTGAATTTGAGCAACGTAGGGTGTCGGTTTCTATGACCTTACCAGGTGCATCGCCTCAGGAAGTTGAAGAGGGGATAACCATCAAGGTTGAAGAAGCAATTCAAGATCTTGAAGGGATCCGTCAACTCACCTCGCAAAGTCGTGAAGGCAGCGCATCGATTACGCTTGAAGTTGAAGAAGGTTATGATGTTCGCGAATTACTGGACGAAACAAAAATTCGTGTCGATGCAATTTCTAATTTTCCGATAGAAGCTGAGAACCTACTTATACAGGTACCACAATGGCGCCGTGATGCAATTGGTGTGGTTTTATATGGCAATTATGATCCATTAACTTTACGCCGTTTTGCTGAAAATACTCGCGATGAAATTGCCGCGTTAGATGCCGTGTCACAAGTTGAAGTCGATAATGTATTACCCTACGAAATATCCATAGAAATACCGGAATGGGCATTAAGAAAATATGATCTAAGCCTAGCGGATGTGGCGAGTATTCTTCGTCAAAATTCAAACGACATTTCTGCAGGTAACTTAAAGACTGAAGGCGGAGACATATTTATCCGTACTCTTGGTCAGGCCTACCAAGCGAATGATTTTGCCAACATTGCAATTATCACCACCCAAGATGGCACAATGGTTAACCTTGGCGATATTGCTCAAATAAAAGACGGTTTTGAAGAGACGCCATTGCGTACACGTTTTAATGGTGTGCCTGCGGTTGAAATTGAAATTTTTCGAACCGGCGATGAAAGCATTATAGAAGTGACCAAGGCGGTTAAAGAGTTTATTGAACAAAAACAATCGCAAATGCCTGAAGGCTTAAGTCTAGATTATTGGCGTGATCGCAGCGAACCGATAAAAGCGCGTTTGCAAACCCTGTCTAAAAGTGCTTGGCAAGGTATGCTGTTGGTTATTATTTTACTGGCGCTGTTTTTACGCCCAGCCGTCGCTTTTTGGGTATGTTTAGGTATTCCTATGTGTTTTATGGGCGCATTCTTGTTTATGCCATTGTTTGGCGTTAGTTTAAATTTAATGAGCTTGTTTGCATTCATATTGGTACTCGGGATTGTCGTTGATGATGCCATTGTTACCGGGGAAAATGTGTATTCCCACTTACAACGTGGTGAAGATCCACTAAACGCGGCCATTAAAGGAACGAAAGAAGTTGCAGTCCCGGTGACTTTCGGAATATTGACAACCGCAGCAGCATTCTTACCACTTGCATTTCAAACCGGAAGGGGCAGTTGGTATGCCGCGATCCCTTACGTAATTATTCCCGTATTATTGTTCTCATTAATTGAGTCAAAGTTGATACTGCCTTCTCATTTAAAGCATGTGAAAAGTAATAAGAACAGCAAACCATCACGGATTTCAAAAATCCAACAACGTATTGCCAATTCATTAGAGGTCTTGATTGAGCGTGTTTATCAACCGGCTCTAGCACAAGCTATGCGCTGGCGTTATGCGACATGGATGCTGATGTTCACATGTTTAATTATGGTTATTGGCAGCATTGCTAGTGGTCAAACTAAGTTTGTCTTCTTTCCTAAAGTACAAAGCGAAGTTGCAACGGCAACCTTAATGATGCCGGCAGGGACAGCCTTTGCAAGCACTGACAATATTGTCGAGTCGATGACTGAACATGCTCAGGAGCTTCGTGAAAAATATCGAGATCCTCAAACAGGGGAATCCGTTATTCGTAATATTTATTCGATTAGTGGCGGTCGTAATTCAACTACCGGTCGCGTGCAAATTGATACGGTACCACCAGAAAAACGCACTCTTGATGTCACTACTTCAGAAATTGTAAATGAGTGGCGTCAACGAGTAGGCCAAGTTGCAGGGGCTGAACAACTCAACTATCGCGCTGAGATTGGCGGTTGGGGCGGCTCACCAATAAATATTGAGTTAAAAGGTCGAAATAACAAAGGATTGATTGAGTTATCAGAAAAACTCAAATTACAATTGAGTCAATATGCTGCGGCGTCTGATATAGAGGATTCGCTTTCTGATGGTAAGGAAGAGCTACAATTAGCACTTAAACCAGAGGCGCGTTTGCTTGGTCTAAATTTAAATACCGTTGCACAACAGGTTCGCCAAGCCGTGTTTGGTTTTGAAGTACAGCGTGTACAACGTGGCCGAGAAGAAGTAAAGGTAATGGTTCGTTATCCTATTGAGGCAAGACAGTCTATTGAAACGCTTGAGCAAATGATGATCCGCATTGGCTCAAATCAGGAGGTACCGTTATGGCAAGTCGCAGATGTGTATCCTAGTTCAAGTCCGGACACTATTTTACGTGTCGATCGTCAACGCACATTAACTGTGACCGCTGATTTTGACAAACAAAATGGTAACTTGACCTTAGTACAAAATGAAATCAAAACATGGCTGAGCGAGCAGGTAGGGGCACACCCAGGTGTTAGTTTTGAAATGGCTGGTGAAGCCCGAGATCAAAAAGAGTCATCGAATAGTTTGAAAGTTGGTGGGTTAGCACTGGCTATCCTTATTTTTGTGCTGTTGGCAATACCGTTTAAATCTTATGCACAACCCTTGATTGTCATGTCGGTGATCCCATTTGGTTTGATTGGCGCCGTAATTGGCCACTGGATAATGGGAATGGATCTCACTTTACTGAGTTTTATGGGGATGCTTGCACTCTCAGGAGTGGTGGTTAATGATTCATTGGTTTTAGTGGATTATATTAATCAAAAACGTAAACAAGGCGTTGATCTTCGGGATGCCGTTTATAATGCTGGCGGCCGTCGTTTTCGTCCTGTTTTGCTTACCTCATTAACGACATTTGCAGGGTTAATGCCGTTGTTATTTGAAGAGTCAACACAGGCACAGTTTTTGATCCCTATGGCGATTAGTCTAGGTTTCGGGATCCTGTTTGCCACCTTAATCACCTTGTTTATTATTCCAATAAACTACTTGATCCTTGAGGATATAAAACAGTACTTCAAGCGCTATATCACAGACATAAAACGTTTAATGAAAACCAATTCAGGTGAGTTAACCAACAGCCCTAAATGGCCTAAAAACCAAAGTTAACCAAGGCATTTAAACACCAATATCATGGCATATACACTGTCATGATATGGCGTTGTAAAGTAACGTTAACGATCGCCAGAAATCGAGCCTTATCCGATGTATTTGCTTATTCTGTAAATGAAAACGATGCAATCAAAATTAGGGTAATAAGCAAATCAAAAATTAGTGATGAGTGACCTTCGTCTTCAAGCCTACCTTACAACGCCATTACTCATTACTTTTCAATCACGATGAATCATTTTTGCTCACCAAAAGAAATCTAACTTACCGCATCTATAATGAGGCTTATTACTTTTATGGTGGTTAATCGGTTGATATTTCAATTGCATCATCTAACTCAATATTTTTAAACTTCTCCACCAGAAAATCTATCAATGTTCTCGATGCCAACGACAAGGTACTGCGCTGTGGGTATACCAACCAGCCAACATTTAACATGGGTTCGATGTTTTTTAATAATCGGACCAATTTGCCGTCCTTCACATAACGGTAGCCAATGTGATCAGGAAAATGGATCACGCCCTGATGCTGCAGGCAGGCTTCTAACATCATTGGCAGATGATTAAATATAAGACGTCCTTTTATTGGGATAACCAATTCGTTGGTAATATTTACCGAGTTCACCACATGCCCACTCGGGTGACGATATAAAATAAAGTCGAGGTTTTTTAAATCTTCAGGGGTTTGTGGTCGAGCCACATTTTCAAGGTATTCTGGGGTGGCAAAGAATCCAGTCGTTACCGTCCTTAGTGGTCTGGCAATGAGCTGTGAGTCTTCAAGTTGTTGACCAATACGAAATGCTAAATCGATTCGGTTTTCTATCATGTTATGCTCTTCGGAGCTGGCAATGATTTCGATATGTAACTTGGGGTGCATTTGCATAAATTCAAATATTGAGGCAATCATTCGAGCCATATCGGGTAAAGGCAATAGCTGTACTCGAATATTTCCTTTTAGCTCAAAGGTCGGATTGGTAAGCGCTTCCACAGTGGCATCGAGTTCGCTGATCAGTGGTTTGGTTTTTTGGTAGAACAGCTTGCCAGCATCGGTAGTCATCATTGAACGCTGATGGCGATGAAACAGGCTTAAATTTAACTCGTCTTCTAGCGATTTTATTCTTCGACTTAAATTTGATTTAGGCAAATTGAATATTTCAGAGGCTCTAATTAACGAGCCTGAATCGACTATGGCGTGAAACAGTTTTATATCTTCGGTTTTCATATCAATACAACTTGATGACAAAAGAAGGGATATTATTGGTTTTTGTTCAGTTTTTTGCAACCTTGGGTTGCAGTTTGTCCTGTTTTTTGTGGGGTTACCTGGGTTTATAATCTCGGCTAATGTATTAATTAACAGGATTTGAATGAATGAAACCCACTTGGTTATTCGCCACAACGCTTTTGGCTATGCAGCTTTCTGGTTGTAATGTGCAATCTGAAGTACTAACCCATGTTCCGGTAAAACCGGTGAAGTTATTGGATGTTACCGAAATCAGTCAACATGATTACCGAACTTTTCCGGCCACGGTTCATGCAAATAAGCAAGCGGAACTGTCATTTCGAATTCCTGGTGAATTGTCAGCCTTGGCGTTAATGGAAGGGCAGTTGGTTAATAAGGGCGATGTATTAGCCAAACTCGATGACAAAGATGCCCGCAACAATGTGTTAAATGCCGAAGCAAATTATGAATTGGCCGAGCTCGATTTTAAACGCAAAGCTAAGTTGTTCGAGCAGAAAATGATTTCTAAAGCCGAGTTTGATATTGCAAAAGCGACATTGAAATCCTATCAAGCCACGTTAAACATGATGCGTGATAAAGTGTCTTATAGCACCATTTTAGCACCTTTTTCCGGTGTGGTTGCCAAAGTATATACCGATAACTTTCAGATGGTTAATGCCTCACAGCCGATTTTAATGTTGCAAGACAATGAGCTTATGGAAATTAAAATTCAGGTGGCTGAAAATATCTTGCTGAAATTAAATAACTCGAACCTCCTAAACCAATTAGATGCCAGTGTGCGTTTTGGCGATCAGCAAACGAGTCAGCGCTACGACATATTATATAAAGAGCATGCTTCTATAATCTCTAAAGGCAGTCAGGCTTATGAGGTCACCTTTAAGTTTTTGGTACCTACAAAACTAAATGTATTACCCGGAATGAGCGCCGAAGTTAACATTGATATCGCCGTATTTACTAAACCCAAAGCCGTACAGGCAACTTTACCGGTAACCGCTATTTTAACTCGAGATAATGCGGAGTCTGGCCAGCAAAGCTACGTATATCGTTACAATGAAGACAATCAAACGTTAAGTCTAATGTCGGTAGAGTTGGGTAATGTGACTTCCTCTGGTATTGAAGTTTTATCAGGATTAAAGCAAGGCGATAAAATTGTAGCCAACGGAGTGAATGTCTTAAAAGAAGGTATGCAGGTGAAACCACTGGTTTGGTCACGTGGGGTTTAATATGAACAGTGCTCGTTATTTTATCCAGCATAAAGTCATTAGCTGGATGATTATTTTATTGCTGACCATAGGTGGTTGTATTTCGTTTATGGGCTTAGGCCAGTTGGAATTGCCAGAGTTTACGATTAAAACGGCTTTGGTCGTCACCAATTACCCGGGTGCTTCGCCTGAGCAGGTAGAAGAAGAAGTGACCCTAGTGCTTGAAGATGCCATACAGCAAATGTCGCAAATTAAACACGTTACCTCCATAAACAGTGCCGGTCTGTCGCAAATCGAAGTGGAAATGCAGTCACAGTATGACAAAACCGAGTTGCCACAAATTTGGGACGAGTTGCGTCGTAAAGTCAATGATGCTGTGGTGTCTTTGCCGCCTGGGGTAAATACGCCAATGATCATTGATGATTTTTCAGATGTGTATGGCTTTTTAATGAATATAACCGGGCCTGGTTACCGTTACCGTGAGATTGAAAATGTGGCCGACTTACTGCGCAGGGAGTTGGTGCTGCTACCGGGCATTAAAAAAGTCAGTGTGATTGGTGCGCCGCAAGAGCAGGTTGTGGTGGAAGTTAGCCAAACGAAAATGTCATCGCTGGGTTTAGACCCAAACTATATTTTTTCGTTGCTACAAAATCAGAACACGGTTTCTAATGCCGGTAAAGTGCTTGTTGATGATAACCGTATTCGTATTCATCCAACGGGGGAATTTCAGCATGTCAGTGAATTAAATAACCTGATGGTAAGTGTGCCAGGCAGTAGTCAGCTTATTTACTTAGGCGATATTGCTAAAGTGTATAAAACCACCTCAGAAAGCCCAAGTGTGCTTTATCGCAATCAAGGCGCGTCCGCATTGTCGATTGGTATTTCATTTACCTCAGGGGTGAATGTTGTCAAGGTGTCGCAGCACATTAAAAATGAGCTTGAGCAGATGCAATCCTTGATCCCGGCAGGCATGAATTTGCATACCGTTTATGATCAAGGTGAAGTGGTTGATACCGCTGTCTCGGGATTTTTAGTCAGCCTGATGCAATCCGTATTGATTGTTATCGTGGTTTTGCTGGTGTTTATGGGAGCTCGCTCGGGTTTATTGATGGGCGCGGTATTGCTAATCACCATCTTGGGTACTTTCATTGTGATGAATATCTTTAATATTCAATTACAATCCATTTCGCTTGGCGCACTGATCATCGCTTTAGGTATGCTGGTTGATAACGCCATTGTTATCACCGAGGGGGTACTCATTGGCCTTAAAAAAGGCCAGACTCGATTAGAATCTGCACAGCAAATTGTAAAGCAAAGCCAATGGCCTTTATTAGGGGCAACGGTCATCGCGATCATTGCCTTTGCACCAATAGGCTTGTCTCAAGATGCATCCGGTGAGTTTTGTGGTTCGTTGTTTAAAGTCTTACTGATTTCGTTATCCACTAGCTGGTTTACGGCCATCACCATAACGCCATTTTTATGTCATTTGTTGTTTAAAGATGGCGATATAAAAGAGGAAAACGATGTCTATCAGGGGGCTGTTTTTGGTCTCTATCGCAGTTTTTTACAAGGGGTTATTCGTTATCGTTGGTTAACGGTGTCCGTTGTGATTATCCTTTTGTTTTCCGCCATGGTGGGCATGAGTAAAGTCAAAAACATCTTCTTTCCACCGTCAACTACACCAATGTTTATGGTGGATGTCTGGTTGCCTGAAGGCACCGATATAATGGCCTCCCAGACAATGATAGCCGAGATGGAAAGCTATATTCTTGAGCAACCAGAAGCCGAACAGGTGGTTAATATTACCTCGATTATTGGTAAAGGAGGTCAACGCTTTGTCTTGCCGTACAAACCGGAAAAATCTTACCCTGCCTACTCGCAACTGATGATAGAAATGCAGGACTTGCAGCAAGTATTTGATTATGCCCCTAAGCTTTCGTCAGTGCTCAAAGCGCAGTTTCCAGCGGCGCAAATTAAAGTGAAGTTAATGGAGAATGGCCCGTCACCCAAAGCCAAACTGGAAGCGCGTTTTTATGGCAGTGACCCACAAGTATTACGACAACTGGCGGCAAAAACACAAGAGGTTTTTGAACAGGTGCCTGAGTTGGCCGGGATCCGTCATGATTGGCGAAACAAAACCTTAATGATCAGGCCACAACTTAATTTAATTAGCGCCAGACAAGCGGGGGTGTCAAAAAGTGAGATAGACAAGGCGATGTTGGTTAACTTTAATGGCATGACCATTGGTGTGTATCGTGAACAATCGCATTTAATGCCGATTATTGCTCGGGCACCAGAGCAAGAGCGATTAAATGCCAACAGCTTGAGTGAACTGCAAGTTTTTAGTAATGAGAAACAAAGCTTTGTGCCAATCACTCAGGTCGTTTCGGCGTTTGAAAGTGAATGGGAAAATCCAATTATTATGCGCAGAGACCGCAAAAGGGTGATCACTGTCCTCGCCGATCCGGAGGTAATGAGTCCTGATACCGCCGATAGCTTATTTAAAAAGGTCAAAGACGGCGTTGAAGCCATTCCTTTACCTGATGGTTATGTATTGGAATGGGGTGGTGAACTGGAAAAGTCATCACAAGCTCGAAAGGGGATTGCCTCTTCAGTCCCGTATGGATTCTTGTTTATGTTTTTAATTACCATCGTATTGTTTAATTCGGTTAGACAGCCACTGGTGATCTGGTTAACCGTGCCGCTAGCCATTATCGGTGTTGCTTCTGGCTTATTGTTATTTGATACGCCAATGAGTTTTATGGCGATACTGGGCATGCTCAGCTTAAGCGGTATGATCATTAAAAACGGCATTGTTTTAGTCGATCAGATGAATGTTGAATATCGACTGGGTAAACCCGCTTATGATGCTTTAATTTTAGCCTCAGTAAGTCGCGTTCGCCCGGTTTGTATGGCCGCGTTAACCACCATGCTAGGTATGATCCCACTGCTTTTTGACCCATTTTTTAAAGCCTTGGCGGTGACCATTATTTTTGGTTTAGGTTTCGCCACCTTATTAACCCTTATCGTACTGCCTGTTTTGTATAGTTTGTTTTACCATATAAAGGCAAAAGCCTAGGCTCTTACTGCACATCCAATAAGCTGGCTTGGGCCCCAACAAGGCTTAAAGCCAGCGTGCTTCTTTTTATAAAGAAGGAAATTATTTAAAGTATCTGTTAACAAGCCTATTGGGTTAAGTCGATACGTTTTGCATCGTAATTAGCGCATGCCAATTGTGATTAAATCCTCTATAATGCGCCTAATTTTCCAAGTTACAAAAAAGAACAAAGTCTGATGGTGCAAAATAAAAAACTAGCGAGCCGTTTAACGGTCCTGCTTTCCGCAACTCTCTTCACGTTTGCCTGTAGCGAGCAACCGGCAACAGAAACGGCATCGAAAACGCCCATACAAGCTCAACAAGAAAGTGAACCACAATTACTCGAGTTATCAGGTTTGACCATGGGGCCTATTGTGTATTCGGTAAAATTAACCGGTAACAAAGCGCAACTTGAAGCACAAAACCTGGCAAAGCAAGTGGATGACTTATTGGTTAAAATCAATAAGCAAATGTCGACTTATGACCCTACCTCTGAATTATCGACCTTTAATCAGTCAAGCAAAGGCACACCAACCCAAGTGTCGAAAGAGTTATCGCAAGTATTGGCTGAGTCGATTCGTTTGGCTGAATTTACCCAAGGTACATTGGATGTTACCGTAGGACCTTTAGTGAATTTATGGAGTTTTGGCCCGGAAAAACGTGCTGAAAAAATTCCATCAGAGGAATTAATTGCGCAAACGCGTGCTTTTATTGGCATTGAAAAAATCAATTTAACCAATCAAGTTCTGACAAAATCGGTGGATAAAGTCTATGTAGACTTGTCTGCGATAGCCAAAGGCTTTGCAGTTGATAAAGTCGCGGAGCTGCTTGAACAGCATAATATTAATAATTATCTTGTTGATATTGGTGGTGAAATGCGCTTAAAAGGGCAAAAGCTTGATGGCTCAAAATGGCGCATTGCGGTAGAAAAACCAATTTCTGGTACTCGAGCCGTACAAAAGGTTATAATACCGGGCAATAATGCGGTTGCAACATCAGGTGATTACCGTAATTACTTTGAAGAAAACGGGGTAAGGTATTCGCATACCATCGACCCAAGCACAGGTTGGCCTATAAATCACACCTTGGTTTCGGTAACCGTAGTGCACCCGTCCGCGATGACAGCAGATGGTTTAGCAACGGCCATTGAAGTGATGGGCCCTGAAAAAGGTCTGGCATTTGCCGAGAAAAATGAACTTGCCGTATACTTGATCAGTAAAACAGAACAAGGCTTTAATGAAGCGGCGACTGAACAATTTAAAGTATTAATCGCGAAGTAATTTCCCTAACAAGCCGTTATTTCGCCAAGCAGAAACACGAAGAGACATACTATGTATACGTTTATTTTAACCTTTGGATTTTTAATGGTTATTGCTGCGGCCATGGCCATTGGTTATATCATTCAGCAGAAAACACTGGCAGGCAGTTGTGGTGGTTTAAGCAGCGTTGGTATAGACAAAGAATGTAATTGCGATAGCCCATGTGAAAAACGCCAAGAGCGTGAGCGCAAAGCCGCCATAAAAGAAAACAGCATTGATGTAAAAAATATCTAGTTTTTTTTATACAACACATCTTACAGAAGGCTTAACCATTAACGTGGTTAAGCCTTTTTTCTATTTGGTAATAAGGGATGTATGGGCTGAGATCATTCAAGGGTTAATGCAGATGATAAATGCTCGTTTTTCTAGCCGATATTAGTTGACGTAACCCAACCGGTTTGGTTAGATGAGTGTCGTATGATAAATGACCGAAAAAAATATAAATACCTGTTTAATAATAATTAAATTATAAGGGAACATTATGACTTCATTAGGGAAAGTCTTAGTTAGTGTCGTTGGGTTAAGCTTATTAACTGCCTGTGGCGGAGGCGGTGGGGGAAGCTCTGATAATTCGCCAACTCCAACTCCAACGCCACCATCTGAACCAACATCATCTCAAATCATTGCTAACGCGTCTGAATATGATAGCGCGAAAATACAAACCGCCTCGATGTCATTAATTGGCGAACGCTACACCGGTAAAAGTACTGAGGTGCCATTAGACCCGCTAAATTCGCAACAAATCTTTAATTACCTTTTTAACGATTATCGAACTGAAATTCCCGAATTAGAGCTCAATGGTTTACCTGACATAATCGGAGGGAGCAATAGTTTAACGCAAAACTGTTATTATGGCGGTAGCATCAGCTATAAAGGCGATTTAAATTCAAATTCACAAGGTAGCGTTTCCTTAGCGTTCAATAATTGTCAGGAATTCGGTTGGAGCCCAACCCTTAACGGTCAAGCGGCCATTTACATTGAGCAAGTCAGTGAAACCGCATCAAATATGACCCTATATTTTGACAATTTAAATTGGCAACTTGACAACAACCGCTTCGAGCTAACGGGTTATGCTAACTTTGTTGAAAACTCCTCGGGCAACAACTATACCGTTAGTGTCGATCAGCATGTGCTATTTATTATTGATAACCAAGAGCAGTTATTACTTGAAAGTACGGTGTCGACCTCTTATGAGAATGGCAAACAATCAACCAGTCTCGACGGTGATTTATACATAAGTGATTTAGGTAAAGTGGCTTTTACCCTTCCTGACACCCATGAGTTCCCTCCATATTTGTTTGATTCAGTCGTTGAATTGGTCGGCGATAAAAAAGCCGAATTTACCTTTTCTCAACAAGCCATACTCTATGCTGAAGACAGTAATGGTGATGGCGCAGTCGATGTTGGCACATACTTTTCAAGTATTGATGAATTGCTTTACGGTAATGCGGTCGATAAACAGTTGGTGGCCTTGGATGCATTAAGTTTTCCACCGGTTGTTAGCTCACCTGTAAGAAACAGTTGGAATGTCGATACCACAACAACCATAGAGGTAAGTGAAGGGTATATAACGGATACAGACACCCCAATTGAAGCGTTAGAGGTTTCTTATCGTTGGTATATCAATAATGAAATTGTTGAAGGCCAGACGTCCAACATTTTACCGGCTCGAATAGCGGTATATGGTGATGAGGTCACCGTTACCATGATTGTTTCTGATGGCAGTAATGTGGTGGAGAGTTTACCAACCTATTTCTCTTTGGCAGACAGCCCGGTAACGGTAGAGTTAATCAATGTTCCAGATAGTATCGAGCCAAATCAGCAAGTTAAATTTCAAGCATTAGTGGTTGACCCTGACATTGGTACTATTGACCAAAGTACGGCATTAATATCGGGCCCCGCTGGCAGCAGCATTGATGAGGATGGCAATGTAAGTTGGAACGCGCCAGACGCTTTCTTATTTTCAGAGCAAAGTTATGAGTTTAAGTTTGGTTTGGCTGGTGGTGAAACCGAACACACAGTTATTGTGCCTATCAAGGTTAAGTCGGATAAAGCCTTACCACTTGCTCGCTCTGGCATGGAAGTACCGAAATTAAACAACTCGATGACGGTTGGGGATTTTGATGGTGATAACTTAAATGAGGTGTTATCAACCGACAGTGCGCATTCCATCTATTTGCTGGCTTATCAAAATGGACAATACAAACAGAAATGGGTTTACCCTTACGTGCTAGAGGGGATGGGCACCATTAAACAAGTTATTGGGGTAAACCTTGATAATGATAGCGAACTTGAAATTTTCGTGGTAAGTGAGTTTGGCATCAGTGTTATTGATGACTTATCGTCGTCAGCAAGAACGTTGTTATCGGCGGACTATATTAGCTTTGCCACATTAGCCGATATTGAAGGTGATGGCACTTTAGAGCTAGCTTATCTTTATAAAGATAGTGAATATTCTAATGATACTACGGTTAATGTTGTTTCGTTGAATGATGTACAAACCAGTTTATTTTCCACATCGCTAGATGACGCCGTACAGGTTGAGTTTGCTAATGTCGATGAAGATGATAGCTTGGAAATGATCTCTAATAATGGCCTGGTTTATGACACCGAAACTTGGTTAAACGAGTGGTTCAGCTCACAATACTTTGGCGATATGGGCATTACTGCCGCTGATTTTAATGATGATGGTGTCGATGAAATTGCCGGCTTTGATCGCTGGGGAAATGTCAGTGTCTATTCGGCTGTTGATAAAGCCCAGTTATTCAGCTTTGATAATTTTAATACCTGTACCATAAATCATGCGGATGTCGATGGTGATGACATTCATGAATTACTCGTTGGTGATTGCCAATGGGGGAATATTAGCAGTTATGACTTTATTAATAATGAGCTGGTGGTTCAATCTCAAGTGAACATGCAAGGGCATGGTTCGGTTTCGTTAATTTCGGGTGATGCGGACAATGATGGGGAAATTGAATTACTGTGGGGAACTGGGATCAGTTCATCTGGTGGTGATGGCTTTATTGTCGCTGATATTAGCGATGGTACCCTGAGTGTTGATGAAGAAGCGATAGATTTTCAGTTAGACCAATTTAGCAGTGCAGGTTGGTCTCAGATCAGTCAGGGCGAGGAAAGGGCGGTCTTTTTTGTGCCAAAAAGCTCAAGTGGTTACGATGGCAGCCATATTGCCCTATTTGATGCTGATGGTGATGTTGAAATAAGCGAGGAAATTTCATCCAACTGGGATAATAGCTCAATAGCGGTTACCACCGACTTTAATAACGATGGACTTGGCGATATTTTCTTACCAAACTCACACCTTTATGACGGGTCTTTTGCTGCAATGCAGTTGTTGGATAACAGTATTCATTGGCAAATTGAAGGGGATTATGATTCTGATATAGGTGTGATCAGAGCCAAAGATATGAACGCGGATGGTTTTGATGATGCGGTTTATGTCGATGGTTTGAGCGTTAAAGCTATTGATATCGAAAATCAATTGTTGATTGCGACGACAACCTTAGATAGATACGTTGTTGATTTAGTCCCGGTGACGCTTGGCGAAAAGGAAGCATTATTGGTATCCAGTGGTGACAAACTTATCATGCTCACGGTTAATGGTTCGCTGTTTTCTGAGCAAAGCTTTGTTGAGCAAAACTGTAATCGCTTAGAGTTGATTAATTTTGATGATGATGCTGACAGCGAATTGCTTTGTATCGTTAGCAACAACACAAATTCACAACTCTATATTTATGAAATTGACGATTTGAGCATTACTGAGAAAGCTCGTCATGAAGTTGATTACCGTATTATGGATGTCATTGCTGACCCTTCTAAAACAGAACAACAAGATGTCTTTTTAGTGGTTGAGGGTGAAGAGGCGAATGGAAGTTGGTCTTACTATTCTCATTATAATGTGAAGAAGGCGAGCCGCGAAGGCGATATTATTTGGAGCAGTCCTGCACTTATCGGTACACCAACCTCGCATGGCTTAAAGGCTCGAAAGTCTGCCAATGGCGGCGTTGAGTTGTTGATTTCAACGTCAAGTATGATGTATTGGATAAAGTAATAAGCGTACTTACATGGAACCGGTTTTAAATAGCCATTAAATAAAAATCCTCAACTTTATAAAAAGGTTGAGGATTTTTTTATCAAAGCGATAAATTTTCGATTAATAATCTTTATCTATGGTGCCATTAACTTGCTTTTCATAGGTTTTAATACCAATTGTATTAACAATGTTATTTAGGGCATAAAAGCCATGCAACAAGCCCACAAAAACACCGCTAAGCATAATGGTATTATTTACCTCACCTAACATTTTACACACGATTAATGCCAGTATTGCGCCAATCACTACGGAAGTACTGACGATACGAATAGCCAGTAGTATATTAGTAACGCTGTAGGAGGTTGAATTTAAAGGCATTAACATTATCTCTTTGTTATAAACGAATTTACTCTGCTTATAATGATAATGCTATTTTGAATAGTTATTTATACCGTTGTGTTATATGATTTTCCTTTCCGTTGTTAATGGGGTTGGTTTAACCCTAGGCGCAACAGAAAGGGGGGCAAACTAATTGACTTGTTCTGGCTTAGGAGGAAATTGCGCCAAAATATCTTTTACCGCCTTGTCTATTAAATGTTTTCGCTTTGCAACACTCACATCCAAATCGGCATTGAACCCACCTTGGCCTCGCCAAATCATTTTTTGCTGATAATACATATCAATGGTCACTTCGGTGAAAATAACATCGGAGCCAACATCAAAAATGCTGCTTAAACCAATGCCTGTTGACGAACTGGATCCCCAACTTGTACCGCCAACACCGACACTGACGGACGAACCACTGTCTTTTTGTTTTTGATAGGTATAAAACTGAATGTGCAGTTGCTCAGAATTGCTTAAGTAATGAATTGATTTTTTGGCCAAGTTATCGGTAATGGCCTGTTTTATGCGATCGTAATTAAGTTGATTGGTTTGCTTTGGTGATTGCGCGATATGTTCTTTACCGGCATTTTCTTCAAGCTGTTTCGCGGTCTTTGCTGCGGTGGTGTTTCCTGGTTCAATAAAATCAAAGGTGGAAAATTGGGCAAAGTCAATTTGTGGGTTGTAATCAACTTGCTCATTGGTTGACTGACAACCGGTTAAAACCAGCAATAAAATGATGCCAAGGGTAGACTGCGTTTTTTGAAAAATACTCATATTATAAGTGTAACACCTTCATTGGCTTATGAACGGAAGTAGGAGAAATGTACTTATTGAAAGTCTAACTCAAATTCCCCATTGATAGAACCTTGTATTGTGCGACTACATACAGGGACTGATAACAAACCTGAACAATTCAAACAACCCTTTGTGTGAACGCTAGTGAGAACCTACGCAACACATTAACAAAATGGGCAACACAATCTACCGCCGTCTACGCCTTTACTCTGATATGTGGGCACAACTGTTCATCCAACCTTGAAATTTTGCAAATCGATTTGGGCTTTTGCGATATTTCATTCAATCCACAGCAGCGTATTGCACTTGATATCAAATATCTAGAATCGATTTAAGCTCACCTGTGGGTGTCAATTTAAAAACACTGGATGTATAATCAGTAATAATGAAGCAAACAGTGACTAAAATTATCCATATCGACATGGATGCCTTTTTCGTGTCGGTGGAGATACGTGATAATCCAGCCCTACAGGGCAAGCCCGTTGCGGTAGGCGGTAAATCGTCTCGCCGAGGGGTTATATCAACGTGTAATTATATTGCTCGCCAATATGGGGTGAGTTCGGCGATGGCCACATCGATTGCTTTGCAGAAGTGCCCGGAGCTTATAGTGGTGCCTGGCAGAATGGATGTATATAAACAAGTAAGTGTGCAAATTAGAGATATATTTGCAAAGTACACAGATAAAATCGAGCCCTTGTCCCTTGATGAAGCCTTTCTAGATTTAACCCTCTCAACATTGCATCACGGCTCTGCAACCCTTACCGCCAAACAAATTTTAGAAGAAATTTATCAGACCACCTCGCTTACCGCATCAGCAGGCATTGCACCGATAAAATTTTTGGCTAAAATCGCCTCCGACCTTAATAAGCCAAATGGCATGTATACCATTACCCCAAACGATGTGTTGCCGTTTATTGAGCAATTACCATTGAAGAAAATACCCGGCGTAGGTAAGGTGACCTCAGAAAAATTGACCCGGTTGGGCTTGTTAACCGGCGGTGATGTTCGTCAATGTGAACAATCGATGTTAATGCAACATTTTGGCAAATTTGGTCGGGTTCTATGGGAGCGCTGTCAAGGTATTGATAACCGTGAAGTTGTCGTAAGTCGTATTCGAAAATCGGTAGGGGTAGAAAGAACCTTGTCAGAAAACGTCAGTGACTTAGGTGTAATGCGTGATATATTGCTTAATAAACTGTTACCCGAATTGCACCGTCGCAGCGAATCTCACCTTCAATCCAGACAAATGAACAAGCTCGGGGTCAAAGTTAAATTTGATGACTTTACTTTAACCACCAAAGAGCAAAAAAGCACTGAAATAGATCCTAATGTATTAACCCATTTACTTGATGAAGCCTTAGATCGTGGTGCGGGCAAAACCGTACGGTTACTGGGTGTGCACATTGGCCTTACAGAACAAGTTGAAGATAATCAGCAGCTTAGCCTCAGTTTGTAGGGGCTGTAAAATTAGCCGTAATTATTGACAAAATCCGTGATCATGGGCCATATTTAAAAGCCGTGCACAAAAAATGTGCTGAGAAAAATAAGAAGCTTACTATGATCAATATATTCAATATTCGTGGGATTTGGATAGTCCCAATCCTCATTTGCATCAGTTTTTACAGCCTCGCGGCGCGTGATTTTTCTAAAGTTGAAATAAAGGCAAAGCAAGTACGTAGCGATGTGTATATGCTCAGTGGTCCAGGTGGAAACATTGGTGTTTTAGCAACCAATGAAGGCTTGGTTATGGTGGACGATAAATTTGCGCCGCTTGCCGAAAAAATAGAAGCCACGATGAAACAAATTAAAAACGTGCCGCTTAAATACGTGATCAATACCCATTATCACGGAGATCATACAGGCTCTAATGCTCACTTTGCCGAGCAAGCCCCAATTTTTGCCCATCACAATGTACGAAAACGGGTTATGGAAGATAACGGTAAAAGTGGTGCGGATTTACCCGTGGTAACCTATGAGCAAGGCGTCAAAATTTATATTGGCAATGAAGAAGTCGAATTAATTCATAAAGGACAAGGCCATACTGATGGTGATTCCATTGTGTTTTTCAAGCAAGCCAACGTGATCCATATGGGCGATTTAATGTTTCAGGGACGGTTTCCATATATTGACCTAAATGCCGGAGGCTCAGTAATGGGCTACTTAAAGCATGTAAAACAAATTCATGCCAGCTTACCAAAAGATGTACTGATAATTCCGGGTCATGGTGACATAACCGATACCAAGGGCTTAAGCGATTTCATTGATATGATGGAACACTCAGTCAGCCGAGTAAACGCGGCACTTAAGGCCGGTAAATCTGAGGAGCAAATCCTTAAAGAGGGCATAGGTGAAGCGTATAAAAGTTGGAGTTGGAACTTTATCACGGAAGAAAAATGGCTTAAAACATTAATAAGTGATTTGAAATAGATGACGGTTTAATTCCATAAGTTTAATGATATAAGTTTGATGGCACCGTCATGCTGAGGAGCGACAGCGAGCTCAGTATCTTCTACCGCTTGAATGAGGGTTTAATTCCATTAAGTTTA
>CANMZP010000029.1 GCA_947502355.1 uncultured Thalassotalea sp. | reverse complement strand
ACAAAGCACGCATTCAAGTCACTTCGAAACTGGAGGAGATCCCATCCAAAAACATGATGGGATGACGGCGCTCTTTTTCTGATTCAGTGAATGACTCTGATTGGCACTGAACTGCCGGATAGTAGATTCGGCAGTGTACAAACTTTATTGTTCCAGAACAGCTTTATGTCCGAACGGATGGGGCATTTCACTTCGAAAGCAATTAATGTGCTAATTGATTTTGAGCGGCCTGTAATGTGTTTTTTAACAAGCAGGCAATGGTCATTGGCCCTACTCCACCTGGAACAGGGGTAATGGCTGATGCTACCTTTTCAGCCTCAATAAAATCGACATCACCAACTAGGGCTGTTTTGCCTTCTTCGTTGGTAATGCGGTTAATCCCCACATCAATAACAACACAACCCGGTTTTAACCAGTCACCTTTAACCATTTTTGGTATACCTACCGCGGCAACGACAATATCTGCTTGCTTAACCACGTCTTTTAAATTTGCCGTTCGGGAATGAGTAATTGTGACAGTGCAATGTGCTTGCAAAAATAACAGGCTAACGGGCTTACCAACAATATTGGAGCGACCAATAATAACAACATGCTTACCACTAAGATCATCACCCAAATGCGATTGAGCCAAAATAACACAACCTTGAGGCGTACATGGTACTAATGCACCTGGCTCACCATTTAATAAACGGCCAGAGTTTTGTGCATGAAACCCATCAACATCTTTATCGGGATTAATTGCACTAATCACACGTTGTTCGTCTATGGCTTTTGGCAAAGGCAATTGCACTAAGATGCCGTGAACACTGTCATCAGTGTTTAACTCATCGAGTAACGTTAGTAATTCAGATTCACTGGTTTGTTGTGATAAACGAATTTCATTGGAAATCATCCCGACTTCAAGAGTCTGTTTGACTTTATTACGGACATAAACATCACTGGCCGGATCATTGCCAACCAAGACAACCGTGAGCGAAGGGGTAATATTGTGCTGTTTCTTAAAATCCGTTACTTGCGCTTTTAAAGAAGCCCTTAAGTTACTGGCGATTTGTTTTCCATCAATAATCATCTGCTTACCTTTGAAGCTTAAGTTAACTCGTTTCCAGCTGTTGTTCACTTTCTGGCTTAGACTGTTTTTTGCTGAAGTTTTCAATTAACACCATATTACGACCAGATTTCTTCGCTTTGTATAAACACAAATCCGCGATTTTAATCCAATCTTGGGCATCAGCAGCAAACGATGCCTCGGCAAGAATAGCGCCAATACTGGCGGTAATATGAATTTTTTTATTTTCTTCGCTAAAGACGATTGTCTGTTCGATTTTATGCCTTAATTTTTCCAACTTCATGGTTAAATTAGGGTAACTAATACCAGAAACCACTATGACAAACTCTTCACCACCATAACGGGCAATAAGATCGGTTTCTCTGGCAAATTCTCGGCTTAAAACGCTTGATATCACTCGTAAACATTCATCACCACTGAGGTGCCCATGTAAATCGTTAACCCGTTTAAAATGGTCAATATCGAGCAAAATTACCGCCAAGCTATTATTGTTTCGAAACGACAGTTTTTGGAAAAATGAAAAGTTTTCATCAAAGTATCGACGATTGAAGACATTGGTCAATCCATCTTTTTGCGCTAACCGAGTCAGTTGTTCATTGGCGCTTTGCAGCTCTAATGTACGCTGCTGGACCAGCTCTTCCAGTTGGGTTTGATGCTCAATGATCTTTTTTCTATTTTGCAAGAATTCATTATACAAGGTCGATATTTCTTGTGCAGAATTTATCGGTAATGGTTTCGACTTGACCAGAGTAGAGCCGCTATGAAAACGCATTTGTTTAAGAATAAAATCCAAAGGCTTGGTTAATTGCAAACTGATTTTTTGGGCTAGGCTAATTGAAATCATAAACGATAAAAACAGCAAAGCAAAAATAAAGAAATACTCTCGCTTAACCGTTTCAACCACCGAGGCAGAATCAATTAAAACATAGATATGCCACCCATTTGAAAATTTACCTTGGGTTAAGAAGTAATCGGTTGATCTTGCTTGGGCACCTTCATTACTGTTAATGGTAACTAACCCTGTGCTTCGAAACGTTAAATCTTTTTTATCGGTAAACTGAAAGGTACTAAGGCTTTCTAAATTTAATTCCGGTGAAGAAAACAGAGTATTCCCCTGAATATTGGTTACCACATAGCTCATGTTTTGTAGCAAACCCGCCGGCAATAATTTATCGAGAGCACGTAATGGCATACTGGCATGCAAACTGCCTCTTAATTGCCCATTACCATGATCATCAAATGACTGGCTAAACACCACCATAGGCTCACTACTGCTTCGATTATCCAAATTTCGGTCAATCACACTGGATATATGAAACTGTGATGTATCAATCGTCGATTTATAATAATCTTGCTCACGAATGCTGGCATTAATGTAATCTTTATTGGATTGGTTTGTACTACTACTGGCAATAATATTGCCGTGTCTATCGGCAACATACATGGTGGCAAAGCTAGGGTAACGGTGCAAAGAATAGTCAATGATATCTTTTAATTTGGCTTCGTCCATTGACCCCATTAAGGACAAGGTATGGGCATTTACTTCAATGGCGGTCTGGTGTTTTTCAACAAATAAACTGCCCTGTTTCAGCACCAATTTTTTGCTGTCCTGTAAGCCCTTCTCTATATTGTCATGCAAACTATGAATGACATTTTGACTGATAAACAAGGATGACATGGCAATTGAAAAGATAATAACTTGCGTGGTGGCATAAACAATTTGTACCTGAAAGGTACGTTTCACGATGGGCTGTTGGCGAAACCGGATGGCAAACGTTTTTGGGAAAAAGTAGATGATTAACCCTGCTAAGTTACAACATATCAAACCATTAAAGGCCTGCTTGACAATCGTTAGCATCCAAAATTGCTGTGGCATATCACTGAAGGTATACAAGATAAGCGCCGAAGTTGGCATACCAATGAGTAACCAATAAAATATATCCGCATAAAGAACAAACCAGCCTTTACGCCTTAAAGCGGCTATGCAGACGGCCTCTAAGGAAAAGATAATTAAAGAAAAAGGATGGCCAAAAGCATAAATTAAGGCGGTACTGACAATGATGGCAGACAATAAACTATAGAGAACGCCAAAGCGCATGGCGACAATAACAAAAGCAATGTTGCCTAATATCAAATTGACATTGGCAAACAAATTAATTGGCATCAAGTTTAAAATAAACCCAAGCATTGAAAACAGTAAAACAAAGATAAGTGGTTTTAATTGTTTTTTAAGTGCTTCAAGGTTTAAAGGGGGCATATTGCTTTTATAATTATCTTACAGTTAAAAATCTCTCGATTATTGTAAACATATTAACGCAAAAAAAACACATTATTATCAGTTATACCTATAATTTTATTAGCTTAAACTAAAATAGACGAGCATCGCTTTTGGGAAATAAAATCCTTGCCGCCCTAGTTTGCGGATTACTTATTGGTTTTAGTACACATTACACATCACCTTTTATTGGTATGATTGGTGATGGGTTTATCATGCTTTTACAAATGACAGCACTACCTTATATCTCGGTATCGCTGATTTTTGGTATTGGCTCAATGAGTCGAAGGCAGGCAAAAACGCTGGCCTTATATGGCTCTATAACCTTTTTATTGATAGTGCTATCGGCCTTAATCTTAATTGCATTAACGCCATTAGCATTTCCTAATTGGCAATCGGCTGCGTTTTACAACCCCAGTGCCATGATGGATGAGCCCGAAAAAAATGTTCTAACCATGTTTATTCCGGCCAACCCATTTTATTCATATGCTCAATCTATTGTGCCTGCCGTAGTGCTGTTTAGTGTCTTTATTGGTATTGGCTTTATTGGTGTTGAAAATAAACGACGTACCCTTTATGTATTCAAAGACTTACGTCACGCTTTATCGTTAGTAACCAACTCGGTAATGAAATTAGCCCCTATAGGCGTGTTTGCCATTGCCCTGCACGCTTCAGCGCAACTCACCTCAGAAACACTTAATGGCATGACCGTTTATATTGTCACCGCAGCCTGCTTGGTGCTGTTAATATGCTTTGTTTTATTACCCCTTATTGTTGCCATGTTAACACCACTTACTTATTTACAGGTTGTTAATACGGCGAAAGAAGCCATGATAACCGCATTCGCAACGGGCAGCTTATTTGTGGTCTTGCCGTTAATCGTTGAGAATGTACGAAATCAGCTTGGCGATTATGCCAAAATGTATAATGACGCGAGACGAATTCCTTCTATCATTGTGCCCATTTCTTACAGCCTGCCTATTGGTGGAAAGTTACTGGCCATTTTGTTTGTTTTGTTTGCCGCATGGTTTTCCGGCGAAGATGTACCAATAGCCGATTATCCGCAACTTATGGTTTTGGCGGTTCTGCAATTATTTGGTTCGGTGATGGTTGCGGTACCCAACCTGTTAGATACATTTGAAATATCCAAAGGTATGTTTGATTTGTTTGTTATTTCAGAGCAAATCATTGTCGGACGATTAAGCGCCATGCTGTCGGTTATGTATATCACCACGATGAGTTTACTGGTTACCTTAATGTTAATTGGCAAACTGCGTTTTCATCCAAAATCCTTTGTTAGTTTTGTGCTTGCCGTGCCCATCGCCACGGCCGGTATATTATACGCATTAAGCAGTGGCTTTAACTCAATCACCCACCAATATCAGGGCTATGATAAATTCATAGATCGATCGTTATTATTGCCGCCAGCAGAAGCAACCTACCTTAATGAACCCAACCTTGAAGAATTTATTGCCTATGAGAAACGCGATACCTTGAAGGCGATAGAAAGGCGTGGCTTTATTAGAATGGGATACTATCGTGACTCTTTACCTTTTGCTTTTCATAATAAAAAAGGTGAATTAGTCGGCCTAGATGTAGAAATCATTCACCTACTCGCCCAAGAACTTGGTGTAGGCGTTGAATTTGTGAAAATCTATCGTAATCAAACCGCCGAACTACTCGCCAATGGTTATTTGGACATCATTTCGGGGATCCCAGTTACACCGGATAATTTGGTTAAATTTACCCTCAGCACCGCTTATATTGAAGAGCCATTAGCTTTATTGGTGCGAGATGAGGAAAGAAAGCAGTTTAGCCGTTGGCGTAACGTACTTGATAATAAAGATTTGGTTATTGGTATCCCAGAAGCGTTTTTTAACACCCAAACCATTCGTAAAAACTTACCCGACAATAAGGTATGGGAACTGGCAACGCCTAGACTCATGTTTAAAGAACAAGGCAAAGATATCGATGCCATGATATACGGCGCCGCGGCGTCATCGGCCTGGACATTATTGTATCCTGAGTTTGCCGTCGTGATCCCCAAACCACACCTACCACCAATAGCCTATGGCTTTGGGATCACCACCGGTGATGAAGACTTTAGAGTATTCTTAGGACACTGGATCAGCATGAAGAAACGCAGTAAAACCATAGAAGGCTTTTATAAGTTCTGGATAGAAGGTAAACATCCAGGTTATTTTGTTAAATAGATATCATCACAAGTTACAATTTCTTGATTCCCTTTTGCTTTAAATAGCTTTAAAGTGTTTATAACGTATTAACACAGGTAAACATAATGCAAATTCAAGAATGGGTAGACGAACTTTTTGAAATCTTTGATGAAGACAAAGACGGGGTAATTAATCGCTCTGAATTTGTGGAATTGATCGATTGTTTATTACAACAAAAAGGTCTGAACATGTGTGAAACCATTTTCCATAAATTCGATAAAAATCATGACAACTCTATCAATAAAGAAGAGTTAACTGAAATGATCATCGATTTGGCGTTATAAATCAGGTCGTAACAACTTCATCCATAACCAGGCAAGGCTTTTGTCTGGTTTACTGTGGCATTCTGCCAATTGCTCTTTCTAAATATCTCTTTCTAAATATCCAAGCCCCACTATCACGACATCAACATCTATTGAGATTGGTGACTCAGAGGCACACTATTAACGAATGGAGATTGTGGCCTCCGCCACAATGACGGTTTACTTTTAGTTATTATGCGTAGTGTTCAGTGCTTTTTAGATTCTTTAAACCCGCCCTTTTGCAAACTTAAGAGAAAAAATATGAAAAAAGGAAAAGGATCGTGAGAATAGTGCGTATTATTTGGGATAAAAAGAAAGAGTAAGAAAGAGTAAGAATGGTGCCGACTGCCGGAGTCGAACTGCCACTCTTATACTGCTACTGATTCATCAGTAGGTCAGTTTATAAACATAGTAAATATGGTATTAATTATAACTGAATGCTTTAGACGTTATATATTTGGGGAGAAAAAGAAAAAGTAAGAATGGTGCCGACTGCCGGAGTCGAACTGGCGACCTACTGATTACAAGTCAGTTGCTCTACCAACTGAGCTAAGTCGGCACACGAATTCACAACACACGGTAACCAAAGGTTCATCTTAGTTGGAAAGATGGTGCCTCGACCCGGAATCGAACCAGGGACACGAGGATTTTCAATCCTCTGCTCTACCGACTGAGCTATCGAGGCACTATAAGTGCTGTAAATATTTTAGTGTAACCACAAGGTTTACAAGACCTGCTTTCATCGCGTTGCGTTGAAAGTGACGTAATAATATAGTTCCTTTTCCCGCTTAGCAACTAATTTTTTGCGAAAAATGTTTGTTTGCCTATAAAACGGACTATACGCTCAATAAAGCCGCAAAAGCCTGGTGCTATTGTTCGAAATACTTACAACTCAAAATCATCAAAGTCGTTGGCATCAACATTACTGTCAATTTGGCTGACTTCATGATCGAGTAATGAAGGTTGAACTTGTACGGGTTCTGGCTCAACTGGCACGGCTTTCTTAGGGGCATTACGACGCTTTTCTCGTTGCAGGCATAATTTTATAATGCGCTGTTTCTCCATATTGGAAAATTCCAACCAGCCAAACCGTTCTTGCCGGGTACGAAAACAGCCCTGACAATAACCTCTATCGTCAGATTTACAAACGCCTCGACATGGGCTTGGTACGTCAAAAAAGTCGAGTTGTAAGTCTTTCATGGATGCCTTAATGCGAATACTAATAGTTCTTGTATAGCATTAAAAACAGCCAATTAGCAACTTTCACACGTTGTGGCATGCACTTACCAACACAAAAAGTTCAAGCCTAGCAAAATAGTTACGATTACCAGATCTATTGAAACAGCATTCACAGACAAAAAAGGAGCCTTAAGGCTCCTTTGAAAATCTATAAACTAAACGATTAATCTAGTTTATCTGTAGCTACGTGATAGTTTGGATCTTCAATGTAGTTTACCTCTACCAAGTCACCAGCTTTTTTCAACAGCAGCTTACATTCAGGGCTTAAATGACGTAAATGTAATGTTTTACCTTTAGCTAGGTATCGCTCTGCAAGGGTATCAATTGCTTCAATCGCTGAGTGATCGGCTACACGTGAGTTATTAAACTCTACAATCACGTCCTGGCTGTCATTGTTTACATCAAACTGCTCAAGGAAACTGGTGATAGCACCAAAAAACAATGGACCATTTACGTTATAAACTGTCCAGCCATTTTCATCAGTTTCACGGCTAACAATTACGTGCTTAGCATGTTGCCATGCAAATACTAACGCAGAAACAATAACACCAACCACAACAGCAATCGCTAAATCAGAGATAACGGTAACGGCAGAAACAAGGAAAATAACGAAAGCATCAGCTCGTGGGATCTTACGTAAAATACGCAAACTAGACCATTCAAAGGTACCAATAACAACGATAAACATAACACCAACAAGCGCAGCTAGTGGGATTATTTCAATTAAGCCAGAGGCGAAAAGAATAAAGCCTAATAATGCAAGGGCTGCGGTAATACCAGAAGCACGACCTCGACCACCTGAATTTACGTTAATCATGGATTGACCAATCATGGCACAACCCCCCATACCACCAAAGAAGCCGTTCACGGTATTAGCCGCACCTTGGGCAATACATTCACGGTTACTGTGACCACGAGTTTCTGTTAATTCATCAATTAGGGTCAGAGTAAGTAACGACTCAATCAAACCAATCGCGGCTAAAATAAAGGCAAATGGTAAAATAATCATTAAAGTTTCTAGATTAAATGGCACTTGTGGAATCGCAAACGAAGGTAAACCACCCGCTAGTGTACGTGCAGGATCATCCGTCATATCACGAACGTAATCAATTACCGTTCGAGCTTCTAAGTCAAACATCAGAACAATACCGGTTACGACAACAATCGCAACAAGCGATGATGGTACGGCTTTAGTCAACTTAGGTAAAAAGTGAATAATGGCCATCGTTAGTGCGATTAAGCCCACCATGGTATACATGGCACTACCTGTCATCCATTCTAACTCACCTGCAGCATTGGTTACTTTAAACTGACCAAGTTGCGCAAGGAAAATCACGATGGCTAAACCGTTAACAAAACCAAGCATTACCGGATGTGGTACCAAACGAATGAACTTACCCAGTTTAAAAATACCGGCAAGGATTTGTATGACCCCGGTTAAGACAACCGTTGCAAACAAGTATTGTACGCCATGGATGGCTACCAAACTCACCATAACAACGGCCATGGCACCTGTGGCACCAGAAATCATACCTGGACGGCCACCAAAGGCAGAGGTAATAAGACCAACCATAAAGGCCGCATAAAGACCAACCAGAGGGTCAACACCGGCAACAAAAGCGAAAGCAACGGCTTCCGGTACTAAAGCTAAAGCAACCGTTAAACCAGAAAGAACATCGTTCTTCAAGCTGGTTACTTTACTTGCATGTAATTCAAACATTATAAACTCACGTTAAAGGTAATAGTCATTTACTCACTAAAATGAGCAAATTATAGGGATAACCGTAGTATCGACCGAGCACTGTTTGTTGAAGAAAAACAGGCAAGAAAACAAACATGATCTAAATCAATATCGGCAAAAAAGGCGGGGCGAATATTACGTTTTTGTTGGCTTTTTGTCAATCAAAAGCCCTGATTTGGCAGATAAAAGACATTAAATAACACGAAAATAACAGGATCTGTTAATAAAGATATAAAATGCAGGGTTTGCCAGATCCAAGGTTGGATCTGGTCATAGCCTACTTAAAGGTGTGGTTTAATTAACTCGACAAAGGTATTTATATGATCGTCTCTATCATTAAGTGCCGGTATATAGTGAAAGGTTTCGCCACCCGCATCGAGAAAGACTTGTCGACTTTCCACTTCCAACTCCTCTAGTGTTTCCAAACAGTCTACACTGAACGCCGGGCTTATCACGGCTACGTGTTTAACCCCTTGTTGAGCAAACTCTTCCAGACATGTATCTGTGTACGGCTTTAACCATTCTGCTTTACCAAACCGAGATTGAAAACTTGTGACAAATTCCTCTGACTTTAAGCCGAGCTTTTCAGCAACCAAGCGAGTGGTTTTTTGACAAAAACAAAAATACGGGTCCCCAGATGAATGAAACAGTTTAGGCATACCATGATACGAAAGCACTAACTTATCCGGCTTACCATATTGCTGTATGTGTTCATTAATGCTGTTGGCTAAAGCCGTGATGTAGTGTTCATTATCGTGATAACTACCAATAAAATGTAATGAAGGGATCCATCGCCACTTTTGCAATTCTTTACTAACGGCGTCAAAGGTCGATCCCGTTGTAGGCCCTGAATATTGAGGGTACAAAGGTAATACAATCAATTTATGTATGCCTTTATCACGCAGTTGCAAAAGTGCATCTTGTATTCCAGGGTTACCATAACGCATCGCTAGGGCCACTTGGACATCATCACCATATTGCTGCTTTAGATGTTCACTCACCTTAGCCTGCTGTCGCTTAGCCAAGACCAATAATGGCGAGCCTTCCTCTGTCCAAATACTTTCGTACAGCTTGGCTGACTTGGCAGGCCTTATCCGTAAAATTATGCCATGGAGGATAATCATCCAAATAAGTCTGGGAATTTCAACGACCCTTGGGTCACTTAAAAACTCGGCCAAATAAACGCGAAGGGCTTTGGCTGTTGGGGCATCGGGCGTGCCTAAATTGGTTAACAAAACGCCCGTTTTGACTTTGCCCTGATTTACCGGGGGATTCGATACCGGCAGTTCATGAATGTCTTGGTTTGCACTGAATCGTGACATGTGTCTCACTTATTATTATTTCGATGGTAGTCAGAGATTAAAGTTGCGCTTCAATGGCCTGAGTTAACTCGTCTGACATGGGCTCAACTTTCGAAGAAAAACGTTCAATACTTTGCCCATCTTTACTGACCAAATACTTATAAAAATTCCAATACGGACTGGCTGTTTTATCCGCTAAATGGGCGAATACGGGGTGTGCATCGTCGCCTCTAACCAAGGTTGTGCTCATCATAGGGAAAGTGACGCCATAGTTCACAAAACACACTTTGGCCGTATCTTTCTCATCGTCTTCTTCTTGGAAGAAATTATCTGAAGGGAAACCTACAATAACAAAGTCCTGCTCTTTGTAGGTTTGATACAGGGTTTCTAAAGCCTTAAATTGTGGGGTGAAGCCACAGTTACTTGCGGTATTAACAATTAATACCGTTTTGCCGGCCACCAATTCACATAAATCAACTTCGGTGCTTGAGTTAAGTTTGTTGAGTCGGTGGTTTAGAAAGGCCGGACATTGCGATGCAGTGCTTGCTTCGATGTCTGAAGTTGCAGCAAGTTCGGTATTACTAGCCTGTACAGGCAAAGATGTCGTGAGACCCACAACTAAAAGCCCCGTCACACCTGTAACACCTAACTTTTCAACAGAAACGCTTAATCGCTTCTGTATAGCTTTAACCCAATTTGATAACTCTTTCATAATAATCCCCTGTAAATACTTGTTTTACTTATAGTACGTTGTCTCTATTGTACGACAGTATCTATGCTCAGGTTCAATATTTCTTTATGATTTACCGAAACATTTTGAATTTCAGCTTTAAAGTCACCTTTTTGTACGCCCGGTTTACCGGTAAATGAAATGACCGCGAGCACATTTACGGTCTCTACACTCGACAATGCAAACTCAGGACGCATCGCACTGCTGTCATCTAAAGTAACGCTTAACGGCAAGTCACTAGCACTTACTCTTATCGCAGCTAGTGGCATACGCGCCCCACCAGCAGGAATAGCGTAAATGAAAACAGTTTGATCTGGACCATTGTTAAGCTGAGCAATCAATTCATCAGAGATTGATACATTCAACGATAAGCTTGGCCCCTTAATTACCGGGCTTTGCTCAACAGGTGCTGATGTCGATGCCGTACTTTGTGCATTATTTGGCATTGGCGGGTGGTCAGCCATATTGGCACGCGCATTAGCTTGTGAAATCGCCGATTCTAAAGCTTGTGTATTATCACCACCACGGTTAGCATCTAAAATTTTCTGCCAAGTTTGCCCTGCTTCAACAAAGCGATTTTGTAAAAAGTGGTTCATGCCAATAAGCATTAAGCTTGATGGCTCGCTTGGATCGATGGCTAATGATTTATCCAACAAGGTTTGCACCTCATCATTGATTTGCTCATTATTCTGATAAAACTTAACTTGCGCCTGCAAAGCCAAAATATCGGATTGAGTACCTTCGATTTCATTAACTTTACCATAGGCAACATAAGCACTGTCATACTCGCCAATGCTACCAAGCATTTGGCCTAACTCGTACCAAGCTTGTGCATTGGTCGGGTTATTTTTAACCTCGTCCTGCAAGCCCTTCATACGAGCTATCATCTGCTTAGCACGATCGGTAGAGCCAGGAGACCCGGTATCTGGGTGTCCTTGTGGTGCAGCTTGTTGAGCCATATGCAAGTTGTCGAAGTGACCTAACTTTGCATAAAGGGTTGCAGAAAAGGCGATAATAAATACACTCACCGTGGCGGGCCAGAACATCGAGGTTTTTTTATCTTTAGCCTGTTGTTCTTTTTCGGTCGCTGCCATATCAATTAATAAGCTGCGATCTAACTCTTCTTTCAAGTAACCGAAGTTTTCTTCATCAATACCGCCTTCTTCCAAGTCTTTATGCAACTCTTGCAAATGTTCATGGTATAAGTCTTTATTGGTTTCGCCGCGCATATTACTTTGGTCACCGGAAAACAGCTTACTTTTAAAAAAGTGACGCCATACAATGGCCAAAGCCAATACCAATAACAAAGCGATAAAAATCCAAAGGGAAGTCATGTAGTGATTAGTCCTTCAAAATTGATTTAAGTTGTTGTTTTTGTTCTTCGCTTAATTCAGCAGGTTGCTCAGCTTTCTTGCGAGTAAACAAGAAGATAACCCCAGCACCAATCAGAATAAAGACGACCGGACCAAACCATAAAATATACGTAGTTGAGTTCACTTTAGGTCGATATAAAACAAAGTCACCGTAACGGTCTACCATAAAATTCATAATTTCCATATCGCTCTTGCCATCAAGTAACATATCATATACTTCAGCACGCAAGTCGGCAGCAATTGGGGAATTTGAATCGGCCAGGTTCTGATTTTGACACTTTGGACAACGTAATTCGTAGGTCAAATCTTGAAAACGAATTTTGGTCACTTCATCCGGAAATGTATAAGTATCCACTGGACTTGCCTGTACCGTAAATAAACAAAGTAACGTTAAGGTCAGTGTTGCAGCAATATTGCGCAACGTTTTAAATAAAGTCGTCATGCCTGCCTCTCTAGTTGCCATTAGCCATTTCATCTTCAATTTCATTAATCAAAGGTAAAAACTCACGTTGCCAAACAGTAGGTTCAAGTACGCCAGCAAATCGTTTACGAATAATGTTGTTATGATCAACCACAAACGTTTCAGGCGCACCATAAACCCCCAAGTTTAATCCCAGTTTACCTTGTTGGTCGAAAATGGAATATTGATAAGGGTTACGATATTGTTTTAACCAGTTGAGTGCCAGTGGTCGCTCATCTTTGTAGTTAATGCCATACAAGCTAAAGCGTTTGTCCGATGACAATTTAACCAAAAATGGGTGCTCATACTTACAACTAGGACACCACGTTGCCCATACATTAACCAGTTTAATACCCGGCTTTAAGTCTTGCTCTGTGGTCAGCATGCTTTCATTTTCTAGCTTACTTAAACTGAAAGCAGGAAAAGGCTTACCAACAAGTGCGGACGGCAATTCTTGCGGGTTTAAAAACAGACCTCGGTATAATAAAACACCAAGCAACATAAATAATACTAAAGGTATTAAGCGAATTAATACTTTCACTTCCTAAACTCCACTCGCTGTTGATTGTTCTTTTACGACGCTTTTATTAGCGGCTAACTGCTTTGTATCCTGCTTACTTCTGCGACGATAACGCTTATCAAGCATGGCGAAAATACCGCCTAGCGACATAAAGATTGCGCCTAACCAGATCCAGCGAACAAATGGTTTGTAATGCACTCGGATAGCCCAAGCAGTCCCAGGAAGCGGGTCACCTAAGGCAACATAAATATCTCTAAACAGACCAGGGTCAATGCCTGCTTCTGTCATGCCCATGGTTTGCACTCGATATTCACGTCGTTCAGGGCGAAGCAAGGTAATGAACTCATCATCTTGATACACCATGATCTGCCCCTGCTCTGCCGAGTAGTTCGGGCCTTCAACCTGTTTGATACCATTAAATTCAATTTGATAACCCGAAACTTCAATACGTTCGCCAACATCCAAACGCACATTGGTTTCAGATTCATAGCTAGAAACGATAGTTACACCAACAATGGTTACCGCGATGCCGGTATGCGCTACCGCCATGCCTAAATGGCTAAGGCTTAAACGACTGAACTGCCAACCACCTTGCGGTAATTTAATTTGATTTTTAACATCTTTACCAGCAACACCAGCAATCCAGCACGCCAAAGCCATACCAAATGAAACGCCTAGATTAAACTCCCCCGCATAGAGAACAGGGAAAAGTAAACCAAAGACGATACTGACCACCGAAATCACATTAATTTGTTTAAACAGTTCACCTTTTTTGGCTTTTTTCCAGCGGATCAATGGGCCAATACCCATGACCACAAACAAGATACTCATAATAGGCACAAACACCGCATTAAAGTATGGAGGTCCTACTGAAATTTTGCCCATGCCCATGGCATCAATTAATAATGGATACAAGGTACCTAGCATCACCGTTACGGCAGCAATCACTAAGATAATATTCGAAATAAGAATCGCCACTTCGCGAGAAACCAAATTAAAGCGGCTAAAGCTGGTTACGTTTGAGCCGCGTAAAGCATAAAGCAGTAAAGACCCACCTACGGCAATGGCTAATAATACTAAAATAAAGGCACCACGAGCCGGGTCTGCGGCAAATGAATGAACCGAGGTTAAAACACCTGAGCGAACTAAGAAAGTACCAAGAAGACTTAAGCTGAAGGTAAATATGGCTAATAATACGGTCCAATTACGAAACGCTCCGCGTTTTTCAGTTACCGCTAAAGAGTGAATTAAAGCAGTACCGACTAACCAAGGCATAAACGAAGCATTTTCTACCGGATCCCAGAACCACCAACCGCCCCAGCCAAGTTCGTAGTAAGCCCACCAACTACCTAAAGCGATGCCTGCCGTTAAAAACATCCAAGCACCAATTGTCCATGGACGTGACCAACGCGCCCAAGCGGCATCCATTTTGCCACACATTAACGCAGCTATTGCAAAAGCAAAGGCAACAGAAAAACCAACATAGCCCATATAAAGCATAGGCGGATGAATGATCAGCCCAACATCTTGTAGCAATGGGTTTAAATCACGTCCTTCTGCCGGAAAGACAGGCAATAATCTCTCAAATGGGTTTGAGGTAAGAATGGTGAACGCCATAAAGCCGACCGCAATCATCCCCATAATCGCTAAAACACGAGATACAAAGGCTTGATCGACATGCTTACTAAACGTCGCTACCGCCATCGTCCAGGCAGTTAATGAGAACACCCATAACAATAGGGATCCCTCATGCCCCCCCCAAACCGCACTAATTTTAAAATAATAAGGCAAATGAGAGTTGGAGTGACTGGCAATGTATTTAACTGAAAAGTCATCGAGAACAAAGCTATAACCCAGTATCACAATACTAATGGCAGTAAACAAGAACATGCCTAAGGTTAAAGGTCTTGCTAAATAGATCAATCGTTGGTTTTGATTGTATACACCAATCAACGGCACAACGGACAGACAGACCGCAAATGCCATAGCGATGATCAGGGAAAAATGTCCTATTTCAGGGATCATTGGATACTCCAAGTGTTAAACATTAACATCGTTTAATTTTTTACTAATCTAATATCATATACTGAGTTTCAAGGAAAAAATACAGTTTAAGAAATAATTGCGACGTAAAATTTAGATCAGCTGCCATCGCTTATTGAGTAACTTTAATCAATTGATTATATTCTCAAACTTATTATCATGTATTATTACCTATGGATTAGGTGCTTATTCAAAATAGAATAACGCATGACCATATTATAATTATAAATTAGATTAGGCTCCCTTTTGTCGAACACTACCAACCTGCTAACCGCGAATAAACTAACCTGTATCAGGGAAGACAGATTGCTGTTTGAAGAACTCAGCTTTACTGTAAACCCTGGTGATATTATCCAAATAGAGGGTGCAAATGGCACGGGTAAAACCAGTCTATTGCGCATTCTAGCTGGCCTTTCACAACCCTATTCAGGTAACGTGCTCTATAAAGATACCCCGATTAATGACAGCGAAGAAGAGTACAAAGCTGATTTGTTATTTTTAGGGCACCTTGCTGGTGTAAAAGGCGAAATGAGCAGCGAAGAAAATTTGCAGTTTTATTTAACCATGCATGGCTTAGACGCCTCGGTCGCAGAAGAGACCTTAAGTGAAGTCAGCTTATATGGTTTTGAAGATGCTTTAGCCTCTCATCTTAGTGCTGGCCAGCATCGCCGTATCGCCTTAGCGCGTTTATGGCAAAGCAAAAGTAAAATTTGGATCCTCGACGAACCTTTTACGGCCATTGATAAAGCTGGGGTTAAAAAACTCGAAGACTTATTTTTGCAACATGCTGAACATGGTGGTGCGGTGATCTTGACGACTCATCAGGACTTATCATTAAAAAGCAGCAATTTTCACAAAATTGTCTTAACCCACCAATTTATTTAGAGATACTGATGCAATTAACTTATCGTAAGGCATTTAAAACGATATTGGTCAGAGACCTTACCATTGCGATCCGCCATCGTGATGATATTTTCAATCCATTACTGTTTTTTATCATCACCGTTTCGCTTTTTCCATTAGGTATCGGTCCAGAAGCCAATACCCTAATGAAAATAGCACCGGGGATCATTTGGGTAGCGGCCCTATTAGCCACCCTGCTTTCATTAGAGCGTTTATTTAAGAATGACCATGCCGACGGCTCGCTTGAGCAATTATTGCTTAGCCCTTGCCCCACCTTTGTTCTGGTGTTGGCAAAAATAACCGCGCATTGGATAATTACAGGCTTGCCTCTTATCATCATCGCTCCGTTATTAGGTGTCTTATTGAATCTACACCAAGACAGCTATTTGGCTCTTATGTTAACCTTGCTTATTGGCACCCCAGTATTAAGCCTGTTAGGCGCCATCGGTGTCGCCCTAACCGTTGGTATTAAAAAGGGCGGCGTTTTATTAAGCCTTTTAATTTTACCTTTGTATATTCCGGTATTGATTTTTGCCACCAGTGCAATCGATGCCGCAAGTATGAATTTACCTTATGATGGACAACTTGCTATCATAGGGGCAATTTTTGTTGGTTCTTTAACTCTGGCCCCTTTTGCCGTGGGCTCAGCATTAAAAGTGAGTATAAATTAACATGTGGAAATGGTTACACCCTTATTCAAATCCTCAGACAACCTATAATCTCTGTGGAACATTAACTCCTTGGTTCGCTGGCATCAGTGCCATCTTGCTGACCATAGGCTTAGCAATGAGTCTTGTTTTTTCACCACCCGATTATCAACAAGGCGAAAGTGTCCGTATTTTCTACATACACGTCCCTTCTGCAATGTTGTCGATGGGGATTTACCTGGGCATGGCCATCTCAGCATTATGTGCGCTTGTTTGGCAGATGAAACTAACTGAAACATCGATTGCGGCAATGGCTCCTGTTGGGGCGACCTTTACGGCCATTGCTCTATTTACGGGTGCCGCTTGGGGTAAACCTATGTGGGGTACCTGGTGGGTTTGGGATGCACGCCTTACCTCAGAGCTTATCCTGCTATTTTTATATTTAGGTGTCATTGCCTTACACAACGCTTTTGAAGATAAAGAACTTGCAGGTAAAGCGGCCAGTGTTTTAGCGCTAGTTGGGGTAATCAACTTACCAATCATTCACTATTCAGTCGAATGGTGGAATACCTTGCATCAGGGGGCAACCATTTCTAAATTTGATAAACCATCAATGTCTACCGATATGCTCATCCCATTTGCCATTAGCTTCTTTGGCTTTGCTTTTATGGTGGCATCGCTTATTTGTATTCGCTTTAAAGCAGAAATCATTGCACGCAACTCAATGCGCCCATGGGTTAAAGCCCTGGCCATGGAAAAGGAGGCTAACTAATGTCATTTAATTCATTTGCCGAATTCCTTCATATGGGCGGTTATGGTTTTTACGTATGGTTATCTTATGGCTTTACAGCGGCGCTTTTAATCATTCTGGTTATTAACAGCAAACGTAAAGAAAAGCAGTTATTTGCAAAAATTAGCCAACGACTAAAAAGAGAAGCTAAACTTAAACAAGTAGCGAAACAAAACTCAGGCAAGATTAAACAAGAGCAAGTCAACCCTGAGACAGTCAATACAGATCAGTTCAATACAACCCAAGAGAATAAAGGTTAGAAGTTATTATGAATCCACGTCGTAAAAAAAGGTTAACGGTCATTTCGTCGATCCTAGCTGGTGTTTCGGTTGTTGCGGGTTTATCCCTTTATGCGTTAAGCCAAAATATCGATTTATTCTTTACCCCAAGTGAAGTTATTCAAGGCAAAGCAGACAGCGGTCTGACTCCCAAAGTGGGCCAACGCATACGTGTTGGTGGTTTGGTGGTACCCGGTACCGTAAAGCGCGACCCAGACAACTTGAAGGTTCAGTTCCAACTGGTTGATACAGGACCACTTATCACGGTTAAATATGACGGTATTTTGCCCGATCTGTTTCGTGAAGGTCAGGGCATTGTCGCTCAAGGGACACTCACCGAGTTTGATACCATCGAAGCTTCAGAAGTGCTTGCCAAGCATGATGAAGAGTATATGCCAAAAGAAATTGCTGAAGCGGTTGGCAAACATCACGTAAAACCAACTTATTAAGGACTGCTTACAACTCCTCTTAAAAACAATTTAGGCAAATTTAAACGCATATAACGTGCCAAAAAAAATTTCAGCGTAATTTATTGAAAACCGAATGTTAACATTCGGTTTTTTTTTGTAATTTGACTGTATAATTTCAGTCGAATTGCCTTTCCCTAAACCAACTTGTTAAAAAAACATCAATCCACAAACACCTAAAACACGCGTTTAAAAAAAGCTCTATGCGATTGTAAATATTGATATTAACAACTTAACCCTCGTTTGGAATATTTACTCAACTGCGTGAATCAGCCCTGCATTTAACTTTAAATAAACAGATCTAGACCAACTGTTACAGCCCATTCTAATTACTAAGGGTATGCTTTTAATATTGTCCGCTATAAATCGAGCACCCTAATAAAAATAACAGCTCATCATTAATAAAAGTGGAGTTAAAGTGTTTAAGAAGAATTATATTGCCAGTGCAATGATGTTGAGTTTAACAACATCAGTTGCCGCAACCTCAGCATTCGCTGAAGAAGGTTTAGCAGACGTAGAACGTATCGAAGTTACCGGTTCTCGTATTACCCGTACCGATATGGAAACTGCTTCACCTGTAACTGTTATCTCAGCAGAAAGTATCGCTAAAGGCGGTTTCACTTCCGTACAAGAAGTTTTAGCAGTTCAACCATCTGCAGCGGGTGTGAGCATGGGTGCTTCATCAAACAACGGTTCAGGCGGTAAAGCGACAATCAACCTTCGCGGTATGGGTGACCAACGTACACTTGTACTTTTAAATGGTCGTCGTATGGTATCTTCAGGTACGGGTGCCGATGCATCAGTAGATTTGAACACCATTCCTGTTGCGATGATCAAATCAATTGAAATCTTAAAAGATGGAGCGTCTGCTGTTTACGGTTCTGATGCCATTGCAGGTGTTGTAAACATCATTACTAAGAAAGATTTCGAAGGTACCGAAATTACTGCCGACGGCAGCCAAACCGATAAAGGTGACGGTACGTCAAAAGGTTTCAGCGTTTTACACGGCACCGAAGTTGCCGACGGTAACCTAGTTGTTGGTTTCCAATTCTCAGACCGTGGTGACGTTATCCAGTCAGACCGTGATTTCACTGAACCAGGTCAATCATCATTTGTTCCAGGCGGAAGCTTAGGCGGCATGGTGCCAGATGGTGAAGGTGGCTTTAAAGAGCGTACTGAAGGTTACGATTACACTACCAGCAGTTATGCACAAACACCAAGCAAACTATACAGCTTCTTTACGTCATTCAACAAAGAAATTGCGTCAGATACCGAGTTTTCATTGGATGCAATGTACACATACCGTGACTCAGAACAGCAAATGGCACCACAACCGGCCAACCTTGATTTAGACCGCAGCGAACTTGATGACGAGTGGAACGACCAATTCGATGACAGTTACGGTGATACATTAAACTACCGTCGTCGTATGGTTGAAGCGGGTCCTCGTATTTACGCTCAAGAAACGGATACATACCGTATTTCAGCTGGCTTAAAAGGTTACCTAGACAACGATGATACATGGGAAATGTCAGCAACTTACGGTCGTAACGACTCAAAAGACTCTGTGAAAAACTCTATTCACGCTGGCAACATGACGCAAAGCATCTACGACAACCAAGACTTATACTTCTCTGGTGACGAACTTGACCGTGACTTTTTAGTTGATGAAGGTGTTATCTACACTGAAAACAACGAAGGTGGTAACGAGCAGTTCACGATAGCGATGAACTACTCAGGTCTTACGGATAGTGACATCGGTTACGCGTTCGGTATTGAAAATCGTTACGAGTCGGCATTTTACACGCCAGATGAAGTAACTCAAGCAGGTGAAAGCACAGCAGCGCAACAAGACCCTACAGATGGCGATTACAGCGTATTCTCTGGTTTTGCTGAATTCTCTGTACCTATCACTGACAGCTTAGCAGCAGAAGCGGCTATTCGTTACGATAACTACTCAACGTTCGGTAACGCCACGACTTGGAAATTAGGTGCTACTTACACAGTAAACGATGACTTAATGTTCCGCTCTGTTGTTGCAACAGGTTTCCGTGCGCCAAGTGTTTCAGAGTTATTCTCTGGAAACTCAGGTTCATACGACTACCTAACTGACCCGTGGGGCAACGAACCAGATCCACAAATCCTTGTAAACTACACAGGTGATGAAGACTTACAACCAGAAGAAAGTGACTCATTCACGTTCGGTATCGTTTGGGATGCAACGGACTCAGTATCTACAACAGTAGATTACTGGAAGTTTGACATCGAAGACGCTATAAGCCGTTTAAACGTTCAATCTGAAATGAACGCTTGTTACGCTGGTGACATGGAATCTTGTGAGAACATCAACATTACACCTGAAGGTGACTTAACGAACTTAACGTCACAGTTAACTAACGTTGGTACACAAGAGACTGAAGGTGTTGACTGGAACGTTACTTATTCAGGTGATAATTTCCGTGTAGCTGTTGATACAACCTATCTATTAGACTTTACTGAAGATGGTGAAGACTACACTGGTACTATCGATGGTAACTACGGTGCTTACGCTGAGTTAAAATCAACGATTACCGTTAATGCTGACATCACTGACGAATTAAGCGTTCAATACATCGGTCAATACATCGATGGCATGGACGGTACTGCTTGGGGCGAAGAGTTCTCAACAGACGCTATTATGTACCACAATGTTTCAGCATCTTACTACCTGAAAGACGGTTGGATGGTTAACGCGGGTGTTCAAAACTTACTTGATGAAGAACCAGAAGAAGTTGATAACGGTAGCGACATGGGTACCGTACCAGAAGTATACGACACAATCGGCCGTAACTTCTACCTAAGTACAACTTACAGCTTCTAAGCTAAAGTTTAGTTAGCAAGTTAAACATGAAAGCGATGACCTTGGTCATCGCTTTTTTTTGTGCGTTTTTTAATACGGTCAATTAAGGAGTGCCTTTCTCGTTCAGTGGAGCCATAGAAATATGCACATTTAACTTTAGCCGGCCTTGAGCTCGCTGTCGCTCCTCAGACGTGCATGGAAGCACTAATGCAGAGGTTGCTCATGGATGAGCGTATTTCCTCTGTGACGTGCATGGAAGCACTAATGCCGTGGTGCCATGGATGGCAAAGAACGGTGACGTGCATGGAAGCACTAATGCCGTGGTGCCATGGATGAAGCTTTTCTATCTGTGACGGTGCAGGTAAACTTAATTTAATTAAACCGTCATTCTGGAATTTATTGTCAAAGGGAGCCCTAGCGAGCTTCTGATAATAAATATCCGGAATCTCCAGTCGCATACTGTGATTAAAAATAAGCGCATACAGTGATAATATTTAATCACCCAAAAAAAATCCCGCAACAGGTGCGGGATTTTAGAATGCTTTTCGACTTACTCACTAATCATTTGAGCTGTCAGCCATCAGGTAACCTTTACCCCAGATGGTTTTGATTTGAGTATTTACCACACCTTGTGAAATCAATTTTTCTCTTAAGCGAGATAAACGTACATCCACAGAGCGCTCTGAACCATCGTATTCACGGCCCAATAATAATTTGTAAATATCATCTCGGGTAAGGACTTTACCGGCATTGAACATTAATAAGGTTAATAGTTCAAATTCAAAGACACTCAATGAAATAACGCGACCGTTAACTTCGCATTTTTGCTCACTTAAGGTTACGGTTATTTCGCCAACCGTTACTTTATTGCGGGCTTGTTGGCCTGTTTTTTCTTTAGAGCGTCTTAATAATGCTTCGACATGCACGCTTAATAGCTTAGGACTTACCGGTTTAACCATAAAGTCATCCGCACCAACGTTAAAGGCTGCTAAGTGCTCGGCTTCGCTGTCATGCGAGGTTAAAAACAGGATTGGTCCTTGATATGTAGTACGTAATTCATGACACACCTTATACCCATCTTTTCCTGGTAAGCTGATATCCAGAATGACCAGATCTGGCTGGATCTTAATTTGACTACGCAATGCCTGATCACCTCGGTAAACCTGATGAACAACGTAAGTAGACTTCTCAAGATAATTTTTAATCAATGAAGACAGGACACGATCATCCTCTACGATCATTATCGTAGAAAATTCACTATAAGGTTGCGATTCTTTATTCATGATGATTTGCTCTGAATATAACTAAGTATAATTTAGTTCTGCTTGTTAGACGCGAGTCGAATTATAAAGAATACTAATAACTTATGACAAGCAAAACTGTTTACATTTGTAACGCAGCGATAAATCTTTTGATTGATATCAAAGAAGCGCACCTTTCTGAAACAAAATTAGGTTGTATCCTTACTTTTTAAGAAATAGGGATCTGAATAATTTCTTGCCTTATCTTTATCGACACTATGGTCAATCAGATAAAAAAGCCAGAGAAATTGAAATCAACCTCTCTGGCTTAAATGCTTTACGGCTATGGGATTCCGTTAATTAGAACAACTCATCCTGTAAATTAAAGAGGTGTTGTGCACCACTTAATGCCGACGCTTGTAAAGACAGGCGACGAGGTAATAAACGAGCAAAGTAATAGCGTGCTGTATGTAATTTTGCTTCATAAAACGGGTCAGTGTCATCTTTAGTCAATGCCACTTTTGCCATTTTAGCCCACATATACGCCACGGCTGTGTAACCAAATACATGCAAGTAATCACAAGCTGCAGAGCCAAGCTCTTCAGGATTCTTATTTGCTTCAACTAAAATGGCTTTGGTAAGTTCGCCTAAGTCCGAAACGGCTTCGATTAATGGACTGATGAACTCTTGCATGTTGTCATCTTGATTCTCTTTAGCAAACGCTAAAACTTCATCAATAAAAATTTGCATATAAGCACCGCGATTTGCCGCGACTTTACGACCAATCAAGTCCATAGCTTGCACGCCATTGGTACCTTCATAAATTTGAGAGATACGAGTATCACGAACAAGTTGCTCTTGTCCCCACTCACGAATATAGCCATGACCACCAAAAACTTGTTGACCCGCAATGGTGTTTTCCATGCCAATATCGCTGAAGAATGCTTTGGCTAATGGTGTCATTAATGCCGTAAGCGCTTCCCCTTTTGAACCCTCTTCACCTTCTAAGTAGGTACTCATATCTAATTGTTTAGAGATATAAAGCGCTAATGCACGGTTGCCTTCGTTCAAGGCTTTCATAGAAAGCAGCATTCGGCGTACATCACCGTGAACCATTAGACTATCGGCTGGTTTCTCCGGTGATTTTGCCCCCGATAGACTACGGCTTTGCAGACGGTCTTTAGCATACTCTAAGGCATTCTGATAGGAACGCACGCCGGCACCTAGCCCTTGGATACCAACACCAATACGCTCAAAATTCATCATAGTGAACATACAGGCAAGTCCCTTATTTACCTCACCCACCAAGTAACCTTCTGCCTCATCAAAGTTTAAGACACAGGTAGCGGAAGCATTTAAGCCCATTTTGTGTTCAATACTGCCACACGCTACGCCATTCTTATCACCTAGGCTACCATCACTGTTCACTTTGAACTTAGGCACTAAAAATAATGAAATACCACGAGACCCAGCTGGTGCGTCAGGTAATTTAGCAAGCACTAAATGAATGATATTTTCCGTCAGGTCGTGCTCGCCACCGGTAATAAATATCTTACTGCCAGAGATATCGTAACTGCCGTTATCGTTCGGTACAGCCTTGGTACGAATTAACCCTAAATCCGTGCCCGAATGCGCTTCCGTTAAACACATACTACCAGCCCACTCACCAGCATACATCTTAGGTAGGTAAGTTTCTTTTAATTCATCACTACCATGTTTTGCTAGCGATAATGCCGCACCAGCTGTTAAACCTGGGTACAGAGAAAACGACATATCTGCACCACAGACCATTTCCTCTTGTAAAGCGGTGATCATTTTCGGCATCCCCATGCCGCCATAATCTACGTTACCACCAAGTCCAACCCAGCCACCTTCGGCATAGGTAGTGTAAGCGTCTTTGTAACCTGGTGCTGTTGTTACCTCACCTTGATCCCATGACACACCAACTTCATCACCCTCACGTGAAATAGGCGCGATGGCTTGCTCACAAATTTTTCCACATTCCTGCAAGATGGCCTGCGCGGTATCGCGCTCAATCATCTCGGATAAATAATCTGATTTTGCCCAGAACTCTTCCGTTTCAAAAACTTCAAACAACAAAAAGTTCATATCTTTTAAATCGACTTTGTAATCTGCCACGTTAACTCCATTAAATTTCTATATTATTATTTTTAGATGTTCACTTGTTTAATAACATTGATGATATGAATGAAAATCATCAACTGCGTTATTAAACACCCCATTAAAACCATCAATTAAAACGCTTGTTTTAATTAATAATGCAACATCCTGACAAATCAGTAAAGATCTATTTACAAAAAAATAAAGACCACTGAATGAGTGGCCTTTATGAAGGTGGGGGGTTTTATATTGACGTATTACAGGTTTTCTTCTGCAAAAGAAGCTAACGAACTTCTAACCACGCCGTTTAAATTAATGGTGGTGCTGCCAGGAAAGGTTTTGAATCGTTCGACTATATAGGTCAAACCCGATGTGAGTGCCGTTAAGTAGTTGCTGTCAATCTGAGCGAGGTTACCCGAACAAATAAGCTTAGTGCCCTCACCACAACGGGTAATGATGGTTTTAAGCTGTGCTGCGGTGAGATTTTGGCATTCATCGAGGATCACAATAGCATTTTGAATACTTCGTCCGCGCATAAAGTTAACCGACTTAAACTGAATATTGGCTTTCTCCATTATGTAGTTTAGGCTGCCACTCATGCTCTCATCATGTTTATGCAAAACTTCGAGTGAGTCCGTTATAGCCGCTAACCATGGCGCCATTTTTTCTTCTTCGGTGCCGGGTAAAAAACCAATCGACTCGGCAATTTCCGGTGTTGAGCGAGTGACAATCACTTTATCATAGGCGCCACGTTCAACCACAAGTTCCAAAGCAGACGCCAACGCTAATAATGTTTTACCACAACCGGCAGGCCCGGTTAAAATCACCAAATCGATGTCCTCATCCAGCAAAGCATCCATAGCCATACCTTGATAGATATTCTTGGGGTGAATCCCCCAGGCATTACGTCCCATTAATCGTTCAAAGCCTAAATCTTGTATGGCCATTTTATCATTTTCGATGTCGACGATTTTACCGGCAAACGTTTTATTTTCATCGATAAGGTACTCATTAATAAACGCACTTGGAACAAGGGTTTTATCGATTAGATGCTGAGTATATCGTCCGGTGGTTTTGCTCTCGCAATCGGTAACGTTTTCCCAGAAGTCACCACTAAACTGATGATAGCCTTTGGTAAGAAATTTAATATCATCAACAAGCTGATCGGTTCGATAATCTTCAACATAGTTAAGGCCTGCGCCTTTACCTTTTAGGCGCATGTTGATGTCTTTAGTAACCAAGACCACTTTTTTATCGGTTACGGTGTTTTGTAAATGTAGGGCAGTACTAATAATACGGTTGTCATTTTCATTTTTTGACAAGCCCGCAACATCTTGCTCTAGGGCAAAATCATTAAAAATCGATAAGTGACCGGGTTCAATTTGTGACTCCGTACTATTTGGAAGCTTAACCCCCGCCAACACCTGTTCAGGACTGGCATCTGAAAGTAAATCTTCCAAGGCTCGAATTGCAACACGGGCATCACGACTGACATCTTTATTACGATCTTTTATGCTGTCAAGCTCTTCAAGGACCGTCATAGGGATCACGACATCATGTTCTTGAAAAGAAAGAAAGGCGAAAGGTTCATGGAGAAGAATATTGGTGTCTAAAACATAGATTGTGCTGTCATCATTCATTGCGTACCTCACTATCAGAGAACGAATCAGAAAACACACCGAGACAAACGCAAAAAACACAAAGGTAAAAGACAGAGGGCAAGGTTGGCTAATCTTTACCGTTTAAAGCTTGAATCAATGCTTCCTGTATACGCCAAATTTATTATTAGTTTATTGACCTGATTGTTAATCCTTGCAAACACAGCAAACACTCATTACAAAACATTAACAACTTTACTGTGACACGGCCAATACAAACTAGCAAGCAAATTACGCGATTATTTAATGACATAATTAAGCAATAAGGAGTGAATGATTCTATCCTTAATAGTTAATTTATCTTTATGTGGGTCATATAACATTTCCGATATGTTCGTACCGAAATGCTTGGCTAGAGCTCTAGTAAGGGCTTAATCAACTTTTTATTAATTTCTTAATGAATATTGCCATATAAATCGGTAACATAGCGTCCCTTTTTTAGACCCCCTCGTTTTTGGAGTTTGTTAATGTCTTTTTTTCTTGGCCAACGCTGGATAAGTGATAGTGAATCAGATCAAGGTTTAGGTACCGTGGTCGCCGTAGAAGGTCGGTTTGTAACCATATTATTTACGGCCACAGGCGAATCCCGCCAATATTCAATGAAAGACGCACCGTTGACCCGAGTGAGCTTTAATATTGGCGATGTCGTGCCTTCACATGAAGGTTTTTCTATTACCATAACCGACGTAAACTTTGAAAACAATCTGTATACCTATATTGGTGAACGTGTTGATACGAGTGAAACAGTCACCTTAAAAGAGATGTTGCTTGATCACTTTATTAAATTTAATAAACCTCACGACCGTTTGTTAAACGGTCAGTTTGACCGTTTGGATTGGTACCAACTGCGCAAGAAATCGTTGAGCTACCAATATCAACAACAACAGTCACCACTGTCGGGTTTATCCGGTGGACGCGTTAGCCTGATCCCTCACCAGCTTTATATTGCCGAAGAAGTCGGTAAACGTTTCGCCCCTCGCGTATTGCTAGCCGATGAGGTTGGCCTTGGTAAAACCATTGAAGCCGGTTTGATCATTCACCAACAATTGGTATCTGGTCGCGCCAAACGTGTGCTTATTTCGGTACCTGAGTCTTTAATGCACCAATGGTTGGTGGAAATGCTGCGCCGATTTAACCTCCGCTTTAGTATTTTTGATGAAGAGCGTTGCCAACAGTATGAGGAAGGTGAAAACCCATTCTCAAGCGAACAGTTGGTCTTGGTTAATCTCGACTTTTTGGCCAACAATCCCGACCAATTTGAAAACATCGCCAATGAAGAGTGGGATCTTTTAGTGGTTGATGAAGCACACCACTTATCTTGGTCGGCAGAAGATCCGAGCATTGAATACCAATGTATTGATATTTTGGCAGAAGAAATTCCGGGTGTCTTACTATTAACCGCCACACCAGACCAACTTGGTCATGAAAGTCATTTTGCGCGTTTGCGCTTACTCGATAAAAACCGCTTCTTTAATTATCAGGAATTTATCAAAGAAGAAGAGAGCTATGGTCAGGTAGCCGATGCCGCGAACGCCATATTGGCGACCGAGCCATTAACACAAGCACAGCAAAAAACATTAACGGACATGCTGCAAGAAACGGACATAAGCACGCTTCTTACTCAACTCAATGCCAGTGATGAAGCAACGCAAGGTCAAGCTCGCAGCGAATTATTAAGCCAGTTATTAGACCGTCATGGCACGGGGCGTATTTTATTTAGAAACTCTCGCAACACCATTAAAGGTTTTCCTGAGCGCAAACTTCTGCCAACAGCCTTAGCCCTTCCAGAAGCCTATGAAGACAATATGCAGCGCTATATTTTAAGCGATGATTACAGCCAACTTGCCGAGTCTAAGGTAAGCAAACTCATCTTCACCCCTGAGCGTATGTATCATTTAGATCATCAAAGTCAGTCATGGTTTGATTTTGACCCAAGGGTCGAGTTTTTAATCAACCTATTAACCGAATTGGGTAATGAAAAAGTATTGGTGATATGTGCCCACGCGCAAACGGCAAAAGATTTAGAGGAAGCCCTAAGGGTTAAAGAAGGAATTCGTGCGGCGGTATTCCATGAAGGTATGAGCATTTTTGAACGTGACAAAGCCGCAGCTTATTTCGCGCAAGAAGAAGACAGTGCGCAAGTACTGCTTTGTTCTGAAATTGGCTCAGAAGGACGAAACTTCCAGTTTGCCCATCATTTGGTATTATTCGATTTACCGCAAAATCCAGATTTATTAGAGCAACGGATTGGCCGCCTTGACCGTATAGGACAAACTCAGGTGATCAATTTGCATGTGCCTTATTTTAGCAACTCTCCACAGTCATTATTATTGAACTGGTTTGACCAAGGCATGCAAGCGTTTGAACACACTTGTGTCACCGCACGTGCGGTTTTTGATGCCTTTGGTGATGCTATTATGCAAACGGCCCTGCAAGGTTTATGGTCAGATCAAGCCATCGAGAATATCATTTCTTCATCGCATGAATTGCACCTAAAAATTAAAGCCGAACTAGAACAAGGGCGAGATAAATTATTGGAATTGCATTCCTCGGGTCAAGGTAAAGCACAGCAGTTGGTTGAATCGATTGAAGAGCAGGATAACCAAACCGATTTGGCCCTTTATATGTTTTCAGTATTTGATACCTTTGGGTTGAATCAGGATGATCGTGCCGATAACGCCATTGCCCTTAACCCGAGTGAGCATATGTTAACGCCGAATTTCCCTTGTTTGCCAGAAAGCGGCGCAACCATAACGTTCGACCGTCCAACGGCATTAAGCAACGAAGACTATCAATTACTGACCTGGGATCACCCTATGGTGCGTGGTTCAATGGACTTGATCTTAAGCGATGAAATCGGTAATGCCAGCATTGGTATCTTAAAAAACCCTGCTTTACCTGTTGGCACATTCTTTGTTGAGTGTATCTTTACGCTTGAAGCCATGGCGCCGAGTGAATTGCAACTAGGTCGATTTTTACCTACCACCCCAATTCGTATTCTATTGGATAAAAATGGCAACAACTTATCCGATAAAGTAGGTGAAGCGGTACTCGATAACCAACTGACCCCAGTGAAAAAACAAACTGGATTGCAATTGGTAAAAGCCTTGAAATCCATGGTACCTGCACTGGTTGAAAAGGCCGAAGTACATTGTCAGAAACAGATCTCTGCTCTGCAAACACAGGCGTTAGAGAAAATGGACAGTAACTTAAATGAAGAATTTGAGCGTTTAAGCGCCCTAGCCAAAATTAATCCAAACGTGCGTCAATCGGAACTGGACTTTTTAACGCACCAGCAGCAAGAGTTAAAGCACTTTATTGGCAATGCACAAGTGAAGTTTGAAGCCATTCGCTTAATTGTTGTAAGCAGTTAAACGGCATGAGTGCAAACCCAGACTTTGTCTATCAACCACCGATGTCGCCTTATCTTGAGGTTATTTATCAAGATAACGACATCGTCGTGCTTAATAAACCCAGTGGCCTGTTAACTGTAACCGGTCGCTTGCCTGAACATCAAGACTGCTTGCAAACTCGGGTGTGCCGGGTTCTACCAACGGCGACCATCGTTCATCGCCTTGATATGGCCACCTCAGGGGTGATCATTATGGCGCTAAATAAAGCCAGTCATGTCGCCATTAGCCGTCAGTTCGAACAGCGTAAAACCGAAAAGTTTTATTTGTCCAGAGTATTTGGTGAGGTGAAAGATGATAGCGGCGAAGTCAACTTACCGCTTATTTGTGACTGGCCAAACCGACCAAAGCAAATGGTATGTCATGAACGGGGCAAAAAGGCCTTAACCAAATATGAAGTGTTGGCGCGAGAAGCAAGGTCAACCTTGCTAAAGCTTATTCCTATTACCGGTCGTTCGCATCAACTACGTGTGCATATGCTATCACTGGGGCACCCTATCCTTGGCGACAGGCTTTACGCCCATGACAAGGCACTTAAGATGAGTAAGCGCTTACAACTGCATGCACATTATCTTGCCATTTATCATCCGGTTACGGGTGAGAAAATGCAATTTCATGCGCCATGTGAATTCACCAAACTTTAAGGTTGCGCCATAATGAGTTCATAGGCGGCTTGAATATCTTGAGTCTTCTGTTTGGCTTCTTCCATCAGCTCTGGTGGTAACCCTTTTGCCACCAACTTATCCGGATGATGTTGCGCCATTAATTTGCGATATGCGCGCTTGATTTCACGAGCTTCGGTTTGTTGGTTTACGCCTAAAATTTTATAGGCATTGGCCAGATTCTGTTTAGCCTGTTGCGGGGTGCTTGCCTGACCTTGTTGATGAAATTGTTCACCGGCCTGAATACGGTCGAGCAGCATATCCAGCTCGCGACTTGATAAACCAAAGTTGCGGGCAATCGTGTGCAGTATTTTGCGCTCTTTCGGGTGCAGTTCACCATCGGCAAATGCTGCCTGAATTTGAATTTCCACAAACATTTGCAGCAAATCATGTCGGGCAAAACAAGAACGCTTTAATAACTTAAGTTGTTTGCTTAAATCAAAGTCACCACGTTTGCCATCACTAAATGCTTGCTGGGCTAAGCGTACCATTTCCTGGTTTAAGCCCCACTTTTTCATGGCGTGCCTAGCAAAGGCGATTTCATCTTCCGTTACTCGGCCGCTGGCCTTGGTAATGTGGCCCATAACAGAGAAGGTAGAGATAAAAAAATCTTGTTGGCGCTTGGCATCGGATTCTTGATTTAGGGTATTAAAATCAAAGCCCAAACCTCGGTCAAATTTATGACCAAGCCATAAGCCAAACAGCGCTCCGAATAAGTTACCTGCCAAAAAGCCAAGTAAAAACCCAAAAACCTTACCCCAAATGCGCATAAAAACCTTACCTGATAGAACATGAATGAAAACTGGATGCCAAGCACATTCTTTTAAGACGTGCTGTCAAAGCCAATATAACGAAATCATTGATGAAAGCAAATTCTATCGGTGTATTATTTCTAAATTGATAGAAAGTTTATGAATTTATGCTGATTTTTTATAAATTTACAGGCGATTTTAAATACTTAATTTTTAAAGTTTGTTAAACTTAATGAATAATAATTTACGGTATCAGATATTTTGGTTCTTCCGGCCTGCCCGACTACCTCTGCTACCTTTTTAAAATTGCATTTATAACGTGGAATATACATGCCCTTTTCCCAAAGAAATATATTGATCACTTGCTGTTTGCTAAGCAATGCCGCTTTAGCTGCCCAAGAAGACACACCAATAACAGAAAACAGTCAATGTCAGGTTGTCCCCCCAGAGTATATTCGCCTCGATAATCCACAAGAAATTGGTTTTGACGACATTCAAATCGAATCGAAAAAAACGATTATCGATAAAGACAGAAATACCCGTTTTATTGGTGCAGTAAAGCTATCTAGCCAAGAAAATAAAGTGCAAGCGGATGAAATTCGTGTGGATCGGGTAGATGGCAGCATTGAAAGTAAAGGACAAACACGCTTTCAAAATCCAACCATTACCATAGATGCACAAAACCTCACTGGCAATAACCTGCGCAAGCAGGTCGTCATGCAAGGCAGTAAATACCGTTTAAATGAAGCACCAGGTAAGGGCTCTGCCGATGAGTTAAAAATCAGTCGCCAAGGGGTTATTTTATCGGGGTCAACGTATACCTCCTGTATAGATGACGAACCCGATTGGGAAATTTCCGCCAGTGAAATCAATTTATCGAGCGAACAAAATGAAGGTGAAGCCTGGAACAGTGTTTTTAGGGTAAAAGACATACCGGTATTTTACTTGCCTTATTTCAACTTTCCGTTAACCGACGAACGTAAGACGGGCTTTTTGTACCCAAGTATTTCCAGCTCAAACAGTCATGGCTTTGAATTCATGCTGCCATTTTACTGGAACATCGCCCCAAACTTTGATGCGACCATTACTCCGTATTATATGTCTAAACGTGGCACGCAATTGCAAACAGAGTTCCGGTATTTATTCGATCAACAATTCTCACAGTTAAATATTGAATACCTAGATGAAGATAAAGAGATCACCAGTAACGATTCTCGCTACCTGACACGATTTCAACACATAGGGTCTTTTGCAGAAAACTATCGAATCCACATTGATTGGAGTGACATCAGTGATGATAACTACTTGGTGGATTTTGACAGTGATCAGTTTAATGAATCCGATGCCTATTTATGGCGCTTGGGTGAGTTATCGTATTTCAGTGATTTTTGGGATGTCACCTTCAAATTGCAAGACTTTGAGGTACTTGGCGATCGCACGGACAGTTACGAAACCTTGCCGCAAATTGAGTTTAATTCGTATCAGCCATTGGGTTTTTACAATAGCGCTTTCAATATGTATGCCGAATATACTCACTTTGATATTTCAGATGAGCGACTACCTACGGCGGACAGACTGCATCTTGAAGCAGGGTTTGACCTACCTTATTCACAACCGGGTTGGTTTATTAATTCTGAGATGAGTATTCTCCATACCATCTATAAACAGCATGATATCGACAATATTTATTTAAGCAGTCTAGGCAATCAAGATGTCCATCTTGAAGAAGATGTCGATCGCACCTTACCTAAGTTTCGCCTGCATACCGGTTTAAATTTCGACCGAGATACGAACTTACTGTTTAAAGGGATGACGCAAACCCTTGAACCGCAAGTTCAATACCTCTACATTCCTGATAAAAACCAAGATGATATATTTGTTTACGACACGTCTCCGTTGCAAGATGACTTTGATGGCTTATTCCGTGATCGTCGGTTTAGCTCGGTCGATCGCATTGCCGAAGCCAATCAATTATCTTTGGGTGCCACCACCCGATTTTTAAATAAAGAAAATAAGGAACTTTTCCATTTAAGTGTGGGTCGTATACTTTACCTTAATGACACCAACATCTCCTTTAATGAAGACGGTGATCGCGAAGACAGCTCTTCACTAGCCGCTGATGTATTTATTCAGCTTGCGCAACGCTGGCAATTTGAAGGGGATTTACAGTACGACACCAAAAAAGAGGAAACCGATAAAAGTCAGATAAATATTAATTATCGCCACGACGATCGTAATTTGTTCCAATTAAGCCATCGCTATATTAGTGGCTTGGCCGAAACTGACATCGAGCAAATTAGTGCGTTGGGAAGTTTTCCAATCAACAAAGATTGGCAATTTGTCGGACGCTATACTCGTGATTTGACCCGTGAGCGATCATTGGAAAGTTATGCTGGATTACAATATGAAAGTTGTTGTTGGGCCGTTCGTTTAACCTATGAACGCAATATAAACACTAATTTATACGATCAAGATACTTTCAATGAAGATCGCGATGAATTTGACAGTGGATTTATGTTACAGTTCGTTTTAAAAGGGTTGGGTGGAAAACAAAAACCAATTAGTATAGATGATATGTTAGAATCTGGCTTATTCGGATACAAACGTCCCTATTTCTTAAGTAATTAACAAAGATTTATAAATTAATGAAAAATGTATTAAAACTTGCCTTGATTGTTGCAGGCTTAGCAAGTGCAGTATTGCCTAATGTTTCAATCGCCAAAGAAGTTCAGTTAGATAAAGTTGTCGCTATCGTTAACACAGGCGTGGTTTTAGAGTCTGAAATTCAAAATTTGATCAATCAAGTAAAAAGCCAGGCTTTGAGTGAAAACCAAAGCTTACCTTCAGATAAAGCTTTGCGCACTCAAGCCACCGAGAAATTAATCAACGATACGCTGATTCTAGAATTAGGTGAGCGTATGGGCGTGCAAATCACCGACCAACAATTAGATGCCGCTATCGTAACTATTGCCCAAAACGGTGCTATGTCCGTTGATCAATTACGCGATAAAATACTTACCGACGGCATTGCCTTTGATAGCTACCGCGAAAGCATCCGTAATGAGATGATCATCAACGAAGTACGTCGTGCCAGTGTGCGTCGCCGTATCTCGATTACGCCACAAGAAGTTGATAACCTATTAAAGTTAATGAAAGAACAAACCAGTCAAGATATTGAGTATCGCATTGGTCACATTCTGATTGCCTTCCCAGATGAGCCAACTCAGGATGATATTAACGACGCCAAAAGTCGCGCAGAAAAAGTTATCCAATTATTGAATGATGGCAGTGACTTTAAAAAGATCGCCATTGCCTCGTCAGGTGCCTCTTCAGCACTTGAAGGTGGTGATTTAGGTTGGCGTGGTATTAACGAAATGCCAACCCTATTCGCCGAGCTTGTCGACGGCAAACGTAAAGAAGAAGTATTCGGTCCGGTTAGAACGGGCTTAGGCTTCAACATCGTTAAAATCCTTGATATCCGCGGTAAAGAAACCGTTGAAGTAACCGAGCTTAAGTCACGTCATATTCTGATTAAGCCGTCGATTATTTTATCGGAAGAAAAAGCGGAGAAGATCCTGCAAGGCTTCTTAGATGACATCGCCGCAGGTGAAGCTGACTTTGCCGAACTGGCTAAAGAGCATTCTGAAGGCCCTACGTCTGCCCGTGGTGGTGATTTAGGCTGGGCAGATCCAAGCAGTTACGACCCAGCATTTAAAGCCGTACTAGAGTCGCTTGAAATAGACGAATACTCGAAACCATTTCGTTCTTCATTTGGTTGGCACATTGCCCAGCTTACCGGTAAGCGTATACAAGATGCCACGGATGAAAACGATTCAAACCGAGCGTACCAACTGCTGTTCAACCGTAAGTTTGGCGTTGAAGCTGCGCGTTGGTTAAAAGAATCACGTGATGAAGCCTACATTGAAATCCTTGATGCGAGCTCTGATTAATGGCTTATAACATTGCCGTTACACCGGGCGAACCGGCAAGTGTTGGTCCGGATATTCTGATTGAACTTGCGCAGGAAAGCTGGCCGGTTCAATTGGTCGCGATTGCAGACAAACACATGCTGGCTCAACGAGCAAGCTTGCTCAATTTACCGCTGCAAATCAGCGATTACGACAGCAGCCAAGCACCACAACCGCATCAAGCAGGCACACTTAAGGTAAAGCACACCCCTTTATCTGTGCCAGCAATTCCAGGTGAATTGGATCCTGAGAATGGCGCTTATGTTGTCGAAACTTTGCGTCTGGCTTGCGAAAGCAATATGTCCGGTGAGTTTAAGGCCATCGTTACGGGCCCTGTTCATAAAGGCCTAATTAATCAGGCCGGAGTGCCGTTTAGTGGCCATACAGAGTATTTCGCCCAACAAGCAAATTGTACGGACGTGGTAATGATGTTGGCGACGGAAGGCTTAAGAGTCTCGCTAATGACAACCCACATCCCATTAGCCTATGTTTCAAAAGCCATTACTTTTGAGCGAATCGAAAAAATTACACGTATACTTGATAAAGACTTACGGGACAAATTTGGCATTAAGTCACCAAAAATCTATGTATGTGGTTTAAATCCGCATGCCGGTGAGGATGGCCATTTAGGGCGAGAAGAAATTGACGTCATCAGCCCTGCGCTTGAAAGTTTACGTAAGGAAGGCATAAACCTGGTTGGTCCGTTACCGGCCGATACCATTTTTCAGGAAAAATACCTGCAAGATGCTGATGCGGTTTTGGCTATGTATCATGATCAGGGTTTGCCAGTCTTAAAATACAAAGGGTTCGGTTCGTCCGTTAATATTACCTTAGGTTTGCCATTTATTCGCACATCGGTTGATCACGGTACAGCAATCGAACTGGCAGGAACAACCAAAGCCGACTCTGGTAGTTTTAGAGCGGCCCTTAATAACGCAATAGAGTTAGTTAAAAATCATCAATGAGCAATAAAAGTCATTTAGGTCACCAGGCCAAAAAACGTTTTGGCCAAAACTTCTTACACGACGATGCGGTTATTAGCCGTATCGTTGATGCTATCGATCCATCTACTGGTGAGAATCTGGTTGAAATAGGCCCTGGTCTCGGAGCCTTAACCGAGCCGGTAATTGAACGTGCTGGCGACATTTCGGTGGTAGAGCTCGACAGAGACCTAGCCCATCGTTTACGCCACCACCCGTTTATTGCTAAGCATTTAACCATTTACGAAACCGATGCGTTAAATTTTGATTTTTCAACGCTAGCAAAAGAGCAGCCGTTACGTATTTTTGGTAACTTACCATACAATATATCGACCCCGCTTATTTTCCACTTGCTATCGTTTAAAGACACCGTTACCGATATGCACTTTATGTTGCAGAAGGAAGTGGTTAACCGTATGGCTGCGGGTCCAAACAGTAAAGCTTACGGCCGTTTGTCCATTATGTGTCAGTACTACTGTCAGGTAATGCCAGTTATGGAAATTGGCCCAGAAGCCTTCCAGCCGCCACCAAAAGTAGACAGTGCGATTGTGCGTTTAATACCACATAAAGAAATTCGTTACCCTGCTAAAGATGTTAAATGGTTAAGCCGAGTAACACGTGAAGCCTTTAATCAACGTCGTAAAACGATTCGAAACAGTTTTAAAAAGCTGATCAGCGCTGAACAACTCGAATCAATAGGAATTAATCCAGGTCTTCGCCCTGAAAACTTGAGCTTAAAAGACTATATTGATGTTGCCAATTATTTAGTTGATAACCCACCTGCGGAGTAACCAGCATGAGCGCTGTTCTAAATTGTTTATCTGATTTTGTAAAAGTCACTTCTAAAGTCAGTTTTATTGAAGAACAATCAGACGAATACCAACAGCGCTTTGTTTTTAGTTATCAAATCGATATTGAAAATAACAGCGATAAGACCCTACAGTTATTGTCGCGCAGTTGGTTAATAACCGACTCTGACGGTAATAAAGTCAATGTCGAAGGTGATGGTGTGGTGGGGCAGCAACCCATTATGCAAAGTGGCCAACGCTACCAATATCAAAGTGGCTCAATCATTAAAACCCCAATTGGCACCATGGAAGGGTTTTATACTTTCAAAGATCTGCAAGGCAAAAAGTATCGGGTCGAAATACCAGTATTTCGACTGGCTGTCCCCAACATTCTTAATTAACTGAACGATTATGGCAACATACCTCATTGGCGACATTCAAGGTTGCTATAGCGAATTACGCTTGCTTATGGATAAAGTTAATTTTACCCCTTCGCAAGATCAATTATGGTTTACCGGTGATCTCGTGGCTCGCGGGCCGGATTCACTAAAGACCTTACGCTTGGTAAAACAGTTAGGTGAATCTGCCAAAGTGGTTTTAGGCAATCATGATTTGCATTTACTTGCCGTCTACGCCGGCATAAAAGCGGCTAAAAAAAATGATCGTATTGATGACATCCTAGCGGCAGATGATGCGGCTGAGCTAATGGACTGGCTTGCCTCTATGCCTTTAGTCATACAATTGCCCAACACCAACGCGTTTATGAGTCATGCTGGCATAAGCCCGCAGTGGCATGTAAATGAGGCGCTACAGCAAGCCGCATTGGTTCAGCAAAAAATATCTTCGAGCGCTCGTAACAAATGGCTTAAGCTGATGTACGGTAATGAACCCAATAATTGGCACGATTGTAAAACCGAACTTGATAAATTCCGCTTTACCATTAATTCGTTCACCCGCATGCGTTTTTGTTTTAACGATGGCTCTTTGGAGTTTAACCAAAAAGATGCTCCACAAAATACCCCTCACTTTACCCCTTGGTATGTTAACAACCCAAACCTTATTGAGCATCAATGGGTATTTGGTCACTGGGCATCTTTGCTTGGTCAATGTCCTAACCCGAATGCGCATGCCTTAGATACCGGCTGTGTTTGGGGTGGAGAAATGACCATGCTTCGTTGGGAAGACAAGCAACGTTTTACCGTAAAAGCACAACAACCTTAATTGCCACACAATTGTAAAATAGTGTTACTTTTCAACAGAAAAAATCTATACTAAGCCCTTAAAGTTAGCTAAAAAAGCATGGATTAAGTATATGGCAAGAGAACAATTTGGCATTTGTGCCGAGCCCAATTTACACAGTTACTATTTACTGTTTAATGTCCTAGATAATAAAAACGCTTATTTGCGCAGCGCCTTGGCCAGTTTGCCAGAGCTGTTTGAGCATTATGCCGACCAATTTTCCGAGTCGAACCTTAACTGCGTTATCGCCATTGGCGCACAGTATTGGCATGAGTTCTATCCGCAAGCCACACCTAAGCTATTACGCCCTTTCCCTAAACTTAGCACGGATGATCGTATTGCCCCGGTAAATCATTTTGATCTGTTCATCGAGATCAGAAGCGATCGTGCCGATGTAAATCATCTAGTCAGTTCAAAAGTATGTGAATTACTCGCCGGTGCTGTTGAACTGGTTGAACAGGTTAAAGGCTTTCGTTTTCTTGATGGCCGCGATCTAACCGGTTTTGTCGATGGTACTGAAAACCCTAAAGGTTTGCACAAGCGTGAAGTCGCTTTAGTTAAAGAAGATGATGATGCGGCCTTTGTAAAAGGCAGCTACCTGCATATTCAGCGCTACAAACACAACATGGCACTATGGCAAAACCTTAATGAGAAGCAACAGGAAGATGTTTACGGGCGAACCAAACGTGACGACATTGAATACGCGAGTGAAGACAAAGCACTTACGGCACATACTAAGCGCACGAATCTGAAAGACAGCGATGGTAATTCTATCGAGATCCTAAGACAAAGCATGCCTTATGGTCATATGAAGACACAGGGATTGTTCTTTTTATCTTACTGTAAAACCCCTGAAAACTTTGAGTTGATGCTCTCTAGCATGATCAAAGGCGATGGCCACGGCCACAGCGATCACTTATTAAAGTACACACAAGCTGAAACGGGCGCAGCGTTTTTTGCCCCATCAATTGACTTCTTACAATCTTTGGCAGATTAGATAGAAAGCAACAAGCTGTGATTAAGTAAAGTTAGTATGACTATGTTGTGCTGGGTAAAGTGACTACAGCAAAGCTGAAAGGCTGAAGGGTATAAAAATTTAAAGGCTTTTAACTTGCGTTAAAAGCCTTTTATTTTGTCTCGAAATTTAGCGTATCTTTTGAAATAATACGTTCAATTTTTCAATGGTTTGGTCAATCTCAGAAATATGGGTTGGTGCAATAAAGATCGTATCATCACCGGCGATTGTGCCCAATACCCCATCACTTTTACTTAATGAGTCAAGCAGTCGGGCAATCAGCTGAGCTGCCCCAGGGCTTGTATGAACGATGATCATGACCTCGTTACTTTCAATATCTAACACTAGCTGTTTTAAAGGACTCTTTGCCGTTGGCACACCCAATTCTGCGGGTAGACAGTACACCATTTCCTGACGAGCATTACGGGTACGTACAGCACCAAATTTGCTCAACATGCGTGATACTTTTGATTGACTGATATTATCAAAGCCTAAATTTTTAAGGGCATCGACAATGTCGCCTTGGGAACCAAACTGCTCTTGTTTTAACAAGTCTTTAAACGCATTAACTAATGCTTCTTGTTTTTGTTGTAAGCTCATAGACTCTTCTGTTTCTAGTAAAATAATTTTTTGATAATGCCGAAGCAGCATCATTATACACACAAAATAGTTAACACTTAAGTATAATATCAACCTTTAAAAAAGTGTGACAAAATTGTTTGTATTTTAAGGCTTGATTCTGTATCTTTGTCCTATAAAAAATAAAGTAAATACTCAACAATAAATCTCTTGGAGAACCCTTATGAAAGTAACCGTATGTGGTGCCGCTGGCGGTATCGGTCAAGCTTTATCCCTTCTACTCAAAACCCAATTACCTGCGGGTTCAGAATTATCTCTTTATGATGTTGCCCCTGTTGTACCAGGTGTTGCTGTAGATTTATCACACATCCCAACAGAAGTTACCGTTGAAGGTTTTGGCGCAGATTCATTAGACGCGGCATTAGCCGATGCTGACATCGTATTAATTCCAGCGGGTATGCCTCGCAAACCAGGTATGGATCGTGCGGATTTATTTGCCGTAAATGCAGGCATCATTAAAACACTTGCAGAAGGCATTGTTGCCAACTGTCCTAAAGCACTTGTTGGGGTAATCACAAACCCAGTAAATGGCACAGTACCAATCGTTGCTGAAGTATTTAAAAAAGCGGGTACTTATGACCCTGCACGTGTATTTGGTATCACGACTTTAGATGTTATTCGCTCTGAAGCCTTTGTTGCTGAGCTAAAAGGTTTAGACTCTACACAAGTTAAAGTACCGGTTATCGGTGGCCATTCAGGTACCACGATTTTACCATTACTATCTCAGGTAGAAGGTGTTGAGTTTTCTGATGACGAAATTGCAGCCCTTACGCCTCGCATTCAAAATGCAGGTACTGAAGTAGTTAATGCTAAAGCGGGTGGCGGTAGTGCGACACTTTCAATGGGCGCTGCGGCAGCACGTTTTTGTATGTCTCTTGTTAAAGGTTTACAAGGCCAAGACGTAGTTGATTATGCCTATGTTGAAGGTAATGGCGAAGACGCACAGTTTTTCGCGCAACCAGTACGCTTAGGTGTAAATGGTGTTGCAGAATTATTGCCTTACGGTGCATTAAGCGCATTTGAAGAAGATGCTAAAAACGCTATGCTTGCTACATTAAAAGCAGACATCCAAGAAGGCATCGACTTCATGGCTTAATAGCCATAAGTTAATCACTGTAAAGTGATAAATAGTGGCGTTAGCTTTTAAACGCATTCGCCATTATTTTGCCAATAAAAAAAATCCTAATCATTGATTAGGATTTTTTGTTTATACAATGATGTTTATTGAAAGCGATTAGGCGCTGCGTCGAACCGCAACGTGGGCTAAGCCAATTAATGCTTGTTTATATTCACTCTCTTCCAACACAGAAAGCGCAGCAATGGCCTTTTCAGCTTCTTGCTCAGCCATTTGTTGGGTAAACTCTAGCGCCCCAGTTTGCTGCATAGCCTCTAAAATGGCCTCCAAATTATCCATACCATTGCTTAATTCAATGGCATCATGGATGAGTTGCCTTTGCGCTTCATTGCCGTTATGCATAGCATGCAATAATGGTAGGGTTGGTTTACCTTCAGATAAGTCATCACCAACATTTTTTCCCATTTCTTGCGCATCCGCAGTGTAATCAAGCAAATCATCAACTAACTGAAAAGCAGTACCTAAGTGTTTACCATAGGCAATCATCGCTTGCTCAGCGGCTTCATTTTGCCCCGTTAAGACCGCCGCTAAGCGCGTGGCTGCCTCAAACAGTTTTGCCGTTTTGCAATAAATCACCTGCATATAACTTTCTACAGTTGTTTGAGGGTCGTTGCAGTTCATTAATTGCAGCACTTCCCCTTCGGCAATAATGTTGGTGGCATCTGACAACACCTTCATCACAGTCATGTTATCTAGCGATACCATCATTTGAAATGCACGCGAATACAGGAAATCACCAACCAATACGCTGGCACTGTTGCCAAATAGTGCATTGGCAGTTTCATTACCACGGCGCATATTCGACTCATCAACCACATCATCGTGTAATAAAGTGGCGGTATGGATAAATTCAATAATAGCCGCCAAATGAACCGGCGATTCATTTTTACTGCCAAATGCGCGTGCAGCCAACACAGTTAATAAAGGACGGATGCGTTTGCCACCACTATTCACTATATAAATGCCTAATTGATTAACAAGCGCCACATCCGATTGCAGTTGCGTGTATATTAATTGGTTAACGGCATTCATATCGTTACTTGCCAAAGACTGGATATCTTCTATTTTCATACTTATGTGGAACTTCTTGTTTTAATTTTTTTGGTCGCTAATAATTAACTGGATTAGCAATAGGCTAGAAATGGTCATTAATTTTACACTATTTTAGATTTGAACAAAGAACATAACGACAATTTACGCAAATTAATTACAATTTCAGGATTTATTAGCCATTTAGAGGCCTTGCAATTAACTGTAATCTCTAATTACTAAAAAATTACATTGTTTTTAGTAATTAGACTTGCCCTACGATTATTCTTAGCGTAGAATTCGCGACCTAATATTTTAATCTATGCGTCAAAAAATATGACGCAGTACGGAGTAGCTATGTACGCGGTATTCCAAAGCGGTGGTAAACAGCATCGTGTAAGTGAAGGTCAAACTCTTCGCTTAGAGAAACTTGAACTAGAAGTTGGTTCAACAGTAGAATTTGAAAACGTTTTAATGGTTGCCAATGGCGACGACATCAATGTAGGTGCACCTTACGTTGCTGGTGGTAAAGTGACTGCAGAGATCATTTCTCAAGGTCGTGGCGATAAAGTTAAAATCGTTAAGTTTAAACGTCGTAAGCATTCACGCAAGCAGCAAGGCCACCGTCAGTGGTACACTGAAGTGAAAATCACTGCGATCAACGGTTAATAGGAGTAATTAACAATGGCACATAAGAAGGCAGCTGGTAGTACTCGTAACGGTCGTGATTCAGAAGCTAAACGCCTAGGTGTTAAGCGTTTTGGTGGCGAATCAGTTCTAGCGGGTAACATTATCGTACGTCAACGTGGTACTAAATTCCACGCTGGTACTAACATGGGTATTGGTAAAGACCACACGTTATTTGCTTTAACAGACGGTAAAGTACAATTCGACGTTAAAGGTCCTCAAAACCGTAAATTTGTTAGCATTATTGCTGAATAATAGCAGTAAGCGATTAAATTTTAAAAAACCTCGCTCTTAGCGAGGTTTTTTGTTTTAGCAATTTAACAAAATGTTCAATGATGTTGATTGCTATTGATTTTCAGGGTTAGCATCCCTATTTCTGAAAAGAACCTATTATAATTCGTGATATTAACGATCGTGGTTATAATTATTAAATGAATTTATGTTTGGAGCTTAACTTAAGCCAATGAAATTTGTAGATGAATCTGACATTCGAGTAGAAGCCGGTGACGGTGGTAGTGGTTGTGTAAGTTTTCGCAGAGAGAAGTACGTAGAGTTCGGTGGTCCTAACGGCGGCGATGGCGGCGATGGTGGCGATGTATATCTTGTTGCAGATGAAAACCTTAACACCCTTATTGATTATCGATTCGAGCGTTTCCATAAAGCTCAACGTGGTGAAAACGGTAAAAGCCGAGATTGTACCGGTAAACGTGGTGAAGACTGTATCTTAAAGGTACCTGTTGGCACACGTGTGATCGATATGGATACCGACGAACAAATTGGTGATTTAACTAAGCACAAACAAAAACTGATGGTCGCCAAAGGTGGCTGGCATGGTTTGGGTAATACTCGCTTTAAAAGTAGTACGAACCGTGCACCTCGCCAAAAAACGTTAGGTACGCCTGGCGAAATTCGTAACTTAAAGCTCGAACTCATGTTATTAGCCGATGTTGGCTTATTAGGTTTACCGAATGCCGGTAAATCAACATTAATTCGCAGTGTGTCGGCAGCCAAACCTAAAGTTGCCGATTACCCGTTTACAACGCTAGTTCCTAACTTAGGTGTGGTACGTTTAAATTCACAACGTAGCTTTGTAATTGCCGATATCCCAGGTTTGATCTCAGGCGCATCTGAAGGTACCGGTTTAGGGATTCGTTTCCTTAAGCACCTTGAGCGTTGTCGTGTACTTATTCACTTAATCGATGTTTTACCTGCCGATGAATCGGATCCGGCTGAAAATGCCAAAACCATCGTTAGAGAACTTGAACAATACTCGGATAAACTAAACGAAAAACCACGTTGGTTAGTGTTTAACAAAACCGACTTATTGTTAGAAGACGAAGCGCAAGAAGTTATCGACCGTGTTATCGAAGCCTTAGATTGGCAAGATGAATACTCAACGATTTCGGCGTTCAACCGCGATGGCACCGACGAACTTTGTCAAAAGCTGATGACGTTTATTGAAGAGTTACCAGAAGAAGACGCAGAAGAAGAAGCCGAAGCAGAAAGTGTTGAATTTAAGTGGGACAGTTACCACGATGACGCCATGTCACAATTTGATGACTTGTCTGATGATTTAGACGACGAAGATTGGGACGAAGACGATTACGATGTGGAAGTAGAATACCGCAAGTAAAGCGTTCACCTTTTTGAAAAGCTCTTAGTTATCTAAGGGCTTTTTTTATATCTAAAAGAACGTTGAAATCACAACAGAATGTATAACCCAAAAAGAATAAGAAATGAACTTACACCCCTTTAAATTGATATCTCTATTGGCTTTATGCTTACCTTTTATCACACAGGCAAACTACTTTGCCAGTCAAAGCGTACAAAGCCAAACACCTTCAGCCTTTGCCCTACAACCTGAAAGTAAAGCGTTTGTCGAACAAGCGGCAATTAATACCAATCCCACTAAGTTTTTGCCCACTCAGTGATATTTTAAAGGCTTTTAGGCAAGGCTTTGATTGCCGAGAATGGTCGTTCCCTTGTCAAAATCAATAACGCAGAATAAAAGCCTTTAAAACTCACCCTTTGGGAGTTCATCAGAGTCCCATTTAATACCCTAAATTTAATTGATGTAGAGAACTATATCAAAGAAATTTATGTTGTAAATGAACCTCTGATGCAACTCTGAGCGGTACAAAAACTTAATGGGTTTGGTATAAGACCATTAACGATGCCGACAAGCTAATAAAGGCAATACACAAACAGCCGGAACTCATATCGGCCCTGCAAAACTGGCAGCATTTAACCTTTGCTCAACAAATGCCTTTTCTAGAGCGTATATTTCAGCTGGAATGGCAAAGCTTTGGTATAGCGCCACCAACATTAATCATTGATGAAATAAGTTACCCAGGTAAGACCGTATACTTTGATTTTGACCCGGAACAACCTAGCAGCGGCACGGTGTACTTGCATCCGAGTAAGATCTCTAAAATGGGGCCTTATGCGGCACTAGCCTTCTTGATCCATGAAACTCGTCATTCATACCAGTTCCAATTAGCCAATGCCCCGCAAAAAAGTGTTTTGCAGCATCATTATTGGCACGCTTTTAAAGCGCAAAAAGCCGCGGCTCCAGGTACCCTGAGCTTTGCCGACTTTTTAACACTGGTAAATGAATATGAGGCCTTCCAATTTGGCAACTACGTGGTTAATAACCTAACAGAAGGTAAATTTAATCAGGATTCTATGGGCACGTTTGCCAGCCAATTTGATGAGACGGGTAGCCTAAAAATTGATTTACCAAAACTTTTCCATGAACAAGACAATCAACAAAACAATGACAACTCCTCTAGCCATGACTCGGTTTTGGCGCGTTTCAATCAAGCACAGCAGGCGCAAAAAGCACTGCTAAGTAAATAATCACCTCTAAGCTTTCAAAGGGTAGTTGGTATGATTTTGTGAGTAATTATGCTAATTTACCCTCATCTATTTACCAGATAAAAATAAAAGAATATGACTGTTTTATCCATGATTGTTGCCCACGCCAAAGGGCGTGTTATCGGCAAAGATAACCAAATGCCATGGCACCTACCCGCCGATTTAAAATACTTTAAACAAACGACCTTAAAAAAGCCGGTTATTATGGGTCGCAAAACCTATGAGTCGATTGGCTTTGCCCTACCCGGTCGCAGAAATATTGTGATTAGCCGCGATACGAACTATATAGCAGAGAATATTGAGACGGTAACCAATGTCGATGCCGCACTCGCTTTAGTTGAAGGGGTCGAAGAAATTATGGTCATTGGTGGTGGTAGCATTTACGAACACTGCTTAGAAAAAGCGGATAAGTTGTATATTACCGAAATTGATTTAGATGTTGCTGGTGACACTTTGTTCCCGGATTATAACGCCAATAATGAATGGGACTGCATTAGCGAAGACCCGCATACTAAGGATGATAAGAACCCCGTTGATTATAACTTTAAGGTTTATCAAAAGCGCCCATAAATCCCAAGGTATTTAGTAACGCGCCTTGATATGTATTAACGTACTTTGGTTGCCACAACAAAAACCGAAATCAGCTGCAAAAATGACTGTTTGGTGCTGGTGCTCAGGCTGGAAATGATAAAAAAAGTGACCAAAATAAAAAAGCTCCAACACCGTTGGAGCTTTTTTGTATAGGTTGTATTTACTTGCTACGGGTTGGTAACCTGCTCAGTGTTTCCTGTTGTATTTTCCAACGGCTTAGTGCGTTTAAACCATTTAGCAAATACGCCTTTAATGTCTTCAATAAACAAGTACAAACAAGGGATCAATATTAAAGTAACCACCGTTGCAAACATAACACCAAAGCCTAATGATACGGCCATTGGCACCACTAATTTAGCCTGCATACTGGTTTCCATCATAATCGGTACCAAGCCCATAAAGGTTGTTAATGAGGTCAGTAATATGGCTCTAAAGCGATTACAGCCAGCATCGATAACCGCCTGTCTGGCACTAACACCTGCTGCCCTTGCCCGGTTTATATAATCTATCATCACCAAGGAGTCATTGACCACCACCCCCGCTGCGGCAATCAATCCAAACATCGATAAGACGCTCAAATCCATACCTAGCATCATATGGCCAACCACAGCTCCAATAATACCAAACGGGATAACCGACATAATAATCAACGGTTGAGAGTAGGATTTAAGTGGGATAGCAAGTAAACTAAAAATGATCATAAACGATATGATAAAGTCTCTGATTAGCGTATTGGCACTGTCCATTTCTTCTTGAATACGACCGGATAACTCACTCTTAAGCATCGGATACTTTTGCATGAGTTTCGGAATGTAGTTATCGCGGATATCCTTAGCAATTTTGAAAGGCTCGGCCTGCTGAGCATCCACTTTTGCCCACACGTTAATGGTACGATTACCATTTTCACGGCGGATCTGATTTACCCCTTGGGTAATTGAAATGTCAGCAATTTCACTCAACGGGACTTCCGTGCCATTAGGCGCTTGGATAAGTACATCATCGACATGGCCAATGGAGCTACGTTGCTCATGCGGATAGCGCACCATCACTTTAACTTCTTCACCATTACGTAAAATACGCTGTGCCTCGAGACCGTAAAAGCTATAGCCAACTTGTGAGGCTACATCGGCTAGGGTTAACCCCATCGAATACGCCAGAGGCTTTAACGTAAATTGCACTTCTTTTGCGGTATTCATGCGTGAATCATTCACATCACTTACCCCAACCAAAGAGTTCAGCTTGGTTTTGAGCTCACGCGATGCAGCCAGGAGCTGTTTATCATCATTAGACTCTAAGCGGAAACTGATATCACCATCATCGCGATCACTACCAAATAAATTATCCTGGGTATCGAGTTTTTTGATGCCAGGGATCAGTGGCATATTGGCACGCCATCTATCTGCCAGTTCAAAGGTGTTCATAGGGCGCAGCTCTGGGTCAATTAACTTAACCATAATTTGTGCACGAGTACGACCACGAAGATCCACTTGCATGTCGGAAATCATCTTAGTGCCAAACTCTTGTTCAATCTCTCTATCGACCGCATAAAGTGAGGCTTCAACAGCTTTGGCAGCTGAAAGTGTGGCTTGCTCAGAGCTGTCCAAGTTCATTTCAACATTGATGCGTGGAAAGTCATGTGGAATTTTTGGCTGACCAACATAGCGCACAAAACCGCCTTGAAATAGCCCAACACAAATAAAGATAAAGCCAACAAACATACAAATCACCGCATAACGATATTTAACCGCTAGTGTTAATGAAGGTCTGTAGCGTTTTTGGATGTGGTTACGTAAACCGCTGTCTATCGACTTACGAATTCTGTCCAATGGGTTTTTAGGGTTATAGGTTTTCACCTTCATGCGCGCCAAATGCGCCGGCAGGATTAATTTGGACTCAATGAGCGAGAAAATTAAACACAACACCACCACAAAACCAATGGATTGGCCAAAGGCCGAAGAGGGCCCATCACTCAAGGTTAACGGTAAAAAAGCGGCTATGGTTGTTAAAACACCAAAGGTTGCTGGCATGGCGACACGCTTCACCCCGCGGATCACATTATCAACCGTGTGCCCTTTTGCTTCGATTTCACTGTGTGCGCTCTCCCCCATGACAATGGCATCATCGACGACGATACCGAGCACCAAGATAAAGGCAAATAAACTGGTGATGTTAATGGTCACATCAATCATTTCCATCGGCATCAATAATAAAGTACCTAAGAAACACACTGGCAGACCCATCATTACCCAAAATGCCAAACGTACACGAAGGAATAAGGCGAGCATCAAGAATACTAAAATGGCCCCGCTTAACATATTATTAAGCATCATATCCAAACGTCCTTGCAGGTATTCGGTCATATCAACCCAGGTTTCTATGTTTACCCCTTCAGGTAAGCTGTCTTGCTTTTCTGCAATGTAGTTTTTTACGACTTTGGCGACATCGGTAATACTTTGATCATTGGCCGCGCCAACAAAGAAGGTAACCGAGTTCATGCCGTTAAATTTAGAATATTGAATGCCTTGTTCGAATTCGTCGGTGACCGTAGCAATTTCGCCCAGTAAAATTTTACTGCCATCGGCTCGTGTGATCAGGGGGAGGCTTTCAAACTCATGACCAATATAGGCCTGGTTTTCAACGCGTAAGTTTATGTAGCCATTTTCAGCTCGAATTTGACCCGCAGACATATTACGCGACCAATTACGCACGGCTTTGGCGACATCATTAAAACTTAGTTTATATTCTCTAAGCTTATCTTTACTGACCTCTATACCGATTTCGTAATTTAGACCACTGTAGTATTCCGATATATTTACCAAGGGTAGTTGCTGGATCTCGTCATGAACTTTCTTACCAAGATCTTTCAGTCGCTTCTGGCTCATATCACCATACAAGCTAATATAAAGCACTTCTTGACGCATTTTAATGCGCTCTACGGTTGGTCTTTCCATGCCAGCAGGGAAAGACGATATGGAGTCAATTTGTGACTTAACTTCTTCAAGCACAATTTGCGGGTCGTAACTGTCACTTACTCGAAACCAGCCATACGAGCGGTTTCGGCCAGAATAAGTAATGATACGCTCTAAGCCTTGCACCGACTCCAAGCCCTCTTCCACTTTAATGGTAATACCTTCTTCCACTTCTTGAGGCGCCGCCCCAGGGTATGCCGCATTATATTGAAGCCAGTTAATCTCGATTTGCGGGAAAAACTGCTTACGGATGGTACCGGTCGTTAATAAGCCGCCAACAATAATGATAAACATTAAAAGGTTGGCCGCGACAGGATTACGAGCAAACCAGGCGATGATGCCTTTGTTGGTATCTATCATGATTAATTATCCTTAAGAGCCAACTGAGTTTCGCCGCCTTTAAACGTGTCGTCCTCTTGCTCTTTTGGCATGTCATCAAGGGTTGTTAACTTCATACCCGCAACCGGAAAGTCCAACGCCGAGGTAATGATTTTATCTCCTTGGGCAAGGCCCTGAGCAATAATGACTTGAGCCCCACGCTGCTGTAAAATCTCAACCTGTTGATAAGACAATTGATTTTTATCATTAAGAACGGCGATTTGCTCATTGTTAACTAAATGACGAGGCACAATGGCCGCGGCATCAACTTTAAACCCTTCAATTGTGGCATTTACATAGGTACCGAATCGTATTGGATTGTTGTTATGCTCTCGGCCATATGGGTCAGCAATTTCAGCCACCAAGTAATTCATTCGTGATTCATTATCAATCACGCCTTCAGAGCGAATGATTTCGGCCTGCCACTGCTGTTTTGAACCAGAATATTGAGTCGTTAACGTCACTTTGGCCCCAATGCCTTGGTCGTCCAAAAATTGCAGTTGATTGTCTGCAACCGGTAAACGAATTTTTGCTACCTGAACATTTAATAACTTGCCGAGTTCTTTACCCGTACTTACGTAAGTCCCCAAGCCAATATCACGACGTTCAATAATAGCATCGTAAGGAGCAACAATTTTGGTACGTTCTAAATTGCGAGTAGCACGCTTAACCGACGCTTCTGCGGCTTTTACTCTAGCCATTTCTTGGGCGAGTTGCGGTTTACGTAAGCTTAATTCGGTTGGTTCGGTATGAAGAATGCGCTGCCATTCTTTTTCGGCCACTTTACCTTGCGCTTTTTCTAGCTCTAGCGAGGCAATGGCACTGGCATAATTGGCTTCGGCATCAATAAAAGCTGCTTCATAGTCACTGCTATCGATGGTTGCTAATACATCCCCTTTTTTGACAAAACCACCACGCACAAAGTCCGGCGATAATTCGGTGATTAATCCACTAACCTGCGATACGATATTGGTTTCGTATTTCGGCTGAACAACACCGTAAGAGCCGACAGACAAGTTAATACTGTCTATTTGTACTTCCTCGACAGCCACAAGTGGTGTTAGATCGAGTTTCTCTTTTTCTGCTGGTGGTTCCTTCATTGCCGACAGTGTCATTGCAACTCCTACGCCAACAGCTAATACAGCAATTGGCACCAAAATTTGTTTTTTGCTGGCCATAATAATCCCTAAGAATAAAATTTTATGGCAGTATCCTATCAGGTTGTAAAAAAATGTAACCCCAAAATATGTAAATAGTTATTTCGAAAAACGTTAACAAACCATTACACAACACACCCGATTTAAGCTTCGATGTGAGACAAGCCGCACCAATGCCCGATAACAGGTATAATTTGGACTAACTAGGTTGTGTAACAAGAAATGTTTCGAAATGTGTCAATGCAAACAATTTGACAATATAGAGCGTATTATTGGGTTAGTACACACGATTAAATAGAAGGCAGTTTAAACACAATGATCTCCCGAATTCGCATATTTTTGCAAAGCCTGCAAGTTGAAAGCATTGAAAAACCGGTCTTATCTATCGAGATAGCAACGGCGGTTCTTTTGTTTGAGGTTATCAAAGCCGATCATAAGATTGAGGCAGATGAAAAACAAAAAATGACGGAAATTTTGCAGAGCCAGTTTCCCTTGAGTGATGAAGAAATTGAGGATATTGTTGAGCTTGCCCAAACGGAATCAGACAACGCCAACGACTTCTACCAATACACATCGTTAATCAACGACAACTACACCTTAGATGAGCGCATTCATATTGTTGAGTTACTGTGGCAATTAGCTTATGCCGATGGCCACCTTGATGTGATTGAAGAGCATATTATTCGTCGAATTGCCGATTTACTGCATTTACGCCATCAGGAATTTATTCAGTGTAAAATTAAAGTTCAGCAATTACATTCAAACACTTAAGATAATGACAACTCCTTGCTATAATGACTCTCTTAACGACGTAATCGTCGACCTTTCAAAGCGAGCTAGGAATCTTTATGGCACACATAGGCAAAACCAACACCCTTTCCGTTGTTAAACTCACCGACTTTGGCGCGTATCTTGATGGTGGTGATCTGGGTGAAATTTTACTGCCTAATCGAGATTTACCAGAAGACGTGCAAGAAGGGCAAAGTCTTGAAGTGTTCATCTATTTTGATTCTGAAGACCGATTAATCGCCACAACCACCATGCCAAAAGCCCAAGTGGATGACTTTGTAAGCTTAAAAGTTTTACAAGTTAACCAAGCGGGTGCCTTTTTAGACTGGGGGCTGCCAAAAGATCTTTTGGTGCCGTACAACCAACAACACCACAAAATGGTGGTTGGTAAGTATTATTTGGTTAAAGTATATCGCGATATGCACACCGACCGTATTGCCGCCTCAAGCAAATTAGATAAATACTTAGATATTTGGCCAGCTAATTTTGAAATTGGCGAAGAAGTAGATTTAACCATTGCAGATAAAACCGACCTTGGCTTTAAAGCCATCATTAATGAACGTAACTGGGGCTTGTTGTACGACAATGAAATCTTCCAGCCATTGCGTTTAGGCCGAAAAATGAAAGGCTTTATCAAAAACGTACGTTCAGATGGCCGAGTAGACTTAACCCTAACACGTGGTGGCATTGCCAAGATAAATGATTTCTCACCGCAGTTTTTGCAATACTTACAAGAAAACGATGGTTTTTGTGCGTTACATGATAAAAGTTCGCCAGAGCTTATTAAACAAACCTTTGGTGTCAGTAAAAAGACTTTCAAAAGCACCATAGGTAACTTATTACGTTTTGGTAAAGTGACCATTGAAGCCGATGGCGTAAGACTGGCTAAAGACAAGCCCAAAGCAGTTGCTAAACAGCCTTCAACAAAAAAGGCTAATGTTAAAAAGCCAGCAAGCAAAAGTGCCTCTGGCAAAAAGCCTTATGCGAATAAATACCAATCGAAAGCAAAGAGCGATGTTGGGAAAAAACGCTCATAAACGATTGGACCCTGATCAAATATAAGCCCGCATCTTTTGCGGGCTATTTTATTTTTGTCCAATAAACAGTTTTTTGCTCGCGCAAAATATTCTGCAATTATCCGCCCCGCTGATATAAAGTTACACTAATACCTACCCTGTACAATTTACAAACAGGCAGAGCATCCCTAAAAGTCGCCAAAAAAGCGAACTTTGAGTAAATGTAAGAATATTTTCACAAAAAGCATTGCAAATTAAATGTGATAAAGTAACAATACACGTATTGTTATATTATCACATTTAAAATATTACTATTTAAGGGGTTCTTTATGGCTAAGCCTAAATCTTGGGGGTTAGCATTACTACCATTATTAATATCGGGTGCTTTATCTGCGCAAGAAATCGTCGGCGTAGTCGTCGACAGCAAAGGCAATATTGTCAAAGATGCCAAAGTAAGAGTTAAAAATACCGTTGTGTATACCGATTCTAAAGGTCGCTTCATATTTAAGGATCTTGATAGTAAAGATCATGAAGTACATATCTCGGCAAGAGGCTTTAGCCACGTTAGCAAACAAGTACCGGCAAATAATAGCTCGACTGTTAATGTAACACTATCTCAATCAGCCATCGAAATCATTGATGTATACGCGACACCTTTGCATGCATCTACTATCGAATCAGCTCAACCGGTCTCTGTTTTAGCTGAAGATGAGTTACGTTTAAAACAAGCGGCAACCCTTGGAGATACCTTAAAAGGTGAAGTGGGTGTTCACTCTACCTCTTATGGTAATGTATCCAGTAGCCCAGTGATTCGTGGCATGGATGGTCCTCGCGTCTTAATTACCCAAAATGGGCTTGATGTTGGCGATGCCTCGCGCGTTGGCCCAGACCATATTGTGTCTGCAGAAGCCAGTACCGCAAAGCAAATTGAAGTACTTCGCGGCCCATCAACGCTATTTTATGGCAGTGGTGCCATTGGTGGCGTGGTAAACGTTGTTGATAACCGTGTGCCAACGAACAATGAAGACAGCTTTGAATATATGTTGTCCCACGAGTCGGTAAATGATCAAGACTCTGCCACATTTAACCTTAATACAGGCTCTGAGAACATTGCCCTGCATTTAGATGGTTTCTGGCGAGAATCGAATGATGTAGACATTCCGGGTTATGCCGAATTACATGACGACGATGATCATGATGAGGAAGGCCATGACGATGATCACGATGATGAGCATGGCGATGAAGTAAAAGGTGTGATTGAAAATACCGCCGCTAAAGCCAGTGGTTTTAATATTGGCTCAAGTTATTTACTTGATAACGGCTACATTGGTTTCTCTTACGGGCGAATGGATCGTGAATATGGTATTCCCGGCCATGCACATGGTGGCGAAGAGCACGATATGGATATGCTAGAAAGTGGTCACGAAGACGAGCATGATGCTGAAAGCGTTACCGGTGATTTAGAGCAAGATCGCTATCAAATGCTTAGCGAGTTGAACTTTGCAGACAACTTCATTGATCGCGTTGCCACCAAAATGGCGTATACCGACTATCAACACAAAGAAATTGAAGGCGGTGAAGTCGGTACCGTCTTTAATAATGAAATGTTCGAAGCTAAAGTCGACCTTTTCCATCATCAAATTGAGGGTTGGAAAGGCGCTTGGACAGTTCATTATAAAAACCGTGACTTTGAAGCCATTGGTGAAGAGGCCTTTAGCCCAGCCTCAGAGACCGAATCGATAGCCTTTGTTTGGTTAGAAGAAAAACATTTTGGTGACGTGTTATGGCAATTAGGTGCTCGTGTAGAGCACGTAGAGATTGAAGCAGATGAAGACTTCTTTGGCCACGATGAAGACGATCACGATGACGGGCATGATGACGAAATTCACATTGATGACCAATCATTTACCCCGGTAAGCTTCTCAACAGGCGCGGTTTGGGATTATCAACAAGGCTACAACTTAGCCTTCTCTTTGTCTTATTCTCAGCGTGCACCTACGGCTGGTGAGTTATTTAGTAATGGTCCGCACATAGGTACAAACACCTATGAAGTGGGTGCCATTTATGATGTCGAAGCACATGGAGATCACGTAGATATTGAGGTGGGCTCACAAGATGTGGATATGGAAACCTCATACAACATTGACATGACATGGCGTAAATTTGAAGGTGATTTTGGGGTTGTGTTAAGTGCCTTCTATAATCACGTTGATGATTATTACTATCAAGAAAACACCGGTTTATTTGGTGAAGATGGCCATGACCACGACGAAGAAATGCATGCTTTTGAAGAAGATCATGACGAAGAGAAAGGCTTACCAATTTACATTTATCGTCAAGCTGACGTTGATATGTATGGTTTTGAAGCAGAAGTGGCTTATCAAATATCTGAGCCGTTAAAAGCGACAGTAATCGCCGATTATATCCGCGCTGAATTATCAGATGGTGGCGATCTACCTCGTATTCCACCAATGCGTGTTGGCGGTGATTTAAGCTACACAGCGGATAACATCGTAATTTCAACAGCGGTTAGCCACTACTTTGAACAAGACGATGTGGCAGAGTTAGAAACCAAAACCGACAGCTACACCATGCTAGATGCCAATATAAACTACTTTGTAGATGGTATTGGTAATGATTTCGTAGTCTTTGTAAAAGGTGAAAACTTAACGGACGAAAAAGCCAGAGTACACGGTTCTTTCCTAAAAGATGTTGCTCCTTTACCGGGCAGAAACATCACAGTAGGTATTCGTGGCAGCTTTTAATTAGAACGTTAGTCATCACACTGAGCACATAAAATACCGCCAATGCGAATTGGCGGTATTTTTTCATTAAAAATGTGGTGTAAACAAAGTCATGACATTAAAACGTCATTGATAGAGAACATTCTTCCTGAATCTATCGGCATTAGTGCATCCCTGCACGTCACCGAAATAATACGCTCATCCATGAGCCATTCGGCATTAGTGCATCCCTGC
>CANMZP010000028.1 GCA_947502355.1 uncultured Thalassotalea sp. | reverse complement strand
GGACCAAACCAAGGTTTGGGGTGTTAAAGACCTAATGGGTCGCAGTTTGAATGTTGCATCACCGACCACTTCTATCTTATCTCCATTTCATTTATTTTTTCTAAGCTTCTTTGTGTTTAGTTTCATAAATAAATAGAAAGCTCTATGTATCGGTGATTAGCGCAGCTTGGTAGCGCACTTGGTTTGGGTCCAAGGGGTCGCAAGTTCGAATCTTGCATCACCGACCACTTTCTTTTTAAAATCTCCATTTTCTAACTATCAAACAAGTCATTATTAGGTACTCGCTCTGATTTGATGCAAGTGAGAACTTGCGCAGCAAGTCAAAAAAATTGTCGGGAACAATTTTTCACGCATTCATGCGCCCGCAGGGGCAAATACATGGATGTATTTGATATATCTTGCATCACCGACCACTTTCTTAAATACTTCATTACTTTTATCATTTAAAACTAATATTATTTACTTCTACAATCTGATTTTGATGCAAATGAGAACTTGCGTAGCAAGTCAAAAAAATTGTCGGGAAAAATTTTTCACGCATTCATGCGCCCGCAGGGGGGAAGTACAGGCCCTCTTGTTTAGGGGCGGTTTGTTTTGCAAACAAATGGGCGAATAAATTCGCCCCTACGGTATAACCAATCATTGTTTTTTAATCTTGCAAACAAATGGGCGAATAAATTCGCCCCTACGGTTTAACCAATCATTGTTTTATAATGTCGCACACAAATGGGCGAATACATTCGCCCCTACGGTTTAAACAATCATTGTTTTTTAATCTTGTAAACAAATAGGCGAATAAATTCGCCCCTACGGTTTAACCAATCATTGTTTTTTAATGTCGCACACAAATAGGCGAATAAATTCGCCCCTACGGTTTAACCAATCATTGTTTTTTAATGTCGCACACAAATAGGCGAATAAATTCGCCCCTACGGTTTAAACAATCATTGTTTTTTAATCTTGTAAACAAATGGGCGAATAAATTCGCCCCTACGGTTTAACCAATCATTTTTTTAATCTCGCACACAAATGGGCGAATACATTCGCCCCTACGGTATAACCAATCATTGTTTTATAATGTCGCACACAAATGGGCGAATACATTCACCCCTACGGTTTAACCAATCATTGTTTTTAAATCGTGCAGCGTTAAAGTTGTAGTCCTTTACCTTGTTTGCAGAATGTAAAAAAACATTAAGCTTTCAGATAATAATGCTAACTTCTATCAGAATCTGGTTAATCTGGGCTAATTGTTAGGTACCGGGTATTTACACCGGGTCTTTGCACAGATATAATTCCGCGTCACATTTTAATCAAGCTCATTGTTTATGGGCATAACAACATCTTTTTTGAGAAGTTGATTGGCTAACTTTTCTGACCATCCATAACCGAAAGAGTTATGGATGAGTAAGTAATAAATAATGGATTTATTACTTGTAAATATAGATGCATATAAAGGCGTGTTAACGTCAGAATTTGAGGTACTTAAATGCAAGTTTCAGTAGAGACTACTCAAGGCTTAGAACGTAAATTATCAATTTCTGTTCCAGCCGAAACAGTAGATGTAGAAGTTAAAAACCGCCTGCGTCACATCGCAAAAACACAACGTATTAACGGTTTCCGTCCAGGTAAAGTACCACCTTCTGTAATCCAGAAGCGTTACGGTAAATCTGTACGTCAAGAAGTTGCTGGCGAACTAATGCAACGTAACTTCGTTGAAGCTATCATGGCTGAAAAATTAAACCCAGCTGGTCGTCCTGCATTTGTTGCGAAAAGCAACGAAGAAGGTAAAGACTTAGAGTTTGATGCAACGTTTGAAATCTACCCAGAAGTTGAATTAGCTGGTCTTGAAACAATCAATGTTGAAAAGCCTGCTGTTGAAGTAAATGATGCAGACCTTGACGAAATGTTTGTTACTTTACAAAACCAACACAAAACGTGGAAAGAAAACAAGCGTAAAGCTAAGAAAGGCGATAAGCTAACTATCGATTTCAACGGTCGTGTAGACGGTGAAGAATTCGAAGGTGGTAAAGCGGAAGGTTTTGAAATCGAATTAGGCGCTGGTCGCATGATCCCTGGTTTCGAAAAAGAACTTAACGGCATGAAAGTGGGCGAAGAGCACACTATCAACGTAACTTTCCCAGAAGATTACCACGCTGAAAACCTAAAAGGTAAAGACGCTGAGTTTGATATCGTAGTTCACAAAACTGAAGGTCCAGTACTTCCAGAAATCGACGAAGAATTCGCGAAATTATTCGGCGTAGAAGAAGGCGGTGTTGACGCGTTACGTGTTGAAGTTAAAAAGAACATGGAACGTGAATTAACTCAAGCTGTTAAAGCTAAAGTTAAAGAGCAAGTACTTGAAGGTTTAGTTGCTGCAAACGAAGTTGACGTTCCTAAAGCATTAGTTGCTCAAGAAGTTGACGTATTACGTCAACAAGCTATGCAACGTTTTGGTGGTCAAATGGACCCTAAGAACATGCCACAGCTACCAGCTGAAATGTTCGAAGAACAAGCACAACGTCGCGTTAAAGTAGGTCTTCTACTTGGTGAAGTAATCAAAGGCAACGAATTAAAAGTTGACGAAGCAAAAGTTAAAGAGTTAATCGAGTCTGCAGCATCTGCATACGAAGATCCTCAAGAAGTAATTGATTACTACATGAACAACGAAGAGCTTAACCAGCAAATGCAAAACGTTGCTTTAGAAGAGCAAGCGATTGAATTAATCCTTGCTAAAGCAAATGTTTCAGAAAAAGAAACACAGTTTAAAGACATCATGAACCCACAAGGTTAATATCCATAGGATATTTTGTCTTTTGCATTGACTTTGTCTCTCGCAATCGCTTAAATGGCTTATATGATTTCATATAAGCCATTTTTTATTTTTTAAGGAAGATTCTTTGTTTACACCCAATAATAACTCTCAACAAATCGAAAATGCATTAGTTCCAATGGTTGTTGAACAGACAGCTAAAGGCGAGCGCTCTTACGATATTTATTCTCGCTTATTAAAAGAAAGAGTGATCTTTCTGTGTGGGCAAGTTGAAGAACATATGGCGAATCTGATTGTTGCTCAATTGCTATTTTTAGAATCAGAAAGCCCAGATAAAGATATTTTCTTATACATCAATTCACCTGGTGGTAGCGTGACAGCTGGTATGGCAATTTATGACACCATGCGCTTTATCAAACCGAATGTAAGTACCGTGTGTATGGGCCAAGCGGCGAGCATGGGGGCATTCTTATTATCAGCGGGTGAAAAAGGCAAACGTTTTTGTCTGCCAAATGCACGCGTTATGATCCATCAACCATTAGGTGGATTCCAAGGACAGGCATCGGACTTTGAAATACATGCCAAAGAAATCCTGTCTATTAAAGAGAAGTTAAATCGCCTAATGGCCGACCATACTGGTCAAAAGTATGACAAAGTTGCCAAAGATACCGACCGAGATAACTTCTTAAGTGCTCAAGAAGCCGTTGATTACGGTTTGGTTGATGCCATCTTAGCACAACGAAAAGATTAATCTTTTTAACCCCTTCGTACGTAATAACAACTGCTAGCGCAGTTGTTATTTGCGTATAATGTGAAATACTTATAACAAGGTCGTGTGCTTTGTTGTTCGCCCGTTAAACGGGCATAGTCAGTTAATATTGAGGTATATACCGTATGACCGATGAAATTAAAGGTAGCGGTGATAACGAAAAGTTATTGTATTGTTCTTTTTGTGGCAAAAGCCAGCACGAAGTGAGAAAGCTTATTGCTGGTCCATCCGTTTTCGTTTGCGATGAGTGTGTTGAGCTATGTAACGACATCATTCGCGAAGAAATCAAAGATATCTCGCCTAAGGCAGAAAAAGACGAATTGCCAACGCCACAACAAATTCGTGAAAATCTTGACGATTACGTTATTGGTCAATCCCATGCCAAAAAAGTATTATCGGTAGCGGTTTACAATCACTATAAGCGTTTGCGCAATGGCGACAGCCACAATGGTGTTGAATTAGGCAAGTCAAATATCTTGTTAATCGGCCCAACCGGCTCAGGTAAAACCTTACTTGCTGAAACTCTGGCTCGTATGTTAGATGTACCATACACGATGGCAGATGCCACTACGTTAACCGAAGCCGGTTATGTGGGGGAAGATGTTGAAAACATCATTCAGAAGCTTCTGCAAAAATGTGATTACGATGTCGAAAAAGCCCAGCGTGGTATCGTTTATATCGATGAGATTGATAAAATTTCACGTAAATCTGAAAACCCATCCATAACGCGTGATGTTTCGGGTGAAGGTGTTCAGCAAGCCTTGCTTAAATTAGTTGAAGGTACGATTGCAGCGGTACCACCACAAGGTGGTCGTAAGCATCCTCAACAAGAGTTCTTGCAAGTCGACACCTCTAAAATTCTGTTTATTTGTGGTGGTGCATTCGCCGGTCTTGATAAAGTTATCGAGCAGCGCATGACAACCGGTACGGGAATTGGTTTTGGTGCAGAAGTACAAACTAAAGATGAGAAGAAAACCCTAACTGAACGCTTCCAGGACGTTGAACCAGAAGATTTGGTTAAGTACGGTTTAATTCCTGAATTCATTGGTCGTTTACCGGTGGTAGCAACCTTGACTGAACTTGATGAAGACGCTTTGATTCAAATCTTACAACAACCTAAAAATGCGTTAACTAAGCAATTTACTGCCTTGTTTGATATGGAAGGTGTTGAGCTTGAGTTCCGTGAAGATGCATTAAAAGCCATTGCCAATAAAGCCATGGTTCGTAAAACGGGTGCTCGTGGTCTACGTTCGATTGTTGAAGGCGTATTGCTAGATACCATGTATGAGTTACCATCACTCAATGATGCGACAAAAGTGGTTGTAGATGAAGCCGTGATTAAAGGTGAATCAAAACCATTAATCATGTTTGAAAACAATGAACAGCAAGCGAATGCCGACTAAATCATTGTTGTAAATTTTGTCACGAAAAAGGGATCAAGTTTGATCCCTTTTTTATTTGGCCCCATTCTACATCGGCCAATATATTTAACAATCGTCAACAAATACACTTATCTTGGCAGGTTCATCTGCCGTTGCATTGACAAATTGAACGACACATTTATGTAAACTGCCAACGTCATCTTTAACCGCTTCTGCGAAGAAAATTTGTAGTCCATCTTTGCGTAAAGAACCATGCTCTTCATCGAGTATCAATTTGGTTTGGGCTAGGACAAAAGCATCATTTGGGTAATCATCTTTGTTTTTTCTAACCTTTTTGCCACTGTAAATTTCAATATCCATCCACTGTTGCAGTTTGGTTATTTGATTATCTAAACCGCCATTGTAATGTAATGTTGGGTAACCAAATTCCACATCTAAAGGCGGGCTTGCTGGCGATAACTGGATTGTACCGGTTGCGCCAAGTTGATTTTGAATAATGGCTTTACTGTGAACAAGGTGCATACCTGACCGCATACTTCCCGCTACGCCCTGCATTACCGAAGCCTTTGCATCGGAAGAAAAATCAATATACTTGGGCGCTGCAGTTGCCGCTAAAACACTTAGAATGACAATTACTATGATAAGCTCAATTAAGGTAAACCCTTTTACAGGTGTGCGTTTTATTCGTTGGTCGTTACTCATGGTGTCTTACAATGTGTTACATTTGTCGGCGATTTTGCCATAAATAGGGACGTTTTGTTGTTGGTTTTTTGTTAAATCAATCATTGAAAATAAATCGCTATTGTTGTCGTTTTTTTCTGTAGAAGTGTTGAATCTACGCGAGCTATCCCCATATACTAGGTTATAAATAGAATTCATTGCGTTAATAATCAGTAACCTGCTTTGCTGCTTGCGGTTATTAAGGCGTATCACATCACTTTCCAAAGAGAATTTTTCATGACTACAGAGCATTCAGGACTTATTGAAATACCGGTGTTAGCCTTACGTGATGTCGTTGTTTACCCACAAATGGTGATCCCACTATTTGTCGGCCGAGAGAAATCAATCCAATGTCTTGATAGGGCAATGGAGCATGATAAACGCGTTTTTTTAGTGGCACAAAAAGATGCCAGCGTCGATGATCCTAACGCTGAAGACCTATACCAAATAGGTACCATAGCCACCATTTTGCAAATGCTTAAATTACCCGATGGCACCGTGAAAGTGTTAGTGGAAGGTGCGCAACGTGCCTCCATTAAAGACTTCGTTGAAACAGAGGACTATTTCATTGCCAATGTGGAAAAGATTGCTGTAGAAGAATCCATTGATGACGAGCACAACGAAGTTTTGGTACGCTCGGCTGTTTCTCAATTTGAAGGCTATGTAAAACTGAATAAAAAGATTCCACCTGAAGTATTAACGTCGGTGTCTGGAATTGAAGATGCGCAGCAACTTGCTGATACCATGGCCGCGCATATGCCACTTAAACTGCAAGATAAACAGCACGTATTAGAGATCACCAATATTGCTGAACGCCTTGAATACCTTATGGCCTTAATGGAAGGTGAAATTGACCTGCTGCAGGTTGAGAAGAAAATTCGTGGCCGTGTTAAAAAGCAAATGGAAAAAAGCCAACGCGAGTACTATTTGAATGAGCAAATGAAAGCCATTCAAAAAGAACTGGGCGATATGGATGAAGTGCCAGATGAAGGCGAGCAGCTGCTGCAAAAAATTGAAGAAGCGCAAATGCCAAAAGAAGCCAAAGAAAAAACCTTGGCGGAATTGCAAAAACTGAAAATGATGTCGCCGATGTCGGCTGAAGCAACCGTGGTTAGAAGCTACATTGACTGGATGATCTCGGTACCGTGGAAAAAGCGCAGCAAGTTAAAACGTAACTTAAAGTTGGCAGAGGAAGTGCTGAATCAAGATCATTATGGTCTTGATAAAGTGAAAGAACGCATCATTGAGTATCTAGCGGTACAACAACGTGTTTCGCAATTAAAAGGCCCGATCCTTTGTTTGGTTGGTCCTCCAGGTGTTGGTAAAACGTCATTAGGTCAGTCGATTGCCAAATCAACTGGGCGTAAATACGTACGTATGGCGCTAGGTGGTGTGCGTGATGAGGCGGAAATTCGTGGTCATCGCCGTACCTACATTGGTTCAATGCCGGGTAAACTTATTCAGAAAATGGCCAAAGCCGAAGTTAAGAACCCATTATTCTTGCTTGATGAGATTGATAAAATGTCATCGGATATGCGTGGCGACCCGGCATCAGCCTTATTGGAAGTGCTAGATCCTGAGCAAAACAATAATTTCAACGACCATTATTTGGAAGTTGATTACGATTTATCAGATGTCATGTTTGTTGCTACATCAAACAGTATGAACATTCCAGGCCCTTTATTAGACCGTATGGAAGTGATTCGTTTATCAGGTTATACCGAAGACGAGAAGTTAAACATTGCTCGTAATCACTTAATCAACAAGCAAATTAAGCGTAATGGTTTAAAAGAAAAAGAAATTGTTATCGAAGACAGCGCGATCATCGGTATTATTCGTTTCTACACTCGTGAAGCGGGTGTGCGTGGTTTAGAACGTGATATTTCGAAACTTTGTCGTAAGGCCGTTAAAAACATCTTGTTAAATGATGACATCAAACAGGTCGTGATTAACCAAGATAATTTATCGGAATTCCTAGGCGTACAACGTTTTGATTACGGCAAAGCAGAAGATGAAAATCGCATTGGTCAGGTAACTGGGTTAGCTTGGACAGAAGTCGGTGGTGAGTTACTTACTATTGAGACCGCTTCCGTTCCAGGTAAAGGCAAGTTGCAATACACAGGCTCCCTTGGTGAAGTTATGCAAGAGTCTATTCAAGCGGCAATGACGGTAGTACGCAGTCGCACGGAAAAATTACGCATTAACAGCGATTTTAATGAGAAGCGTGATATTCATGTGCACGTACCTGAAGGTGCGACACCAAAAGATGGCCCAAGTGCGGGTATTGGCATGTGTACTGCACTGGTTTCTAGCTTAACAGGTAATCCGGTTAAATCAGACGTTGCAATGACGGGTGAAATTACCCTTCGAGGTGAGGTGTTAGCCATTGGTGGGTTGAAAGAAAAACTCTTAGCGGCGCATCGAGGTGGCATTAAAACCGTGATTATTCCACATGACAATGCCCGTGATTTAAAAGAAATCCCTGAAAATGTGAAGGCTGATTTATCCATTCATCCTGTTAAATGGATTGATGAAGTCCTTGAATTGGCCTTGGCGGAAAGTCCTGATAAATGGTCTGTAGCCAGTTAATTTGTAATTTTGTTTAAAAAACAAGCGCCCTAGTGGCGCTTTTTATGAAATAAATCAAAAAAAATGCCTTTCAGGGGTTTTCAAACCATTTTTCTGTGGTAGTCTGAAACTCGAAATTTTAGTTGACCTGCTTGTAAGCTAGTAAAAGCAAGGGGTTGACGAAAAAGCCAAAACGTTAGGCACAATTATTTTTTTTTAAATGAGAGGCTAGAGAAATTATCTCCCTGCCAAAATAAAGCAGGCTTATGCATGCTCTCAATAATAATATCCGAAAGGGGAATACAACGTGAACAAGTCTCAATTAATCGAGAAAATCGCTGAAGGCGCTGACATTTCTAAAGCAGCTGCAGGTCGTGCATTAGATTCTTTTATCGAATCAGTATCTGAAGAACTAAAATCTGGTGAGCAAGTTGCTCTAGTTGGTTTCGGTACTTTCTCTGTACGTGAACGTGCAGCTCGTACGGGTCGTAACCCACAAACTGGTGAAGAGATCCAAATCTCTGCTGCTAAAATCCCTGCATTCAAAGCAGGTAAAGCACTTAAAGATGCTGTAAACTAATTTAAAATTTAGTTTTATCAAAAAGCTGACTTATGTCAGCTTTTTTTGTATATGGACATACATTATTGATGTAATGCCATGGATGGTGTATTCCATATTTTGTATATGGACATACATTATTGATGACCATTCTTTGACATCCGTGCCAACATGGCATTCGTACATCTGTATACATCAAATGCTATGGATTTTGTATTTCATATCTTTGTTTAAACAAGTAAATAATTTATTTGCAATTTTCCTATTTTAATTACCTTTTATCACTTCAAGCCAAGCGTTTGGTTTGCTACAATCGCGTAATCGAAAATTTTAAGTCCCGATAATAAAGAGACATTCATGTTAGAAAGAATTAGAGAAGGCTCAGGCGGCCCAGTAGCAAAGATTATTTTAGGTTTGGTAATTGCCACCTTTATTTTTGCAGGTGTTGGAAGTTATACAAACAGTGTTGATACTTCTGCGGCTTCTGTTAATGGCCAAAAAATAAGCCAACAACAATTTGACCAGGCATATCAAAACCATCGTGCACGTTTAAAGCAACAATTTGGTGAAATGTTTGACCAAATCGCGGGTAACGAAGCATACATCCAAAACATGCGCTCTAGCGTGTTAGAGCAATTGATTAACGAAGCGCTATTAGACCAAGCCGTAACGGCATTGGATATTCGTGTTAGCGATGAACAAATCAAAGAACAAATCGTCAACATGCCTGAGTTTCAGGTTGCTGGTGTTTTTGATAATAACCGTTACTTAATGATTATTAATCAAGCCGGTTTCCGTCAAGCATCTGCGTTTCGTGATTACTTACGTACCGATATGGCTCGTCGTCAATTAATGACGTCTATTATGGCATCAGAGTTTAACTTGCCATACCAGCAAAATATTGATAGCAAATTAACCAATCAAACACGCGACATTCGTTATGCAGTGATCCAGTCAGCGCCTTTTGCTGCGCAGGTTGAAGTAAGCGAAGCCGATATTAATGAATTCTACGAGAGCAACATTCAACGATTTGCAACGCCAGAAGAAGTTAAGGTTGAATACGTTGAATTAGATATTGCCAATTTATTGGCTGACGTTGATGTTTCTGACGAGCAAGTACAACAGTTCTACGATAACAACATGTCATCGTACTCGACTAAAGAACGTCGTCGTTTATCTCATATCCTTATCGAATTCGGTGATGATGAAGATGCCGCGCAGCAACAAACACAAGAGATCCTTGCTCAAATCAACGCGGGCGGCGATTATGCCGAGCTTGCTAAAGAATTTTCTGCCGATACCTTTACAGGTGAAAACGGTGGTGATTTAGATTGGGTTGAACGCGGTGAAATGGAAGGTCCATTTGAAGATGCGGCTTTTGCCTTATCACTTGATAACAACTTAAGTGGCGTTGTTAAGTCAGAATTTGGTTTTCATATTATTAAGTTAACCGACATAGAGCCAGTTCAAACTCAAGCGTTCGCAGATGTTTCAGGCGATATCAAAGCTCAGTTACAAAACGATCAAGCGTTAGAGCGTTTTTACGAGCTTCAAGGCCAAATGGCTGAAGTAGCATTTGAAAGCCCTGAGTCTTTAGATGAAGTTGCTGGCGTTATCAATGCAAACATTAAACAAAGCTCTTGGTTAACTCGTGGCACGAATATGGCACCATTTGATCAAGCCAGCATCATTGAAGCAGCATTCTCAAGTGAAGTTCTTCAAGAAGCACTTAACTCAGAAGTTATCGAAGTTGCTTCTGACAGTAAAGCTATGGTTATTCGTCTTCTTGAACACAAGAAAGCTAGCACCATGCCTTTAGCGGATGTAAACGCGCAAATTAAAGGTCAATTAACCAACCAAAAAGCTTCTCAAAAAGCACAAGAAACAGCACAAGTAATAGCTGATAAACTTGTTGCGGGTGAAGACGTAGCTGCCGATTTAGCAGCAAACAGTGTTGAGTTTGTTGAAGCTGCTAATGTTGGTCGTAACGATGCCACTGTTGAGCGTAACATCAGCCAACAAGCATTCTTATTAGCGCACCCTAGCGAAGGCCAAGTTTCTGCTTCTACTACTTCGGTAATGGGCGGAGGTTACGCAATCGTTGAAGTGGTTAAAGTAAACGAAGGTACTGTAGCGGTTGCTGATCCAAGCATCAGCCAGCAACAAGTTATGGCAATCAGCCAAGCAACTTTTGAAAGTGTGATTGAAAACCTTAAGAAAGATGCTGAGATCACTCGTAACTTACCAAGCAGCTCTTCGCAGCTATAAAGGTAAGCGACAAGTTTGGAGCTGAAATAGCTTCAAACTAGCGTTAATTTAAAAGCCAGTGTTTTTTATTAGTATATAGTAATAACACTGGCTTTTTTGTATGTGGAATTCAACACAAAAGATAAAATCCTGCGTCTGTATAGAGCAGGCCATAACTGTCTAAATTGACATGATGCGTAAGTAATAAAACACAGTATTGATAGGCGCTATATTTCAACCGATTTATCCGCTAGTTCTTGAAAAGCTTTACGGTTAACTTTCAAAGCCCCTTTTTGCTGTTCACGAAGTGCTTCAGGCCATGCTAAAAAGGCCTTAGGGATTTTAATCGATGACACTTGTTGACGTAAGTAAGCAATGAGTTGTTGCTCTTTATCACCATCAAGCCAGTCAACAAAAGCAATAGCCTTATGGCCTAAATCATCATCTTCAACACCCACGATAACAGCGCTTTTAACCCACTTGCTTTGATTGATTATTGCTTCCATGGTTTCGGGCTGGTAATTCTCTCCGCCACTGATAAACATGTTATCTTTGCGGCCCACTATGTTTAAACCTTGGGCACATTCTTTTACCAAATCTTTGGTTGCAAACCAACCATCAATGGCTGCGCTTTGGATTTTGCCTTGCTGCATATAACCAAGAAATAAGGTTTCGCCACTTACCCATATTTCCTTATCAATAATTTTCCAGTGCCGGTATGGTAGGGGATCTATGAAGGCTTTACTGGTTGCTGGTTTTGTTGCGACTTGAGAGGCCATTTCGGTTAAACCATAACTGTAGTAGGTTTGTATTCCCATGGCTTGGATTTCATTTAACGCTTGCTGTTTAACCGGCGCTCCACCGAGCAATAAGAAGCGTAACGGCCACTGTTTTGATAGCAATGTATGTTGATTTAACAAACGGTAAAGCTGGGTAGGGACCAAAGAAGCATGAGTAATAGGGTATTGGTTGAGGTTGGTGCTTATGTCTGAGCTTAAAATAGCGGTCGTTGCTCCTGCAATTACGCTGCGCAGTACAATAGCTAAGCCGCCAATATGATAAAAAGGTAAACTGGCCAACCAACAATCATTCTTGCCAAGAGGGATCACTTGTTGCGAACCTTGGGCACTGTAGAAGTGATTCTGATAACTGTGCACTGCTGCTTTAGGCAGGCCACTGCTTCCGGAGGTAAAGGTGATGGTTATGGGAATATGAGGCTCAATTCTTATGGTTTGCTTTTGCTGACGTTCGTTTGCCGTACCAGAATCAAGCGCTTTTAGGTTAATCGGCATTTGCACAAGGTTATCGGTATCAAGCTTCACCTCATCAATATAATGTTTAATCCCGGTTTGTATAAGGTATTGCTGTTTTTCGGCAGGACTGTAACGCGGACTGAGGGCGCAAAATACAATGCCGAGCCGGATACAAGCAATTAATAAAATAATATGTTCAAGGCTGTTTGTGCTGCAATAGGCTAAAGCCTCACCTTTATTGATCTTATACTGTTTCAGTGCCGAACTTAATGCGCAGACTCTATCATCGAGTTGTCGATAGGTTATGCGTTCGTTATCAAGGAAAACGGCAATCGAGTCCGGCGTATTTATGGCGTGCTCTCGTACCGGACAGCGATTAATCGGAAGGTTGAAAGTGGGGGATTTAGGTGGCATAAAGCAATTAACCGTCTGTTGAGCATGGCTTTTGTGGCCATTGTGCTATTGGTGTTAATGTGAGTTTGTCAATATCAAGGTATTTAATCGTATCTAAGCCAGCCGGTTGGTTTGGTGTCCAACATTGGGCAAGGTAGGCCAATTGCTTAATAGCCATCGGACTTTCGAAGCTGCTGCTCAAATAGGTTTGAATGTTATGCTGCTTGGCCACTTCAATACAGCGTTGGCACCTTGCGAAGCTGCCAATCAAGCTCGGCTTAATGACTAAGGCGGCAATACCGGCTTGAGGATGAAATTTAAAATTTTTGTTTTGCAACGTTTCATCAAGTGCAACGGGGATCCCTGTTGTTTTAAAAAAGCCCATCGTGTCATCATAAGTTGCGCAAGGCTCTTCTATGTAGGCAATAACTTTACAGGGGATTCTATTAGCAAATTCATCTGCATCCTGCGCTGTCCAGGCTTGATTGGCATCTAAAATACACTTTAATGCAGGGTTAAGTTGGTGCAGTTGATTGACTAGAGCCGCGTCGAGAGAAGGCGCCTGTCTTGCCGCCTTAAGTTTTATTCGATCAGGTTTTCCAAGTTGCTTGTATTCTTTGACTATGGTCTGGTTCGAGCCAATCAGCAATGGCATTTCGTTAGGAAGTGTCATCGAATCAACCTCATATGAGGTTTTGGAAAGTGCGCAATCCAATGCAAACGCAACCGAAGGGGCGTCAGCTTTGCTTAAATCGATTGGTTGGTTCAAATTGAGCGGGGCAAGTACTTGCTTAAGCTGTAGTAAGCAGTCATTGAGTGACTCTTGGCTAAAACCAGGTAAAGGTGAAGCTTCACCTTTACCTATTGTGCCGTCAGAAAAGTGCAGTTTAAGGCGGTAGCCTTCTCGTGAACAGAGATTATGCCCTTTAAACAGCATAGGCTGCTTAAAGGGGGTTGAAACTTTGGTAATACTGGCGGCAACTATCTTGGACAAATTATGGGTTGCGGTTAAATTTGTCAAAGTTTGGCGCTCGTTTTTCGTTATAAGCGTTACGACCTTCTTGACCTTCTTCGGTCATGTAAAATAACATGGTCGCGTTACCTGCTAGCTCTTGCAAACCAGATTGGCCGTCACAGTCTGCATTTAGGGCCGCTTTCAAACAGCGAATGGCCATAGGGGAGTTTTGCAGCATTTCTTTACACCAAGAGACCGTTTCTTGCTCTAAGTCTGCTAATGGCACGACGGTATTTACTAAGCCCATATCAAGTGCCTGCTTGGCATCATACATACGGCACATAAACCAAATTTCGCGCGCTTTTTTCTGGCCAACAATGCGGGCCATATAACTAGCACCCCAGCCACCATCGAATGATCCTACTTTTGGACCCGTTTGGCCAAACTGGGCATTGTCGGCAGCAATGGTGATGTCACAAATCATATGTAGCACATGACCGCCACCAACGGCGTAGCCGGCAACCATAGCAATAACCGGTTTAGGGCAGGTGCGAATGTCTCGTTGAAAATCCAATACGTTTAGGTGATGAACACCCGAGTCATCTTGATAACCACTGTCACCACGCACTCGCTGATCGCCACCAGAGCAAAAAGCTAAGTCGCCTTCACCGGTTAAGATAATGCAGCCAATGGTTTCATCATAGCGGGCATCGGCTAAGGCATTAATCATTTCTTTAACGGTTAATGGACGAAATGCATTGCGTACTTCGGGACGGTTAATGGTAATTTTGGCGATACCATCGGCCTTGTGGTAAAAAATGTCTTGATAGTCACCTGAGCAGTCTTGCCATTGAATTGGGGACACATCGGTATTATTGTTTGTCATGCAGTTACTTCCATACGTTAAGGTGCAATGGTTTGATATAAGTTTTTGATTAGTTTGGCAAACGCCTTGGGTTGTTCGAAGTGGACATTGTGTCCTGCAGCATCGAAACCATGTAAATTTACATTACCAGCATAGCCTTTTAATTGCTTGGCAATTTGTTGATATTTATCATCTTTATTACCATATAGATAATAGACTGGGAAAGATATTTTTTCTATGTCGTGAATCAAATATTGTTGCTTTGCAAGCGATGTTGATCGGAGCATATGAGCTACGCCCCTACGGCAAATAGCTTGCTTAGAATCAATCAGTTGTTGCTTTTGTGCAACGCTTAAAGATGAAAAAACCCCTTGTTTGTACCAGTGACTAATCGATTGTGATAAGGGGGCATGCTCAAGTCGTTTTGCCCAATGGGTGTCACGCAGCCAACGATCATCCTTTAGTTGTTCATCGGCTAACCCATAATGACTGGACTCGATGATTAATCCGCACAGACCTGTGATGTGTTTTTTGATTTGATTACTAGCGTGGTACATGGCCAGCCGTCCACCAAGTGAGTAACCGACAAGAATGTACTTTTCAATATGGTGTTGTTTTAACGTGTGTTGCAATAACGAATCAACTTGGGCAAAACCGTTGTTTTCGTCTAAAAAGATATGCTCGGATTTTCCATGCCCTGGCAAATCTATAGCATAACAGTGAGTTACTTCGCTAAGCTTGTTAATAATATCTTGCCAGTCGGTACTGTTTCCCAAAAATCCATGCAGAAAAACCAAAGCAATATCACTGCTGGTTTTACTGGCATACCTTTTACAGTGCAGCAAGGTTTTGCAGTTGATGGCTGATGTTTTTGACAAGGTCGGTGGTCTCATTTGCAGGAAAATTAAGCTCTAAAATACAGGCTTTGTTTTTGCTTAAAGCATGGTCATAGTGTTGTTCGAAGTCGGCCATGCTCTTGACTGTTTGATAGTCAATGGCAAACATTTTGGCCGCATATTCAAACGTTAGGCCATGTGGAAGTTGATAGTGCTGTTCTCGAAGCTCAATCGAACCAGGTATGGGTAATAAATTGAAAATGGCACCGCCATCGTTATTAAAGACAACAATGATGCTCGGTTTATCTAAATACTTTAATAGAGCCAACGAATTTAAGTCGTGTAATAAGGACGTATCCCCAATAACCAGCGTTGTGCAAGGGACATGACTCGCCAAAGACATACCCGTAAATGTTGCCAGTAAGCCATCAATGCCACTAGCACCTCGGTTTGTGTGAACCTCTAAGGGGTTACCTTGTACCTTTGCAAACATATCAAATAATCGAACCGGCATGCTGTTTCCTAAAAATAGACAACTACCTTGCGGGGTTAGCTCGGCCAGTTTTTGGCTTACAGATAACTCGGAAAAATCAGGGCGTTGATGCTGACTATCATTAAGCCATTGTGCCATCTTTTCATTGCAATCGGTAAAAGGCTTAACCCAAGATTTACCTTGCTGATTGTCCACGTGTTGCAAAAATTGTCGGTTTTTCATGGCGATATGATGGGCAGAAACATGGTTAGGATCTTGGTTTTGGCTGTGATCATCGATTAAGAAATAATCTCCACAATACTCGTTTATAGCTTGTAATAGTCTTTTCGAAATCAGTTGCCCACCAAATTGAAAGATAACATCGGCTTGGTTAAATAACGCTTTAAAGGTGTGCACATGCAATAGTTGATCGTAAAAGTGAATGTTGTCACTGCTATCTTTTACCGACGACTGGCAATCACAAAATACCGGCCAACCTTGTTGTTTTGCCCACCGCTGTAGGGCTAACTTACTTTCCCTACTTTGGCCTGCTTGTTTACCAATAATAATAATGCCTTGCTTGTTGGCAACGTTTAGCGGGCGTTGATGATCAACTTGCCAGGTAAAGGTGTTGCTTTGTTGGCTAAATGGGCTTTTACATTTTAGCCAATCATTGACTACTGATAGGTAGGTACTAAAGTCCGTTTGTTCATCTGAGGGATAAAACGGCTCTTTAAATGGGGCATTAATGTGAATAGGACCACAAAAGCGTCGCCCTTTGGCAATGATAACATCTAGGGATTTAAGTAAATAATTGGCCTCAACCTCAGTGCTCGCAGTGGGCAGGTTGAGGGCATCCGTAACGTAATTGGCAAACATGTTCGTTTGTTTTATGGCCTGATTTGCCCCGCAGTCGATAAGTTCAATAGGCCTATCAGCCGATAATACCAATAAATGCACTTTGCTTAATTGCGCTTCAACAACCGCTGGTAATAGGTTGGCCACCGCAGTACCCGATGTGGTTATGATGGCAACCATTTCGCCATGCGTTTTAGCAAGACCTAGGGCTAAAAAGCCCAAACCTCGCTCATCAAAGTGTTGATAAACTCGTATGTTGCTGTTACTGGCCGCCGCAATCGTAAGTGGTGTGGAGCGAGAGCCTGGAGCGATGCATATTTTACTAATGCCAAGGCGACTAAGCTCTTCGATGATCAGTTCACCCCAGAGTAAATTAATGTTGCTGTGTGTTGTTATTATCATATTGGTTTATTCTGGTGCTAATGTCACAAGCTAAACAGCTCGCGCTTATAAACGGACTATAAATTATAGTACGTTTAGTAGAGTGCTGATTTTATTGTCTAATTCTTGCCATTCTAAATCGGAAACAGAGCCTTCGACAATACCCGCACCTGAAAAAACAGTTAAGGTGTTCTCACTAAGTAGAGCACTACGAATGGCCACACTAAACTCACTACGCTCTTGTGCTAGTATGCCAACAGCGCCGCTATACCAACCTCTATCGTACGATTCATTATTACGAATATAGTCTAGAGATTCATGTTTCTGAAAGCCACAAACGGCCGGGGTGGGGTGCAAATGACGTAACAGGGTGGCGTCATCGACATCACGCTTCATAACCCCTTGAATTCGACGTTTAAGGTGTTGGATGTGCTTAAGCTTTAACACCATCATTTTATCAACGGCAATATCTTCACAGAGATCAAGGAAAATAGGCTCTAAGAATTGACGCACCAGTTCATTTTCTAGAATTAATTTGGGATCGCTAAGCATTTCTGCGGCTAATTCTTCATCTTCAGTGTGGGATTTGCCACGCAGCACCGTTCCTGCCACCGCCTCTGAAATAAGATGCTTATGATCGCGGATAAATAATCGTTCCGGTGGGCAGCCTAAAAACACCTGTTGTGGACTAAATTGAAAGGCAAACTGATAACAATTTGGCGTGGCCTTTTGCCAATGGTGTAATAATTGCCATGGGTTAATCGCATCATTAAAATGTAATGTTGTTTGCCGGGACAATACAACTTTTTGCATGCTAGGAGCAAACTGGCTGATGGCCTTTTCAACTTGCTCCTGCCATTGTTTTTGCTCGGGCAGGTGAGATGAACTTAGTAATGTGTTTTTAGGCATTTTAGCCATGTTTTGCGGCTCTGGTTGCAAAGACATTAATAAGGCAATGGCATCATTAATTTCATCTTCAATGGCATTATCACGGCCATTTAGGTGGCAAATTAACAACGGTGCGTTGTCTTCAACCCGCAATTCCACTCGAGGTAAGATAAATCGACAAGCGGGAAAGTCAGACCATTGAGTTTGTTGTTCATCAAAACATACCCCACCTAGGTAATTGGCGGTGGTAAATCGGTCGGTTGCATCAACGTGGTTGATTTCGTGACAAATGCCTAAAGCGGCAATTTCAAGGCTATTGCTGCTGTCACACCAATAAAATTTACTCTGGCAAGTTTGTTCATTTACCCACAATAATGCTGAGCCAATCGATACCGGTTGGCTGAAGCTGAGGTGTTGTTGTGACTGTTGGCCTATTGATGATTTTAGGCGTTCTATAAGTCGATTTATTTCATTCATTAATAAATGATATCTCGGTGCTAATGTTTAAGCTATTTTTTTAGATAAAATATAATTATTTCAAGTGTTTTTAATATAGAATTATCACAACGTCTATTAGAAATTATAAAGTATTTAATGAATTCTGCTGTAGTGATTTGGCTTACTGCCATACGTCCGAAAACCTTACCTTTAGCGTGTGCCGCCATTATTTTAGGCAGCAGTTTGGCAAGCTTCCATGGCTTTTACGATGGTAGCATATTGCTGCTTTCATTGACCACGGCCTTGCTGTTACAGATTGTATCAAATTTAGCGAATGATTATGGTGATGCCATAAGTGGTGCTGATAACGAACAACGTGTCGGTCCTCTGCGTGTTATGCAAGCCGGTTTGGTTACCCAACAAGAGATGAAAAAGGCTTTAGCTCTTGCGGTATGTTTGGTGGTTCTATCTGGCGTGAGCTTACTATATGTGGCATTTGCGGAAAATTTCATTTTTATTATTGGCTTTCTTTTACTCGGGGGGGTGGCCATTATTGCCGCCATCACATACACGATGGGGGAAAAGCCCTATGGCTATAAAGGCTATGGTGATATTTCCGTTTTTGTCTTTTTTGGCTTAGTTGCCGTGATGGGCAGTTATGCTTTGTATGCACAAAGTGTGCATTTGGCTTTATTATTACCGGCAAGTTGCTGCGGAATGTTATGCGCTTCGGTGCTTAATATTAATAATTTACGTGATGTCTACACCGACACTGAAGCCGGGAAAAACACTTTAGTGGTAAAGCTTGGGGTACAAAACGCAATTCGCTATCACTGGGGGCTGTTCTTGCTCGCAGAAGTTTGTACCATGGCGTATATTTTTACTTTTAGCCTACCGTTACTTACTTGGCTTCACCTTATTCCTTGGTTGATTTTATTGCACAGCGCCAGAAAATTGGTGCATTTTGAAAACTCGGCGTTAATGAATCAACAGCTCAAAGTCACCTCGCTGGCCACGTTCTTCTATTGCTTACTTTTCTCGGTAGGGCTGATTTTTTAATAACAATGAACGGCTTAGTTAACGGTGGCCGTTTTTTATGAGCATTTTTTCTAAATGTAACTTTTTGTGTAACCTTGTGCTGTCACAGATGTTACAATTAAGAAACACTTAATTTGGAATAAAAACGTAAAATTCGTGTCTTTTCTATTGCAGGTACGTTTTGAATAGCTTGTTTTTACGTTATTTCGAATCGTCTGTGCAACAAATGAATGCTTATAAGGAACAGCAAAACAATGAAAAACCTGTTAACCAAGTCGTTGCTTAGCGTAGCGCTTGTCGTGCTGCTTGCGGCATGTGATAAACCACAATCTGCTCGACCCGTTCCCGAGGTTGTTGTAAAAGATGTGCAGCAATTTCCTTATAAGGAAGTAAACTACTTTGTCGGACGATTAACCTCAGCAAGTGATGTGGAAATCCCGGCTCGAATTAAAGCAAAAATCACCTCTGTAAACTTCAAAGAAGGCCGTGATGTTGCGATAAATTCGGTGTTATACCATTTGGATGAAACCGAATTAAAAGCCCAGTTAAAGCAAGTGACGGCCGAAGTGTCAAAAGCTGAAACTGCGTTGGATGTGGCCATTAAAAATTTAAACCGTGGTAAAGAGTTAATTGAAGAAGGCTATATTTCCAGTTCCGAGATTGACGACTTACAAGCTAAGGTTGATGAGAGCAAATCGACGCTTGAGTCCATTAAAGCGCAATTAGAAACCGCGCAGGTTAATTTATCTTATACCAAAATCTTAGCACCGATCACTGGCCGAATTGGTCGCAGTAAATACAGTGTGGGGGATTTAGTCAGTCCAGAATCTGGTGCACTTACCACCATTGTTGCGTTAAATAATATGGAAGTACCCTTCCAAATAAGTGAGAACGACTACTGGCGTTATGTGCAGCTTTACCAATCAGGTAAGTTAAAAGCCTCCTCAGCCAAACCAGTCATTAAAATTGCCATCAATAACGATGTTTACCCTTATTCGGGCGTGATCTCGTTTATGGCAAACCGAATTGATCCACAAACCGGTACAATTGAAGTCCGAGCCACCATCCCGAATCCGCAAGGTGTGTTGAAACCAGGCCAATACGTAAAAGTCATTGTTGAAAGCCCGGATGAAAAGCAAATGATCATGATAGAACAAGGTGCAGTGCAATCAGATCAACAAGGTGACTTTGTCTTACTTGTTGTGGGTGACAATGTCATTGAACGCCGAAATGTTACGCTAGGTGAGCGTGTCGATATTAAGGTGATTGTTCAATCTGGCCTGGATCTTGGCGATAGGGTCGTTACCCAAGGCTTACAACAAGTTAGAGCTGGGCAGCAGGTGAAAGTTAAAGCACCCGCATTACCACAAACCAGTGATGCGTCTTAGTGGGTAATATATGATCAGTAAAATTTTTATTTCCAGACCTAAGCTGGCGCTGGTATTAGCGATTGTTTTAACCCTGATTGGGGTTATTTCGACGGTGAATTTACCCGTTTCTGAATACCCGAGTGTTGCGCCACCCCAAGTGGTTGTTAGTGCTTACTATTCTGGTGCATCTTCCGATGTGGTTAAAGAAACCGTTGCCCAGCCCATCGAAGAGGCAGTAAATGGGGTTGAAGGCATGCTGTATATGTCTTCGAAAAGTGCGAATGATGGTTCTTACACTTTAACGATAACCTTTGAAGTTGGTATCGATCCCGACCTTGCACTGGTTCGCGTGCAAAACCTCGTTGCCATGGCTGAGCCTAAGTTGCCTCAGTTAATTCGTTTATCGGGTCTTAACATTAAAAAACAATCACCAGATATGTTGTTTCTGGTGAACTTTTTTGCCGAAGATGACGCCTATGACCGCATCTTTATTTCCAATTACGTCAAAATTAATTTGCTTAATGCAATGAAACGTATTGACGGTATTTCTAATGCGACGATTTTAGGTGAAGCGGCGTATTCAATGCGAATATGGCTTGATCCTCAGCAAATGGCTGGGCTTGGCTTAACGCCGGATGATGTCAGCAAGGCGCTACAAGAGCAAAATATTCAAGTAGCAGCCGGACAGGTTGGTGCGCCACCTTTCCAACAAAATGGACAAACGCAATACACATTGCAGGCAAAAGGGAAGTTAACAACGGTTGAGGAATTTCAACATATTGTCTTAAAGGCCAATAGTAATGGCTCCATTGTTTACCTTAAAGATATTGCCGACGTCGAGTTGGGCCAAGAAGACTATGGTGTATTTACCAAGGTCGATGGCAAAGATGCCAGTACGGTTGCTTTGTACTTATTACCGGGGGCAAATGCGCTGGAAACCGGTGAAAGAGTTAAGGCTTTATTAGCACAGTCTAAATCAAGCTTCCCACAAGGATTAGATTACTCTGTTGGCTACGATACAACGCGTTATGTAAGTACCTCTATTTCTAAGGTCGTTGTTACGCTTGTTCAGGCGGTCGCTCTGGTTATTATTATTACCTTTGTTTTCTTAGGAAACTGGCGTGCAGCATTGGTACCGTCGATTGCCATTCCAGTGTCCCTTATTGCGTCTTTTTCGGTGCTGTATTTAATGGATATGTCCATTAACACCATTACCTTATTTGGTCTAATACTGGCCATCGGTATTGTGGTTGATGATGCCATTTTGGTGGTGGAAAATACCGAACGACACTTTGTTGAAAACCCCGATCTTACCCCCACACAGGCGGTAACCATTACTATGGAAGAGGTTAGCGGGCCGATAGTGGCAACAACCTTGGTGTTGTTGGCGGTATTTGTGCCAGTCGCCATGTTGCCTGGGTTAACGGGGATCATGTATCAACAATTTGCGGTAACCATTTGTGTGGCCGTATTATTTAGCTCGCTTAATGCCTTAACGTTAAGCCCGGCTTTATGTCGATTACTGTTAAAACCAAAACGTAATGAAGCGGCCTGGTTTAGTGCATTTAACCGGGTTTTTAATGGTCTTAAAAACAAGTATGGGCAAGCGGTAGTCGCACTGATCCGTAAGTCGGTCTTTATCGCTGTTGCACTAGGGGCTTTAATGGCGGCTTTAGTGTTCGGCTTTATCAAAACCCCAACGTCGTTTGTACCACCAGAAGATAAAGGCATTTTTATTGTCAGTGTGCAGTTACCTGATGCCAGCTCATTAGGGCGTTCACAACAGGTGCTTGATAAACTGACGACGGCATTGCAAAAAGATGACCGCATTGAAAGCGTTACCTCGGTAGCCGGGTTTAGCGTATTAAGTGGCGCTGCGCAAAGTAATTCAGGTTCAATGTTTATCGTGTTAAAACACTGGGATGAGCGTGAGGAACGCAAAGATATTGTTTTTGCGATCACACGCAAAGTTAATTATCTGGCATATATGCAAGTACCCGAAGCCCAAGTCTATGCTATCGCACCACCATCGGTACCTGGTATGGGGGCTGTTGGTGGATTGGAGTTTATTCTTCAGGATACGTTAGGACGTGATGCCAGCGAGTTGGCCACCGTGTTAAATAACTTTATTGTGCAGGCAAATCAGCACCCAGCCTTGACTCAGGTCTACAGCACGTATCGGGCGAACGTGCCACAATATTTAGTTGATGTTGATCGAGTGAAAGCGAAAACATTGGGGCTGAGTTTGGATGCCATTTTCAATACGCTGCAGGCGCAACTCGGCTCATTGTATGTCAATGACTTCAATAAATTTGGGCAAACCTACAAGGTGATCATGCAGGCTAAACCTGAGTTTAGACAAAACATCAGCGACCTAAGCATGTTGTATGTGCGCAATAACGCTGGTGATATGATCCCATTGTCTACCATCGTTAATATCGAGGCTATTCATGGCCCTGATATTTCAGAGCGCTATAACCTCTTTAACTCATTAAGCATTCGCGCATCATCAAGTCCGGGGTTTAGCAGTGGTGATGGTATTGCGGCTATGGAAGAGCTTGCCGATAGACTGCTCCCTAGCGGTTTTCAGTACGAATGGACAGGCATGACGTATCAGGAAATTGAAGCCGGAAATATGGCCGTTTATGCCTATTTACTTGCGTTGATTTTTGTTTACCTGTTTTTAGTTGGGCAATATGAAAGTTGGTCGGTACCTATAGCCATTATATTGGTGGTCCCCGTGGCGATATCAGGCGCTTTATTGGCGATTAATCTCGTTGGCTTATCGCTGAATTTATTTGCACAAGTCGGCTTGATACTCCTCATTGGGATGGCGGCAAAAAATGCGATACTTATTGTCGAATTCGCTCGTAACCTGCGCGAAGATGAAGGTCAGTCTATTGCCAAAGCGGCAAGTACAGCTGCCACATTACGTTTTAGGGCCGTGTGTATGACTGGGGTTTCTTTTATCGCGGGTATTATTCCATTAGTCCTTGCCACTGGTGCCGGGATGTTTAGCCAAAAATCACTGGGTATTACCGTATTTGGTGGCATGTTTGTGGCGTTGGTAATAGGCACATTAATCATTCCGATTTGTTATGTGATTATTCAATCGACGCGAGAAAAGCTTCGAGGCGAAAGCAAAGCGTAACTAGCTTTGCTCTGACTTATCGAGTTTTAAGAAAAAATAAAAGCACCGATGCTGAAATGTTTCGGTGCTTTTTTTTGCACAAGTATTTGAAGGAGCAGGGGGTGCTGTAAATGCTTATAACAATCCCACTAAGTTTTGCCCACTCAGTGCATAAGCTAAGTGGAATTGGTATTAATCAATTTTTTACTAGAGAAACGATGGGGGAGGTAAATTGCAAAGAGGATAAGGGAATATAGAAAGGTATTATTTAATTAAACTCTTCGAGTTGTGTGATGCTGATTTTGCCATTAACGACAGAAACAATGCCTTCTACCCAGACATATTTTCGTAACTCTTTTGAGCGATATCGGATAATGATTTTGGCTTCTTTGTCGCCAAGGAACTCAGAAGAAACATAGGACACATCCGTACCAATGCGGGTGCGGCTTTTGTGGCCTTTTATTAGATAATCAAGGTATTCATTTTTATTGAAGTGTAGCGTGAAACCGTAGCCGTCAGAGCCTTGAGTAATAATGATGTTAATGTCGGGGGCAAGCACAGACGTCAGCAGTTCTGGAACTTCTGTTTTATGAAAATCGACAATTTTTTGCGCCACATGATTTACTTCTTCTTCGGTTAATTCAACAGCCGAATGTGCACGGCCAATGACCGCGATATAAATCACTAGCAACCAATAATACTTCTTCATACCCTGCTTATTTATCGCATCCGTTAGCACGAAGTAATCCATTACTTCCCAAGTCACAATATGGCAAGTGCTGTATAGGGATTCATTATAATTAGTAACTAATAATACTCATTCTCGTTAAATATTACTCATAATGCAAGAATTAACCTAACCTAAAAGGATAAAGCCAGTAAGGTTATGCTTTTATTGATTTAAAATTAGTTATTTGAGTAAAAACTCAAAAAAAGGACTGGTCAGTGTTCCAATTGAAAATAAAAGCTGCTAATAATATGGTTATAGCTAATGGTTATATTAACTCACTAATTAATAAATTAAACATCTTAATAATTTCATGTTAGTGCCAATTAATTAATAAATATTTGAAAAGGTATGTTTTTATGTTGATAGGAATACCGAAGGAAGTTCTTGCTAACGAGAACAGGGTTTCTGCTTCTCCTGCATCGATTAAAGCCCTTATCAAACTTGGGTTTGATGTTGCGGTTGAAGACAGCGCAGGTAACAATGCTAGCTTCAATAATGAGGTTTACAAAGAAGCTGGGGCAAGCATCGTCAGTAAAGAAGAAGCTTGGCAGTCAGACATCGTGATGAAGGTTAACCAACCGGAATCAGCTGAAGTTGATCTTATGAAAGATGGCGGTAATTTAATTAGTTTTATTGCCCCTGCTCAAAATGATGCGTTGTTAGAACAGTTAAAAGCGAAAAATATTAATACATTGGCCATGGAAATGGTGCCACGAATGACGCGTTCACAATCGATGGATGCATTAAGTTCAATGGCAAACATTGCCGGTTACCGTGCCGTTATTGAAGCAACCAATCATTTTGGACGTTTTTTAACAGGTCAAATTACGGCTGCTGGTAAAATTCCACCGGCTAAAGTAATGGTTATTGGTGCTGGTGTTGCAGGTCTTGCAGCCATTGGTACCGCAGGTAGCCTTGGTGCTATCGTACGTGCTTTTGATACGCGTCCTGAAGTAAAAGAGCAAATCGAAAGTATGGGTGCTGAATTCCTTGAGTTAGATTACGAGGAAGAAGATACTGGTAGTGGCGATGGTTACGCAAAAGAGATGAGTCAGGCATTTATTGATGCCGAGATGGCGTTATTCTCTGAACAAGCCAAAGATGTTGATATTATCATTACCACCGCGATGATCCCGGGTAAACCGGCTCCTAAACTAATTACACAAGAAATGGTTAAGTCGATGAAGCCTGGTAGCATCGTCGTTGACCTTGCCGCTCCAGGTGGCGGTAACTGTGAGTTAACCGTACCGGGTGAAATTAATGAAGTGAACCAAGTGAAGATCGTTGGTTACACAGATTTTGTATCGCGCCTACCTAACCAGTCATCTCAGCTTTACGCCAATAACTTGGTTAACTTAATGAAGTTATTGTGTAAAGAAAAAGACGGTAACATCAATATCGATTTTGAAGATGTTGTATTACGTAATATGACCGTTGTTAAGGACGGTGAAATCACTTTCCCACCACCACCAATTCAAGTATCTGCTGCCCCTGCTGCGCCAAAAGCTGAGCCAGTTGATCCCGTTGCACAGGTTGAAGAAGAGCCTAAATCGCCTACCGCAAAATACGTTGCAATGGCAGTTGGTGCCGCCGCATTTGCTTGGGTTGCTAGTGTAGCTCCAGCTGACTTTTTGTCACACTTTACCGTATTCGTACTGGCGTGTGTGGTTGGTTACCACTTGGTTTGGAATGTGACACATGCATTGCATACACCACTTATGAGTGTAACAAACGCTATCTCGGGTATCATCATTGTTGGTGCTCTGTTGCAAGTTGGCAGTGATTCATTAATTGTTCAACTCCTAGCCGGAGTCGCAATTTTGATTGCCACAATTAACATTGCTGGTGGTTTCTTTGTCACTAAGCGCATGCTTAAAATGTTTAGAAAATAGGAAGTAGATACTATGTCTGAAGGGATAATTAGTGCAGCATATATCATTGCCGCTTTATTATTTATTATGAGCTTGGCTGGTTTAAGCAAGCAAGAAACCGCAGAAGCAGGTAACTGGTACGGTATTATCGGTATGGCTATTGCGTTGGTGGCTACTATTGCCAATCCGGATGTTACAGGTGTACCACTTATCGTTGTATGTATGGTGATTGGTGCGGTAATTGGTTTGAAATTAGCCAAAAAAGTTGAAATGACGGAGATGCCAGAGCTGGTTGCTATCTTACACAGTTTTGTCGGTTTAGCGGCAGTCTTTGTTGGTTATAACAGTTTCCTTGATCATGACCCATTAATGATGGGCACCACGTTAGCGATTCATAATGTGGAGATTTTCTTAGGCGTGTTCATTGGTGCGGTTACGTTTACCGGTTCCATTGTTGCCTTTGCGAAACTAAAAGGCATTATCAATACCTCTGCCTTAACGTTGCCACATCGTCATAAGTTAAACTTGGCTGCTGGTCTGATTTCAATTTGGTTGATGATTAACTTTGTTGAAGCTGGCGGCTCTATTGGCCCTATGTTGCTAATGACCATCATTGCGCTTGCGTTTGGTTGGCACTTAGTTGCATCAATTGGTGGTGCCGATATGCCTGTTGTAGTATCGATGCTTAACTCATACTCTGGTTGGGCTGCAGCCTCTGCTGGTTTCATGTTGGGTAATGATCTTCTAATTATCACCGGTGCGTTAGTTGGTTCTTCTGGTGCGATTTTATCTTACATTATGTGTAAGGCGATGAACCGTTCGTTTATCAGCGTTATCGCGGGTGGTTTTGGTACCGAAGTTCACATCGATTCAGATAAAGATTATGGTGAGCACACAGAAATCAGTGCAGAAGCGACTGCAGATCTATTAAGTGAAGCTAAAACCGTGGTGATCACACCAGGTTATGGTATGGCTGTTGCACAAGCTCAATACCCTGTGTTCGAAATTACTCGTGCTCTGCAAGCAAAAGGGATTGAAGTGCGCTTTGCCATTCACCCTGTAGCAGGCCGTTTACCTGGTCATATGAACGTACTTCTTGCTGAAGCAAAAGTACCTTACGATATCGTATTGGGTATGGAAGAAATTAATGATGACTTCCCTGAAACAGATGTTGTATTGGTTATTGGTGCAAACGATACGGTTAACCCTGCGGCCTCTGAAGATCCAACCAGTCCTATCGCTGGTATGCCAGTGTGTGAAGTTTGGAACGCCAAGCAAGTGGTTGTGTTTAAGCGTTCAATGAATACCGGTTACGCCGGTGTACAAAACCCATTATTCTTTAAAGAAAACACCAGCATGTTATTTGGAGATGCTAAAGACTCCGTTGAGAAAATCTTTAAAGCGCTTTAATAACACACTTACTTTGTTACCAATCAAAACCCGCAGCTTTGCGGGTTTTGTTTTTTTAAGCGTGGTGATATGATCTTTTCTATGATTTTATTCCTTACCTTCTTATGCCAACCATAGCGCTTAACTCGTCGTCGTGTCCTATCGGTGTTTTTGACTCTGGGGTGGGCGGTTTATCAATATTGCAAGAAATTCGTCAGCAATTGCCGCATGAAGATCTTATTTATGTTGGCGATATCTTACATGCCCCATATGGCAGTAAATCATTAGAATTTATCTTCGAACGAGCCATTCTAATTTGTGACTTTCTGATTGCCAAGCAGGTAAAAGCCATTGTTGTGGCTTGCAATACGGCAACGGTTTCTGTGGTTAAGCTATTGCGAGCCCGTTATACGTTACCAATCATTGGTGTTGAGCCTGCCGTAAAGCCCGCCGCTCTTAATAGCCTGACAGGGCAGGTAGGTGTGCTAGCGACGCAAAGAACGTTGGACAGTACAAGCTTTTTGCAATTAATGCAGCAATTTGAGCACAAGGCCAAATTTCATACCAAAGCCGCCAGTGGTTTGGTGGAAAAAATTGAACAAGCACAACTTCATGGTGAAGCTACGCTGAGTATGCTTAAAGATTTTATTGAGCCTATGCTGGTTAAAAATATTGATGCGCTAGTTTTAGGTTGCACACATTACCCTTTTATTAAGCCCTTGCTAAATCGTTTTTTACCCGACACGGTCACGGTTTATGATACCGCAACACCGGTTGCCAAAGAGTTGCAAAGAAGGTTGGCGCTTGCCGAGCTGCTTTGCGTTGCTAAGTCTTCTGGCAATACCCAGTTTTACACCTCTGGTAACCTAGGAAACGCGCAGTTAATCATGAGTCAATTACTGCAGCAGCCGCTTAACGTTAAATCCCTGTAATCGCACAAAATAGCGGAACTTTTCTTAGTAAATATTGCTATAGGGCGTATAATCAATGCTATTCCATTTTAGATACGAGAAAAATTAATGAAAGTAGCAAAAGATACCGTTGTGCAATTTCACTACGTGTTAAAAACCGAACAAGGTGATGTAATTGAAGACTCAAGTAAAGGCGATCCATTAGCCCTATTATTTGGTCATAAAAACATGATCCAAGGGGTTGAAGACGCATTACTGGATAAAGAAGCCGGTGATAAATTTACCGTAACGGTAACCCCTGAAAACGGCTACGGTGAGTACATTGAAGAAGCTATTCAAAGAGTACCAGCAAAACATCTTCAAGGTGCCTCAAATTGGAAACCCGGCATGGTGGCTGTGGTTAATACCGAGCAAGGTCAGCGCCAGGTAACCGTATTAAAAGTGGGCAAGTTTATGGTAACGGTAGACACCAACCACCCATTAGCTGGTCAAACCTTGGTGTTTGACATCGACATTAAAAACGTGCGCGAAGCCAGCGAAGAAGAAGTCTCGCATGGTCATGCCCATGGCGTTGGTGGACACCAACACTAATACCCGTTAAGTTAAATATATCCCGAGTTACCATTTAATTCGGGATGTTGCGCTCATTGTTAGCCATCCCCTGCCTTTATTCTCATTTTGTTTACATAAATCCTTCTGTTTTTTTACTTAGCTCTTGCATCAAGTAATCTGCAAAGATAGAGTTATTGCAGCTATATCAATAGCTTTTTCAATCTCAATTAGAAATATAAAAATATAAAAATATAAAAATAAGCCAATATAAAAAAGGACGCTATGAAATCTCTACCTCGAAAATTATCCCTTTCGGTCTTACTGTGTTTGCCGATGCTTGCTAACGCGGCCGATATTAAGGTCATTCATGCTGGCGAGCTTTTAGCGGTACCAGGAAAGAGCGCATTAAAAAATCACACGATTGTCATTGAAGACAATAAAATAACTGCGATTAAAAAAGGCTTTGTAGATCCTGCTTCGGTAAATAAAGAAGCCGAGTTAATCGACTTAAAAGAAAGTTTTGTTATGCCAGGACTTATGGATATGCATGTTCATATGCAGGGCGAGTTAGGACCGGATAATGCCAAAAATGCATTGCGCATGTCCGCCGAAGATGTCGGCATGCACAGTGTCTACTTTGCTAAGAAAACGTTAATGGCAGGCTTTACGACGGTTCGAGACTTAGGTGCCGATCCACAGTTTTTATATGCGCTTCGTGATGCAATCGCTCGTGATTGGGTTGAAGGCCCTCGCATTATTGCATCTGGTGGGGTGTCTGTTACCGGCGGCCATGGTGATGTCGATGGCATGCGCCATGATTTGTTAGAACTATATACGCCAAAGACCATTTGTGATGGCCCATATGATTGTCGAAGAGCCACTCGTCAAGCGATAAAGTTTGGCGCCGAAACCATAAAAATTACCAGCACCGGTGGCGTGTTATCGGATACCGATACGGGCACAGGACAGCAAATGGAAGACGATGAGCTGGTTGAAATTGTTCGCACAGCGCATGGTTTGGGTCGTAAAGTGGCCAGTCATGCACACTCTGCACAAGGTATTAATGCTGCGCTTCGTGCGGGCGTTGATAGTATTGAGCACGGCAGTTATGCCAATAAAGAGTCCATTAAGTTATTCAAAAAGAATGGCGCTTACCTTGTTCCGACACTCTTAGCCGGTGATACGGTAGTGAAGATGGCTTCAAACAGCGACTTTATGTCGCCGGCGATTAAAGCCAAAGCGCTGCGTGTTGGTGCGGATATGCAAAAGAACTTCGCTAATGCATATAAAGCTGGCGTTAAGATTGCCTATGGAACGGACTCCGGTGTATCAAAACACGGAACAAACGCACAAGAAGCCGTGTTGATGCACCAATCCGGCATGTCAGAAATGGACATTTTAAAAACGGCGACGGTAAATGCCGCGGATTTAATTAATAAATCTGACGTGTTAGGTACGCTGGAAGTTGGTAAATATGCCGACATTATTGCCCTTGATAACAGCCCGTTAAAAGACATTAAAGAATTACTTGATGTCGATTTTGTGATGAAATCCGGTAAAGTATTCAAGCAGTAATCGGTTCTATTAATTGACAATTATGCCGTGAATAAGATCGGTTATTCACGGCGATTTCTTTTTTAGCCCTTTAAAAAACAACTATTCACAGACTCTTTAACGCAATTTTGTTATATTAATCAGTCATTTTATTGTGTTAAGCAATTACAACCGCTAATCATTGTCTATTATCAATAGGGATTAACTACTCTTTTCAGGTGGTTTTAAGGTTGTTTATCATCATTTATATTTTCTTTATTTAGTTAGTATCGCGTGCTTTTTGGCTAAACTTGGGCTAATTAACTAAAGGGAATTTTTTTACATATCAGGAGTACTGTTTTGTTAGATAGTATTGTAAATACCCTCAATGGTTTCTTATGGGGGAATGTGTTAATTCCTCTGTTGGTGTTTTGTGGCCTTTGGTTTACGGTTCGCCTCGCAGGCATTCAGTTTAGGCATTTTGGCCATATGTTTTCGGTAATGAAAAATAGCCGAACCACCGACGGCCATGGTATTTCATCTTTTCAGGCGTTGTGTACAACGCTTGCCGCTCGTGTCGGTACCGGTAACCTTATGGGGGTTGCGGTAGCGATTTCCCTTGGTGGCCCTGGTGCGGTATTCTGGATGTGGGTCATTGCCATTATTGGTATGGCAACTGCGTTTGCTGAAAGTGCGCTGGCGCAGCTGTATAAAATTGAAGATGAAGATGGCAACTTTCGCGGTGGTCCAGCCTTTTATATGATGAAAGGCTTAAAGAGCCCTGCCATGGCAATCTTATTCTCGGTGTGTTTATTGGTAGGCTACGGCGTGGTATTTAGCCCGGTACAAGCAAACTCGATTACCGACGCATTCAATGGCTCTTATGGTATTGACCCGCTTTATACTGGCATTGCCTTAACGATTTTTACCGGTGTTATTATTCTTGGTGGATTAAAGCAAATTGCTAAGTTTGCAGAGCTTGCAGTACCATTTATGGGGGTTGCGTATGTGCTTGTTGCGCTGATGGTGATTATTGTCAATATTCAAGATGTGCCGGCAGCCTTCGCCAATATTTTTTCATCGGCATTTGGCCTACGTGAAGCCGGCTCCGGTTTACTTGGCGCCGCCATTATGAATGGGGTAAAACGTGGTTTGTATTCCAACGAAGCCGGCATGGGTAGTGCACCTAACGCGGCTGCGGCAGCAACACCGTTTCCACATCATCCTGCCTCACAAGGCTATGTGCAAATGTTGGGTGTGTTTATGGATACGATTGTGTTGTGTACTTGTACGGCGTTAATTATCTTATTAAGTGGTATTCCTTTAGGCCAGGAGTTTGGCATTAAACTGACCCAACAGGCCTTGGAAAATCAAGTTGGCCCTTGGGGCGCAGACTTTATTGCCATTGCCATTTTCTTCTTTGGTTTTACCTCTATGGTGGCAAACTATGCTTACGCCGAAAACAGCTTATCGTTTTTGAAACTGAATAATAAAATGGGCCGAGGCCTTTTTATTACCGCCTATTTAGCGATGATTTTATACGGTTCAGTGGCAAGCCTTGGTCAGTTAATTGCCATGGCAGATTTAGGTGTGGCGCTAATGACGATTGTCAATGTCATTGCCATTGTGATGTTAACGAAGTCTCTGGTAACGGTTACCAAAGACTATAATGAGCATATCGATAAAGGTGAAACCCCGTACTTTAAGGTCACCGAAGAGCAAGAAACGTCGCTACGTTTAACCAAAGGTATCTGGTCTAAATAAGCCCTAATACCCTAAATATTATTATAAAGTCGGCACATCAGCCTGATGTTCCGGCTTTCTGTTTTTTAAAGATAAACATATTGCTTAGGCAGTGAAATCATTTTTTTGCTATGATCCTGTTGTTTATCCTTATTTCCAACCTTAGGACAATTTATGAGTTTTGATTCCATTGGTCTTCCTGAAGATGTATTGCGCGCGGTAAAGGAATGCGGCTACAAAAATATGACGCCGATCCAACAACGTGCCATTCCTGCCATTCGTTTTGGTCAGGATATCTTGGCCAGTGCGCAAACCGGTACCGGTAAAACGGCAGCGTTTTCGTTACCGATAATTGAAAAGTTGCTGCAAAGTAAAGAGTCTTCGGTACCTGTTGTTAAGGCATTAATCTTAACCCCAACCCGAGAGTTGGCTTTGCAGGTTGCTGATAACATTCGTCAATATACCCAGTTTACGTCATTAAAAACCGGTGTGGTATTTGGTGGGGTAAGTACTTCATCACAAGAAAAACAACTGAAAGCGGGGGTTGATATCTTGGTGGCGACACCGGGGCGTTTACGTGACCATTTAACCTTGCACACCGTGTCATTATCGCAAATGAAATACCTCGTGTTAGATGAAGCCGACCGCATGCTGGATATGGGGTTTTTAACCGATATTGAGCAAATCTTATCAGGCATTAAACACCCACATCAAAGTTTGTTGTTTTCAGCTACTTTTTCTAACAAAGTAAAATTACTGGCGCGTAACTTTTTAAAGAACCCACGCATGATTGAAACCGCTAAGCAAAATGCTACGGCGGCTAAAGTGCGTCACTTTGTTTACCCTGTGGTTGAAGATCGTAAAAGTGAAATGCTTGCCGAGCTTATTGGGGTGAATAACTGGCAACAGGTTATGGTGTTTGCCGGTACAAAAGAAAGTGCCAATATCATTGCCAAAGAGCTGCAACTTGATGGCATTAAGTGTGCGCTATGTCATGGCGATAAGTCTCAAGGTAAGCGCAATAAAGCCATTGAAGACTTTAGTGAAGGCAAGGTAAGGGTGTTGGTTGCAACGGATGTTGCAGCCCGTGGTTTAGATATCGCCGATTTAAGCTACGTGGTTAATTTTCATTTGCCATTTTTACCGGAAGACTATGTACATCGTATTGGTCGAACGGGGCGTGCTGGTAAATCAGGCACAGCGATTTCGTTGGTTTCTCCAAAAGATCATAAATTCCTTGGTAATATTGAAGAAGTTATCGGCCATAAAATTGAGCAAATTAACTTGCCAGGCTATGAATTTGATCCATTAGATTATGCCAGCAAGGCCGAGAAAAAGGCCGCTGCGCAAGCGCCAAAAATGAATCGCTATAAAGCCACTCAGGTTAAAAACCGTGCGGTTGCGAAAAAGCAGGCTAGCAAAAAGCCGGCGAAGAAAAGCCGCTACTCTGCTAAGCGCTAGAGTACCAGCCCATGGATAGTGCTTACCAACTCATTGACGTGCCGTTTCACTTTCGGCACGTTTGTTGGTTTTGTGGTGAGCCATCCAACCAAACCTTACACTTTCCCATTAAGCGCAAAGACTTCATTGACTGTTTGCATCAGCCTATAGCATTGCCAAGTTGTGCAGAGTGCCTGTCGCTCGCCCGTCAGTATTATCAACGTAAAGATGCTGATGGCGCAGTCAATTCGATTTGGTTTTGCCGTGAAAAAGTAAAACAAAGCCTCGTTAAGCGCTATCAAAAAGACTTGGCCATTGGCAAAAATTGGACCAAAGAAGAGTTGGCCAATAGTGAGTTTGAAGGGGGTAACTTTGAAGGCTTTGCCCGTAGTGCTTGGTTTGTTTTTGAAGTTGCGCAGCAACGCGTTAATTTTACGGCTTGGCCTTTATGGTGTAATGGCATGGCAATAGAAGATATACAGGCGGGTAAATCATTTGTGTTTGATGGTATTACGTTTAGCGATATTGATCAGGCAATCGATTTTTATGGCAAAAGTTATGATCTGCATTTAGACTTTTTTAAAGAAGTGATACAAACGGTTGGCATTAAGCGTTTTGCCTATGCCATACGTTTTTGTCGATTGTTTGTCGGATCGACACCTATTGAAAGGCAGCGTGCACTACGCGATCTGCTTTTAGAACATACCTCTAATGAAACAAGTCTTTAAACTGGGCAAATTGCGGATCGGGCAATAAGAAGGATTTATCGTAACCCAGCTCAATCGATTTTTTGATAAACCCCTCTGCCTGCAATAATTGTTTACAGTTTATTGCCACTAAAGATAAATCATAAAATACGTAAGGGTCGGTGATGGTTTTATTAACCAGCATGTCTTTATATGAATTGGCACTTTCACATTGGTCTAACTCAGAATAATAGCGGCCTATTTGTGCCTGCAAATGAATGTTGTTAGGGTTAACCTGCTCTTGTTTTTTGGCAAGCTTCAGCGCTTCTAAGTAGCTTTCATGGGCTTGTTTCGCATCGTTTGCGTATTTGTAGGCATCGGCAAGGTTGGCCCAAGTGACGTTATCAAGCTCGTTAACGTCCAATGCTTGTTTATAGACGATGATGGCTTCTTCAAACTTATGCATGAAAAACAAACTCGTGCCTATATTTGATAATGCTGTCGAGGAAGGTTTAATGGCCAAAGCCTTTGACCAAGCTATGTGTGCCTGCTCAAAATTGGTACTAAGATAATAAACGCCGCCAAGGGCATTATAAGCCTCTACGTTTTGATCATTTAGGTGAATCGACTTATTAAATTGACTAATAGCTTGTTCAAATTCTCCACTGTAAAATAAAAACAATCCATAATCGTAATAATGACGCCAATAAGCCGGCTCGATGGTAATGGCTTTTAAAAAGTATTCGCGCGCGGAGCTAGTGTCTTTTAATTCGGCAAATACCTGCGCCAAGGTAATTAAAACCTCCGAATCTTCAGGGATGTCTATTAACAATTCCAATAAGAGTTGTTTTGCTTTCGCGTAGCGCCCCGACACCAAATACAGTTTCCCCAGAGCTAGCTTAGATTCGGGCGGAGGTTGTGCTACGTTGCTGGTTAATTCACAAAGGTTTATCCCTTTTTCATAATATTGGGTATCGTTACTGGTGTGATATAACTCCATGTAAGTATGGCAAAGTGCCGACCGAGCTAGGATAAAATTTGGGTCTTGGGTAATGGCTTCTTGAAAGAACGCTTCAGAGCGCTTTAAAGAAGGCACATCGTCACTATCTCTTAAAGCCGACTTGCCTTGTAAATAGTTGTCAAAAGCTGCAAAATTATTGGTTGGGAGGCTTTTCCCTTCGCTTGGTGCGGCATTTTCTCCCAACACCAGCAAGCTTAAACTATTGACTAATTTTCGTGACAAGGCTTTATATACCGTCAATAACTCATCTATGTGGCCTTCGACTTTCTCAGACCAAACTTGAAAACCCGTTGTTGTATTGATTAAATTTACGCTGATTTTAATGTTCTCATCAACATAACGAATATGACCTTCAAGTAAATATTTTACCGATAAACGCTCTCTTATTAGCGCAACGCTAGGCGAGTCCCCCAAATCATTTGTTGCTCGGATTGACGCAACCTGAAAGTCAGGCGAATGGGTAAATTGCTCAACCAACTCTTGCTGAATACTCGGGGCAATATATTGCGGTACGTCATCCGCTGAAGTTTGATTAAATAACAATATCGCAATAGCGTTGTCGGTGACCTGTTTTACAGAGGCGTTGCTTACTATGTCTATGCTAGCAAAGCTAGGTTTTTGTGGTTGAGTACTTGCTGGGGGATTATTTGATTGGACGTTGAAGATAATTAAGGCAATCGCCACCAAAAGGATAAGCCCTGTGCCATATTTTTTTATGGTTGGAAACAATAAACGCCCTTGCTGTGCTTCAGTAGCAGGGGGGAGAGGTTCATCTGCAAACGATGTTAATGGCGTTTTAGGTTGCTCAACAAGGTCTTTTGTTGCTTCCATCATCATCCGGTAGCCCTTTCTAGGCACCGTCTGAATAAAACGAGGGCATTCCTTATGATCGCCTAATGCCTGCCTGATCTCACTAATAATGTGAGTAATGCTATTACTGGATATTTTTTGCTCACGCCAAGCAAAGTCAACAATTTGCTGTCTGGACTGAACTTGGCAATGACTTGAGGCCAAGCAAACCAACACCTGCATGGCTTTAGGTGCCAGTTTATAGACATGACTATCCCGGATGATGCTACCTTCATCGGGTTTCACAAAAATATCACCAAGGGCAAAGCCTTGATGCAATTGTTCAACAGTTAATCGTGGGGTTCGCTTCATAAGTTGGTGATACTTTATATAAGTTTTTTGCTTGCTGGCTTTTGATTTCTGGCATAAACCGTAGTGTATAGTATGGTTCAAGCTTAACTATAAGTGAAGATTAGGTACCTCTATATGCATATTTATCTATGTTTATGGAGGTTTTATCTATAAATGATGCCATGCGTTGGGTTAACAAGTGTTTGATGATGTGTTAATTTTGATATCTGGACAATCGGTCTGCTTAATACCCTTAAAGGAATGCTGTGATACATCTGTTTGAAATACTAGCCATTTTAATCTCTGCTGTTGCTTGTGTCTGGATTTTTAGAAAGCTTAATTTACCTGCCATTCTCGCGTATTTGGTGGCGGGTACCTTAGTGGGTGAACATGGTCTTAATTTAAGTGGTACGACTTTAGACTATGAACACTTTGCGGAGCTTGGAATCGTCTTTTTACTGTTTACCTTGGGACTTGAGTTTTCATTGCCGAAACTCCTGGCTATGCGCCATCTCGTAATGGGGGTTGGTTCAAGGCAGGTTATTTTCTCCTTACTTCTTTTTATGCTCATCAGTGTATTACTTGGTTACTCCATTGAAGTTGCCCTGGTTATTGGTGGCATTCTGGCGCTATCCTCTACCGCTATTGTCATTAAGCAATTAAATCAAAGTGGTTCAATTAAACGTAAGTCGGGACAAATTTCGGTTTCCATTTTACTGTTTCAAGATATCGCCGTTGTGCCTTTGTTAATTGTGATTCCATTCTTATCTGCAGATAACGATAGCTCTATGGCCTTAGCATTGTTATTTGCCTTATTTAAAGGTATTACTGTTGTTGCTTTGCTACTTGGGGTGGGTAAGTGGTTGCTGCCACGTTTGTTTTATCAAGTTGCGCAAGTGCGTACCGATGAACTCTTTGTATTAACAACATTACTCGTTACGCTAATGGCGGCGGCCTTAACCCAATTCTTTGGTTTATCTATGGCACTTGGCGCTTTTCTGGCGGGGATGATGCTTGGTGAAAGTCAGTACAAACATCAACTGGAAGCCGATATCAGGCCATTTCGAGATATCTTAATGGGCTTGTTTTTCGTCACTGTCGGCATGAAGTTAAACCCGGCATTATTATATTCATCGCCTTTAATCATCGCGATCGTGCTAGTGACTTTCATGACCCTTAAAATCTTTATTATTTATTTTCTTGCGGTGCGTGCAGGTGAGTCGAAAAAAGATGCCTGGGCGAGTGCTTTTATGTTGGCACAAATGGGGGAGTTTGGTTTCGTTTTGATTTCGCTATCCTTTAGTGTTGGTATTCTTGACTATGAGCTTACTTCCATATTACTCGGCTCTGGGATTATTTCGATGGCCGTCACACCTTATATGATTAAGAACGCACGTAAATGGGCGGTTGCATTAGCGTTTAATGGCAATCAACAAACAACACAAAATGACAGCAATAATGAAACCTCATTAAAACTTGAAAATCACGTGGTTATTTGTGGCTTTGGGCGGGTTGGGCAAACCGTCAGTCGTTTTTTAAAGCGTGAAGGGATCACGTTCGTTGCCATCGATATTGACCCGATTCGTGTGCAAGAGTCTCGAGATGCCGGTGAGCATGTGTTATTTGGCTCAGCAAGGCAGGATGAAGTGCTTGAGGCTGCTAAAATTGACAAAGCCAAGCTCGTGGTGATTTCATATGGCTCTTCTGAACAATCATTGGATGTCGTGCAAAAAGTACGTCGTATTTCCAGTTCGGTGGGGATTTTGGTTCGTACGCGTAACGATGATGCTTTAAAAACCTTACTAGAAGCAGGCGCCAATGAGGTTGTACCAGAGTCACTAGAGGGCAGTTTAATGTTGGTTTCACAGGTGCTAAATCTGACCGGCATTCCATTTGCGAAAATTATTCGGTTAATTAAAAAAGAACGCAAAAACCACTACAACCAATTGCATGGGTTTTACCCCGGTGTGGATACCGACATGAGCGCTGAAACAATTGAGCGTATAGAGTTTGTCCACGCAATCCTTCTAACGGATAATGCATGGGCTATTGGCCGCACCATCCAAGAATTAGAACTTACCAATCGACGAGTAGACATATTGGCCGTACGTCGAAACGATGATGAAATTGTTAACTTGACCGAAGATTTTGTGTTGAAGGCACAAGACACCGTTGTACTGCAAGGTAAGCCGCGTCGGGTTGAGCGAATTGAGCGTTTACTGCAAGAGGGGGCTTAATTTTTAGCGCCCTTTAACCGCCATTTTACCTGTCTATTTCCCCCGCCGGATTTCAAACAGGGTAGCGATTACAATTTATTACTTAGAAATTACACATTCACGTTTGATATTTTTCGGATTGGCTTTACATTTAATTAGCAAGAGTTGCATTTTTTTAGTAATTTATTTTCGTTTTGTAGTTTTATTACGCGATTGGTGGGCGTTTGATTGTTTTTTTCGTTATTTTATTACTTTCTGTAGTAAACTTTAATCTAGATCAAATATCTAGCTGCTACTAGGCGTAATATTAAACCCAAGAAAACTTTACTAAACATGTTGGCAATAGAATAAAACATTCTGAAGTGCCGATGGCCACCTAGAAAACTAGCATTTTTACTAAAGATTTTTAAATATAATTAGGAGGCTTCATGCCTGTAACAAACTTAAAAGAACTAGACCAAATGGTCGCTCGCGTAAAAGCTGCGCAAAAAGAGTTTTCTACGTACTCACAAGAACAAGTAGACAAAATTTTCCGTGCTGCATCTCTAGCAGCAAACAACGCTCGTATCCCATTAGCACAACAAGCCGTTGCCGAATCTGGCATGGGTATCCTTGAAGATAAAGTAATCAAAAACCACTTTGCATCTGAGTTTATTTACAACAAATACAAAGATGAAAAAACATGTGGCATTTTAGATGAAAACGAAGAGTTCGGTACCATCGAAATTGCAGAGCCTGTAGGTATTATCTGTGGTATCGTACCAACAACTAACCCAACTTCTACGGCTATCTTCAAGTCTTTAATTTCATTAAAAACTCGTAACGCTATTATTTTCTCTCCACACCCTCGTGCAAAAAATGCAACGAACCACGCAGCTAAAATCGTATTAGATGCAGCTGTTGCAGCGGGTGCTCCTAAAGATATCGTTGGTTGGATTGACCAGCCTTCTGTTGAATTATCAAATGCTTTAATGAAGCATGACGACATCAACCTTATCCTTGCCACTGGTGGTCCAGGTATGGTTAAAGCGGCATACTCATCAGGTAAGCCAGCTATCGGTGTTGGTGCAGGTAACGTACCTGTAGTAATCGATGAAACTGCTGACATCAAACGTGCGGTAGCTTCTGTGCTTATGTCTAAAACATTCGATAACGGTGTAGTTTGTGCTTCTGAGCAAGCAGTTATCGTTATGGACGAAGTATACGAGCAAGTGAAAGAGCGTTTCGCTAGCCACAACGGTTACGTACTAAGCAAAGAAGAAGCGGACAAAGTTCGTAAAGTTCTATTAATCGACGGTAACTTAAACGCTGCTATCGTTGGTCAACCAGCAATTAAGATTGCTGAAATGGCAGGTGTTACTGTTCCTCCAACAACTAAGATCTTAATTGGTGAAGGCGAGCAAGTTGCATACGAAGACGAATTTGCACACGAGAAATTATCTCCTACTCTAGGTTTATTCCGTGCTTCTTCTTTCGAAAATGCGGTAGACCAAGCATGTACTATGGTTGATATCGGTGGTATCGGTCACACATCTGCAATCTACACAAACCAAGATCGCAACAAAGATCGTATCAAGTACTTTGGCGACCGCATGAAAACGGCTCGTATCTTAGTAAACATCCCTACTTCTCACGGTGGTATCGGTGATTTATACAACTTCAACATTGCACCTTCTTTAACATTAGGTTGTGGTTCTTGGGGTGGTAACTCTATCTCTGAAAACGTTGGTCCTAAGCACTTAATTAACAAGAAAACTGTTGCGAAGCGAGCTGAAAATATGTTGTGGCACAAACTACCTAAATCTGTTTACTTCCGTCGTGGTAGCTTACCAATCGCTTTAAGTGATTTAGAAGGTAAGAAACGTGCGATGATCGTTACGGATAAATTCTTATTTAACAACGGTTACACTGACGAAATCAGCCTAATGCTTAAAGACCTAGGCATTGAAACTCACGTATTCTCTGACGTTGAAGCGGATCCAACGCTTACTATCGTTAAGAAAGGTGCTGAAGCAATGGCTAGTTTCCAACCTGACGTAATTATTGCGCTAGGTGGTGGTTCTCCAATGGATGCAGCGAAAATCATGTGGGTTATGTACGAGCATCCAGAAACAGCTTTCGAAGAGTTAGCATTACGTTTCATGGATATCCGTAAGCGTATTCACAAGTTCCCTAAAATGGGTAAGAAAGCTGAACTAGTTTGTATTACTACGACATCTGGTACCGGTTCTGAAGTTACACCATTTGCTGTTGTAACAGATGATGCTACAGGTGCTAAATACCCTCTAGCTGATTACGAATTAACACCAAACATGGCTATCGTTGATGCGAACCTTGTTATGAACATGCCTAAGTCTCTAACTGCATTTGGTGGTTACGATGCCGTAACTCACGCATTAGAAGCTTACGTATCTGTTCTTGCTAACGAATACTCAGATGGTCAAGCGCTACAAGCACTTAAAATCTTAAAAGAGTACTTACCGTCTAGCTACAAAAATGGTGCAAATGACCCAATCGCTCGTGAGAAAGTACACAATGCTGCGACTATCGCTGGTATCGCGTTCGCGAATGCTTTCTTGGGTGTGTGTCACTCAATGGCCCACAAAATCGGTGCTGAGTTCCACTTACCACACGGTTTAGCTAACGCATTGTTAATCTCTAACGTTGTACGTTACAACGCCAACGATAACCCAACTAAGCAAGCTGCTTTCTCTCAATACGACCGTCCACAAGCACGTCGTCGTTACGCAGAAATTGCTGACCACTTAGACTTAAGCCAACCAGGTGACCGTACAGGTGATAAAGTTGAACGTCTATTAACATGGTTAGACGAGTTGAAAACTGACCTAGACATTCCTAAGTCTATCCAAGACGCGGGTGTATCTGAGTCTAAGTTCATCGCCAAACTTGACGAGTTATCAGTTGAAGCATTCGATGACCAATGTACTTCAGCTAACCCTCGTTACCCACTTATCACTGAGTTGAAAGAAGTATTAACGACTTCTTACTACGGTAAAGATTTCAGTGAAGAAGTTGTTGTTGAAGAAGCGCCAGCTAAAAAAGCACCAGCTAAAAAGAAAAAGTAATTCAGCTTACTTAATCTTTTAAGAAATACTTAAAAATCCCGGTACCGAAAGTACCGGGATTTTTTTTTGCACATGTGGGGCTTATCTTACGATCACATGGAGGTGAAGGAGCAGGGCTGCCATAGGCTGTTTCCTTCGCAAAGGGGACGATTGTAAAGAATATAAACAAGCACTTAACGGAGTGCATAATAAGTAAAAGTACACTGAACACTGCGCATAGTAAGTAAAAGTACACTGAACACTGCGCATAGTAAGTAAAAACACACTGAACGCAGCGTATAGTTAGTAAAAGCACACTGAACGCTGCGCATAGTAAGTAAAAACACGCCGAACGCTGCGTATAGTAAGTAAAAGCATACTGAACGCTGCGTAAAGTAAGTAAAAACACACCGAACGTTACGCATAATGAATAAAAATACACCGTCATTGTGGCGTAGGCCATAATCTCCTGAACGGCATGTGAGCATTTAGGGTATTGCTTTATAGGCAGACTTTTACAAAAGGAGGTTACGGCCTTCGCCGTAATGACCTGATTAATTGTTTCGAAGTCTTAGGTTACATACTAAAAGCGAGTGCAAGCAATTTTCACAACGGCTCCCTTTTTAGCTGCGTTTTTACGCTTAAAACCGACCCATAGGTGGCCAAAATTAACGTTAGCTTAGAGGCAAAGCAACCGCTCATAATAAACGTTAGCTTTACTACCGATTGACTCAAAAAGAGTGGAATTGATGATTGCTTTGTAGAATAAATGTAAGAGCTTCTACAAAGCAGCTAACACCAAGATAAAGGTTTAATTAACAGGCATCGGTGAAAATTTCTACTACCGGTAATTGTCCGTTGCTTTTAGGGTCGTTGGTATATTGAACTCGACACTTAAACGTGCCGCTTTTATCTGGGTAATCTTCGCCAAAGAAGATATGTAAAATATTTTTGTCTGACGATTTATCCGAAAAGAAGCGAGCGACGGTATAGGAAGGGTCAGAATCCATGGTGTTTCTGTCAACCATGTCAATATCAATCCAAGCCCTTATTTGCGCATTTACTTCAACGAATGAATCATTACCATTTACAGCAGGGTACCCATTGTGTAATGGAATATCGACGCCTGCAATGGTCACTTTAGGTGCAGGTGTTGATGTTTGCGGACCCAGTTGATTTTCAATAACGGCTTTGTTGTGAACGAGTTGCAGACCACTATTCATCGCCGCGCCAACTCCCTGAAGAACGGCTGTTTTACTGTCATTTTTTAAATCAATAAACTTAGGGGCAACAGTAACGGCAAGAATACTTAGGATCACAATAGTGATCACTAATTCAATAAGAGTGAAGCCATAAATGCGCGTTGATTTCATATTTGTACAGTGTTTTCTTAAAGGGAATAAATTTCGGCAGTAAGGTAACGCAAAACACTTAAATATTCAAGAAGTCGCGTATTTTTTGTTCTTGTTCCATTGCATCTTTAAAGCCTACGTCCATAAGCTCTTTACAATAATTTTGTTCAAACAAAATATACGACGTTAAGGTCGTTTCACTATCCTTTTTAACCCCCATCATTCTTAAGATAAACTGAATTGGCCAAGTGATATCATCGAAATATTTGTTGGCAATAACGTGAAAGTTCTCACTGGGGTTTAGTACAAAACTGTCCACATTTCGCAAGCCAACAGCTGATTTACTTTTATCATCATTAATAAGCGCTAAAGTGCTATTGATGCGGTTCAATCGTTCTAAGTCACTGCTCAGAGCTTCACTAAAGACGCCATCCATTAAGTGACCGGTAATCGATGCCATTGATGGGGGCTGGTGAAAGTCTACGGCGTGATGAATTTGCTGTTGAGGTTGTTCGACACCTATAATAAATACCCGCTCAGCGCCAAGGTGGATTGGTGTGCTTAATGGGGATAACTGATTTACCGAACCATCGCCGAAGTGCTCTTGCTGTATTTTTACACTCGGAAAAATTAACGGGATAGCAGAAGACGCCATCAAGTGCTCGGTATTGAGTTGGGTTTGTACACCTCGCCGTTTTGATCTTTGCCATGGCTCTATGGATTTATCCGCTTGGTAAAAACTGATGGAATCGCCTGTCGAGTAGCAAGATCCTGTGACCGCAATTGAAGATAAATAGCCATTTATTATATTGGCATCAATACGTTTAAAGTTAACTACTTGATTAAGCAAACCTCTTAGTGGCTCATTATTAAGTAAGCTAACGGCATTCTTTGGTGCATAACCCGCTTGGAAACTGGCAAATAAACCTTTGATTATGTGCCCAAATACTTTTCTTGAGTGGCTGTGATAAATATTGTGAATATGCAGGTTTTTCCAGACATATTCTAATTTTCGAACCCCTAAATGAAAACACGAAGCATAACAGGCAATGGCTGTTGCATTGATTGCACCAGCAGAGGTGCCTGAAATAATGGGGAAGGGGATGCCGTGATTACGTGGCATAAACTGGGCAATGGCTTTTAATACGCCAACTTGATAGGCCGCACTCGCCCCACCACCGGTTAATAGTAATGCGGTTTTGCAGCCTTTATAACTTTTTTTATCGTAATTTTTAACTTTTTGGGCAGCCATTATTCATATACAAAACGGTTCTTGTTATATATTAATAATGTTGCACAAACCTAGATCTGTAAAGGCGGGCAGGTAGTTTAATTAACCTTTTCATATTAATTAAACCACCCATTTAATTATTGCTTACTGCGCAAAGCGTTAGATACTTTAGAGGTTGGTTTTTTTTGCAATAGATCACTGATAAACCAACCTGCTTGGGCCAATTTATCGAGATTAATACCATGCTCAATGCCTAAGCCATTTAACATATATACGACATCTTCGGTTGCAACGTTACCTGATGCTCCATCGGCATAGGGACAGCCACCCAAACCGGCTACTGCTGTATCGATAATATGCACGCCCATACTTAACGCACCATAAATATTAGCAAGAGCTTGACCATAGGTGTCGTGAAAATGCACGGCAATTTTATTCATCGGTACGTGCCGGTTTACGGCAAGCAGCATATCACGAACCGACTTTACGGTACCAACACCGATGGTATCGCCCAAAGATACTTCATAACAGCCAATGTCCAATAATTTTTTGGCCACTTTTGCCACCACTTCTGGCTCAATAAATCCTTCATATGGGCAACCCACCACGCAGGATACATAACCACGAACTTTGATGTTATGCGTTTTGGCGGCGGCCATGATGGGCAAAAACCGTTCAATAGACTCATTAATGGAACAATTGATATTTTTTTGGCAAAAGCTTTCTGAGGCACCGGTAAAAATTGCCACTTCATCAGCCCCCGCATCTAGGGCTTGCTCAAAGCCTTTCATATTTGGCGTTAATGCCGAATAGGTAATGCCAGGTTGACGTTTTATGTTGGCAAAAACGTCTTTTGACGTGGCCATTTGTGGTACCCATTTAGGAGAGACAAAACTGCCGCACTCAACAATGGGTAACCCCGCATCAACCAATTGCTCAATTAACGCAATTTTATCTTCGGCTGAAATAAGGGTTGATTCATTTTGCAAGCCATCTCGGGCACCCACTTCAAAAAGCTTAACCTTAGTGGGGAAGTTGTTAGAAATTGACGTTAACACTGGGTCCATTGCTTACGCATCTCCTTTAAAGTCGAGCAACACGCTACCACCATCAACTAAATCACCCGCTTGATAATAGAATTCATTCACAATACCCGCTTGCGGGGCACGAATGGTATGTTCCATTTTCATCGCTTCCATGATCAACAGTGGTTGATCTTTTTCGACCGCTTGCTCGGCGTCAACCAATAAGTCAATAATGGTGCCGTTCATTGGTGCGGTTAACGCATTCTCATTACTGTCTTCATCTTGTTGAGCTTGAGCATAGTCGACTTTGCTAAAGTGGGTTACCCCATCTTGGCTGAACAGGCTATATTGCTGCTGATTATCGGCAATGGTAGCGGTCATGCGGTGGCCATCAACAACGGCAAATAACTGGTCATTAATGATGTGTCCCTGACACTGTCGAGTGATACCTAATGCTTTGACTTGATAGTGCGTTTCATTGCTACGTTGAATTTGGGATACTTCAACGCAGTGAGTTTGTTCATTACATACAACCTCAAAACGGTGGACATTGCCTTCATTAGCTCGCCATGCATTAGTCGTGTGCCACGGGGAGTTAGGGTCATTGGAATGTTTAGCGGCGTTTGCTGCATCTTGAGCTTGTTTTAATACTAAGTACAAAGCACAAATAGGCAGCTTTTCTTTAAGGTCTACGGTTGTATCCGGGAATAATAAATCCTGATGCTTTTCAATAAACCCGGTATCAAGCTCAGCATTTTTAAACGGTTGTGCAGAGGCAAGGTTGTAAAGGAAATCAATGTTGGTCGTAACCCCTTTAACACGGTATTCCATGAGTGACTTGCTTAAACGTTGCAGCGCTTTTTCACGATTTTCATCCCAAACAATTAACTTAGCAATCATCGGATCATAAAATACGCTAACTTCATCGCCTTGGCGAACTCCTGTGTCAACGCGCACATGCTCACTCTCTTGTGGTGGTAATAAGTAGGTGAGTTTCCCTGTAGCCGGCAAAAAGTCATTATTGGGATCTTCGGCGTAGATGCGGGCTTCAAAAGCGTGGCCGTTAATTTTTAATTCATCTTGTGCGCAAGGTAATGGTTCATTGCTGGCAACACGCAATTGCCATTCAACCAAGTCTTGACCTGAAATCATTTCCGTTACCGGATGTTCTACTTGTAAGCGGGTATTCATTTCCATGAAGTAGAATGAGCCATCTTCATCAAGTAAAAATTCTACCGTACCTGCACCTTGATAACCGATGGCTTGAGCTGATTTAATTGCTGACTCGCCCATTTGCGCACGCAATGCTTCACTCATGCCCGGTGCTGGCGCTTCTTCAATAACTTTTTGATGACGACGTTGCACCGAACAATCACGCTCAAATAAATACACAGCGTTGCCAAAATTATCGCAAAATACCTGAATTTCAACGTGACGAGGTTTGGTTAAGTATTTTTCAACTAACATATGGTCATCGCCAAATGATGACAAGGATTCACGTTTCGCTCCAGCGAGAGCTTCATCAAACTCATTTTCAGACCATACTTGACGCATGCCTTTACCGCCACCACCAGCAGCGGCTTTAAGCAATACTGGGTAACCCATATCATCTGCCGCTTGCTTAATAATTATTGGCGATTGGTCATCACCATGATAGCCAGGAACAAGTGGCACATTGGCTTTTTCCATTATGGTTTTGGCTGCTGACTTTGACCCCATGGCTTCAATGGCACCCACCGGCGGGCCAATAAAGACAATGTTGTTGTCGGCACACATTCGGCAAAACTCAGCGTTTTCGGATAGAAACCCATAACCAGGGTGAATGGCTTGAGCACCTGTTTTCAGAGCCGCATTAATCACTTTCTCGGCAACTAAATAACTTTCTTTTGAGGCCGAAGGGCCTAAGTAAATGGCTTCATCTGCCATGGTGACATGTAAGGCATTGGCATCGGCATCTGAATATACCGCAACGGTTGATATTCCCATTTTACGAGCTGTTTTTATCACTCTGCAGGCGATTTCGCCGCGGTTTGCAATTAATATTTTACTAAACATGCGCTCTTCCTATGACTCTTTGTTGACGCTTTTTTGCCAATTTGGCATGCGGTTTTCGAAAAAGGCGGTTAGCCCTTCCTGACCTTCTTTTGATACTCTAATTTGGGCAATACGATGACTGGTATCTTCTCGTAATTCTTCATCATTTTGCTTATAACAGACATCTTGAATCAATGACTTAGCCTGACTTACAGCCTGAGGGCCATTTTTTAGTAACCCTTTAAGTATCTTGTTTACCGTATTGTCTAGTTCATCATTGCTGCATACTTCATTCACAAGGCCAAGGCGCGCTGCCGTTTCACTGCTAAACCGCTCTGCGGTTAGGAAATAACGACGACATGCTCTTTCGCCCATGGCATTAATGACATAAGGGCTGATAGTGGCAGGAATTAACCCAAGCTTTACTTCACTTAAGCAAAAAGATGCTTTTTCACTGGCAATGGCGATATCGCAACAACTGACTAGACCAACCGCACCGCCAAATGCCGCACCCTGTACTTTCGCAATTGTTGGCACATTTAAGTTGTTTAGTAGATTTAACATCAGTGCTAAGCCATTGGCATCTTTCAGGTTATCTTCAAAAGAATAACTGGCCATGCGCTTCATCCAGGCTAAATTGGCCCCTGCAGAGAAACTTTTCCCTGTAGAAGACAACACCATGGCTCGAATTGTGTTGGTTTGGTTAATTTGCTCGAATAAGTCGCATAATTGGCTGATAATCTGATCATCAAAGGCATTGTGCTTTTGTGGATTATTTAAAATGACGTGCGCAACGTGCTGCTCATCAACATGAAATAATACCGCTTGCTCTTGCTCTTGTGCTGGCTCAGATGTTTGTTGTTTATCTTGAACATTATTTTCGATGGTCATTCTCTGGCCCTACATGCGGAATATACCGAAGCGTGTTTCTTCGATTTTCTTGTTTAATGAAGCGGAAATAGCCAAACCAAGCACTTGACGCGTATCTCGAGGGTCAATAACGCCGTCATCCCACAAGCGTGCCGAGGCATAATATGGGTGACCTTGCTCTTCGTATTTATCTATAATCGGCTGTTTGAAGGCTTGTTGTTGTTCATCAGTCCAAGCTTCACCTTTTTTCGCTTTTTGATCGGCTTTAACTTGGCTTAAAACACCAGCCGCTTGCTCACCACCCATTACTGAGATACGGGCATTAGGCCACATAAATAAAAACCTTGGATCGTAAGCGCGACCACACATACCATAGTTACCGGCACCAAAACTGCCACCAATTAACACCGTGAATTTAGGCACATTTGCACAAGCTACCGCATTGACCATTTTAGCGCCGTGTTTTGCAATGCCACCCGCTTCGTATTGTTTACCCACCATAAAGCCATTAATGTTTTGTAAAAACACCAATGGGATATTTCGTTGGGCACAAAGCTCGACAAAGTGTGCACCTTTCTCGGCCGACTCACCAAATAAAATGCCGTTATTGGCAACGATGCCAACCGGGTAACCATGAATGGCGGCAAAACCACAAACCAATGTGGTGCCATATAATGCCTTAAATTCATCGAAGTTACTGCCATCGACGATACGGGCAATAATTTCTTTTACATCATAAGGTTGGCGAGGATCTTTGGGGATGATGCCGTAAATTTCCTGACTATCATATTCGGGTTCGCTAACGGTTTGATAATTTAACTGGACGGGCTTGATTCGGTTTAAATTCGCAACTGCCTGTCGGGCTAAGCTTAAAGCGTGGTGATCGTTTTGCGCATAATGATCCGCCACACCCGAAGTTCGACAATGTACATCTGCACCACCGAGTTCTTCAGCGCTAACCACTTCACCCGTCGCCGCTTTTACCAGGGGAGGACCGGCTAAAAATATGGTGCCTTGCTCTTTAACAATAATAGACTCATCTGCCATCGCTGGCACATAAGCACCACCGGCCGTACACGACCCCATAACGATGGCAATTTGTGGAATGCTTTGCGCTGACATTCGGGCTTGATTAAAGAAAATTCGGCCAAAATGTTCTTTGTCAGGAAACACATCATCTTGGTTTGGTAAGTTGGCACCACCGGAGTCCACGAGGTAAATACACGGTAAGTTATTTTCCTCTGCAATGGCTTGTGCTCGCAGATGTTTTTTTACCGTAAGAGGGTAGTAGGTACCGCCTTTTACTGTGGCATCATTGGCAACAATAACGCATTCAATACCTGAAACCCGGCCAATACCGGTAATAATACCGGCACAAGGCACATCATCGTCATATACATTAAAGGCGGCCAATTGTGACAGCTCTAAAAATGCGGTTCCAGGGTCTAATAATTGCTGCACCCTATCTCTTGGCAATAATTTGCCACGGTTAACATGTCGAGTTTGACTTGCTTCGCCGCCACCTTGCTTAAGCGTATCCAGCTTTAGCACTAAATCATCTACCTGAGCCTGCATATGCTGCGCGTTGTCTGCATATTCCTGGCTGCGGGTATTCACTTTACTTAAAATTTTAGCCACGGTATTACCTGCTTATTACTTATATCGAGTTTATGCTATTTCGCTTCGTTAAACAGTTCACGGCCAATCAGCATACGGCGAATTTCCGAGGTACCTGCACCAATTTCATATAGTTTGGCATCACGTAATAAACGACCTGCCGGGAATTCATTAATGTAGCCATTACCACCGAGTAACTGGATGGCATCAAGCGCCATCTTGGTCGCAAGTTCGGCAGAATAAAGGATGGCTCCAGCGGAGTCTTTACGGGTTGTTTCACCACGGTCACAGGCTTGGGCAACATTATATACGTAAGATTTTGCCGCATTCATTTGGGTGTACATATCGGCAATTTTTCCCTGTACTAATTGGAACTGACCAATGGATTTACCAAATTGCTGGCGGTCATGAATATATGGCACAACCAAGTCCATACAGGCATCCATAATGCCTAACGGTCCACCCGATAAAACAACACGCTCAAAGTCTAGACCCGACATTAAAACCTTTACGCCTTCGCCTTCTTTGCCCAGTACATTTTCGGCGGGCACCTTACAATCTTCAAATACAAGTTCACAGGTATTAGAGCCACGCATGCCCAATTTATCTAATTTTTGATGACGGCTAAACCCTGGGAAGTCGCGCTCTACGATAAATGCCGTAATACCTTTTGAGCCGGCATTTACATCCGTTTTCGCGTAAATAACAAATACATGAGCGTCAGGACCATTGGTGATCCACATTTTATTGCCATTAAGGACGTAGTGATCACCTTGTTTTTCAGCTTTCAGTTTCATACTGACAACATCCGAACCAGCATTAGGCTCTGACATGGCCAAAGCGCCAATGTGTTCACCACTGCACAATTTAGGTAGGTACTTTTGTTTTTGCTCATGTGAAGCATTTTTATTTAACTGGTTTAAACATAAATTTGAACAAGCACCATAACTTAGCCCAACAGAAGCGGATGCACGGCTAATTTCTTGCATGGCTACAGTATGCTCAATATAGCCTAGACCTGAGCCACCGTATTGTTCGTCAACGGTAATACCCAGTAGTCCCATATCACCTAGCTTACGCCATAAGTCCATAGGGAACTCATTGTCTTCATCAATTTGAGCAGCACGTGGGGCGATTTCATCCCGAGCAAATGCATTTACTTGGTCGCGGATCATTTCAACGGTTTCACCCAAGTTAAAATTCATACTTGAAAATTGAGATATCATTTTGTTTCCTTAAGCTTATTTATTCTTGTTTTGGTTATTATTACGGTTAATTCGTTTGTGTGAGTCTTCACAACGCTTTTCTAAAGCCGACAATTCCAGCATGACAACTTCAATATCATTAAGCTGTTGTCGCAATGCCGCTTGCTTATCTGCAATAAGACTTTTTATGGTATTTAATTGGCTTGTACTGCTCTTATCAACATCATAAAGCTCAAATAATCGACCCGTTTCTGCTAACGTAAAGCCAAGTCGCTTACCTCTAAGAATAAGCTTTAGACGTACTTTGTCTTTTTTGTTGTATATACGCGTTTGACCATTACGTGTCGGCGATAACAATCCCTGATCTTCATAAAATCGAATGCTTCGGGTTGTTATATCGAACTCGCGAGCCAGCTCACCAATAGAGAATGTAGAGTTTTTGATCATAACTTGACTTGTAACCAATCTGTAAAACGTTTGTTGGTCTATTAATATATCGGTAGTTTACGTAAAGGTAAAGTGCGTGGCGTTTTAATGTTTTCATTGAGTGCTTTATTTTGTATAAAAACAGTGGTTTAGTGTGATTTTGTGGTTTTGGTTAAGGTAAGCTAATTTACCGTTGTTGCCTGATTTGTTCAAATAATGGTACAAAAATGTTGTTTTTTTATTTTGGTTTACGTTGGCGTAAGGTGTTAATTAATGTAACCTAGATTTAAATTTATTATAACTATTACAATAAGAGTGCAATATGTCTTTATCTGATCCTATCGTTATTGTATCTGCCGTAAGGACCCCAATGGGGGGCATGATGGGCAGTTTATCAACCGTTCCATCACCGGAGCTAGGTGCATGTGCCATTAAAGCGGCAGTAAGCAAAGCCAACTTAACCAATGAACAAATCGATGAAGTGTTTATGGGAAATGTACTTGCCGCTGGGTTAAAACAAGCCCCTGCACGTCAGGCGGCGTTAGGTGCTGGCCTTGACATTTCTACAACATGTTCAACCATAAGCAAAGTGTGTGGTTCTGGTATGAAAGCCGCTATGCTTGCTCATGATGCCATCGCTGCGGGCACAATTGATGTTGCTATTGCCGGCGGTATGGAGAACATGTCTTTAGCCCCCTATATTTTACCTAAAGCGCGTGCTGGTTTTCGTATGGGACATGGCGAAATTAAAGATCACATGATGCTTGATGGCCTTGAAAATGCTTACGATGGCGTTGCTATGGGCTGTTTCGCACAAGACACGGCCGATGAATTTAACTTTAACCGCGAAGCCATGGATGAATACGCCATTGCCTCTTTACAAAAAGCCAATGCTGCTATCGAAACTGGTGCATTTAAAGATGAAATTACACCGGTAACAGTAAAGTCTCGTCGTGGTGATGTTGTCATTGATACTGATGAGCAACCGGGTAATGCCAGACCTGAAAAAATTCCTTCATTAAGAGCCGCCTTTAAACGCGACGGTACCATTACCGCGGCAAATTCTAGTTCCATTTCTGATGGTGCTGCGGCATTAACCTTAATGCGTCACTCTAAAGCTAAAGCCCTTGGTTTATCGCCACTTTGTAAAATTGTTGGTCATAGCAACCATGCCCAAAAGCCAAGTGAATTTACCATCGCCCCTGTTGGTGCTGTTAACAAGTTACTTGCTCGCATTGACTGGCAAAAAGATGATGTGGACTTATTTGAAATTAATGAAGCTTTCGCCATGGTAACCATGTTAGCCATTAAAGAGCTTGGCCTTGATGAAGCAAAAGTCAATGTAAATGGTGGAGCCTGTGCTTTGGGGCACCCAATTGGCGCAAGTGGTGCTCGTATTTTAGTGACTTTGATCCATGCTTTAAAACATCAAGGTCTAAGTAAAGGTGTTGCATCACTGTGCATTGGTGGTGGTGAAGCAACGGCCATCGCCGTTGAAATGCTTTAACGAATTGGGTTAATAACCAATAGCAGATTTTAAAAAGGTCGTTTTATTATGAATTTTAACCTGACTGAAGATCAGCAGATGTTTGCTGATATGGCTCAACAGTTCGCCAGTGCTGAGTTTGCACCAAAAGCGGCAAAGTGGGACGCTGAACATATCTTTCCAAAAGAGGTAATTAGCAAAGCTGGTGAATTAGGTTTCTGTGGCTTATATAGTCCAGAAGAGGTTGGTGGTTTAGGCTTGTCACGTCTGGATTCATCCATTATTTTTGAGCAGTTATCGATGGGGTGTACGACCACTACCGCCATGATTACTATCCATAATATGGCTACCTGGATGTTGTCTACCTGGGGAACCGATGACGTTAAAGAGCGCTGGTGTGATGGCTTAGTTTCTGGTCAGCAGTTGGCTTCGTATTGTCTAACCGAGCCTGGAGCGGGATCCGATGCCGCTTCTCTGAGAACCACGGCAAAACGTGACGGTGATGAATACGTTATTAATGGCTCTAAAATGTTTATCTCTGGTGCCGGTGAAACCGATGTGTTAGTTGCTATGGTTCGCACAGGCGAACCTGGGGCTAAAGGCATTTCAGCTGTGGTTATACCTGCCGATAATGACGGGGTGATTTATGGCAAGGCCGAAGAAAAACTTGGCTGGAATGCTCAGCCGACACGTTTGATAACCTTTGAAAATGTCAGGATCCCTGTAGCCAATTTGTTGGGCAAAGAAGGTGAAGGTTTTGCTATTGCAATGAAGGGCTTAGATGGCGGTCGCATAAATATTGCTACTTGCTCGATTGGTACAGCACAACAAGCTCTAAACAGTGCCATGACCTACATGCAGGAGCGGGAGCAATTTGGTAAACCGATTGCCGCTTTTCAAGGAATGCAGTTTAAGCTTGCCGATATGGCCACAGAGTTAGTTGCGGCAAGGCAAATGGTGCGCTTAGCAGCGTTCAAGCTAGACAATAATGATCCTGAAAAAACAGCGTATTGTGCCATGGCCAAACAATTTGCAACCGACATTGGCTTTAAAGTGTGTGATGCCGCCCTGCAAATTCATGGTGGATATGGTTATATTAAGGAATACCCGTTGGAAAGACATTTTCGAGATGTCCGAGTTCATCAAATCCTTGAAGGAACCAACGAAATTATGCGCTTAATTGTTGCTCGACGCCTATTGGCCGAAGGCGCCGGACAAATACTTTAAACACACAAAGGAAAAAGCATGTCAGACGTTGTATTGTTTGAACAAATCAATTGCAATAATCAGAAAAAAATTGGCGTGATCACCTTAAACTCGGAGCGTTCTTTAAACGCACTGAGTCATGAAATGGTCAATAAAATATACCCGCAATTAAAGGCATGGCAAACCGATACACAAATCGCTGCCGTATTCTTACAGGGGGCCGGTGAAAAAGCCTTATGTGCTGGTGGCGATATTGTCTACTTATACAATAATCTACCAAAAGAAAATGGCGATCGGGCTCTTGCTATCGAGCAATTTTTTACCGATGAGTATGAACTCGATCATTTAATCCATACCTACACCAAGCCCTTCATTGTGTGGGGTAATGGCATTGTAATGGGCGGCGGTTTAGGGCTAATGGTTGGCGCAAGTCATCGAATCGTTACCGAATCAACCCGCATTGCCATGCCTGAAATCAGTATTGGTTTATACCCGGATGTTGGCGGTAGTTATTTCTTAAATCAAATGCCGGATAATTGTGGCTTATTTTTAGGATTAACCGGGGCACAAATTAATGCCGGCGATGCGCTTTACACCAACATGGCGGATCATTTCGTTGAGCAAAGTAAAAAGCATGATCTGCTTACCCAACTTATGCTAGCCGACTGGTCTGATAATAGCGGGACGAATAATCAACTGGTGACCCAAACTATTGAGCGCGTCGAGAAAGAGAACACTTTGCAGGCGCCAGACTCTAATGTGAAAAAATATGCTCATGTCATCAATAAAGTGACACAGCATGACCGGTTGGAAAATATTGTTACAGCAATTATTGATGAGACAATCGATGATAAGTGGTTTGCAAAAGCCCAAAAAACATTGCAAAAAGGCAGTCCTTTAAGTGCGGCAATTACTTACCGTTTGCTTAACACAAGCCGTGGTTTAACCCTTGCTCAATGTTTTCAGACCGAGTTGGGTGTTTCAAGAAAGTGTGGCGAATTTGGAGAGTTTAAAGAAGGTGTACGGGCCTTGCTGATTGATAAAGACAACAGTCCTGCTTGGCACTTTACTCAACATACGACTGTGGATGAAGATACCTTAAATTGGTTCTTCAGTTCACCATGGCAAGAACAAGAACATCCATTAGCAAATTTACAAAAATAATATCTATACGGGGAAGAAGATGGCAAATATAACGTTTATCGGATTAGGGAATATGGGGGGGCCAATGGCGGCAAATTTAATTGCAGCAGGCCATAACGTAACCGTATTCGATTTATTTCCTGATGCGGTTGCACAATTAGTAAAACTTGGTGCAGAAACGGCTGATACCGTTAATGCCTGTGTTGGTGATGCAGAGTGTGTCATTTCGATGCTCCCGGCAGGAAAACACGTTGAAGGTTTATATACGGGCGAACAAGGTCTTTTGCACTCGTTAAAGCCAGGTACGTTAGTAATTGATTCATCAACAATAGATAAAGCGACGGTATTAAAAGTGGCAGCGGCGCTTGCTGAAAAATCGATACGCTTTATTGATGCGCCAGTTTCCGGCGGTGTTGGTGGTGCACAAGCTGGTACGCTTAGCTTTATGGTAGGTGGCGAAAAAGCCGATTTTGATGCCGCGCAGCCAATATTGGAAAATATGGGGAAAAATATTTTCCATGCGGGAGAACATGGTGCAGGGCAAGTTGCAAAAGTTTGCAACAACATGCTGTTGGCCATTTTGATGTCGGGTACCTCGGAAGCATTACAGTTGGGCATGGATAACGGCCTGGACCCTAAAGTTTTATCTGAAATTATGCTAAAAAGCTCAGGCCGAAACTGGACACTGGAGCTTTATAACCCGGTACCGGATGTGCTAGAAAACGTGCCATCATCAAATGGCTATAAAGGCGGGTTTATGACGGATTTGATGGCAAAAGATTTAGGTCTGGCCATGGATACTGCGGTGCAAACGCAATCTGCGACCCCTATGGGCACATTAGCGCGCAGTCTATATGCATTGCACGCCGCAAAAGGTAATGGCGGCAAAGATTTTTCAAGTATTATTGAGATGTTTCAAAAGGAAGAAAAATGAACGTAACAGACAAAACAATCGTAATTACGGGGAGTGGCGGTGGCTTAGGTCGTACTATGGCTGTAGAGTTTGCTAAAAAAGGCGCAAAACTGGCTTTAATCGATTTAGGCGAGGACGGCTTACAGGAAACAGCCAATTTAGTAAAAGAAGCTGGCAGCGAAGCAAAATACTACCTTTGTAACGTAACCAATGAATCGGAAGTGGAAAACACCTTTAGTCAAATTAATGATGACTTCTCTGGTATTGATGGCTTAATTAACAATGCTGGCATTCTTCGTGACGGCATGTTTGTCAAAGCCAAAAATGGTGAAGTCGTAGACAAGATGTCATTACAACAGTTTCAATCGGTAATTGATGTTAATTTAACCGGAGTTTTCTTGTGTGGTCGTGAGGCGTCAGTACAAATGATCAAATCAGGAAATAAAGGCGTGATAGTGAACATGTCGTCTATTGCCCGTAAAGGGAATATGGGGCAAACCAACTATTCAGCATCCAAAGCTGGCGTAGTTGCTATGACGGTTACTTGGGCAAGAGAGCTAGGTCGTCACGGTATTCGAGTTGGCGCTATTGCGCCTGGCGTTGTTGCAACACCTATGACCGATGCTATGCGCCCTGAAATGCGAGAACGCCTTGAAAAAATGAAACCAGTTGGCCGTTTAGGCACTCCGGAAGAAATTGCTCATACAGCACAATATATTTTTGAGAATGAATTTTTCACAGGCCGTGTCGTTGAAATCGATGGTGGACTACCCATGTAACGGGGAAAGCGTATTTACTAAAAATGTCATTGCTGAATATGCTATCTTATAACAGCGAGCTTTATACTTGGTATATAGCTCGCTGTTTTTTTAAATGGAGTAAATAAAGTAAATGAACAAAGCATTGTTTTTAGATCGCGACGGGATCATCAATATCGATCATGGCTATGTCTATAAAGTGGAGCAATTCGAGTTTGTCGATGGCATCTTTGAGGTATGCCAACATGCTCAGGCATTGGGTTATCAAATCATCGTCATTACCAACCAATCTGGCATTGGACGTGGTATGTATAATGAAGATGATTTTACCAAGTTAACGCAATGGATGAATAAACAGTTTTTACAACAGCAAGTCCTGATTACAGATGTCTTCTTTTGTCCACATCATCCCAGCAAGGGAACCAATGGCTATAAAATACAATGTAAATGTCGAAAACCTGCCCCTGGAATGATCCTCGAAGCTGCAAACAAACATAATATAGATTTATCTTCTAGTATCTTTATAGGCGATAAGTCATCCGATATAGAAGCCGCTTTTAATGCGGGAATTGAAAAACGCATTTTAGTGCATGGCCGATATACGGATAACAGCGCTATTAAAGGTTATCGGATTGATCAAATAGGTGACGCAATTCCTTATATAAGTTAAATGTGCATACTAAATAAGCAAATAAAAACTTATTTCAATTTAATTTGAAAAAGGTGTTGACGCGAGCGCAAAAATCCCTAAAATGCGCATCCACTTCTTCGGGACATCCCAAGAGAGTGTTTTCATAAGTTTAAGCCTTTATAAGTAGCTTAAAACGTGCAAGTAAACATTCAAAAATAATTAAATTATTTTTAGATAATAACTTGACATTGAAAGTGATGGGCGTATAATTCGCATCCTGCTTCGGGCAAGGCCTAGAGCAAAACGCTAATAACGAATGCGATTGTTAGTGTCTATTTCTACGAAATAGTTCTTTAAAAATTAGTTATCATGCAATTTGTGTGGGCACTCACATTGAGATTGATTTACCAAGCTACTTAGGTAG
>CANMZP010000027.1 GCA_947502355.1 uncultured Thalassotalea sp. | reverse complement strand
GCCCAGAACCAAATAGGCGATTAAAATCGCCTCAACGAAACCTGCACATTGCCCGTAGGGGCGAATTTATTCGCCCAAGATAATAAACCTTTCACCCTGTCACTATGAAGCTCGCCGCTTCTTTCCCCGTGTAAAGCTAATCAAATGGCATTAAAGGCTAATCAAATGGCATTACAAGGTAGTCAAGTGGCATTTAAAGGTAATCAATTGGCATTAAAAGATTAGGTTATTCACCCTCCTTTTGTTAAGGTTGTTTTATCAAAAAATAAAAAATCCTGAACTATGATTTTAGGATAACAACAATATGGGGAAAAATATGGAATTCGATTACCTGATCATTGGTGCAGGCTCTGCCGGCTGCGTATTGGCCAATCGACTTAGTGCCTCTGGTGAATATTCTGTTTGTGTTCTTGAAGCCGGCTCTGACAATAATAATCTACTCGTTAATACTCCAAGTGCCTTCGCATCCTTCATGTTTTTGAAAAAGTTTAATTGGAGTTATTACGCCACACCTGAAAGTGATATTAAGCAAGGTCGACCTATGTTTGTACCACGAGGTAAAGGTCTAGGTGGGAGCTCTTCAACCAATGCCATGCTGTATATTCGAGGCCAGAAAGAAGATTTTGACCTATGGCAATCTTTGGGTAATGAAGGTTGGGGTTATAACGACTTATTACCTTATTTTAAACAGTCTGAAACGAATGAACGTGGCGAATGTGATTATCATGGTGGCAAAGGTCCGTTGCAAGTAACGGACCGTCCGGTGTTTTACGAACTCAGTAAGCGTTTTATCGAAGCCGGTAAACAAGCAGGCTATAAATACACCAATGACTTTAATGGTGAAGACCAGGAAGGGGTTGGTTACTATCAATGTACCATTAAAAATGGCACACGTTGGGGCGCAGCAAAAGCGTATTTGCGACCGGCAATGAACCGTAAAAACTTAACCGTTATTACCAAAGCACAAGTCAGTAAAATTGTATTTGATGGCAAAAAAGCCACAGGCATTCAATATTTACACAAAGGTGAATTAAAAGCGGTATCGGCAAAGAAAGAAGTGATTTTAAGCAGTGGTGCCATTGCTTCACCACAAATGCTTATGCTTTCGGGTGTAGGTAATAAAGAGCACTTAGCAAAACATAATATTGATTGTCACCATCATTTGCCAGGGGTTGGTCAAAACCTGCAAGAGCATGTTGACTCGTGTCTGTTAGTGAAAAGCAAAAAACGCGACGGTTTTACCTTTACGGTTAGCGGTTTACTTAAAATGGTGCCTGATACCATAAAATACTTAACCAATAAAACCGGCAAGCTGAGTAACACTATTTTAGAAGCCGGTGCGTTTTTAAAAACCCGCCCAGAGCTTGCGACGCCTGATGTGCAACTGCATATGTTACCACTGTTGTTTGATGACGACGGCCGCAACCTTAAAATAATGCGAGAGCATGGCTTTACGAGCCACGTTTGTGTCTTAAGACCAAAAAGTACCGGCTCTGTTACATTGGCTAATAATGACTTTAAAGCTCACCCGGTGATTGATTTTAACTTCTTCTCGGATGAAAAAGGCGAAGATAAGCAAGTTTTGGTTGATGGCATAAAGCAGCTTCGCCAAATATTTCAAAGCCCGGCATTAGCCGAACATTATGATTATGAGTTTCACCCAGGCGGTGAACAGCAAACCGATGAGCAAATCTTTGAGTATGCCAAAAAACGCCTAGGTACGGTGTATCACCCTGTAGGGACCTGTAAAATGGGGAATGATGATATGGCCGTTGTAGACACGTCATTAAGGGTGCATGGCCTTGAAGGATTACGCGTTGTTGACGCCTCTATTATGCCGACACTGGTAAGTGGTAACACCAATGCCCCAACGATTGCCATTGCTGAAAAAGCCTCGGATTTGATTTTAGCGCAAGCGTAATCTTTTCCCAACAAATCAAAAGGCCAACTTTGAAGTGACAGAGTTGGCCCTTTTTGTGCGTGACGCATTATCCCTTATGCTGTTAGGTGATCAAGTTGTTCGTTTGTTAGGTGGGCCGCTTATTAGGTTATCAGGGAGCATTGAATCACATCAAGGCGCTTTAGAATAAACGAAAACAAGTCAGCGTTCGAAGAAACTGCAACAAGTTAGCATTCAAAGAAACTGCAACAAGTTCAGCTTTATGGGGATGCCCCAATGTACCTCCTATTGTCATGGCTGTGCAGACCGCTATCTCCTTGGTGCTATCTCTTGGCGCTATCACTTTCCCCTATCTACTCGGCTTAAATGAGTCGTGGAAAAAGTAACTCAATTTACGCCGATAAAAAAAGAGGTAATGTGGGACACATTACCTCTTTGCAGTACAAAAAATTGGGCGTAATAATTTTAATTAAAACTGCCTAAGCGCAATTGCCTAAGCGCAGCGCAATTCTCTTCTTAAAATCTTACCAACCGTTGATTTTGGCAGCTCTTCCATTACCACAATCTTTTTCGGTACTTTGTATCCCGTTAAGTTGGCTTTACAGTACATTGAAATATCATCAATTGAAGCTTCCTGCTTTAAGGTGATGTAGGCACATACCTTTTCACCTGTTTTGTCGTCCTCTTCACCGATAACCGCCGCTTCTAATACGTCGTCGTGCTGAGTAAGAACGTCTTCAATCTCATTTGGGTACACATTAAAGCCCGAAACAATGATCATGTCTTTTAAACGGTCAACAATTTTTAATGAACCATCTGGCATAAAGCGGCCAATGTCACCGGTTTTAAAGAAACCGTTTTGCATGACTTTGTCGGTTTCCTCGTCCATATTCCAGTAACCATTCATAACTTGCGGACCGCGAGCAACGACTTCACCTTCTTCAACCTGATTACCGTCTTCATCCCATAACTGGATTTCAGTATCTTCAACAGGCTGTCCTACCGTGCCAATTTGCTCTTTACCAGGCTGGTTTAAACAAAGTACAGGGGATGTTTCCGATAAACCGTATCCTTCAGAAATGGTGCAGCCAGTGTGCTCAAACCAAAGCTCTGCGGCTGAAGTGGTTAATGCAGTACCACCGGAAATGGTTAATTTTAATTGAGATAAATCGACTTCTTTAAACTCCGGATGATTACATAATCCCACAAACAAGGTGTTTAGGCCGGCCATACCGGTTGGTTTAAAAGGTTTCATTGCCGCAATGAACGCATCCATATCGCGAGGGTTCGGAATAAGAACGCTCAAACAACCTCTACCAAAGTAAATAAACGTGCTCACCATTAACGCATAGATATGATAAAGCGGTAATGGACAGATAAAGGTTTCTTCACCTTTGTTGATCCCGTCTTGCAATCTAAGGAAGGTTTGCGTTGCGTTGCTTAATAAATTTTTATGACTTAAACACGCACCCTTAGATACGCCCGTTGTGCCACCGGTATATTGTAAAACACTGGTGTCGGTAAACGCATTCGATGGACGTGGCAATAATTGTTTGTCAGCAAAGTCCGCTAATATCTTATTAAAAGCTTGGCAATCTTCAGGCGCATTCGCTAAATCTTGAGTTAGTAAGTCAGTCGCTTTGGTTGTGATCACAAGTTTTAGCGAAGTCTGAGCTTTGATTTCAGTTACTTTAGGCAATAAATCTTCAAGTATAATCACCGCTTTTGCACCCGAGTCATTAAATTGGTGCAACATCTCACGCGGCGTATAAAGCGGGTTGGTATTCACTAATACCATACCGGCTCTAAATACCGCATAGGCGGCGATAGGGTATTGGATTAGGTTCGGTAATTGCACCACAATGCGATCGCCAGGGGATAAATCCGGATGCTGCTGTAAGTAACAGGCTAGGGCTTTCGATTTTTGCTCTATTTGAGCAAAAGACAAAGTTTGCCCTAAGCAAGAGAAAGCTGGCTTGTCAGCGAATTTAGTGAAGGTCGACTCGATAAAGTCGGCAATGTTGTTATCTAGTTGGCTTAATGATTTCATAATAGCTCTTTTTTATTTTTTATGGTTTTATTTTGGCTGTTTTAATGACCGGTTAAGCTAGGTAGCTTAACCGGTTAAAGCGTGTTTTCGACTTAGCGAATGAACAATTTGTAGATTAACTTTTGAATAGCCTGCCCATACGGAGGAAACAGGAAATGGGCAACGGTTAACTTGCCGCGTTTCAAAATCGATTTAGCATGAGAAAAGGTTTTAAAACCTTCAGCGCCATGGTAGTTACCCATGCCTGATGCACCAACGCCACCAAACGGCAAGTCGTCAACGGCAACATGAAACGCTGCTTCGTTAATACAAACACCACCCGAGTGGGTATGCTTGGTAATGTAATTTTGGGTTTTTTCATCAAAACTGTAGATGTATAATGCCAATGGACGCTCGCCATCATTAATGCTGTTTATGGCAGCATCAAGTGAGTCGTATTCAAGGATCGGCAAAATAGGGCCAAAAATTTCATCTTGCAAAACGGTCATGTCCGTTGTTGCATCCAAAACCAAGGTTAATGGCATTTGGCGCTGTGCAGGTGAACTGTTATCTTCACCTAATGGAATGATGGTAGCGCCTTTTGTTTTGGCATCTTCAAGCAGTCCTTGCAGACGATTATACTGGCCTTCGTTGATCACACAGGTGCAATCATCATTGTTTAAAACGGTTGGGAACATGCGGCTGTATTGCTGTTTAAGCGCTTGCACGACTTCTTCACGTTTGCCACGCGGACATAATATGTAATCTGGGGCAACACAGGTTTGACCGCTGTTTAGGGTTTTACCCAAAATAAAGCGATTAACGGCGGTTTTAATGTCGATATCATCACAAATGATGGCTGGAGATTTACCGCCAAGCTCTAACGTAACTGGCACAAGGTTAGCTGATGCCGCACGCATAACTAATTTGCCGACATTGGTAGACCCGGTAAAAAATAAATGATCAAACTTCATGCCTGAAAAGTGCGCCGCTGCCCTTGCATCACCTTCGACTACTGCAACTAAGTCATCTGGGAAGTAGTTTTTACATAATTGCGTTAACAGTTTATTGGTACTTGGCGTGTACTCTGACATTTTGATTAATGCACGGTTACCGGCTGCAAGAGCTGCTGTTAAAGGACCTAGCGCCAAGAATAGCGGGTAATTCCAAGGAACCATAATGCCAATAACACCAAGAGGTTGATATTCAACCTTTGCTGAAGCGGGTTGAAACGCAATACCAACGTGACGCTTTTCACTTTTCATCCAAGACTTTAACTTGGATTTTGTGTAGTTAATGCCCATTACTGAGGTCATAATATCGCCGACTTTGCTGTCATCGCTTGCGCGTGAACCAAAATCTTCATTCATTGCTTGTTCAATAGCCTGCTGATTATCTAATACCAACGACTTTAATTTATCTAAATTATTTAGACGTTCGCTCATTGCTGGATATGGATTTTGACGAAAGGCAGCACGTTGCTTGATGAGTAAATCATCCATTTGCTGAATGTCATTGTGTGCGGTTATCGAGGTAACCTCTGCAGTTTGGTTCATGCCGGTTTAATCCTTTTGTTAATAGCTAGGTTTATATCAAATGCATTTCGTATCTGCGCATAGACAACATAGTTAATACAGTTGTAATGAGTTTATTATGGAGCAATTAGGCTAAAAGCAATAATTTAGATACGCCAATCCATTATCATCAGATTAACATTTCAAATAAAAAGTTCATAAAAAAGATAGGTTCAATAAAACGCCGCTATTAAGCGGCGTTTGAGAAGGATAGCGGGGATTTGTTGGATAAAATTAGTGCTGACTGCGATATTCGCTAGGTGTACATTGGGTCCAACGTTTAAAAGCGCGATTAAAATTACTGATGCTTGAGAAACCCACTAAGTAGCCAATTTCACTGTAGGTTAAATGGTGTTGACTTATATAATCTAGCGCCAGAGTGCGCCGAGTGTCTTCTAGCACCTGTCTGAAGTTGGTGTGTTTATCATTGAGTTTGCGTTGCAAGCTACGCAAGCTCATGCCAATGTTTTTTGCCACGTCCGTTTGCGAAGGTGTGCCTAAGGAAATCACGGTTTTAATTTCATGTGTCACCAATTGCACAATGTCACTTTTATCTAGGCGTAAAATATACTCTTCAATCAATTTTTCATGGCTTTGCGTTAAAAGCGGGTTACTGCCCATCAACGGCTTATTCATGGTCGCTAAATCAAATTCCATCGCAAATTTATCGCTGTCGTATATTAGTTCGCAGCCAAAAAATTCACGAAAAGGGCTGTCATCAAAATGGGGTTTGCTGCGATTAACGTATATTCTTAGCGGTGAGTAGGGTTTATTGAGTGCTTCGCGGGCAAATTGTAATAACGTGCCCATAAAAGCCAACAAACTTTGCGCATTAACGATTGGACGCTTTGAATCTGGGTAGAGAAACACATCGACGTTGAGCTCTAAGGTTTCGCTATTTTCCTTAACATTGAGCAGGCAGGTATTAGAAACCACTTTTTTATAACGAGAAGCACGTAAAAAGGCGTCTTTTAACGTGTTTGAGCTTAGCATTGAATAGCCCAACGCATGAAACATATTTGGATGAAATTGTTTGGCGACTTCAATGGCAAAATCGTGGCGATTAAGCAATTGATTACAATGTTCAATGACTTGCGCCATCCTATCTGCCGATATACGTGATTCTGGATCTTTAAAATCCTGAGGCGGTATTTGGCAATCGGCTAACATTTGGTCAGGATCTATGCCGTTGGCTTGCATGGCGCGAACACACGGAATTAACCAACCATTATGAACGGAAAAGAACTCTTTCATAAAACCCACACTTCATCAGTTAATTTAAATCTTACTGGTCATTCTACGAGAAAAGTCGAAAAGGTAAACACTTTAGTTTCATTATTGTAGGCTTTTTTACCAAAAGAGCAAAAAACATACAACTAAATGCAAAAATCCTTGTTATAATTGCGCCCCTGCAAGGTATCGAACGTATATACCCTGTGAACACCTTAAGCTTTGCGTTTAAGGCAAAATGATTTAATTCGTAGGAACAGGTAATTTAATGGCATTAAAAATTTTAGACACTTGCATCAATTGTGATATGTGCGATCCGGAGTGTCCAAATGTAGCAATAACATTGGGAGAAGAAATCTATGAAATCGACCCCGATAAGTGTACCGAGTGTGTTGGTCATTATGACAAACCTCAGTGCGTGATTGCCTGCCCGATAGATTGCATTAAACCGGATCCTGACCGTGTAGAAAGTGAAGAAGACTTACTGGTTAAGTGTTTCGAAATGCACGGCATTCCTGGCGAAGAATAACGTCCCCAATTTTTCATTTATTAATTTCCTCATATTCCATGTCTAGTATGGTCAGAAAGAACCCATGTTTGATTTACCAAGCTCTTTAGCGAGCGTGTTTTCGACTTCTTTATTAACGTTTTTACTGGTTTTTATTGCCGAAATGGGGGATAAAAGCCAAATCGTTTGTATGTCGTTAGCCGCAAAACGTCGCGCAAAACCGGTATTCTTCGGAGCCATTCTCGCCTTTATGCTGTTAAATTTATTAGCTGTATTATTTGGTGCGTCTTTAGCCTCTGTCCTTCCCATGAAGTTCATTGCCGGGTTGGCGGCTTTCTTGTTTTTTGTGTTTGCGGTGCAAGCATGGCGAGCCGAAGATGACGAAGAAGAAGAGGGCACAGTTAACGCGTCAAAAAGCATTTTTGTCAGTGCTTTTTTACTGATTTTTGTGGCCGAGTTAGGGGATAAAACACAGCTCGCGGTAGCGACTTTAGGGGCTACCCAACCGCCTTTTCTAACTTGGTTAAGTGCCAGTTTAGCGTTAATGGCGACTACGGGGATTGGGGTGTTTGCAGGCGCTAAATGGTTAAGCAAACTACAAGGTGCTTGGTTGAATAAAATCAGCGCTGCTTTATTCTTATTGTTTGCTTTAATGTCGTTAACTCTGCTGGTGACGCTTTAAACAAAGACCTCAAACAAAGACCTCAAAGGCATTCGCTTAAACCAAGTAAATTGGCCTGATAGTCCGGGCATTCTCGCATCCCCTTTAAACATCTGTATTTTTTGACCTAGATTACTTTCCAACCTCACCTACATGGGTATAATAATCTTTTGGTTTTCTTTTTGAATTAAAGTTGAGAGTGAACGTGGCTAGCCTTTGTCATATTTTATTACCTTCTTTTTTGCGTCGAGCAATGCGGGCATTTGAGTTAAAGCAACTCGTTCGAGAGTCTGGCTGCGAGCTTAGTCGTATTGGGCGTTCGCGCAACTGGCGCTTATCGGCAACCCGAGAACAAATGTCGGATATTATTACGCGCGTGCAAAACTCAGAAGAAGCGACGTGGCAATGGCTTGTACCGCTGCTGGAAAAGCACCGTGGCAACTTCACGCAAAGTGAATTAATTAGCCTAGTAAAACGTAACCCACAAATTAGCGTTAACGAATTAGTCATACTGGCCAATTGCACCATAGCCGAAGCCCGCAAGGCCATCGATACTTTCGAGTTTATGGATTAATTTTAGCGGTTCAAACCTTAGCTGACCGTTTAATCAGTTAGGCTAGAGTAACCCCTACAACGCAGCATTTCCTTGTGCCACAGACGAGACGATAGGATCTAAAGAAAGCTTTAGTATTTCCCTAAATTTATTGAATCTGTCCATATTTATGGGGCAAGATCAGGGGAGAAACTAAGGCCGTTGAGGTAAAGCCTCTAACTACTCAAATGTAGCTCAACTTTCATTTGTTGATTAAGCACTCTAACGATGAATATATCTTTTTTTCTTCGTTTGAAAAAAATACTATGCTTACGAAAAATATATCTGCAATACCCTATTCGTATGTCACTTACATCTTGCGCGATATTTGGCTCATTAGTAAGTAATTCAAGGCAATCATGTATTCCAATTAAGTAACTTTCGGCTTGCAATTCTCCGAATTCTATTGATGTATATTGGAATATTTTTTCTAAATCCGTTTGAGCCTTTTTAGATAAAGTATACTTATTCATGTTTACTTCTTGGATTTTTGTTTTGCAATGATGTCCAAAACGGTTAAATCACTTTCACCGCTCAATTCACCTTCGACAAGAGCCATTCGGATAGCATCTTTTTCACTTTGGTTGTGACGGATAAGATCTCTAATATAATCACTTGCATTAGCATATCGGCCTGATTCAACCTGGTTATCTATCCAAGTTCTCATCTCATCAGGGATAGAAATATTTAGTGTTCCCATAATTGTTCCCAAACTTTACTATTCTAGTAAATTATGACAGATATTGGCAGATATTGGCAATATTATAGATTTGAAAGGAAAGATTGTTAGAATCAGTCGTTCATTTATCATTGTTGTAGACAAAAATTTCATACATGAACCAATAAACCAAATAACAATACAGGTATTGCAATTATAACAGTAATTGTTGAGTTTTCTGGTACCCTCAAATTAGATAGGGCTACTAATAATGGTTCTGGCTTTTATCCACCCCAAAAAATTAAATCTCGACGATAGATATTATTGAAATAAGCGAAATTTCCTGACGATATTCCCCGTTTAAAGACATAAAAAAACGCCGCGATATAAAAGTCGCGGCGTTTTGAATATTATCTTAACTCAATTTTTTTACTGCGCAGTAATACGTTTGTACTTAATGCGGTGTGGCTCAGCAGCGGCAGGGCCAAACGTTTTCTTCAACCATTCTTCGTATTCGGTAAAGTTACCTTCAAAGAAATTCACTTCACCTTCATCACGGTAATCAATGATGTGCGTGGCAATACGGTCAAGGAACCAACGGTCATGCGAAATGACCATGGCACAACCTGGGAATTCCAAAATGGCTTCTTCTAATGCACGCAAGGTTTCAATGTCCAAATCGTTGGTTGGCTCATCGAGTAAAATGACGTTACCGCCCGTTTTAACTAACTTGGCTAAATGTACGCGGTTACGCTCACCACCAGAAAGTTGACCAATTACTTTTTGCTGATCAGTGCCTTTAAAGTTAAAACGACTTACGTAAGCACGTGCCGGAATTTCGTAGTTGCCAATTTGAATTAGCTCATTACCTTCTGAAATTTCTTGGTAAACCGTGTTGCTGTCACCCATGTCATCACGGAATTGATCAACACTGGCAAGTTTCACGGTGTCACCAACCGATACCGTACCAGAGTCAGGTTGCTCGGTTCCTGACAGCATTTTAAATAAGGTTGATTTACCCGCACCGTTAGGGCCGATAATACCTGCAATGGCACCTTTTGGAATTGAGAAACTTAAATCGTCAATAAGGACGCGGTCATTGTACGATTTTTTCAGGTGTTCAACGTCGATAACCTTATCACCTAAACGTGGTCCAGGTGGAATGTATAGCTCATTCGTTTCGTTACGTTTTTGGTTCTCTTGACTCGATAACTCTTCAAAGCGAGCCATACGCGCTTTCGATTTTGCTTGACGACCTTTCGGATTTGAACGTACCCACTCAAGCTCATGCTTAATGGTTTTCGCTAACGCGTTTTCTTGACGTTTTTCCTGTTCAAGACGCGCATCTTTTTGCTCTAACCAAGACGAATAGTTACCTTCCCATGGAATACCTTCACCACGGTCAAGCTCTAAAATCCAGCCAGCAACATTATCAAGGAAGTATCTATCATGGGTGATTGCCACAACCGTACCTGTGTAATCGTGTAAGAAGCGCTCTAACCAAGCAACAGACTCAGCATCTAAGTGGTTAGTCGGCTCATCCAGTAATAGCATGTCAGGTTTTTCAAGTAATAAACGACAAAGGGCAACACGGCGACGTTCGCCACCCGAAAGTACCGCCACTTTTTGATCCCATTCTGGTAAACGAAGGGCATCGGCAGCACGTTCTAATACATTATCAATATTATGTCCGTCTTGGGTTTCAATGATAGCTTCCAGCTCGCCTTGCTCTTTGGCTAATGCATCAAAGTCGGCGCCTTCTTCGGCATATTCCATGTAAACCTGATCAAGACGGGCTAGGGCGTTTTTCACTTCGCTTACCGCTTCTTCAACACATTCACGAACGGTTTTTTCTTCATCCAGTTGTGGTTCTTGTGGCAAGTAACCAATTTTAGTACCGGCTAATGCTTTTGCATCACCTTCAAATTCTTTATCAACACCGGCCATAATGCGTAGCAAGGTGGACTTACCGGCACCGTTTAAACCTAACACACCAATTTTGGCGCCTGGGAAAAATGACAATGAAATATCTTTAAGGATGGTGCGTTTTGGAGGAACCACTTTTGAAACGCGGTTCATTGAATAAATAAACTTATCTGGCAATGCCATATGAGACCTTTTAATTATTAAAATTAATATTGACGATATTGTAGAGGGTGCAACCGTGCATCGTCAATGTAGAGACATAGATAAGATATGATTTTGCTTAAACAATTTGAATATTTTTGAGAGGGGCAATTTGGCCTGCTTGCAATAATAATTTTGAGAGTCAGTTGCACTCAACCTATAGGTTTTGTAGTGTGGTACTAATGGGTTAAGAACTAACGGATTAAAAAATAAGAAGAATTATGATGTCTTTATTAAATAAAATTGGCAAATGGGTACCAATAAGTGCCGTTTTTTTGGTTGTGGTTGGGTGTAATACAACACCAGAGCCGAGTAAATGGAATGACACCGTAAAACGCGTATCCTCTGGGGTTGTGAGTATTCAAACGGATGTGCCAATCAGTTTTGATGGTAAATGGAATCGCAGCAGCTATGCCACGGGCTTTATCGTCGATAAAAAACGCGGCATCATTTTAACCAACCGGCATGTGGTTACACCTGGCCCGGTAACAGCCAAAGCCATCTTGGTAAATAATGAAGAAATTGATCTCACCCCGCTTTATATCGACCCCGTTCATGACTTTGGTTTTTATTCATACCAACCCGCTGACATCAAACATATTGACCCGCACCAATTTACTTTAAAGCCAGAGCGAACCCATGTTGGTCAGGAAATTCGCATTATTGGTAATGATGCGGGGCAAAAATTATCGATATTAGATGGCACCATTTCCCGATTAGACCGTCCTGCACCAAGATATGGTAAAGGTAAGTATAATGACTTTAATACCTTTTATATCCAAGCGGCCACCGCGTCAACCGGTGGTTCGTCGGGCTCGCCGGTGATTGATGTGTTCGGCCATGTGATGGCATTAAATGCCGGTAGCCAGTCTAAATCGGCCAATGCGTTTTTTTTGCCATTAGATAGAGTAAAATTGGCGTTAGAAAAAATACAGCTAGGTGAAACCATAAAACGTGGCACCATTCAGGCCACATACGCTGAAACCCCTTATGCCGAATTAAACCGCTTAGGCCTGCCTGAAGCACTACAAACCCAATACCGCACACAATACCCAGATTTAAAAGGCTTAATGGTGATTGAGTCGATTATCCCTGAGTCGTCGGCGGCAGAGCATTTGGCGGTTGGTGATATTCTTTTATCGGTTAACGATAAAAATGTGATCAGCTTTAATGAAATGGAAGATGTCCTTAATGCTGCTGTGGGCAAAACCATAACGCTGCAAATCAGTCGAGGTGGGGAAAGCCTGAGCAAAATCGTTAAGGTTGATGATTTAAATGACATCACACCATCGGCTTATCTGGAGTTTGATTCGAGCATTTTCCACAACTTGTCTTATCAGCAAGCTCGCCATTTTAACCGAACCGTTAATGGTGTTTATGTGGCTTACGCTGGATCTGCCTTGCGCTTGTCGGGTATTGATAATTTTGATCTTATCACCGAAATAAATGGGGTTGCGTTAAATGATATTGAACAACTTAAACAATTGCTGCAACGCACCCCGTCAGGCAGCAAACTGCATGTTCGTTATTTGCGATTAAAAGATCCGATTAATAGTCGCTACGCCTTGGTCGAAGTGAATCGCCGTTGGTTTGAGCAACAAATTTGTCAAAAAAATGACGAGCTAGGTTATTGGCCTTGCGAACAATTGCCTACCACAGCCGACAACAGTCAAGACGACCCTAAAGCGGATAAAAAACCTCAAACAAGCTCAACGGTTAGTATCGCCCAAAACATGCAACAAATAAGCAAAGCATTGGTGCAGGTGCAGTTTACTAGCCCGTATTCCATACAGGGACGCGCGGGAAATAAATCAGGTTATGGCACCGGGGTCATTGTTGATGCCCAAAAAGGTTGGGTTGTCGTCGACCGAACCGTCGCTATTTCGATGCTAGGGGATGTAAAACTGGTGTTCGCCAACCGCCTAGAAGTTAATGGCAAGGTAGAATATATTCACCCATTGCATAACTTGGCCCTAGTGTCTTATCCGGTAGAAGACATAAAAGGGGTTGAAGTTACGCAGGTAAACTTTACCGATGAACGTTTAGCCATTGAACAAGATGTGGTGCAAATGGGCCTTAATTATGAAGGCGTTATTGAATACCGACGCACGAATGTTGATTTAATTCAAGAGCTTTGGTTACCTGACTATAATGTACCGCAATATTTGGAACGCAACTTACAGGGCATATTTTTGGTTAATGCCAACAACGGTATTGATGGCATCTTAATTAATGACAAACAGCAAGTGGCGGCAATGTGGGCAACGTTTGCACACAGCGATCAAAATGGAAAAGGCAGCGCCGCACTTGGGGCTGGTTTGCATGGAGAATACGTAAACGAGTTATTGGCTCTGGCCAGTGGCGAGAAAGACTATTACTCATTAGAGATTGGTCTTACCCATTTGGCCCCGGTGAATGCCATTGAGCAAGGCGTTGACAGTGCTTGGGTAGACGCTATTTTAAAGCAAGACATTAATAACCAAAAAGTCTTGGCAATATACAATATTGTTGCAAATACCCCATCCGAGGACGTCTTCAAGCGTGGTGATATTTTATTGGCCGTAAACGATGTGCCCGTATCATCGTTCAGACAAGTGGAGTTGTTGGCACAAGCACCACTTGTTAAAGTAACTTTTGCCCGTCGCGGCGAAGTCATAGAGCAAAACATTCAAACCACACAATTGTATGGGCAAGACATTAGTCAGGTGTTCCATTGGGCCGGTTTATATTTGCACGCACCGCATCGTGCGGCTCAAGTGAAGGGGATTGATCCCGACGGTATTTATGTCGCCAGTTACAATTATGGCTCCCCTGCAACTCGTTATTCGGTGTATGCAATGCGCCGCATCGTTGAAATTGACGGCCAAGCGATCATCTCAACCAGTGACTTTGTTAACGCGGTAAAAGGCAAACAACATGGTGAGTCGGTATTACTGAAAACCAAAGATTTTAATAATAATATTGAGGTGACCACGCTGCGGTTAGACAGCCATTACTGGCCGTTTTATGAAATATCGCAGCAAGACGGTAAATGGCAGCGCTTTGAACACGAGTAACGTATTAACGCTAATCAAGACGTATTAAAGAGGGTTGTTTGTCGGATTTTAATCTTGAGCTTTTAACCGCCTTTGGCATCTTTTCATTTGTCTCGTCAATAACGCCGGGTCCGAATAACCTGATGCTGATGTCATCGGGTGCTAACTTTGGTATTAAACGCACACTGCCGCACATGTTTGGGGTTTGTATCGGGTTTACCTTAATGGTCGCTTTGGTTGGGATTGGTCTAATTGAAGTGTTTGCAGCGTTTCCGGTTTTTTACGATGTCCTAAAAATCGTGAGCGTCCTGTATTTACTTTACCTGGCATACAAAATAGCGCGCTCGAGTGAACCTATTAAATCGGTTTCGGGAAATGAGCAACAACCAACCCCAATCAGCTTTTTACAAGCCGCTTCGTTTCAGTGGGTCAATCCCAAAGCGTGGAGTATGGCATTAACGGCTGTAACGGTTTATTCGCCAAGCAACACACTCTCGTCTATTGTGATCATTGCGGCAATTTTTGGTTTAATAAACTTTCCCTGCATTAATTGTTGGGTGTATTTGGGCAAACAATTGCGCCGATTTTTAAATACCCCAAAAAGATTAACCGCTTTTAACTACAGCATGGCTGGCTTGTTGGTGCTGTCGCTTTATCCGGTACTATTTTAGGTAACGCTACTTCGCTGATTGCGTGATTCATGCCTTCAGAAGCTTTACAATAGCACCTTTAACAACAGCACCTTTAACAACCTGAACCTTTAACAACCGCCGCGATAATATGCCGTGCCGATATTGGCTGCTAAAAAACAATTAGTTAGGGGAGCTTGGCAACAAGCTTATTTCGTAATAAACCTCGACGTATATTTTTACACATCTTAGCAAGACGGCTAATGTCACCAAACAATGGGGTTTCACCTTCTTTTAACCGATATTCCCAATCAGTCAGTTCTGTGTCGGCAAGTTCAAGCAGTTTTTTGGGGCAGCCCTGGCAGCCACTTACACAAATTTGCGCTTCGGGCGCAGCGAATGGAAAATCATTTCGCACTTGCTTAATCAGTTGAGTCATTGCCGTATGTCGATCGGGTTTCATTTACTTTTGGGCTCTTTCGTCGGTAACAAATGTAAAAATGATTGGTTAGCCATTTTACCATGGTTTCTGGTCATACCACAGCTATTTTTTATACAGTTTTACAGGGGGGATGTGATAAAAAATGACCGTTTGGAACGTTTTGCATTTATGTGCTAAAAAAGTCTGTTCAAGTATATTAGGTTTTGTTAAATTAGTTATCAGTGGGGCTTATCTATGCCCAAAACGGTAATAAAATGAATTCACAATGTATTCAAAATAATAATAATAAAAATAAAAGTTATGTCACAATCTGATTTATTTATACACAGTAAAACCCTTAAAAAGCTTGATGCAATTAATGAACGTAACCAGTTTATTTTAATTAATGTTCTCACGTTTGGTGGTGCCATATTTTTAGTGATTTTTGGCACCAATAGCGTTATTGAAAATAACTATTGGTTGGCTTCCTCCATTTTTTTTACCGCGACATTCGGTTTGGGTAATGTCGTCGCTTATTATTATCATCGAAACTACTCAATGGCCGCGACGGTATTAGGCTTTATTGTGGTGGCTCTTTGTTTATATTTGGTGATCAGCGGTGGGCGTAATTTTACCGGACCATTATGGGTGTTTCCGCTTATCGCGGTGGCCATTATTATTAATCGTTTTAAACAAGGCCTTCTTTTTACGGTTGGTTTTTTATTCGTTTGCTGTTATTTGCTTATTACCGCAGAAGGTGGGCTGGTGAATAATATGTATACGTTTGATTCAAGTATACGCTTTACGGTTTCCCTACTTATTCTTTCTGCATTTTGTATTACGTTAGGGTATTTAAAAGAGAAAACCCTAAATACCTTGAAATCGTTGCAGCTAACCCTAGAGCACAGTGCCAATATTGACCCATTAACTCAGCTGTATAACCGACATTTCATTATTGAAAACTTTTTAAACGGTAACTATTTTAACGAAGAGCTGTGCCATGAAAGCTCAGTGTTGTTAATTGATATTGATAATTTTAAATCAATAAATGATAAATATGGTCATCAGGCAGGTGATGTAGCCTTGCAAAACATTGCCAAACAGCTTAAAAAAGGCGTCCGCAGTGGTGATATTATATGCCGCTGGGGTGGCGAAGAATTCTTAATTATTTTGGCGAATGCACCATTAGAGGTTGCCCATAAGCGCGCTGACCAATTTCGTAAAATTATCGAAAGCTCAACATTTGCGTACAACGAGATACATTATCAGTTAACGGTGAGTATTGGGGTTTCTCAAATAGAAAAATCCACCTCGGCGATTTCCATTTTAAATAACGCCGACCAAAAGCTTTATCAAGCCAAGCATTCCGGTAAAAATCAGGTGTGTTGGTCCTAGACTTAAAATAGCCCTAAAATGAGACAGTAAAAAGCCAGGCAGACCCATTTTATTTATTGTGTTTTATGGGGGGCAAATGTTATAAATACTTTAAGGGAATATAACAGGACAAAGAACACAATAAATGAATACTTTTCAACGGTATGTAAGCTGTTTAATTTTTCTGTCCTGGCTCGTTTTATTTCCTTTTTCTGTTCAGGCTCAACAACAGAACATAGAGCCTCAGCTTGCTGCCATTCTGGCGCTAGACGATCTTAAAAAACAAAACCAACAGCTGACGTTATTATTTAATCACAATGAGCTCGATGTCGATCAAGAAATCACCATTTACACCACGCTTGCTAAAAATCACCACCAAATAGGCGAACTTGATAAAGCGATTGAGCAGATTGAGTTGGCTCGACAAGTTGCTTATCAGGCCAAACTCCCCGAGAAAATTGCCCAAACCAATAAATTACTGGGCATTTATAACTACTTTAAAGGCACATTCGAACAAGCACTTAGCGCCTACCATAACGCCCTCGACTACTATGCACAGCAAGACGCCCCCATAAAACAAGCCAACCTATTAAATAACATTGGCTTGGTTCATAGCGCTGCCGGTAATTACCCAATGGCGTTAGAGGTATATAAACAGGCAAAGCCTATGTATGAACAATTTGGTAGTCAAATAGATAAGATTGATATTCAGTCGAACATCGGTGGCTTATACATGCATTTGGGCCTGTATAATAAAGCGCTTGAAGCGTTTAACAGTGTTTACCAAAAAAGGCTTACCATTGGCGATCCCTATCCCATAGCCTTAACCAACAGTGACTTGGGAATTTCTTATGTACAAATATCTGAATATGACAAAGCCGAATATTACACCCGAGAAGCGCTAAAGTATTACTTGGAGAACAATCTGTTATACGATGCGGCTTCAGAAATGTTTCACTTATCGCAAATGCTCAATCGCGTGGGGCGCTATCAGGAAGCCATGGGGTATGCCCAACAATGCATCGATATGAAGCATGACCATATGAGAGCGAATGCCGGTTGTTATGCTGAATTGGCCATAGGCAACTATTATAAAGGCGACATAGAGTTAACCAAGCACTACCTTGCTAAAAGTAATGAATTGGCGAAAGAATTTGACTACAAAGCGCAACAAGTCGAAAACCTGTTATTTGATTCGCTCTTGGCGGCGAATCAAGGAGCCAGGGCCGAATCCATTGCTAAGTCGATAGAGTTTTCCCAACGTAATCGTGAAATCAGCAGCTCTTGGGTATATCAGTTATTGGTCAAACATGAAGCAGGCCAATTAAAGCAACAGGTTGAGTCTCTAGAGCAAGCCAGTAAATTACACCAATTACAATTGAGCAAATCAAGGCAGCAACAGCTCTATAGCGTAATTATTACCATTTTGGGCTTTACGGTGATAAGCATCTATTACCGTCGTCATAATGAGAAGAAAATTAAAAACAATTTGGCCAAAATGGTTGAGTTGCGCACCAGTGAATTAAAGAAACTGACCACAGAGCTTAAAAAGGCCAATAGCGTTAAAAGTCAATTTTTAGCCAATATGAGCCATGAAATTCGAACCCCCCTTACCGCCATTTTAGGGCTTTCGCAGGCACGGGCTAACGGTGAAGTTACCGAGGAAAATTTAACCAACGATATGCACGTTATCCATCGTAACTCCGAGCATTTATTGCAGCTGGTTAATGACATTTTAAACCTGAGTAAAATTGAAGCCGGGAAGTTTGAAATCGAGTTGGCCGATGTTAACTTGCTCGATTGTTTAAAGCAGGTAGAGCACTTATTTGCTAAGCAAGCGAAACGCAAAGGCTTAACACTGAAATTAGAACATAACTTGCCTGATAGTCTGTATATAAAAACAGACAGCTTAAGGTTGAATCAAATTATTTTTAATTTATGCTCAAATGCGATTAAGTTTACCGATAAAGGGCAAGTGACCATTTCGGCGAAAATCGAGGACGATCGTTTGATCATTGCCGTCATCGATTCGGGCATCGGGATGGACGAAGAACAGTTACAACACGTATTTGAGCGCTTTAATCAAGGCAATAATAACATCAGCCGCAGTTATGGCGGCACAGGGTTAGGGTTGTTTTTATCATCGCAGCTAGCAAGAATGCTAGACGGACGAATTAACGTTGACAGTCAGGTTAATCAAGGCAGTACGTTCGTGTTAAACCTGCCCTATATTAAAGGTGAAAAGGTCGACTCAGCGCTAAGCCAATTAGCCATCCCAATGATCCATCTGCCTAAAAATGGCTTTTCGGGTAAAATTTTGTTGGCCGATGATTACCAAGATAACCGCGAGTTATTTGCTCGGTTATTTAAGCATATGGGCTTTGAAGTCTTACTGGCCGAAAATGGGGTGCAGGCACTGGCCGTATATCAATCTCATAAACCTGACTTAATATTGCTCGATATTCAAATGCCCAAACTCGATGGCATCGAAACCTTAAAAAAACTGAATCAGTTGCAGTGTCAAGTGCCAGTCTATGCGCTTACCGCGAATGCTATGCCGTCAGAAATTAGGGAATACATGGACCAAGGCTTTGCCGGTCATATTCAAAAGCCGTTAAATCGCCCTGAGCTATTAAGCATTTTAACGAAACACTTTAACTTGCATGAAACAATTGAGCAGCAAAGCGTTGCTGAAAATAACTTAGCCATTAGCCGTCCAGAACTAACGCGAGAAATAGACCCACCGAGTCATAAACCCAATAACCAACCTAATAGCGACCAAAGTCGTGCACAGCCCCCCATTGAAACTTCTACTGAAACTAGTGCGATAAATAGTGCTGAAGCTAGTGCGGTAAATAGTGCAGTAAATAGTGTGGATTTAAGCGACTTAGTTGAGTTATTTAAAAGCGAACTTGGCAAAGACTTAGCCACCATAAAGATTGCTTTAAATGGTCAAGATCACCAGACTATCCTGTCGATTTGCCATCGCATAAGTGGCGCGGCAGCGGTATTTGGTTTTGCTGAGCTGGGCACAATAACAAGTAAAATAGACATGGCAGGTAAACGCGAAGAGTTTGAACTGTTGCCTGACTTGGTTGCCGAAATGGCGGTGGAAATAAAGCAAATCTATCAATCGGCTTAGTCAGAAAAAGAGGATTATACGCTGCATAATCCTCTTTTATTTTTCGCTTTGGCTTTAAGTTAAGCGTTATTCAACTAAACCGCGTCGCTCTAATAAATGCACAGGGTTTGGCTCTTTGCCACGAAAGCGCTTATACATATCCATAGGATCTTCTGTACCACCACTTTGCAATACGTTTACACGGTAGCTTGTTGCGGTTGCTTCATCAAAAATACCTTTGTCTTTAAACACTTCCCAAGTATCAGCATCAAAAATGTTTGACCAGATGTAGCCGTAATACCCTGAAGAGTAACCACCGGCAAAGATGTGCGAAAAGTAAGTTGAACGGTAACGAGGGGCGATTTCACCAATCAAACCAATGTCAGCCATGGCATCGGCTTCAAATTTATCCGCGTCTTGTAATTCGCTTGTTTCAAGGGTGTGCCATTTTAAATCAAGTAAGGCCGCTGCCATGTACTCGGTCGTCGCAAAACCTTGGTTGAACTTGCCCGAAGCCTGAATTTTCTTGACCATATCCATTGGGATCACTTCACCTGTTTGGTAATGTTTGGCAAAGTTGGCTAAGACTTCTGGCTGAGTCATCCAATTTTCCATCACTTGTGATGGGTACTCAACGTAATCACGTGGAAGCGATGTGCCCGTTAATGAACGATAGTAACCGTCAGAAAGTAAGCCTTGGATGGCGTGGCCAAATTCGTGGAATAAGGTTGACGCTTGATCAAAGGTTAATAATACCGGTTCATCATTTACCGGAGCAGGGTAGTTTAATACGTTGTAGATGATAGGTTGCACGTTTTCACCATACATAGCGTATTGCTTACGGAATGAGCTCATCCAAGCACCGCCGCGCTTAGAAGCACGTACATAAAAGTCAGTCATGTAAACACCTATTACCGAACCGTCTTTGTCAATCACTTCATACGTGGTGACATCTGGATGGTATTTAGGTAAATCATCACGTTGTTTAAACTTAACGCCCCACAATTTTTCAGCGGTAAAAAATACCCCGTTCATGGTGTTATTTAATTCAAAATATGGCTTGGTTTCGGCTTCATCTAAGTCGTATTTTTGCTTACGAACTTTCTCTGAGTAGTACCACCAATCCCAAGCTTCAAGTTTAAAATCGGCACCTTGGCTGTTGGCAAAGGTTTGCATATCGGCCACTTCTTGCTTGGCACGTTTTAACGAGGCAGGCCATACTTTGTCTAATAAGCCGTAAACATTTTCAGGGGTTTTGGCCATATTGTTTTCAAGCACAAAGTGAGCGTGCGTTTTGTAACCCATTAACTGCGCTCGTTCATAACGAAGCGACGCCATTTTAGACGCAATGGCTTTGTTATCATTGGCGTTGTTATTGTCGCCACGGTGCGTGTAAGCATAAAATAGCTTTTCACGGAGCTCACGATTGGTTGAATACGTTAAAAATGGGTAAAAGCTTGGACGGTGTGTGGTAAATACCCACTTGCCTTCATGACCACGTTCTTTAGCGGTTTCAACGGCCGCTGCAATAATGGAGTCGGGTAAACCATCTAATTGCGCTTTATCGGCTACCACCAATTCAAAGTCATTGGTTTCATTTAAAAGGTTTTCACCAAACTCGATGCTTAACTTTGAAATTTGCTCGTTTAAATCACGTAATGCGGTTTTATCGGCGTCGTTTAAGTTTGCTCCACCACGGACAAAATTCTTATAGGTTTTTTCTAATAAGGTTTTTTGCTCAGTATTTAAGGTAAGCGAGTCTTTCTGCTCGTATACTGCTTTAACGCGTTGAAATAAAGCGTCATTTAAATTGATATCATCACTTAATGCCGAAAGCTTAGGCGAGATCTCTTTCGATAACGCTTGCATCTCTGGTGATGACATAGAGCCAATCAAACCATAAAAAACACTGGTTACGGTGTCGAGTAAATCACCGCCTTTTTCCATTGCTTCAATGGTGTTTTCAAAGGTAGCTGGCTCTGGGTTATTAATAATGGCGTCAATTTCAGCACGAGCTTCACTAATGCCTTGGTCAAGTGCCGGCATGTAATGCTCGGTGGTGATTTTATCAAATGGCGCAATACCAAATGGGGTATCCCAGTCATTAAAGAATGGGTTGCTTACTTCAACGGTTTGGCTTTGCTCTACTGCTGGCGAAGCCGGTGTTGAGGTTTGCTCTGTTTGACTTGGCTGACAGCCAGTTAACGCAATTGCCAAAGCAATTGGTGTTAATACATGTGCTTTCATTTATTTGAAATCCCTAAAGTGGTTTTACGCTGTAAATTATATTTATTCGAAGCGCTAATAATATTTTTTATAAATATTCGACACCCTTTTTTATAACAAAGTAAATGAGATGTAAATGGTTGGGCGGTGAATGGCCGGAGTTTGGCGGTAAAGAGATGTTGACGGCAGGTAAAAGGGGGGAAGGCCATAAAACGGTTAGGCGATATGACGGTGGATTTTTAAAGAATAGATGGAGTATTTCTACATTACGGCATTACAGCTTTTTATCCTTATCATTCTCACGCTTTACCAACAAGAACGTTAAATACATCTTCGTTGGTAGTGAAAAAATAAGCCCTAATGCCATACAACTGGCACCTAGGATCATGGCCGTAACCCCCATGGATTCAACCAAGCCGCTGTAACTTATGATGTAATGACCAATAAGCAGTAGACAAATTCCAATGGCGATGCAAATTTTTAACCGGGTAATGATTTTTTGCTCGTTTGTATTTTGCTCTGGCTTTTCCTGCCCAGTGCCTTTTGGTTGTGTGCCTTTTGGTTCTGTACCGTTTAGTTCTGTACCGTTTTGCTTAGTGTTTCTCGCTTCATCCATGCTGTTTACTACCGTATTACTCACCAAGGTATTGTGTTAATAATACCAGAGCTTTGTCAAAGTCATAGCGCTCACATTCTTTTAAAATGTCAGCCAGTTCGCTTGAACCTGTATGTTGTTGCATCAGTTCTTTAATGGTATCAATTGCACCTGTGTCATGCTCTTTTAAACGTTCTTTTAAACGCAGCTTTAATTGCTTCGTTTTGTGCGTTATCTGCTCGTCAGATAAGCTCGCCGTGTTTGGTGTTTCTTCTCGCTTATCGTCACTGTTTAAAGCGCCATCGGTTGAAAAAATCGATTCTAACTGGTGGATTAACTGATTAATCTGCGAGCCCAGTTGCGCTAATTGCAATTTCGGTAGCGTGTCGGTTCTTAATTGTTTTTCAATATTGAAGCATTCCGTTGCCAGACTGCTAGCACCTATGTTGCCTAATAAACCTTTAAGGGTGTGAATAGGCGCTTTTAATTGCTCAATATTGTTGTCTAACGTTAATATTGCCAGTTGGTTGATTAATTCTTTTTGTCTGGCCACAAATTTTAATAAGATGGATTGATACAACATCATGTCATTATCTAAGCGTGCTAACGCTTCTTTTGGTTTTAACCCACATTGAATTAATTTTGCAATCACTTCAGTATGTTGCCCTTCACCTTTGCTTGTCGCCAACGAATTCGCTACATCACCAGCATCAATATATTGCCTTAATACCCGGTATAATTCTTTAACATCTATGGGCTTGTTAATGTGATCATTCATACCCGCGGCAAGGGAATGCTCACGGTCTCCTACCATCGCATTGGCCGTCATTGCAATAATAGGCAACTGCTTAAATTGCGGCATTTGTCGTAACTCTTTGGTTGCGGTTATGCCATCTTTCACCGGCATTTGAATGTCCATTAATACCAAATCATAATCGCCATTTTGCAGTTTTGTAATGGCAACCTGACCATTCTCGGCAATGCTAATGTTGGCTTTTACCCGGTTTAACAAGGCGCAGGCCAATTCTTGGTTGGTTTCATTATCTTCCACCAACAGGATGCTTTTACCTTTAAGGTCGGGGATCTCTGAGGTGTCAATATTGCTAGGTTTTACTAAACTGCGAAAACCAAACGCATTTCCAATCGAGTCGAGTAGGGTAGATGGGGTTAATGGTTTTGTTAAAATAGCCGAAATATCAACATCTTCAGCAGCCTTAGTGAGTTTTTCTCGTTCAAAGGCACTAACCATTATTATCGCCGGTGTGCTGTCCCCTTTATGCGCTTGTAATCGCTTCGTTAACTGTATTCCATCAAGCTCTGGCATTTTCCAGTCAACAATGATCAAATCATAAGGGATGTCACGATACGCTAATAACTCATCGAGGGCATGGGTTGGAGAAATATCAATATCGGCCTGATAACCAAACGATTCAATATAGCCTTTAATTATCATCAACGAGGCCGGGTTATCGTCGATAATTAAGACATTTAACGACTTACTTGGTAGTTTTAATGGCTCTTCATTCATAGGGGTTATAGGGAATGCCAACTCAAACCAGAAGGTTGAACCTAAGTTTTCAATCGATTCAACCCCAATTTTGCCGCCCATTAGTTCAATCAGCTTGTTACAGATAGACAAGCCTAAACCGGTACCACCATAGGTTCGGGTGGTCGAGCTATCTGCTTGTGTAAAGGGGGTAAACAAGTTGTCGATTTGATCTTTGGACATGCCAATGCCGGTATCTTTCACAGCAAAGCGCAGATTTACTTCATCTTCACTGCGCTTAACCACTTTAATTCCTAGGGCGATTTCGCCATTTTCCGTAAACTTAACGGCATTGTTTAATAGGTTAATCAGTACTTGCCCTAACCGCAGCGGATCGCCCGATAAGTGCTCGGGTAAATGGGTGTCAAAGTCGAAGATCAGCTCAATGTCTTTTTCTCCGGCTTTAAGACTGATGATGTTTGAAATATTTTCCAACACGTCGTTATAAAGGTTAAACGGGATGGTTTCAATATCGAGCTTTTGTGCTTCAATCTTAGAAAAATCGAGTATTTCATTAATGATCCCAAGCAGTGAGTCTGCCGATGATTTAATACGACTGATGTATTGTTCTTGAATGCTGTCCAACTTGGTATCGAGTACCAAATGGGCAAAGCCAATAATGGCATTCATCGGGGTGCGAATTTCATGACTCATATTCGCTAAAAATTCTGACTTGGTTTGGTTGGCCAACTCGGCTTCATTTTTGGCTTCGTTAATGGCTTTTTCGTAGGCACGGCGCTCTGAAATATCTCGTAAAGAGGCCACCACATTTCGACCCGAAGAGGTTTGCATCGGGCTTAAGCTAACTTCTACAGGGATCTCTTTGCCATCTCTTGCAACGGCGGTAAGCTCCAAGCCTGAACCCATCGGCCTTGAGTGGTTTTCTTGAAAAAAACTGGCTCGGTGGTGCACATGCTTTTGTCGAATGTGCTTTGGCACCAGTACTTCAATTTTTTGCCCAACAATTTGTGATTTTTTATAGCCTAGCATGCGTACCGCTGCCGTATTAATATCAGAAATGGTGCCGCTTTCATCAGCTATCAGCATTGCATCGGGTGCCGAGCTGAACATTTCAATGGAGTTGTTTAGGGCAATGTTTAATGCTTCGGCGGTTTCTTTTTGGCCGGTAACATCGGAGAAGGTACCAATTAGGCGCTTTTTCGTATTTATGCTGACGACTTTACGCAAATACAAATAGGTTTTTTTATGGCCGTTACTGTCGGTAAATTCAATTTCTGACATAGCTTCGCCGCCGTTGGCTAACAATTGCATGTCAACAATATGGTGTTTTTCAAATTCGGGAAGCTGTCTGATATAGGACTCAAAGTCGGGATGATTTTCTACTTTAAATATCTTATCAAACTGGGCATTGGTTTCGGTGATCTTACCTTTGTCATCCATTGCCACCAAAGCGCTTGGTAGGGCCTCGATAACGGCTTCCTGATATTTTTGGATATCAGCAATTTTGACTTCCCTTAACGTGGTTAGATATTGATAAATGGCAATGATCAAACACGAGATAAAAATCAGCAGGGACAAAATGACCGCCGTAAAATCATGATGCTGATTAATAAACTCTTGTGCAGGCCAGATGGTTAAATCAAAACTTTTATTAGCAACATCCAGGCGCGTGGTGTATGACATGGTACCAATGAGTTTTGATGGCGTAATGTTTGAGTCCGTACTTAATCGTGAACGATGGAAAAAACCATAGTTCGACTCATGGGTGTCTTTGACCAACATATGTAAACCTGCTGGCTCAGTTGAGGTTTCTAATGCCTTTTCAAAGGTAAGTTGTAAGTCGTAATAGACAAGGTAAAAACCTTCTATGTCACGCAGGTTTCTAATTTGATGCTTTTTCTGAAACGGCGTTTTGTGGATGGGGATGATTACAATACCTTTTTGTAGGGCAGGGTAGCTAGGAAACGTCCCATCAGTAATAAGGTGGTGTAGCTCATCGCGCTGTAAGGTTTTGTCTAACTCCATTTTTAATTGCGGATTCGACAGAATATCAAAGCCGACTTCCTCCTCCACCCGGTCAATTGGGTAGGTATACATGATTGGCAGGTAGATATCCTTATTCACTAACTGTGTCTTTTGCCCATCATTTAAGCCAAATAGGTCAATTCGGTAGTTATATTCTTTTTGTAATTTTTGTTCAAACTCTGTGCGGTTATCAACCACCGGAGCCCACAGGATCTTTTCAACTGCTGGGCGTGATTTTATAAACATACCGGCAAGTAAGTTAAATTCATCGCGATGTGAGCCTTGGTTTTCATAATTGATGATGCGAATGTTGTTTAATATGGCCACCATGGAATTTAATGACGATTGCAACGTTGTGCTGTGTGCCGAAGCGGCAGAGACAAATTTTTCGTAGGTGGACTTACCTTCCGAATACTGCAAATAAGCATATAAGGTCGCCGCGCTAATGGTCCCTAAGGAGAAAATAACCAAGGCTACGTATTTACCAAAATTCTTTTTATTATCGTTATTGCGAAACGACCCCATATAAATAAGGGCTAGCGTACAAAGACTGCCTGCAAATAACACCACGTTGGCAGACACATGTGTGCCTGGGGTGTGCTCATCTAGCACAACTAAAGACTGCCAGAGTGATGCGGCAATGGTAATGATTAAAATAAGCAAAGGAAAACTGGTGAAAGAGCCTTTAAATTGCGGCGCCTTAATAAAATACAAGGTAATGGCTAAGCCAATAAAAATAAACCCAAGGCTGGTATTAAGCGCCATACCGGTTAATTGGTTCCAGCCATAAGCCGTGGGTACACCGAATAAATAACCAAGTAGAGAGACGGTTGAAATACCTGAAATTAACGCCGCGAGTGATAAAATCCAGTGGATACGGTGCGGGGTTTTGTTGTATTGGGTTGAAATTAGAAAAATGATACTGCTGAGTATAAAGCACACCGCGGTATTGGGCGCCATCCGCCCTGGGTGCGTAACCAACTCGGTTTGAATGTAGTGCTTCATGAGTAACTGATCAATACCAAAATTGACATCGATAATGTATTGCAGCAAAGACAGGCTGGCGATCACTAATAAGCTCCAAGCCACAGGGCCCAACGATTTTTTGTGTTTAACCGTAACGAGGTAACTGCCAATGGCCGCCAGTAAAAAGCACAATGCGGTATTAAACTGCATTGGTGTTAAATGCATTTTAATTCGAATAAGAATTTCGTTATGTGTATACCAACCAATAATCACAGCAACAGATATGGCTGCAACAATAAAAATGAGGGTTCTGATCAAAAACAACAGCGGCGTATTTATTTTCGGCATACCGAATACAATTCCTTAACTCATTCAATCCGCAAAGGCGTTTATATAATGAATTTAATTTAGCAGATTAAATACTATTAATCATTATGTTATTAGAATGTAAGGGCGACAGTTTATCGAAAATAATTCAAATACCTGTGATGAGTAAAAGAATCGCTATTACGGCCTGACTAACCCGTTGGGGCGATTTCAATCGCCCGAAATTAATATTCTCAGCCGGTTTGGGCGACTTTAATCGCCCGAAATTAATATTCTCAGCCCGTTGGGGCGATTTCAATCGCCCGAAATTAATATTCTCAGCCCGTTGGGGCGATTTCAATCGCCCAAAATCGAACCAGGCGGATAAATCCGCCTCAACGTTTTGTTTATGCGCCCCTACGAGTTGTCTGTGCGCCTCAACGTGTTTATGCGTTGGCCTTTCCTTAACCGTTAGGACGATTTCAATCGCCCGAAATTAATATTCTCAGCCCGTTGGGGCGATTTCAATCGCCCGAAATCGCAACAGGCGGATAAATCCGCCTCAACGTTTTGTTTATGCGCCCCTACGAGTTGTCTGTGTGCCTCAACGTGTTTATGCGTTGGCCTTTCCTTGACCGTTGGGCAATTTCAATCCCCCGAAATTAATATTCTCAGCCGGTTGGGGCGATTTCAATCGCCCGAAATCGAAACAGGCGGATAAATCCGCCTCAACGAGTTGTCTGTGCGCCTCAACGAGTTGTTTGTGTGCCCCAACGTGTTTATGCGTTGGCCTTTCTTTACCCGTAGGGGCGATTTCAATCCCCCGAAATCGCAACAGGCGGATAAATCCGCCTCAACGAGTTGTCTATCCGCCCCTACGTGTTATTTATGCGCCTCAACGTGTTGTCTATCCGCCTAAACGTTTTGTTTCGCTATGTCACATAACTGTCACAATTCTGTCTTATACTGCCCTCAACTTCTTATAATAATCATATTTTTAGGGTGGATAAGTGAGCATTACTGCCAAATCTTTTGAACCTAGGCAAATAAAAAACTCGATAGCCCGCTGGTGTATTTCAGCTGGCGGTATCAGTGTTTTATTTACTTTGGTGCTTATTTTTATGTATTTGGTTTATGTTGTTAAACCAATCTTTGAATCGGCCACGGTTGAACCCGGTGTGTCGGTGTCTTTAAGTCAACAACAAACATCTGAACAAGCCAAAACGCTTGCGGTCGGGGTTGATGAACTTAACGAAATTGCTTTTTATATTGATGCCCAAGGGCAGATTGGCTTTTATCAGCTGCAAGACAGTGACCAACATAAAGCCGGTGAAACGCTATTAAAAGTAGAGCTTCTTGCCCAAGGTGAGCAGCTACAACACGTTTACACCACCAACTATAACCACTATGTGTTATTGCTAACATCCGGTGAAGTACGCATTGTTGAACCGCAATTTAGCGTGGTGTTTCTTGGTGATGAGCGTCAAGTACATCCAAAAGTTAACTACCCATTAGGCGAAGAGGCCATAGTGGTGAGTGAAGAGGGCGAACAAGTTAGTCAATTAACGTATGCTTTTGCGAGTGAACGTGCCATCTTTATTGCCCAAACAACCGACAAAACATTGCTAAAAACGACCTTGATTGCCGAAGATGACTTTATGTATGACCCAGAGCATGCGGTTGAATATCAAATCATTGAAACACCCATTGCCGCGCACAGTGATGTTATGGTTGCACACATGGCGATTACGCCTGACTTAACAATGGCTGTGATTGAATATGATAACGATGTGGCGATTTACGATCTGGAAGATGAATGGGATGTACCGGTTCGCCACAAGTTTAACCCATTGCTGCTAACCCCTAACGATAAGATTACCGCCATGACATTGTTGTCTGGCAGCAGCTCGATTTTATTTGGTACGCAAAGTGGTCAAGTATTGCAGTGGTTTGAAGTGGCTGGTGAAGACGGTCGTCAATTTCAGCAAATTCGTCATTTTAAGGTGAGTGACACCGAAGCCGTTTCAAAAATTTACCCTGAAACCTACCGTAAAAGCTTCTTTACCTTAACCCCATCGGGTGAGGCCGGTTTGTTTTATACCACCAGTGAAGCAAATTTATGGCAAGGTAAGTTACTTAACTCAGACGCATTACCATTAGCCATAGCGCCACGTGCCAATGCGCTTATTATTGGTCAGTCAAATGCCAATGCAAATACCTTAGAGCTGATTAACGTGAGCAACGAACACCCAGAAGTAACGTGGTCGGCGTTGTGGCAAGAAGTTTGGTATGAAGGCTATCCTGAGCCAGACTACATTTGGCAATCTACATCAGGCTCTGATGACTTTGAAGCCAAGTTTTCACTTATGCCTATTTCATTTGGTACCATGAAAGCCGCTTTCTACGCCATGTTATTTGCGGTACCAATTGCCATTTCTGCGGCTATTTATACGGCTTACTTTATGCCACCGGCAATCCGTAAAACCGTAAAACCTACCATTGAATTAATGGAAGCACTGCCTACGGTTATTTTGGGCTTTTTAGCCGGCCTGTGGTTAGCACCATTAATGGAAGCTTATTTACCCGCGGTGTTCTCGTTGGTCATCTTTTTGCCTTTGGCTACGTTTTTAACCGCTTATGCTTGGCATAAGTTGCCTAAGAACATAAAAGTCATTGTACCTGAAGCCTATGCACCGTTAATTTTATTACCGTTTTTATTATTAACAGGTTGGTTGGCCTTTGCGATTTCGCCACTGGTTGAGCAGGTTGTTTTTGGTGGTGATATGCGTCAGTTTATTACCAACGATTTAGGTATCGACTTTGACCAACGTAACGCGCTAGTCGTTGGTATTGCCATGGGCTTTGCGGTTATCCCAACGATTTTCTCGATGACCGAAGATGCCATCTTTAGTGTGCCAAAGCATTTAACCAGTGGCTCTTTAGCACTTGGTGCAACGCAGTGGCAAACATTGGTCAAAGTGGTCTTGTTAACGGCAAGTCCTGGTATCTTCTCGGCGGTTATGATGGGCCTAGGCCGCGCCGTAGGGGAAACCATGATTGTATTAATGGCAACGGGTAATACGCCAATTATCGACTGGAGTATTTTCCAGGGTATGCGTACCTTATCGGCCAATATCGCAGTTGAAATGCCAGAATCAGAAGTCGGCAGTTCACATTATCGTATCTTGTTTTTAGCGGCGTTCGTGCTGTTTATCTTCACCTTTGTCTTTAATACGCTTGCTGAATTTGTGCGTCAGCGCTTGCGTGACAAATATAGTTCGCTGTAGGAATAAAATCTCATGGATAAATCAAATAATACATGGTTTAAATCGGGAGCACCTTGGGTATGGATGAGTGCTGCCGGTGTGACCATTAGCTTAATTTCGGTGGTGGGCTTGTTATGGCTTATCGCATCACGCGGCTTAACCTATTTTTGGCCTGCACCAATCCACCAGTTCGACATTAAAGACGAGCTAGGTAAAGAATACACCGTTATTGGTGAAATTTACGATGTTGAGCAAATCCCAGCATCGCAATTAGCCCATACAGCCATAGACCTTACGGGTAAAGAAAGTGTTGAACGTTTGCTGGTTAAAACCGGTAACCGTGAGCTAGTTAGCCTAGACTTTCGCTGGTTGGTTGAGCCTTTAATTGTTGCCCAATCTGAGCCTGAAAACGTTGCGGTAATCGAACGACGTACCAATGGTAACTTTTACGGCTTTATTGAAGAGTTATACATTGAAGGTAAAAAAGTCGATGTGGCGCAATTACCCGAGTTTGTTGAGCGCGTTGATAACTTGCAAGAGCAAATTAGTGAGTTGCAAAAATCTGACATTATGTCGATTAACTATGAATTGGAACGCATTCGCTTAAACCGCCGTAAGGACGAGCTTAATAAAGAGCTAACAAAAGCGCGTAATGCTCAATACGATAGTGACGTTGCCGCGTTAAAAGCCGACTATAACGAACTTGAAAGCGAATTAAACGCCCTACGTGCCCAGGTGCAACGAGATCACATTGTGGTACGTGCCATGGGCGGTGAGCGCGTAAACATAAACCTAGAGCAAGTCATAGAGATCAGCTTTCACAATAAAATGGGCGTGATTGCCAAATTTGGCCATTTTTTAAAACAAATTGGCAAGTTTATTGGCGATGACCCACGTGAAGCGAATACCGAAGGGGGCGTATTTCCAGCCATTTTTGGTACCGTGTTAATGGTCTTGCTCATGACCGTTATTGTGTCACCACTTGGTGTGGTTGCCGCTATTTACTTACATGAATATGCAGGTAAAAATGCGTTAACCAAGTTGCTTCGCATTGCGGTGATTAACCTTGCGGGTGTTCCTTCAATCGTCTACGGTGTGTTTGGCTTAGGGTTCTTTGTGTATATGGTTGGTGGCTCACTTGATCAAATTTTCTACCCAGAATCATTACCAAGCCCAACGTTTGGCTCACCAGGGGTGATGTGGTCGGCAATAACCTTAGCGATTTTAACCTTGCCTGTGGTTATTGTTTCAACCGAAGAAGGCTTGGCACGTATTCCATCTAGCATGCGCCACGGCTCGTTAGCGTTAGGGGCAACCAAAGCAGAAACCTTATGGCGCATTATTTTGCCATTGGCTAGCCCGGCCATTATGACGGGTATTATCTTAGCCATTGCGCGTGCTGCTGGTGAAGTTGCACCACTTATGCTCGTTGGTGTTGTAAAAATGGCACCAACACTACCTCTTGATGGCAATTTCCCGTTCTTGCATTTAGAGCGTAAATTTATGCACTTGGGTTTCCATATTTACGACGTAGGCTTTCAAAGCCCGAATGTTGAAGCGGCAAGACCTTTGGTTTACGCAACGGCTTTACTGCTGGTAACCATTATTGTTGCCTTAAACATGACCGCGGTTTCGATACGAAATCGACTACGTGAAAAATACCGTGCACTAGAGCACTAACCGTAACATCAACAACACGGTGCTTTAGAACCGAATTAAAAGATTGAGAATAATTATGTTAAATTTAAAACCTGAAATCGCTATGCCTGGTCAGTCAACGATAGACATTAACGCCCTTGAGCAAGACCAAGTTGCGTTGGAAATTAAAAACCTAAACTTGCACTACGGTGACAAAAAAGCTTTAAATAATATCTCCATGAAGATCCCTAAAGGCCAGGTAACGGCGTTTATCGGCCCAAGTGGTTGTGGTAAGTCAACGTTGCTGCGCTGCATTAACCGCATGAACGATTTAATCGATGTGTGTCATATTGATGGCGAAATTAACCTGCACGGCGAGAATATTTATGGCAAACATGTGGATGTTGCCCAACTTCGTCGTAAAGTTGGTATGGTATTTCAACGTCCTAACCCGTTTCCTAAGTCCATTTATGAAAACGTGGTCTATGGATTACGCTTAATTGGCGAGAAAAACCGTCGCGTGTTAGATGAAGCATGTGAAAAGTCACTTCGCGCAGCGGCGCTATGGGATGAAGTTAAAGACAGAATACATGAGTCCGCTTTAGGCTTGTCGGGTGGTCAACAACAACGTTTGGTTATTGCACGTGCCATTGCAATAGAGCCTGAAGTATTATTACTGGATGAGCCAACCTCAGCGCTTGATCCAATCTCAACGTTAGTGATTGAAGAGCTTATTACCGAGTTAAAGAAAAAGTATACCGTGGTTATCGTAACTCATAATATGCAACAAGCAGCCCGTGTATCCGATCAAACGGCCTTTATGTATATGGGCGATTTAATTGAATACACAGACACTAATACGTTATTTACCACACCTTTAAAAAAGAAAACCGAAGATTACATTACCGGTCGTTACGGATAATAGGGGAAATTTATGGAAACTTTCGATACTGGCCGTCATATCTCGGGCCAATTTAACGCTGAATTAGACGCGATTTTAAACCACGTTATGCAAATGGGGGGCTTGGTTGAACAACAATTAAAAGACGCCCTAACCGCCGTAACCGACAACAACGAAGAATTGGCGCAAAAGGTATTAAATAGCGATTACAAAATTAACCGCCTAGAAGTCGCGATTGATGAAGAATGTACCCGCATTATTGCCAAACGCCAACCCGCAGCCGGTGATTTACGTTTGGTTATGGCCATTGTAAAAACCATTGCCGATTTAGAGCGCATCGCCGATGAAGCCGAAAAAATCTCAAAAGTGGCGCTAGAGCAATTTAGTACCAAGCAGCAAGACTTCTTGCTCAATATGGATAATTTGGGGCAATTGGTGTTAACCACTTTACAAAACACCCTAGATGCCTTTACGCGTATGGATTTTGATGCGGCCTTTAAAGTACACCAACAAGACAGTCGAATTGATCGCGAATACGAAGCATTAATGCGCCAATTAATGACCTACATGATGGAAGATCCTCGTTCTATTCCAAAAGTTATGTCGGTTATTTGGTCAGCGCGTGCGCTAGAACGTATTGGTGACCGTTGCCAAAACATCTGTGAATACGTTATTTATTTTGTAAAAGGTAAAGATGTTCGCCATATTTCAGATGACGATGTGGCGCAAGTATTACTTAATAAGGAATAAAAATACCTAAAAAAGCCTTATCGTGTGTAAAGACCCTGTGAAAAAATTGTGTTCTAGGGTGTTTTTTTGCGTTATTTTATAAACTGATGAGCAAATTAAGCTCATAGTCTTTTGTTTTTAGTTGCAAATGATGTATATTTGCGGCGATTTTAATAGGCAGTCAATGACTGCAGGAATTATGAATTATGACTGGAAATACAATTCTTGGTGTTTTTGCTAAATCACCACTGAAGCCTTTGGAAAAACATATCCGTAAGGTGACAGAGTGTGCTGAGATCTTACCGGAGTTTTTTGAATCTTCAAATAACGCGGATTGGATCAAAGCAGAAAAGTTGCGTAAAAAAATCTCAAAGGCTGAAAAAGAAGCCGACGCAATGAAAAGAGCGATTCGTATGGAAATGCCTGGTGGCATTTTTATGCCAGTAGAGCGCACCGATGTGCTTGAACTGGTAAGTCAGCAAGATAAAATTGCTAACATTTCAAAAGATATTGCCGGCCGCATCTTAGGTCGTCAAATTGTGATCCCAGAAGACATCACAAAAAAATTCAATGAATACCTGGCTCGTTCAATCGATGCCATTAATAAGTCTGCAGCTGCGATTAACGAGTTAGATGACTTATTAGAAACCGGTTTTCGTGGTCGAGAAGTAAAACGTGTTGACAAATTATTAGGTCAACTTGCTTCAATTGAAGACGATACCGATTCAATGCAAATTGCTTTACGTCAAGCCATCATGGGCTTCGAGGATGATATGAACCCAATTGACGTAATTTTCTTATATCAAATCGTAGAATGGGTTGGCGACTTAGCCGACACGGCTGAACGAGTTGGAGCTCGTTTAGAAATTATGTTAGCCAGATAAGGGTTCATAAGTGGAAATTTTAACTAACTACGGAACCTACTTGGTTCTTTTTGCTGCCGCCGTAGGTTTTGTAATGGCTTGGGGTATTGGTGCAAACGACGTGGCAAACGCCATGGGTACCTCTGTAGGCTCCAAAGCGTTAACCATTAAACAAGCGATCATCATTGCGATGATCTTTGAATTCGCTGGTGCGTATTTAGCCGGTGGTGAAGTAACGTCTACCATTCGTAAAGGCATTATTGATGCCAGTTACTTCGTAGACATCCCAGAACAGCTTGTTTACGGTATGATCTCAGCGCTATTAGCCGCTGGTGTTTGGTTATTAATTGCGTCTTACATGGGCTGGCCAGTATCGACAACGCACTCAATTGTTGGTGCCATTATTGGTTTCTCAGCGGTTGGTGTTGGTGCTGAAACCGTTGCCTGGGGTAAAGTAGGCGGCATTGTTGGTAGTTGGGTTGTTACCCCGCTTATTGCTGGTGTGTTCTCATTTATCATTTTCAACAGTGCCCAAAAGCTTATCTTTAATACAGATAAACCACTTGACCAAGCACGTAAATGGGTACCTTTTTACATGTTCTTAGCGGGTTTTGTTTTATCGCTAGTAACCATCAAAAAAGGCTTAAAGCACATTGGTTTAAACCTAGGGGCTACCGAAGGCTTTATTTGGGCTCTTGGTGTGGCTATCGTGGTTGCTTTAGTGGGTAAATTCTTTATCGCTCGCATTGAGTTTAAGAAAGCCAAAAGCCATCACAGCGATTACTTAAATGTTGAAAAAGTATTTGCCATATTAATGGTTATTACCGCGTGTTGTATGGCTTTCGCACACGGTTCAAACGATGTTGCTAACGCAATTGGTCCATTGGCCGCCGTTGTTTCAATTGTTAACAGCAATGGTGAAATCGCTTCGAAAACGGCATTAGCATGGTGGATCTTACCACTAGGTGGTGTTGGTATTGTTGCCGGTCTAGCGTTATTCGGTCACCGTGTAATTGCCACCATTGGTAAAGGTATTACCCACTTAACACCAAGTCGTGGTTTTGCTGCAGAGCTTGCCGCAGCATGTACCGTTGTGGTTGCATCCGGTACTGGTTTACCTATCTCTACAACACAAACACTTGTTGGTGCGGTATTAGGTGTCGGTATGGCCCGTGGTATCGGTGCGATTAACTTAGGTGTTGTACGTAACATCATTGTATCTTGGGTAGTAACACTACCGATAGGTGCGGCGTTATCAATCATGTTCTTCTGGATGATTAAAGGCGCATTAAGCTAAGAAAAGCTTATAAACACCTCTCTTTAAAAGCCGACTTCGCGTCGGCTTTTTTGATCCTGCAACTAAACTTCGTGCATTCCTTCAATCAAAAAAAGCTTTACCATAAAACAGGTTTTAGCAGATGCTCTTAGCCGCTTTTTTATACCCTTATAAGTATAAAAAACGGTGCCCTTATAACCAAATTGATAAAAATGTTTAAAGCATTCTTAAATATAATTGCTATATTATATTCATAAATGGCACAGAAAACGGTGTTAGGTTTGCTAGAAGCAAATGATTTATTGTGAAATAATCAAATAAGAATAACGTGGTAGGACAATAAAATAATTATGACACTCACTCATCTAAAGCAATTAGAAGCTGAATCCATTCATATCATTCGCGAGGTAGCGGCCGAATTTGATAATCCGGTTATGCTGTATTCCGTTGGTAAAGACTCGGCGGTAATGCTGCACTTAGCGTTAAAAGCGTTTTACCCTGCCAAGCCTCCATTTCCATTGATGCACGTTGACACAACGTGGAAATTTAAGGAAATGATCAAATTTCGCGATGATTTGGCTAAAAAGTTCGATTTGGACTTAATCGTGCATACCAACGAAGAAGGTCGCAAAGCGGGCATGAACCCATTTGACCATGGCAGTGCCAAATTTACCGATGTTATGAAAACTCAAGCATTGAAGGAAGCGTTAAATAAGCATCAGTTTGATGCCGCCTTTGGTGGTGCCCGTCGTGACGAAGAAAAATCTCGTGCCAAAGAGCGGGTTTATTCATTTCGCGATAAAAACCACCGTTGGGACCCAAAAAGCCAACGCCCTGAGTTATGGAACGTATACAACGGCAAAGTAAATAAAGGCGAAAGCATCAGAGTTTTCCCTCTGTCTAACTGGACCGAACTCGATATTTGGCAATACATTTACCTTGAAAATATCGATATTGTGCCATTATACCTGTCTGCACCACGCCCGGTTGTAGAGCGTGACGGTACACTAATCATGGTTAATGACGATCGAATGCAATTGCACGAAGGTGAAGAGCCAGAAATGAAAATGGTGCGCTTTAGAACGTTAGGCGACTACCCCTTAACGGGCGCGGTAGAATCGCAAGCAACAACATTACCAGAAGTCATTCAAGAAATGTTGTTAACCAAAACCTCAGAGCGTCAGGGCAGGGTAATAGACCATGACTCATCAGGCTCTATGGAAAAGAAAAAAATGGAAGGGTATTTCTAAGTTGCAAAGCAACTTAAGAAAAGCCTAAAGTTAGAAGCCGCAAGCTACATGAAAGATCAAAAGCAGTTTGGTTTATCTTTAAAGTGGTACTTTCTTAGGTGGGTAGAAAGCTTATAATTTAATAGAAAGCAAAAGGAATTGTTATGAATTATGAAAAGTTAACGGTTTGGAAAGAGTCAGTTCAATTATCTGTTGTATTGTATAGATACCTAATATCATTGAAAGATTATGGATTTAAAGATCAAATAACACGCTCTGGCTTATCGGTACCTAGCAATATCGCAGAAGGAATGGCTAGGTATTCAAATAAAGAGAAAGCCCACTTTTTATCTATAGCAAAAGGCTCATGTGCTGAACTACGAACGCAAATATATATAGGCATAGAAATTGGCTATATAGATCGAAATTCAGGCGGAGATTGGTTGAGAATAGCGAATAATATTGATGCAATGTTGAGTGGATTGAGAAATAAAATTTTAAAGCAATAACAATACGTGCTACTGAAGCACAAAATATACAATTTGAAGCTTGTAGCTCATAACTTGCAGCCTCAATCTTTAAAAAGAGCAGGTAAATACCATGACACACGAACAAACCCTTTTAGAAACCAACATTGAAGAATACTTAAAAGTGCATGAGCACAAAGATATGCTTCGATTTTTAACCTGCGGTAACGTTGATGACGGTAAATCAACATTAATTGGCCGATTATTGCATGACTCAAAGTTGATCTTTGAAGACCACATGGATGCGATTAAAAGCGATTCAAAAAAGTTTAATACCACCAATGCTGAATTTGACTTGGCCTTGTTGGTTGATGGTTTGCAATCTGAACGTGAGCAGGGCATAACCATTGATGTTGCCTACCGTTATTTTGCTACCGAAAAGCGTAAGTTTATTATTGCGGACTGTCCTGGGCACGAACAATATACCCGAAATATGGCCACTGGTGCCTCTAACTGTAACCTGGCCATTGTTATGATTGATGCGCGTTATGGCGTACAAACCCAAACCAAACGCCATAGTTATATTGCCTCATTGCTAGGTATTAAGCACATTATTGTTGCTGTCAACAAAATGGACTTAATTGGCTACGATCAAAAAGAATACCGCCGCATAAAAAGCGAATACAAAGCGTTTGCCGATCAGGTAAATCTTAAAGATGTGCGTTTTGTGCCTATTTCGGCCTTAAATGGCGACAACGTGGTTAACCGCTCAGAAGAAATGGACTGGTATCCGGGGGCAACATTAATGGCGCTTTTGGAAACGGTTAAAATTAATGAAGATCAAAACAAAGACGATTTTCGTTTTCCGGTGCAATACGTAACTCGCCCTAACCTAGACTTTAGAGGCTTTTGTGGTACCGTGGCTGGTGGGGTTATTCACCCAGGCGACATGATCACCGCGTTACCGTCTGGCAAAACCTCATCGGTGAAAAGCATTGTTACCGCCGATGGCGAGCTAGAAAGCGGCACCGTTGGCCAAGCAATCACCTTAACCCTGAATACCGAAATTGATATTTCCCGTGGTGATGTGATAGTTAAGTCCAATAAACTGGCCAGTGTATCCGACTCGTTTCAAGCCAATTTGGTTTGGATGAGCGAAGCGGCTTTGCAACCGGGCAAAGAATATGAATTTAAAATTGGCAGCAAAAACACCTTTGGCCGAATTGAGTCAATTAACCACAAGATTAATGTAAATACCCTGGAAAAAATTGCCGACAACGAATTAAAACTCAACGAAATCGGCAATTGTAATGTGGTTACCAATAGCCCGGTCGTTATAGATGAATACAATAAGGTCACAGGTACCGGCAGTTTTGTGATCATCGACCGATTAACCAATATTACCGTAGGCGCAGGCTTGATCACCAACACCGACATCAGTACATCGGTTAATGGTCGCGCTCGGTCTTACAGCCAATCGGATATTGAATTAAATGCCTTTATTCGTAAAAACTTCCCTGAGTGGGAATGTAAAGAGATTTAACGACTGTCATTAACGACTGTCATTACCGATTAGCAACTCAACCCCGCTGCCATGCTTTGGGCATTGGCAGCGTTTTCTATATTAAATTTCACCAAGTTCTGCTTTTCAAAAACAGTTATCAGGCGACTTGCCTGAACTGTAGGCTTGGTATATCTTTAATGAATAATTACAATATGTTAGGTAAATAAAAATTTAAGCTCTAGCGCTTTTTTCCTAACAAATACATGGGATATCCCTGCAAGGTTCATATGCTCGCAACCGACCAATGGATAATGATAGCTATTTTTATAGCAACATTTACCGGCTTAGTAAGGTATCAAAATGCCCCCGAACGGGTGTTTGCGTTGGCCATGATGGCCTGTTTATCGTTTGGCTTTGTTAATACCGACGAAGTCTTCATTAATGCCACCAACCCCGGGTTAGTAACCCTGATCTTATTAATTAGCTGCTCATTTGCCTTTGAGCGCACCAGTTTTTTACGGGTAGTCGCGGCCAACTTAATTACTAAGTCTGTCGTACTTTCCTATGTCAAAACATTATTAACCACAGCGTTTGCTTCTGCGGTGTTAAACAATACGGCAGTTGTGGCGACATTAATTTCCCCCATCAAAAACAATAAGTACATTAACCCTGGACGGTTATTATTGCCCCTTTCCTATGCGGCCATTTTAGGGGGCACATTAACGTTAGTGGGTACCTCGACCAACTTAATCGTTAACTCGATGCTCATCGAGCAGGGCGCAGAAAGTTTGGCGTTTTTTGACTTTACCCTCATTGGCTTAACGGCGATGGTGGCGTGCTTGTTGGTGCTATTTTTACGCATTGGTGCGTTGCCCAAAACCAGCGCTGACTCAAAAGCCGATAAACATTACTTTGTTGAAGCCAAAGTCACCGACGACTCAAAGCTCATTGGACGCTCGATTGAAGAAAACGGCTTACGAAGCATGGACAGCTTGTTCTTAGTGGAAATCATTCGCCGTGACCATCTTATCTCGCCGGTAAGTCCAGAAGAGTTTATTCAAGCAGGTGACAAGCTTATTTTTACCGGGGACGTCTCTAAAGTCTTTATTTTACAACAGTTTGACGGCTTGAAACTGTTTGCTCAACAAGAAGATTTATTGCGCGACAACTTGACCGAAGTGTTGATAAAGCCCGGCTCGGCGATTATTGGTATGAACCTTAAAAAAGCCGGATTTAGAGCGCGTTTTGATGCGGCTGTGGTGGCCATTCGTCGAGAAGGGGCTACCTTATCGGGTAAGCTAGGGGACTTGGTAATTCACTCAGGAGATTTCTTCATTCTTGCCGTCGGTAAAGATTTCTCAACCCGTACCAACTTAAGTAAAAACTTCTTTATTTTAAGTGGTTTACAGGCCGACAACATGCTGTTTGGCTGGCGTGATAAATTTACCCTGTTTGGCTTTTTAGGATCCATTGGTATTTCGGTATTTTTTGAAATAGCCCTGCTTAAATGTTTGATGTTTTACCTTACCGCGCTGTTTTTGTTTAACTGTTTGTCAATTAACGAAATTAAACGCCGTTTCCCACTCGAAATTTGGCTCATTGTGATGAGTGCTTTAACCTTAGCAACCGCGTTAGAAAATACCCAAACGGCGGTATTAATCGCCGATACCGTGCAAAGTTTCTTAGAAGGCAAGTCAATCATGGCGGCTTTTGTGGCGGTATTTTTAATTACTTTAGTGATGACCGAAATCATCACCAATAACGCGGCAGCGGCATTAATTTTCCCAATTGCGTATAACATGGCCTTAGGTCTTGGCGTGAGCCCGTTACCCTTTGTCATGGCGGTAGCGTTTGGGGCGAGCGGGAGTTTTGTCAGCCCTTATGGCTATCAAACCAATGTCATGGTGTATAACGCCGGCAACTACTCATTAAAAGACTTTATTAAGGTGGGGTTACCCATATCCATTACCTACTCATTGGTGGTGTTGTATATGATCCCGAGAGTTTTTCCATTTTAACTTGATAAGATAAACGAATAAGAAGACGCGCTATGAAAACAGAAAATACCGTTTGGCACAGCCACATTGTAAGCAAGCAAGAAAGAGCTCAATTAAAAGGGCAAAAGCCATGTTTACTCTGGTACACCGGCCTAAGTGGCTCGGGTAAGTCGACCATTGCCAATGCGGTTGAAGATTTATTGTTTCAACAAAAGCGGCATACGTATTTGCTCGATGGCGACAACGTTCGTCATGGCTTAAATGGCGATTTAGGCTTTAGCGACGAAGAGCGGGTCGAAAACATTCGCCGCATCAGCGAAGTAAGCAAACTGTTTGTCGACTCTGGCCTGATTGTTAGCACCGCATTTATTTCGCCATTTCAAGCCGACAGGGACATGGCCAGAACAATGCTAGAGCAGGGCGAATTTATCGAAGTGTTTATCGACACTCCCATTGAAGTGTGCGAACAACGTGATCCTAAAGGCCTATATAAAATGGCAAGAGATGGCAAAATAAAAGATTTCACCGGCATAGATTCAGCCTATGAAGCCCCACAAAATCCGGAAATTCATATTAAAAACGATGAGCTATCGATAAAAGAATGTGCTAAGCAAATCGTAGGTTATTTGCAAAATAATCAGTATATTTAGACTTTTGCAAAACAGTTAAATCAGCCAATGGTGTGGAGGTTTTGTATCTTTGGTATGATTCATCGGATCATTTTAGTTACGATATTATCTCGCATGGGTCTTACGGCTTTATTCACCCCCAATTTCCTTAAATTCATCTCACCCCTCTAGATATTTTTCTTAAATCTTCGTAGTATCTTTGGGTTAAGAATAATAAGAAATGATGTTTTTAAGCCCTAAGGCGGCAATAAAACGTCCAGATTTAGCTATTTACCTTTTTAGGAATCCAACATGAAACACTTATTAACGGGCGCAATGTGCTCGTCTTTGTTGCTACTAGCAGCATGTAACGAATCAACGACAGAAAATAAAGCAGCGCAGCCAGAAGTTGCTGTAGCTTCCGCTAAAACCGCATTATCTGCCGGTATTGAACGCGCCAATATGAACGCTGAAATCCGTCCACAAGACGATTTCTACTTATACGTTAATGGCGGTTGGTTAGACTCTCACCCAATGCCATCAGACAAAACCGCTATCGGTTCATTCTACGACTTGCGTGATAAGTCAGATGATGACGTAAAAGCGATTATTGAAGAATTAGCAGCAGCAAAAGACTTAGCGCCAGGCTCAGATGAGCAAAAAGTGGCTGACTTATTCCGTTCATACATGGACGTTGAAGGCTTAAATGCATTAGGTACCAAACCTATCGCACCGCTTTTAGCCGATATTGACGCATTAAAAACTCAAGATGACTTAGTTAAGTACTTTGCCGCATCACAAGTGAAAGGCCTGAGTGTGCCATTAGCTTTCTACGTAAGCATTGATGCCAAGCAATCAAGCCGCTACGTAAGCCATGCAACACAATACGGTTTAGGTTTACCGGATCGTGATTACTACTTCAACGAATCTGATCGTTACGTAAACATGCGCAAAGACTACGTTGCACACATTGAAAACATGTTTGCCCTTGCTGGCCTAGACAACCCGAAAGCCGCGTCTGAAACCATTATGGCACTAGAAACCAAATTGGCCGAAGCACAGTGGACTCGTGTTCAACGTCGTGACAGCGAAAAGCGTTACAACAAATTTAACGTCAGCGACTTAAAGCAAGTATCAGAGCACATTAACTGGTCATTATGGTTAGATACACTGGGTGTTTCTGGCGAGCAAGACATCATCATTGGCCAACCGGATTACGCCAAAGTTGTTGGTGAGTTGGTTGCTAACGAAGACTTATCTACTTGGAAAGCTTACTTAAACTGGCAAGTTCTTAACGGTTTTGCTTCTTATTTAACAGAAGATATTGCCAAGCAGGATTTCGAATTTTACGGCAAAAGCATTGACGGCCAACAAGAGCAAAAACCTCGTTGGAAACGTGGTGTAAGCGTTGTTAACTCAAACCTTGGTGAAATCATTGGTAAGGTTTACGTTAAGCGTCACTTTACGCCTGAAGCCAAAGATCGCATGACGACTTTAGTTGAAAACCTACGCAATGCCTACGGTGAGTCAATTGACTCTTTAGAGTGGATGTCGGATGACACCAAAAAAGCCGCTCGTGTAAAACTTGCTGCATTCACGCCTAAAATTGGTTACCCAGACAAGTGGGAAGATTACTCAGCCATCAATATAACTGCTGACAGCTTAGTAGCCAATGTGATGAGCGCTGACGTAGTGGGCCATAACAAGCAACTTGAAAAGTTAGGTGGTCCTATCCGTAAGTGGGAATGGCACATGACACCACAAACGGTTAACGCTTACTACAGCCCACCAGCCAACGAAATCGTATTCCCGGCGGCTATCTTACAACCACCATTTTTCAACCTAGAAGCCGATGATGCGGTTAACTACGGTGGTATTGGTGCGGTTATTGGCCATGAAATGGGCCACGGTTTTGATGACCAAGGCAGTAAATACGACCACGAAGGTAACATGAAAAACTGGTGGACAGAGGGCGACCTTAAAGAATTTAAAGTACGTGCTGACCAGCTTATCGCTCAATACGACGGTTATGAAGTATTCCACGACCTAAACGTAAATGGTTCACTAACCCTAGGTGAGAACATTGGTGATTTATCCGGTGTAACCATTGCTTACCGAGCTTACAAAAACTCATTAAAGGGTAAAGAAGCACCGGTAATTGACGGGTTAACGGGTGATGAGCGTTTCTTTATGGGGTACGCACAAATCTGGCGTGGCAAGCGTACCGAAGAAGGTCTTCGTAAGCGTGTTACAACAGACCCGCATTCACCAGGACACTTCCGTGCCATCGGTTCGTTATCGAACATGCCTGAGTTCTATGAAGCATTTGGCGTGAAAGAAGGTGACAAGATGTACATTGCACCTGAAAAACGCGTAAAAATCTGGTAATAACGCAACCAATTGACGTAAAGGAGCCTTATCAGGCTCCTTTTTTTTTAAGCAAAAAAACACCTTTATACATCGCATTTTGCGTTAACTACTTTATAACCCTTCCAATAAATGAAACCAGTCACCAATGCTGAACCTTAAGCGCTCATTCCTTATAGCGAGTAGTACGTCTAATGAAACCAGAAATTAAGGCATAGCTAGTTATTTACTGTTCGTCATTACTTTTTCTTTTGAGTTGTTTTTGGTTGTTTTATTCGTTGGTTTTTACCTTATTTTGCCGCTTTGGAAGGGGGGCGCCAAACTTTAAAAAAAACGCTAAAAAATGGAGGGGAAAATATAGATAGGTCGGATCAGTTGTGTTAACATTTTGTTAAGTTTGTGAAATTTATGGGATAAATTCACAGCTAAAGTGCTAATAAAGCCCTTTTAGTGGAACAGGATTTCTAACAAATAATAATAAAAATAAAACAACTAAAAGATATAAAAATAAAAATAACTTAAAAGGTTATAAATAGTAGTTTGTTGTATTTTCTGCTAGTTAGGTTTCTACAATCTGTCCGTTATTTCGCTTATCGACTGTTAAAAGTTGCTAGGCATAGAGGGATTCACCTATTTTTTTCTTCCTTATTTTGCTGTTCAAGTATTGCAGGTACAAGCGTTGATCTTAGGGATGAACTAGGTTGGGCAGGACACGGCAACTTTGTTGGTGCCGCTGGCTCAGTAAGAACAGGGAATTGTTCAATCAACTCTACCGCAACCGGTGTACTTTACGGTATGCCGGCTGGTTCAACCGTTGCCAAAGCGCATTTAATTTGGGCGGCTTCCAATGATACACCTGATTACGATATTACCTTTGCCCACCCATCATCGGGGCGCTCTTATGACTTGTCGGCAGAATTTGGTCGTCAATATACTGAAGATTTTGTTTATGGTGGTGAAACGCACAATTATTACTCAGGCGCATTGGATGTTACCAATGAAATTAGCGCCATCATAGGCACCTCTACTGGCAGTAATGAAACCTTCACCTTATCTAAGTTAAATGTCGATAATACCGGTAAATATTGTGATAACGGTCAGGTGTTTGGTGGTTTCTCATTAATTGTTATATTTGAATTAGAGAGTGAACCACTACGTCTGGTGAATATTTTTGAAGGCTTTGATCGCTTTTGGGGTGATTCTTTGGCGTTAACGCCAAAAAATTTCCAGGTGCCGGACGGAGCTGAGTTGCCTGCCCCTGGAGTAAACAGAGGAAAACATGCACATATTACTTGGGAGGGGGATGAAAGTAATGCTAATGATGGTGAGCGTTTACTGTTTGAAGGGGCGAACTTAACCAATTCAAATAACCCAGCGGGTAATCAATTTAACTCAACCTTTAGTGATGACACCATTGATGTGTATATCAGCTCTGGCCTTGACGGTGTTGACTTTGATATTTACGACATTACCGCTTATGTAAGTGGTGGTGAAAACCAGGTAACAACCGACTACGAATCCGGTAATGACTTAGTGGTACTAAGCGCTGAAGTGCTTAGTATTTTAAATGTTGAAGTCGCCGATATTGCTATAAGTAATGGGAATCCAGTAAAAACAACGATGTCTCGGGGCGTTACGGACACCATTAATGTTGCCATTAATAATAATGGCCCTTTTAGTTCTGCAGGCGAGCTCAAAGTTACCATTACATTAGATGATGATTTAAGTTTACCTTCAGCCACCTTTACCAATAACAGTTGGGCGTGTACTGAGGTAAGCACTAACGTAGTCGAATGCACAAAAACAAAAACGTTTAATGCCGCAGACACTGACAGTATTGCGATTCCCGTTTTGGTGGCTACTAATGCCGATAGCGATATTTCAGTCAGATTATCCATACCAGGCAACATTGATATCCCAAATGTAGCTGATAACCATTACCCAATCCCTGGCGGCAATTACGATAATGTGATCAGTAATAATAATCAAATCATTAACTTCACGGTCTTAAATGGTGATATTTCAACCTCAACAAAAGGCGTTCATGATGATAATGGACGTATTTTTGAGCCGGGCGACCTATTAACTTACACCATCTCGATAATAGAAAGTGCAGGGCATTCAGTTCATGGCATTTCGCTTGTTGATAATATTTCTGCAGATTTAACGGATGTAAGTTTTGATTTCAGTAATTTAGGTGCCGAGGTTATTGATAATTCGACGCCAACACAAATTAACTTGTCCAACCTATCTGTTGCCGCGGGCGAAACCTTAGACATAAGCTACCAGGCAAGAATAGCGCCTTCCGCTGCCATTGGCACCACCATTACCAATATCGCAACCATTACCGATATCGAAAATAATGTGGCAAGCCCATCACAAAGCTTTATTGTTTCAAGTTTTAATCCAACAACCACAGATAAACAGCTTTACCTTTATAGTGATAACTCTAATGAAGCAACGTATATGTCTCGTCAGCAAACGTACACGGGAAACCAGAAATATGTACGCGTAAGTAATGGTAATGTTTCTTGTATAAGTAACCCTACATCAGCGAGTTGTGCTGTGTGGCCACTACAAACCAACCTAGTTGCTGATTTGAATATAAACGCTGTTGAATTAGATCTATTATTGAGACGAGATAGTAACGGTACCGGTATTTCAACCTTCTATTTGGCGATTGTTGATGATAATGACTTGGTCATTGCTGACGGCACATTTTCTGAAACCCTACCAAGTTCGCCCACCCCGTATACCTATGCCTTAACTGGAAGTGGTGTTGTGCCTGCGGGTGGTTCCATTCGCTTGATAGTGCAAAATACGAAACTTGAAAATGAAGGACGTTTTAGAGTAAAGCCTTCAAGGGGTAACATATCGGCAGGAACCTTAACCTTTTCTCAAGTGAGAATAGATACCGATACCGTGATAAATGTTGATAGCATTGCGTTTTTTGATGCTCCACATGTTGTTGGTCAAAATAGCAATTGGGAAAATCAAATCACCCACATTATTCCTGAAAATACCATTTTTGTCAGAGCGATAGTGAGTGATCCATTTGGCACTTTCGATATAACCAGTATTGATGCTACGTTAACGGACCCTATCGGGCAGGTGAAATTTCAACAAACGAACCTGGTAACGAAAGACAATACTCAAGTTCCCGATTTAACCGCGGCTCAACTTATGGTTGAGTTTAGCTATGACATTACCGCCGCGGATGCATTAGGCACTTGGGATGTACAAATTAGAGCCAATGAAGGCCATGAAGGCGTGATATGGGATATCGACTTTGGCCAATTTGACGTTTACCTTCCGCCTGAGTTAACCATAAGCAAACAAGTCGCCTTAGCAAGTAATCCGTCAACCCCGATAAGCAACGCGAAAGTACAAGACATATTGCAATATCAATTTGAAATTCGCAATGACAGCCTAGGCGATGCCGTAAATATGTTGGTTAACGAAAATATTAGCCCATACAGCTCATTATGTTTTGTAACAGATAGCCCCGTTTTAGACACCTTTGAATGCACGGATTGTGCAGACATCTCGATAACTACCGAAAATACCGAATTTTCTGACAATAATGATAGCAATTTTACTTACTTACCTTCGCTAATTGCCGCGCCAGTAACCAATGGACGCTGCAATTTTATAGACAATAACGTAACCAACATACAAATAAAACTTAACGGCACATTAGCGCCAACTCAATCAATAACATTCACCTACCAAGTCGTAGTGAATTAACGAATACCTTTGATGTAACAGGAGATTTTTATGAATAAATTCACTAGCACAATCACAGCAAGTTTAATGCTTTTTGCTACCGTAGCATGGGCTGGGCCAGAAGTGAGCATAGTACAATCGGTTGAAAAAGACGTTGTCTCAACCTTAAACGGCGAGCAAACAAGTAAACGTGTAAAAGCAGATGATATCACCCCAGGTGAGACGCTGTTTTTTACTTTGTCCTATTCAAATTCAGGCGATGAAGCCGCAACGCAAGTTGCCATTGATTCACCGGTTCCAACTGGAACAACGTACATTTTGGGGAGTGCTGAAGGTAATGGCACTGAAGTATTAATTAAGCTGAACAATGATACGGAGTATCAAGCTGAAGCTAGTGCAAAGATAACAATTAAAGGAGAGCAGCTACCAGCTCAAGCAAGTGATGTTAATGCGTTGCGTTGGGTTGTTAAAGACATACCAGCAGCAACATCGGGGAGTGTCACTTTTCAGGTGACTGTTAACGGATAACACATGTTAAGTAGCTGAGAAACTGCCTGTGTTATTAAAGCCAGGACTAATAAACAGCTAAAGATAACGACACGAAAAATCAGAATTAATTAATGAGGAAAAGTTATGAGAAATAATAACTTAATAACAAAAATAACAACCCTAGCGGCTGCGGTGGCTATGACAGTTGGTACGAATAATGCTTTTGCTGCACCAGAAACGCTATCAGCTAATGCAACTATTTTTAACGAAGTTACCGTTTCATATAATGCTGCTGGTGATACCGGTGCCGCAAGAACTGCAATGGCTAATGTTTCAGTTTTAGTAAAACTAATCGAGTCACCTATCGAAATTAGTGCGCTTACAAGCATTTCATCAACTTCGACAGGTAATATTACAAACCAATATACCTTGGACGCAACGGCTAACGGTGGGGATAGTTATACCATATCAGTTGACTTAGGAACGAATGCAAGTTTGACCCCTTTAACCGCTACTTTTTATGAAACTAATAGCAGCTTTGTTGGTACAACAGTGCTAGCGACTAATGGGTCTAGCTCTTCTTTACAAAGTTTTGGGGCAGGAATTGCTTTGTCTGGTGGCGCAACAGGTGAAATTTATTTTCCTGGTGGTTCTCTCAATGGGTTTGAAGTTGGAGAATATATCACTATTGAACACGTCGCCAATACAAAGACTGTTTATGAAATTACAGGGCTAGATGCTGGTAACGCAGAATCATCAGGGGTAAATGAAAATTTAGCTAGCCTAACCGTGAAAGATCTTGATGGAAATGCACCCAATTTTGCCGCGGTTTCTGCGATTCAATTAATCGGTGGCGAATTAATAGGTGAAAGAGTATACGCTCGTTTAGAAACAGATGCGGTTAATACGGATTCTGATAATGTTCAATCAGTTTCAACTGGATTAACAATCAGTAGTGGAAACACTGATGGCGATGGCTCAAATGATGTATCAGTTGAAACCGGAATCACAGGGGCTTTTAATAATACAAAAGTTCTCATCAAAAAAAGAGTAGCTTCTACGCTTCCTGCCAGTGAATTTGATTTTACGGCTTATTCCGATTCAATTCCTGCTGTTGCACCTGGTAGTGAATTATTTTACATCATACAAGTAACCTCAGAAGGCGCAGCGGATGCAAATTTTGTGAGTGTTATTGACTCATTACCTGCATATACGGTTCTTGATACTGCCTCTATTGATGTCGAATTCAATGATAATGGTACAAAAACTGTTGCTAACGTAACCCCGGCAACCGGTAATACAGAATCAGCAAATCAAGTATCTGGTGAAGTCGTTGCTGATGAATTAATCGTACGTCTTGGAGATGGCGTGGATGGCACTGATGGCGGTACATTAATTAGTACTGATATTGTCACCATTACATACAAAGTCACCGTAAACTAACCCAATCTATTCTTGGTTTGAATAACAATAAAAAGGAATAGATATGAGATTAGTTAAATACGTAACAAAAGCCTTGGCTATACCTGCAATGTTAATTGCGGGTATGAGCTTAACCCATGCAGGTACAGGTGCAGAGGCAACGATCCACTCAAGTGCTAAATTAACCTATAACGGCGGCTCAGCATATGCTGGTGCAACCGTTATAGTTAAGTTAGTTGCCGCGCCAACAACCATTAAGGTTGATACGAGTACAGCTACGATTGAAGCGGGCCAAAACGTACAGTTTACTTATACGTTTGAGTCAAATGCCAATGGTAAAGACGACTATACGTTAGCAACCGACAGCATTGATAATTCGGGTGTTGATACACCTACTATTAGCTTTGCCGACGGTACGAGTGTTGAACTTGGTGCCAGTATTACCAGTGCGCCAATGGATGCGACTAACGTATTGAAAATACCGGCGGGTACTATGGATATGTTTGACGATAACGACATTGTTCGTTTATCTGATGGCAGTGGTAGCTACCCAGGTACGTATCGTGTTGTATCTCGTACCAACGGTGTGGTCGCAACAACCAATGCCAATGGCGATACTTTACCCGAAACACCTGCACTTATTACTTTAGTAACCGTTACTGGTTCTGATTTAACGGGTGTACCTGCTGGTGTGCAAGTTGGTGAAGTAAAAAACGTTGTAGTGACCATTACTACCGGTACGGTAAATGGTGGCGCCGTTAATCCTGAGCATGTAATTAATTTTTCAATTACATCCGACAGCGACAGCGCAGCTAAAACGAAAACAGCAGACAGTGACAACAACGAAATTGTTATTACCGTTGAAGTGCCATCAACCCTTAAGTTCATTAAAGAAGTTAAAGACTCAAGCTCACCAGACAGCAGCTATGTTGTTTACTTAGAATCTGAGCCAGGCAAAGACTTAACCTACCGTTTAACGGTAATTAATGAATCTTCTGCGATAGTGACAGGTGCCGTTGTCGAAGATGTTATTCCAAACTTTACAACGTTTATTGACGGTACGATTACCCTTAATGGCGTTGTTTATAATGGAAGTGCACCTTGGTCTGATGCGGGTATGACAATACAAAGTATTAATGCGCTAACCCCTGGTGACGTGTTAGCCGGTGAGTCTGCCGTTATTACTTACCAAGTAACCATAAACTAAGCTGAGTAAATACCAGTGACGATGTTAGCTGTTTTACTTAGCGTAATAAAAACAACCTATAACAAGGTGTCGCATCTTGTTTTAGGTGCTTTTATGCGCCTAGTAAACAGCCTAACTCTTTTATTGGTTAGCTTACTTTTAAGCATTACCGCTTCTGTTAGTGCGGCAGAAAGCCAATTAGCCTTAAATGGTGAGCAAGCAACCACCCAAGCGACATTAACATTTAATGAATCAGGAGAAATAGTAACCGCCACGGCACAAGCAACCATTAAAATAGTCTTTCCAGAATTAAACAAAACACCTGCAACTGTGCAGTTTTATCAGTTTAGTGAAGATGAAACCGCGCAATTATTTAGCGTAGAAGCCATGAAATTTGCCGAAGAGGGCGGCGCTGAAAATGGCTTTTTAGATGGTAATGAGCAAATAGACATTCCATTATTAGCTCAAGCCGCGCGAGAAGTATTATTCCCGAACGACATCAGCCTAGTTGAAACTGACTCGTTCGCCACCGGCGACCCACTTTTTGTATTATTAACCGATTTAGATCAAAACCGAAACCCAACCAAGCGTGAAACCGTTGTTGTCGAGGTACAATCGCAAAGTAGTAACGATAGCGAAACGATTTTATTAACCGAAATCTTCCCCGATAGTGGCCAGTTTGTTGGCTATTTAATAAGCGCGCATAATAACGAAAATACCGTAAACGGTGTGCTTTCAGTAGCACCCGATACCTTTTTAACCGCCACTTACATTGACCGTTTTGATGCAAACGATATCGCTACCGCCAAAGCGACCATTGATCCACACGGGATTGTGTTCAATTCTGAAACCGGATTAGGAATTAATGGGGTTGAAGTTACCATTATAGATAACCTAACCAATGAACCTGCAACCGTGTATTCAACCGATTCAATAACGCAATTTCCATCTACCATAACAACGGGTAGTGTTATTGTTGATGCACAAGGGCGTGAATTTGCTATGCCGGATGGCGGCTATTTTTTCCCTAACGTTGCCGAAGGTGAATACCGTTATCAGTTAACCATTCCTGAAGGTTATTACGACAGAGCCTCGGTAAAAACGGATGAACAGTTAAAACAGTTAGCAAATGGCAATGAATTGAGTATTGTAAACGGCTCCCGTTTAGATGTTTTTGCCGTAACATTATTGCCAAATGCGCACATTGATATTCCCCTCGACCCTATTCCAACACAAGCCTTTATTACCAAGCGCGCCAATAAAGGCAGTGCCTCTGCTGGCGATTTTGTTCAGTTTACCATTGACGTAGCCAACCCATCGGTATTGTCACCAACCGAAACAGACCTAATTATTGATACCTTACCGGTAGGTTTTAGGTTAATTACCGACAGCGTATACATTAATGATGTGGCATTTACGGGCACTCAAATAAGTGAAGATGGCCGCGTATTGCACATTCCATTGGCTAAAATTGATGCCGAAAGCCAAATAAGCATTAAATACGTAACGCAAGTAACCGCAGCTACACCATTAGGCCGCTCAACGAACGTTGCCGAACTGCAATCACAACAAAGTGAAGGCTTAATCGCGCAAGCGCACATTACCATAGTTGAAGATTTATTCCGTTCGAAGTCGATTTTAATGGGGCGTGTTATATGGGACGACTGTAAAGTTGATGCGCCTCAGTTAACTAGCACCACCGCCCAAGAATCTGATGATTTACAGAGCAATGACCAACAAAGCAATGACCAACAGAGCAATAACCAACATAGCCAAGAGCCACAAAGTCAAGGTGTTGAAGGTGTTCGCATCTACATGGAAGACGGTACATTTGTAAATACCGACAGCGATGGCCAGTGGCATATTGAAGGGGTAACCCCAGGGACGCATGTAGTACAACTAGATTTAGAAAGTTTACCTGAGCATCTTGAGGTGGTTGAGTGTCATAAATCGAGTCGCCGTGCAGGTACGCCATTTTCTGAATTTGTTGACGTGCAAGGTGGTACCTTATGGCGCACCGACTTCCACTTAAAACAGAAGCAAACTGCAATTGGTCAAATTAAATTAAAACAATCAATTAGTGCTCGAGCAAAGCGAAGTGTGCAATTGCACGTTCAGTTTGACCATGATAGCGCTGAGGTTAAACCACAATATGTTGCCGAAATTGAAACCTTGGCTACCTACCTACAACAACACCCAAATAGTACCGCAACGATTGCAGGTCACACCTCAAGTTTAGGTAATGATAAGTACAACTTCCGTTTATCTTACTTGCGAGCGGATGCCATAAAGCAGTTATTAATTGAAAAATATGCTATTGATGCAAGCCGCCTACAAAGTAAAGGGTATGGCGAGTCACTTTTACTTGATTTAAGCGATACCGCACAAGCTCATAGCACAAACCGTCGTATAGAAGCCATTATTCACACGGTCGACCATAACCTGAATGCACCCCAAGCATTACAGGTTAAATTAAAGGTACAACTTGATGTTGCAAGTCGTCGTAACCAAACACCAAATGACCAGTTAAGTTATCAATTAAATTATCAACCACCATCGGGCTGGCAAATACTCGACAATAGCATTGAAATAAATGATCAAGTCGCGCAATTTATTACGGCTACCGATGTCAATCAATCCGTTAAAACGCTGCTGTTAACTAATGATAAGCACCAACTTGTTAAATTTAACCTTGTACCAATCAGCGCGCTTGATAGCGCGATTGATTACCGTGGTCATTCAGTTGCGTATGTAAGTTACCCACAACAATCGAATAATGCAGCACAAGCTGATATATCGCTACCTAGAATGGTATCGAGCCAGGCTAATGAAGTGAGCTTAGCAAGCTTATTGCAAGCTAAAATTAAGGTGGAAACAACAAGTAGCGACTCATTCAAAGGTGCTCAAAAAATCAAACACGTTGAGCATGAAAACCAAAATACAGTGGTTGGTCTGGCGCAAATTAGTCAACAAAGGCAAGCCACAGTAAGCGAAGAAAGCAGTAAAGACGTTGGCATTTTATCGTTAGTTGATGGTCAGTACTTATCGCGCTCTACCACGCAAATGCGTTTTAAACTCGACTCGCGCTTAAAGCCCGTTCTTTTGGTTGATGGCAAACAAGTCAGTGAAGACCGTCAAGCATTTAAGTCAGTAAATAGCGATACAGGGTTAACCTTATATAACTACATTGGGGTTGAGATTGGCGATCAAGGCGAGCATACCGTTAGCCTGCAAGGTATTGGCCCATTTGGTAATGCACGTTTTGAGCAAACCATTACTGTACAACGTACTGGTGAAGTCCAAAAAATTCGCTTAATTGAAGCCGAGGGTAATATTGCCGATGGTAAAACGCCGTTAAAAATCCAATTAGGTTTGCTAGACAACAATGGCTCTCATATTCCCGCACAAGTTAAGTTAGATATTAAAGATACACAATTACGCCCTTACGAGAGCGAATATGATCGTAAAAATCTTGAGCAGCAGTCTAACCAAATTACCATGTTTTCTGATGGCTCCGTACTCTTTGACCCTGTTGCTCAGGCCGGTATGTACAGCGCTGAGATCATTTACGATGAAAACGTGTCTGAAAAAATTAAGTTTTACGTAAAACCGCATTTAAGAGAATGGATTTTAGTGGGCTTTGCGCAAGGGACCCTAGGCTATAACAATTTATCGGGCAACGCAGAGTCGTTAGACGCTAACGATATTGAAGACGATTTATATCAAGATGGTGAAGTGAAATTTTACGCGAAAGGTAAGGTTAAGGGCGATTGGTTATTAACCATGGCATACGACACAACCAAGCGTGAAAAAGACGAAGTGTTAAATCAAACCATTACCCCAGGTGCTTATTACACTTTATATGGTGATGCATCAACACAAGAGCACGATGCATCGAGCCGTAAAAAACTGTATTTGCGTATTGAAAAAGATCAGTACTATGCATTGTTTGGCGACTTTAGCACGGGCTTAACCGAAGGCGAGTTAACCAATTACAGTCGCAGCCTTACCGGTGTAAAAGCTGAGTATAATGGTGAGCAATATAATGTGAATATGTTTGCCGCCGAAACAACCCAAGCGTATGTGCGCGATGATATACAAGGGCAGGGGATTTCAGGGATTTACTACTTATCAAACCAAGATATTGTAACGAACTCCGAAACCATTACCTTAGAAACACGGGATCGTTTTGACTCTGGCGAAATTATCAATTCGCAGCAGCTAACTCGCTTTGTTGATTACTCCATTGACTACGTTGATGGCTCTATTTTCTTTAAACGCCCAATTTTAAGTCGCGACCGTGACAACAACCCAATGTACATTGTCGCCGAATATGAAACCGAAAGTGATATCGCCTCAGAAGATGTGGTTGCCGGTGGCCGTGTCGGTTTAGTGTTGCCAAGCCTATTTAATGGTAGCGATGCCGGTGAAATTGGCATTACCCACGTAAACGAAGGTGATACTGGCCGAAGTGGCCAGTTAACGGGTGTCGACTTAAAATACAACGTAACCGATGACGTTCGAATTACCGCCGAAGTGGCTTCAACCGAAGCTGAGTTTGAAGGTAATGAAAATGACGGTGATGCCTATTTAGTAGAGGTAGAACATCAAGGTGAGCATTTAGATGGCCGCGTATACGTTCGTGAACAAAAAGCCGGTTTTGGGTTAGGCCAACAAAGTGAAAGTGAAGAGTCCACGCGTAAAATGGGCAGTGAAGCGCGTTATAAGTTTGACGAAAACTGGGATGTTGAGATGGAAGTCTCACAACAAAAAGATTTAACCACCAGTCGCAAGCGGGACTTAATCGAATCAAGGGTTGAATACGATAACCACGGCGACAGCTATTATCTTGGTGGTCGAACGGCTAAAGAAAGCGGTGGTAACGAAAAACAAAGCACTGAAAAGTCGGACCAAGTTATTTTAGGTGCCCGCAAAAGCTTTTTAGACAATGACTTAACGGTATATACCGATTTTGAAAAGTCGATTTCAGAAAACGACAACGAACAATACCCAACTCGGGTTCGCGTTGGTGCAGACTACGACATCACAAGCAGTATTACATTAACTGCTGACCAAGAATATGCCATGGGTGACGAAGGGCATGAACAATCAACGTTAGTTGGTGTTACGGCAAGACCTTGGACGGGGATGAACATTGGCACAAGCTTGCAACAAGATCAAACTGAAAACGCCGATCGATTATTTGCCAACTACGGGTTATTCCAAACCGTAGAGCTTAGCCCAAGCTGGGATGTTAACTTTGGTATTGACCGCGCCCAGCTGCTTCGCGATGACGACACAACAGAGCAAGCAATACCAGAAGGTAATGATGACTTTAACGACGACTTTAATGAAAGTAATGTAGATACCGAAGACTTTACTGCCGTATCAATGGGGGCAAACTATAACTTAGATGCTTGGGGCTGGGACAGCTTAGTAGAGTATCGTACCAGCGACAGCGATGATAAATGGAACCTTATGAGCTCGGCTGTCCATGACTTAGAAGATGGTATTGTTTTAGCCGGAAAAGCCGAAGTGTTTAACACCGAGTCCAATTTAAACGACGACAGTTCAGTACAAGCTTTAATCAGCTTAGGGTTTGCGTATCGCCCAATAGACAGCCGTTGGATTATTTTAGATAAACTTGAATTTAAATACGACGACGACCAAACAGAGCAAAGCAGTATGCGCTCTCGTCGTTATATTAATAATACCAACGCCAACTACCTTTGGGACAACAATACGCAAATAGCCCTGCAATACAGCTTTAAATATGTATTAGAAACCTTCGAGCAAGATGATTACGACGGCTTCACCGACCTATTCGGCACAGAAATTCGCCATAACCTAAACCCATATTGGGATATTGGCCTACACGGTAGCATGATGCACTCATGGGAAGCGGACATCATCGACTACAGCTACGGTGCCTCAGTCGGCTACAGCCCAGAAAAAAACGTATGGGTAAGTTTAGGTTACAACGTCGACGGTTTTGACGATGATGATTTCACCGCCAGTGAATACAAAGCCAAAGGCTTCTTCTTACGCTTTAGAATAAAAGCCGACCAAGAAAGCTTCAAATCACTCTTTGAATAACCCACACCCGTCGTGCCTGACACATCCCACTCCCATTGTACCTGACTCATCCCAACCTCGTAGTGCCTGATTTATCTGGCAATCGGTAAATGTTTCAATCAAAGTCGGTTAAAACCGACACTACGGCTGCGCGCGCGAATTCCAACCTCGTAGTGCCTGATTTATCTGGCTAACCGTAAATGTTTCAATCAAAGTCGGTTAAAACCGACACTACGGCAGGGCGCGCGAATTCCAAACTCATAATGCCTGACTTATCCAAACCCCGTAGTGCCTGATTTATCTGGCTTATCGGTAAATGTTTCAATCAAAGTCGGTTAAAACCGACATTACGGCAGGGCGCGCGAAATCCAGCCTCGTAGTGCCTGATTTATCTGGCTAACGGTAAATGTTTCAATCAAAGTCGGTTAAAACCGACACTACGGCTGCTTGAACGAATCCACCTCGTAGTGCCTGATTTATCTGGCAATCGGTAAATGTTTCAATCAAAGTCGGTTAAAACCGACACTACGGCTGCGCGCGCGAATCCCAACCTCGTAGTGCCTGATTTATCCAAACCTCGTAGTGCCTGATTTATCTGGCTATCGGTAAATGTTTCAATCTAAAGTCGGTTAAAACCGACACTACTGCAGGGCGCGCGAATCCCCACCTCGTAGTGCCTGATTTATCTGGCAATCGGTAAATATTTCAATCAAAGTCGGTTAAAACCGACACTACGGCAGGGCGCGCGAATTCCAACCTCATAATGCCTGACTTATCCAAACCCCGTAGTGCCTGATTTATCTGGCTCAACCCTAGTAGATAAAAAATCATAAATTAGATAGACTTAAAATCAATCTGTGATTTTTAAAGATACAACTATGACAAGCAATTCAATAAGATGGCTACAAAGACTGGAAAACTTGGAAAAAGCTCATACTAGGTTTGTAAATGCTTGTGTTCAACCCGAGTATAATGAACTAGAACTTGCCGGATTAATTCAAACCTTTGAATTTACGTTCGAGTTACTATGGAAAACGTTAAAAGATCTTCTTGAATATGAAGGCTATACCGATGTTGCTTCACCAAGAAGCACTATACGCAAATCCTTAACGGCAGAATATGTAAATGCTCAAGTATGTGAAACCTTATTGGACATGCTTAACAAGCGAAATTTATTAACTCATACTTATAATGATTCTCTAGCCCAAGAAGCGAAAAGATTGATAAAGCAAGACTTCCAAGGGGCAATCACGCAAACTGTTGAATTCTTGCTAAATAAAAGAGAAGGTTAGTATGTTAGTTCACGGTTTGAGCCAAAAAACTGAACAGTTGCTCATAAAGTTATTAAAACAAAACCCGCATGTTGAATCGGCAATTTTATTTGGATCTCGAGCTATACAAACATTCAAAGATAACTCGGACATTGACTTGGTCGTTGACGGTAAATCGCTTTCGATATCTGATATTGCCAATATCAAAGCAGCAATTGAACAAACCTCCATTCCTTATGAGGTTGATTTGTTATTAATGAGTTCGATTTCGAATACCAAATTAATAGAACACATAAATACTTACGGCGTTAAGTGGATATAAATTGTTCGTCAATAAAAACGATACTTCGAATGTTACAACCATTGCCAACTTCCATACACGTACCGCCAGAGTCAACCCATGCCCGTAGTGCCTGATTTATCTGGCTAACGGTAAATGTATCAATCAAAGTCGGTTAAAACCGACACTACGGTTGGACGAATCAACGCTAAAGCCCATACCTATCAGACGTCAACTAACTTT
>CANMZP010000026.1 GCA_947502355.1 uncultured Thalassotalea sp. | reverse complement strand
TATTTTCATAAGCTCGCTAGGGCTCCCTTTGACAATAAATTCCAGGATGACGATTTAATTCCATAAGTTTAATGATATAAGTTTCATTGCACCGTCATGCTGAGGAGCGACAGCGAGCTCAGTATCTTCTACCGCTTGAATGAGGGTTTAATTCCATTAAGTTTAACCGCCCCGTCATGCTGAGGAGCGACAGCGAGCTCAGTATCTCCTGCCGCTTGAATGAGGCTTTTACTCATTTACTCTCAGCACGCGATGGGAGATCCCGGATATTTATTTTCATAAGCTCGCTAGGGCTCCCTTTGACAATAAATTCCAGGATGACGATTTAATTCCATAAGTTTAATGATAGAAGTTTGATGGCACCGTCATACTGAGGAGCGACAGCGAGCTCAGTATCTTCTACCGCTTGCATGAGGGTTTACTCATATACTCTCAGCACGCGATGGGAGATCCCGGATATTTATTTCATAAGATCGCTAGGGCTCCCTTTGACAATAAATTCCAGGATGACGGTTTAATTCAATAAGTTTAATGATATAAGTTTGATGGCACCGTCATGCTGAGGAGGACAGTGTGCGTCGATTAACACACTGCCAAATTTACTAACCTTAAACAGCCGCCGGACGTTGAGTACGACCCGGTTTAGATAGCTTCACATTCTTACGAATAAAGGTCACACCGGTAAACACCATCATTAGCAAGCCAAAAAACGACGCTAAAAGTAGTACGACAAGATACGCTGTTGGTAACCTTGCCCCATCATGTAAAAAACGCGCGAGATATTTCAACTGGTAATGTATGCCTTTATCACTAAAGGTTTGCTGTTCAATTAATTGTGCTTTCTGCAAATTCACCTTTATCGAGTCGGTTTTAAATAACCAACTGCTGGCGCTGTCATTAAAGCTTAAGGTGTACACTAAATCCTTGTTCTTAGAAGCTTGGTTTGACTTTTGCTGTGCGGCTTTGCCTCTAGGTGGTCGGGGTTTAGCAACGTTTTGTAATTCGGCATTTGGCCACAATTGTTGAGCTGCTAATACTTGCGATTGCCAGTTATTTTGCGTACCTAATAACTGTGTGGTCGCCGGTGCCTTAGCGGCCGAACGATCACCCCAGCTACCATAGGTAATGTAAAAACCACTCAACGCCATAATAAATAATGGGATAGAAAAGATCACACCTAACTGAATATGACTTTTGATTAAGCTAGTATTCTTACTGTTTTTAGGTAGGGTTTTGTTGAATTTCCAAGATTTGCGGATTAACCACCATAGGTAAAAACCAATTAGAATAATGATTGCACTAACCAATGAAAAAGCGCCGTTGGCAAGTTTTCCGGGTTCATCAAGTAACAGTTGGCGATGTAGTTTCATCATCCAAGTAAATAACGCACTTCGGGTATTCTCGCTTTGCTCAATTATGTTCAACTCAGAGTCAAAATAGTAGGTTTCCTGTTTAGCTCGTGCGGTAATAAAAGGGTGCATGCTGGTTGGGAAATCAATGCTGCGAAGGGTAGGGTATTGACTGAATAACTGTTGGCTAACCTCGGCTTTTTGGGCCACAGATAGCGGGGTATAAGATTGCTCTTTATTATCCATGCGTTTAAGCAGGTCGACACCGCCAAGATAAATACCGGTTGCCAGACAGATGATCATGATTAAGGTACAAGCAAAGCCCAACCAGTTATGAATAAGTTTTAAATATTTTGTCATGTTAATTACCTAAACCAGCTTAAGTCACTTTAAACTGGCTTTTATTTTTTAATGTGTTTTATGTTGGGTGTTATAAAGCGAATTTCAGTTCAAATTTTACGTTTCGGCCTTCGCCAACGGTTACGTTACTGTCACCACCACCGGCTAAGTAGTCGGTATCAAATAGGTTTTCAACATTGAGTCGGGTGTCAATGTTATATCCATTAATGGGCAAACGGTAAGTTAAACCAAAATCGGCTCGAACATAGCTATCTTTTTCAATCGTGTTCGTGCTATTAGCGTAACGATCGCCCTCATAAAATAAGCCAGCATTGATTGCCAAATCAGCATTGACTTCATAGCGTGACCAAAGTGATGCTGACCATGTTGGCGCATCTACAGGTGTATTGCCTTGATATAACTCATCTTTCTCGTATTCGGCATCCAAATACATGGCCGATGTCATCATAAATAATTTGTCGGTAACCGCACCTTGCAAACCTAACTCCATACCTTTGTGAACCTGTTTACCCGATTGCGTGGTAATGGTGTCAAACGTTGGATCATCAAAGAGGGTTTCAGTGATCAGTTTACCGGTCTTTTCAATGTTAAACGCCGCACTGGTAAGCATTAAACGTTCGCTGATTTGCCATTTGACGCCAATTTCTTGCTGCTCAGATTCCATGGCATCCAAGCTCATGCCGTGGTTCGCATCTTCTTCATCGTTTAGCGTATCAGAAGATTGTGGCTCAAACCCTTCGGTGTAGCTGGCATAAAATGTGGTGTCTTCAGTTGGGTGAAATAACACACCAAACTTTGGTAGGAAAGACTCGTTATCGGCGCCTTCTTTGTCTTGTTTATCAAAGCGACCACCAAAAGAGACTTGCCATTGCTCGTTAAAAGTAACTAAATCTTGGAAATAAATACCGTAATAGTCGTAGTCACTAACGTAAAGCGAGTCATCTGTTTTGTAGCTGATATCCGGTTTAACCGACTCTTCTTCGCCCACAACGGTGGTAAAAGAATCGCCGTTAGTTTTTAATTGACCATAGTAGTAATCAAGGCTGTTGGCACCAACCAGTAATTGGTGTTGCACATCAAATAAGGTCACTTCACCGATAACATCAATAAAGGCTGTTTTAAATTGCCAGTCATCATAACGATCGTAAGGCTTTGACGTGTATGCATCACCAAGTTGATAGTCACCAGGTTTTTTCGGTGAAGACTCAAAGCGTTGACGGCTAAAGTCTTGCTCGTTATAGCCAAGTTTTACATACCAGTCGCTGTTAATGTAGTACTGCACATCAACGCCCATATTTTCAACTTCAATATCGGTAAATGCCCACGACATATCGTAAATAGTTTCATCATCACCAATAACGTCACCATCGGCGTCTAACCATGCACCAGTATCTAGGCCGGCTTTATCATCTGTTTTGTCGTAATGAAATTGCACCGACAAATCATCCCAAACATCGTAGTTAACGACAACAGAGCCTAAGAAACGATCACGCTCACGTTCTTCACCGTTTTGATATTCGCGCCAGTATTTTGCATCTTGCTTCACTAATACCGAGCGGAAGCTAAGTTTTTCATCCTCGGTAAGGGCGCCACCAGCATCCATCGTAAAACGTGTCGAGCCTTTATCGTCAAAGTCTGAGCTTAGGTTAAATAAGGATTTGGTCGTGGCCTTTTTGGTTACCATATTTATCAAGCCACCTGGAGCCGATTGACCATAAAGGATGCTAGATGGGCCTTTTATGACTTCAACAGACTCAAGTGTTTCAATAGGTTGTTGATAGTGCGACCAATGTTGGTGACCATCACGTAAAAATCCCGTTGAAGAGCTTAATTCAAAGCCCCGCAAATTGAATACTTCACGATTACGCTGTTTTGATCCTGCTTTGATACTAGCATCGTTTTGCACAACTTCACCTAGCTCGGTGGCGAGTTGCTCATTAATGATGGTGTCCGTGATCACGGTTACTGACTGAGGCGTTTCAAGCAAAGAGGTTGGCATTCTGCTCGCCCCTGTTGAGTCTGATACTTTATAATCATTAAAGTAACTGCCTGTCACTTCAATGCGTTCAATCGATTCCATTGATGCTTGTTCGGCATGTGCTGCTTGTTCAGCATGGGCAATGGATGCAACGCTCAAACTTGCAATAATACTCAGATGTAGCGGTGATAAGTTCATGTGGTAGACCTTGGTTGTTGAGAATGATTCTTATTTGAGAGAACTATAGAGTATTGTAATCTTAATGTAAATGATAATTATTATCATTTAGAGGGTTTGTTTGATTTCGTTGATAAAAATCAAATAAATTAGGCATGGGAACTGAGTTTTAAACGTTTTTATCTTTGAATTTATTCGCTTAAAACAAAAAATCAGGCGCTGAGGCCTGATTTTTTTAATGGACGTTGGTGAAGTTATTGAGGCTATTGAGTGGCTTTTAAGTGTTTATCAAAAAAGCTCATGATCGAGTTGTTTAAATGCACTTTGACCTTTTTGCCACGCATGCTGTGTTTGCTGCCAGGGTAGGTCATTAAATCAAACAGCTTATTCTCATCTTGCATCACTTTAATAAGCTTGGTGGTATTGGTAAACAATACATTATCATCAGCCATGCCGTGATAAATAAACAAGCCATCGCTGTTATCAAATTGCTTGGCGTAAGGCATTACGGAGCTTAGGTCGTAACCGTTTTGATTGTCTTTAGGGTGAGCCAAATAACGCTCCGTGTAGGCGGTATCATATAACGACCAATCGGTCACTGGCGCACCACTAACCCCCGCTTTAAAGACATCACCTGCTTTAAACATGGCCATTAATGCCATGTAGCCACCATAGCTGTGTCCATAAACACCAATGTTGTCTTTATCAACAAAAGGTAAGGTTTTCAGGTATTGCACACCGCTTAGCTGGTCTTGCAACTCAACTTCGCCTAACTGTTTGTGAATGGCAAACTCAAATTTAGTACCTCGGTAGTTTGAACCACGGTTATCAAGTTGGAATACCACATAGCCCTGTGAAATCATGTACTGAATCATATCCACGCCAGAGAATGTATTGGTTACGCGCTGTGCATGTGGACCGCCATACACCTTAACAATCACTGGGTACTTTTTACCCGGGACCATGGTTTGAGGCTTATACAATTTATAGAATAAATCGGTTGTGCCATCATTGGCCTTTATGCTGCCAAAGGTTGGACGAACAAGTTGCGATTTATAACGAAAGGCCGGATGGGTCTCATCAAATTTATTTTCTAACAAGTAGGTGATCAGTTTGCCGTTTGACTGGCGTAAACTTATTTGCTCCGGCGTGTTAATGTTTGAGAATGTATCAATGTAAGTTTGCTTGTCGTTGGCAAATTTGATTTGGTGAAAACCGCCTTTTTTCGATACGCGAGAAACATGCTCTGGTGAACTGCCATCAAGACGGGTTTTATAAAGGTGTTTTTCTAACGGGCTGTCGGCACGGCTGGTAAAGTACAACCATCCGGCTTGCTCATCAAGTGCAACCAATTCATTGACCACCCATTTACCCTTGGTCAGTTGGGCAAGTTCTTTGCCTTTGTTACTGTATAAGTATAAGTGCTTAAAGCCGTCACGCTCTGACGCCCAAATAAATTGCTTGCCATTATTAATAAAGGTTAAGTCATCAAAAATATTGATCCAATGAGTGGATTTTTCATCAATGATCACATCCGCACTTCGTGATGAAAGCGATTGAAAACGCAACTGCAAATTGTCTTGTTGGCGGTTTAGCCATTGATAGGCAATGGTTTTTGAGTTTGGTAACCACTTTACGCGTGCCAGATAGATGTCTTGGTCATCGCCTAAATCAAATTTTTGCACCTTCATGTTACTTAATTTTATGTTGCGCAGTGACACCTTAACGTTATTCGTACCGGCGGCAGGGTAGCGCTGCTCAAATAGTTTAACTTCATCGGCATAAATTTCATTACGAATTACCACATCGACCGGGGATTCATCAACTTTAATAAAGGCAATGTTTTTTTCATTTGGCGACCACCAGTAGCCGGTCATTCTATCCATTTCTTCCTGAGCAACAAATTCTGCCATACCATTTTTAATGGTGTTGCTGCCGTCGGTGGTTAATTGTTTTTGCTGTTTGGTTTTTATATCGATGGTGTAAATGTCATTGTTTTTAATAAAGGAAACAAACCCGCCTTTTGGTGAAAACTTCACATCGGTTTCAAAGTCTTTATCGTTGGTCAGCTGACTCGACTCGGCTTTGTTAACATCATAAAGGTAAAGATCGCCATTGATAGGGAAGACGATAAAGTTACCGTCATTGGAAAATACGTATTCCATGATCCCGCTACCATAAACACGTTGGCGCTCACGACGGGCTTTTTCTTCGTCACTCAACTCTTCTTTACCAGCAAAGATGCTGGCAGAATCAACAAGCATGCGATGCTCATTTTGCTCAATACGGTATTGCCATAAATCGTAGCGATTTTGGTCGCTTGCTTTCGCTTTTAAATACGTAACGGATTTGCCATCGGGCGCATATTGTAAGTGTTTAGATACTTCGCCTTTTAAAGAGGGGGCCGAAAAAATACGGTCAATGCTGATTGGCTCGATTGCTTCTGGCGCTTTTAATTGAGGCTCTTCTGATTGAGGCAGAGCAGGTTGAGACGCAAGGGGAAGTTGCTGTTTGGTAATTTCGGGGATGTTTTGGGGTGCTTGTTCAGCTTGTTGTGCATTTGCCCACATAGGGCTAGACAAAAATAACATGCTTGTTAGCAACGTGCGTTTTAATGGGGTCATATATCTTTGTATTTTTTTGAGGAAAAAATTATTGCCGTTATTTTAACGGCTAACTGTTTTAATGTCATAACAAAATGTAAATAAATGTGCGGAGATCCTTAGCTATACTGAAAACGACTAACCAATACTGGTGATATACATAAAAGGACGACGAATTGTTAAGCATTAAAGGGCTTTCGCATTGGGTAAGTGATGGTACCAATAAACGACAAGTGTTGGCGAATTTAAGCCTGCAAATCAAACAACGTGAGTCCATCGCGATAATGGGCGACAGTGGCTGTGGCAAAAGCACTTTATTAAATTTGATAGCTGGACTTGCGCCAATTCAACAAGGACAAATTTCAGTGGGTGACTTGCATTTGCAGCACGCGAGTGAAAACCAGATTAGTGGGTTACGTAAAGAGCAGATGGGCATTATTTTTCAGCATTTTAATTTATTATCGAGTTTAACCGTTATTGAAAATATTGAATTTTCAGCGCGATTAGCAAATCGATTTACCCCGAGTTTAACGGCCGAATTACTTAGTGAACTAGGAATAAAACAATTGCAACAGAGCTATCCGGCAACGTTATCCGGAGGCGAAATGCAGCGGGTAGCAATTGCCAGGGCCATAGCGGCTCGACCATCTTTATTGTTGGCGGATGAACCGACGGGTGATCTAGATGACGTGAACAGTCAATTGGTGGTGCAAACCTTACTCAAGTTGGTAGAGTCGCATAATATTGCTCTAATAATGGTCACGCACAGTAAAAAAGTCGCGCAGCAATTAAATAAAGTGTTTCTGCTTAGGGAGGGATCGCTACAGCCCTTTACCCAGCTTGAAGGATGTTAATGGCCTCTTTATTACATGCTTATCAGGTCGCTTGTGGTTGATCTAAACGAGCTCTCATTAACACTTTATTGCCAGTTTGCTGAATATAAGCGAAAGCCTTTGCTCAATTTGGGGTTTATTTTAAGCTTGTCCATCGCAACCTGCACCTTGTTGTCTGTGTTGATGCTAAATCATGCCAGCAAAGCGCAATACCAAAAAGCCGATAGCCGGCTTGGCAATCCGGTCGCCTTTCAAATTATGCCGTTATCAGGGCATTCGGTCAGTAAACAAGACTACGCCAATATGAGGCGTCAAGGCTTTAGCGAAGTGACACCAGTCATTGAGTTTCGCAAGCAAATGGCTAATGGTCAGTGGCTTTCGTTAAAAGCCATGGATTTGCTGGCGCTAAGTGTGTCGAAACCTGAAACGTTTGATAGCTTGCATGTGTTATTACCTAAAGGGTATGCAAAGCAATTAGGCGTTGACTTTGATAAGGGGGATGTATTTGGCAAAGTCCATTTACTAAATCAGGCTTCAGGCAGTAACTTGGGTCTGCCAACTCGAATTGTTAATGACGGTGATTGGGGGATGACTGCTCTGTTAGATATTGAGCTGGCTTGGCAGCTGTTCGATGATATGGAACACTTTAGTTCTTTGCTGGTAGGGCCATTAACTAAGCGCCGGCAAGAGCAGCTTAATGAGGCAATGCCCGAACATTTATTTTTACAAAAAAGTTGGTCATTGCAGCAACGTAAGGGCTTTGCAGACGCATTGCACCTCAATTTAAGTGCCTTAGCAATGTTAAGTTTTGTGGTGAGTTTGTTTATTGCCTTTCAAGCGGCAGAGCAAGCCTGGCAAAGCCGAAGCGCACTGTCGGGGCAGCTGCGATTGCTAGGGATGAGCCTGAGTACGGTTCGACAGGCGTTATGGGTAGAGGCAATGATTTTAATCTGCCTTGCCAGTGTGTGCGGTGGTCTGCTTGCGATATTCATCGTCAATACGTTATTGCCCTTGTTAGGCCTAACCTTAAATCAACTTTATCAACTGCACGTCAGCGGTCAGTTAACTTGGTCTTGGCAATATGCGCTATGGGCCGTGGCCATTTCATCGGTTGGCGTTTTGCTCTCTTTATTAAGACAATTCTCACAAATAAGCCGTCGGCACATCAGTCAAACTCAATCTAGGATACAACGAAAAAGTGGCTCGTTAGTGCGTATCTTTGCCGCACTATTAATTTTGGTGTTTGTGTTTATTCCTGAGCTTAGCTGGCAACAGATCATGAGCCGCTTTGCTTTATTGCTCACCATTGCTGTGTTGTTTCTACCAACCCTAATTCATGTGTTGATATACGCCACGTTAGCGTTAGGAAAAAAACTCAGGCTAGGCTTTCAGGGCCGCTATTTATTGCAAGATGCACAAAAGCAGATTAATCGTCGATTTTTACCGCTAAGCGCTTTTTACTTGGCGTTAACGGCAAGCATCTCAGCCAGTTTAATGATAAGCAGTTTTGAACGTGCTTTTACACAGTATTTGGATAAACAGTTAAATGAAGATTTATATATTCGCTATGACCACAGTGAGCGAGAAAAAATTGCTGACTGGCTAGAAACGCAACCAAACGTTAAAGAGTATATTGAATATAAACGTGGCACACTCACTTTTAATGATGAAACGATTGCTTTAAAAGCTTATGAGTCTGTTCGCCAACTTGACTCAATCGTTATCAAGTCTGCACCACGGCAAACGGATGTTGCCTCCAGTGGATTAGCTCTTTTCGCCCTTCTGAAAGATGCCAATCATTGCATGATCAATGAGCAACTGGCCTTGGCTCAGCAGATAACCGTTGGCGAGGTGCTTTTATTAGCACAAGGCGGGAGTCAATTAACGTGCCGAGTTAAGGCCATTTATTATGATTATGGCAATCCGACCTTTGAAGTGGCTATGTTGCGTAATTTAGCCGAACGATATTTTAAGGGCCTTAGCGGTCGCAGTTTTGGGGTGTATTACCAGTCGCATTCAACGCCGTTAAAACAACGGCTTATTCATGAGTTGGCTTTAGATGAAAGTCAGGTTATTGAACCTCGCGAGGTTAAAAAACTGGCTTTGAATATCTTCGCCCAAACGTTTGTATTAACCCAAAGCATCGCCATTGTGTTACTGGCGATTGCTTGCTTAGGCTTGTTTTTGTCGGCCAAAACGCTGGAGTTAGCGCGTAAAGGGGATTTAGCCATTTTAATGAGCCTAGGTTATAGCCGCTTTGAGCTATTTGTGCACATGCTAGGTCAATGGTTGGTGTTGCTTGTTAGTTGCATTTTACTGAGTTGGCCGCTGGCCATGGTGCTGGCCAACGTGTTGGTCAGTAAAGTGTTTCCAGTGTCGTTTGGTTGGTCTATGCCTTTGGTGGTTGATTTTACCTTAATGGCAAACCATAGCTTTATTGCGCTGTTGTGTTTGATCCCTGCGCTTATTTTACCTTTATACCTGTTGGGCAAAAGGGGGCTGGGATGATAGGCCTGTTGTCCACTCGATGCGTTAAGTTGTTTATTGCCTCGTTTTTACTATTGAGTTTGCCATCTTGCGAACAAGGGCAACAGCATGACGTTGGTGCGTTATCAACGTTAAGCACAAAAGATGACCGCTTTAGCAATGCAAGTGAAAACAATAAAATCAGCTTTCCTAAAGATCATTTTCCGCAGAAAGACTTTCGTCATGAGTGGTGGTATTTAACCGCGAACTTACAAACAGAAGATAATAAGGATATTGCCGTACAATGGACGTTATTTCGTACCGCCGTTAATGACAAGCATTGGTATTTTGCCCATGCGGCGATGGCCGATGCACAAACCCATTTAAGCGCCTTTCGCGATGGCCGTGAAGCGTTTGCCACGGTTCAGTTTGCAAAGTCACCTTTTGCGATGCGCATCGATGATTGGCAATGGCAATCCAGTGGTGAATTGCTGCCGGCGACCTTGAATTTTGGCAATGATAAATCAGATGAAACTAGCTGGAAGGCCAAACTAAATTTGCATAGTAACCTAGCCCTTGAAAGTGATCTAAAGGTTGGTCTTGAAAATTTGCATCGCAAAGGTTTTTTCCTACAAGGACAGAATGGCTATAACCGCAAACACCCAAGCTTAGATATTGCCTCTCATTATTATTCGCAGCCGTTTATTAAAGTAAATGGGCAAATCTATTGGCAAGGCCGTTGGCAAAACGTTTCAGGAGATGCTTGGTTTGATAGGGAATGGAGCAGTCAGTTTCTTGGCAAAGAGCAGCAAGGCTGGGATTGGTTTTCCTTAAGGCTTAACAAAGACATCGCCTTAATGGTGTATCGAATACGGAGTGAAGGTAAGGACCATCAATATGGTAATTTAATGCATCGAAATGGTTGGAGTCAGCGTCTTGAAAGTGATGATATTGAAATCGAAAATCCGCCCAGCAAACACCAAAGCTATCCGAATGTTTTTCAGGTAAAAGTAAGACAATACGACATTAATTTAAACGTTAAGGTCATTAACAAAAAGCAAATTAATCAGTTTGGTATCGAATATTTTGAAGGCATGGTGAGCTTTTCTGGCAGCCATCAAGGCAAAGGGTTTGTTGAAATGACGGGGTATCGTTAATAACGCTTTGAACATAAGATGGGCAAGTGCTCAAGGTAAAAGACATTGGGCTCTCTAAATTTGTATATGTAGAGAGCCCAATTTATTTACTTTCGTGTGTTATTGCTTTTCGGTTCTTAGACCCTTCAATAAACTCACACACATAAGCAGGAGAACAAACGTAAACGGCAATGCCGTTGAAATAGCCCCTGCTTGTAATGCCTGTATCGCTTCAGTGCCACCAATCCATAGCAATGCCATAGCAATTAAGCCTTCGGTTACGGCCCAAAAAATTCGTTGTGGGATTGGCGCATCGATTTTACCACCAGAGGTAATGCTATCAATCACCAGCGAACCAGAGTCTGAGGAGGTAATGAAGAATACCAATACCAAAATAATGGCAATCACCGATAACACCGAACTCATTGGTAATTGGTCAAACATTTGGAACATAGCCAGTGGTACTTCTGTTAATCCATCTGTTCCTAAAGCGCCAATGCCGTTTGTTACCTGATCGATGGCAAAACCAGCAAAAATAACAAAGATAAGTAAGATAAACGCAATAAACATGTTCACTTTACTGAGTACTCGAACGCCTTTATCTAAGCCACGAACAACGGAAAATACCGCTAATGCCGTTACCACAACAATCACGGCTATTTGTAAGCCAATGCCAGATTCAATACCAAATACATGGTTAATACCACTGGCCGCTTGTTGTGCTCCTAATCCCAATGAGGTCGCTAAACCAAATAACGTAGCTAATACCGCCAAGATATCAATGATGTGCCCTGGCCAACCCCAAGTTTTATCCCCTAAAATTGGGTAAAAAATGGAACGAATTGAAAGTGGTAAACCTTTGTTGTAGGTAAAAAAGGCCAATGAAAGACCAACCAAGGTATAAATCGCCCATGGGTGTAAACCCCAATGGTACATGGTTGCACCTAACGCTAATCTAGCCGCTTCAGGTGTGTTAGGTTCAACGTTTAATGGTGTTTCATACCAACCGGTAAAGTAAGCAACGGGCTCAGCAACCCCCCAAAACATTAAGCCGATACCCATACCTGCGGCAAAAAGCATCGCAAACCAAGAGGCATTGGTATGCTCTGGTTTCGCTTTTGCCCCACCAATGCGCAATTTGCCGAATGGCGAAATGATCAACCCCAGACAAAACAATACAAACAGGTTGCCTGACCAATCGTATAGTCGGTACTGTGAATGCTGTATTTATCGTTTTTCTTATGCATACCTATGCGCCTTTATTAAAAGTAATAGCCGAAATTAATATTGAAGCGCTTTTCGTTGTCGCCATCGCCCGCCATGGTACCGCCAATAAACGGTTGGTTTTCAGCAATCACATAGTCAACATAGGTGTATAAACCACCGGCAGTAATCGCAACGCCCGTTACGTTCATAAAGGTGTCTTCTAAGTCACCCGACTTGTCACCAACCAAGGTGTAGTCATTGTAAAAGGTGAAATTACTGATAGGGCCAATTTCTACAGGCAAGCTGTACGACACGTTAGCAAGGTAAGAGGTTGCTTCGGCCGCAATGGTGTCATAAAACGCATAAGCGGCAACAACCATTTCGTCTACGTCCATGCCATCAACGTCGTATTCGTATTCAGACACTTGTAATTGCACATTCCACTGCTGGTAATTAACAATGGCGTGAACCGCTGCCGCGTATTGGTCACCATCGGCAGAATCGTCAAGCTCTAGCTCACCAAACTGACCTGAAATGCCTGTTTCAATAGATACATCGTCAAGGTTGAAGGTATGTGCGTAGCGCAAGTTAAAAGTGTTATTTTCAGCCGCTTGCAGACTAGGTGCATCATAAATGCCTTCGCCCTCAAGACGCACACCCACGACATCGTAAGAGTAACGCTCTGAACGATCGGAAACATAACCATCGATACCACCTTGCTCATCATTTTTGTAAAATGCGATATCAAGCTGATTGTTGGCTTTTTTGTAGGTGTAGTTAACGCCTAAGTCATAATCATCTTCTAGGCCCAAGTAGTAGTTTGAGCTGAAAAAATAGCTGTGCGAAGCGTATGGTTGGATCCCAAATGGTACTTTGGTAACGCCAACTTTACCTTGCTGATTTTCGTCAAAATTATAGCCAACCCACGCATGGTGAATCACGTCCATATAATCAAACCAACGGTATTCGGCCGATAAAATTACATCACCAATGCTGCCGTCTAGGTTTAAGCGAAAAATATCAAAGTCAAAATCGCCTTTGCGATCTGAATTGTCTTTGTCGTAGTCTTCGTAGCTGTATTGAAAACGCACAGCGCCGCCAACTTTAATGTCTGACGTAGAGGCTTTTTGCTTTTCTTGTTCTTCAAGCAATTGGTCAAGTTTTTGTTGTAAGTCTTTTACTTTCTCTTCAAGCGTATTTGCCGAAGCCGAAGCCGAAGCCGAAGCCGAAGCCGAAGCCGAAAATGAGCAACCTAGCAACAAGCTAAGCAATAAATGTTTTTTAAACCTAGGAACATCCTATTTTTTGATGAGAATGAATGATCGTAATCAAAATGCGAACTTACGCAGGCTATAGTCCAATAATGGCTATAACGAATAGTTGAGCGTTGTATGTCATTCGCATGAATGCGTGATTATGTTATGAGGCATTAATACACCAGAGTGTATTTGAGGAAATCAAAATGAGTTTTGATTGTATTTTGAAGGTCGTCAGCGACGCAAAAAGTAGTCCTTATTTAGTACGATGTCACCTCTGGAAGGTCTGCAAACTATTAGCAACCCAATGGCTAAGAAATGACGTTTCGTATGAAATTTCGCGAAGAATGTTACCATGTTAGGCCCTTTAATTCTAATTGATGGGCCTAATGAACTCTTTTTAAAGGCAAAAAAAGCGTGAATAATGGCGAACATCCTTGTTGTGCAAATGTTTGAAAATGTAATGATGACAGTCGGTTGGGGGCTTATTTACACCTGATCCAAATGTGTTACACTTTTTTATGCAGCAAGGACTAAAACGTGCTTAAAAAAGCCTCAAATTGTGCGGCCTTTCACTAAGATATTAACTCAATTAATTCATGAACGGTCTTAACGGGGACGATACGTGCCCCCAAACCTTCCATTGATTTATGATAATTACGGTAAGGGATAAAAATTTGCTCAAAACCATGTTGTGCCGCTTCTTTTACCCTTGGCACGCCGCTATCAATTGGCCTTACATCACCATTTAAACTCAGCTCGCCCATAATACAAGTGGTTCTTGGTACGACAAAGTCATTTAAACTGCTTAGTAACGCTGAAACTAAGGCTAAATCGATACAGGTTTCCGACTCATCTATTTTTAAGCCGCCTACGATATTGAAAAACGTATCGTGAAATATTTTTACTCGGGCATGCTTACGTAAAATACCAGTGAGCATTTTTATTCGGTTCATGTTTAAACCAACGCATACGCGTTGTGGAAATTCAGCTTCAGTTTCTGTGGTTAAACATTGAATTTCGAGCAGTAAGTTGCGGTTACCCTTACGAATACAGGTAATGGTTGAGCCTGGAGATTCGGTGCTTGAACCCGACAGGAATATCTCACTTGGGTTATCAACGCTGGTCATGCCGCGCTCATTCATTCTAAAAATACCCACGGTGTCTATATCACCGAAACGGTTTTTATTAGCGCGTAAGGTTCTAATTTGACCGTCGTTGGTATCGATATGCAATAGGGCATCAACAATGTGCACCAAGGTTTGCGGCCCGGCAATTTCATTGTTTTTATTCACGTGGGCAATAAGGAACATGGTCACGTTATTTTGCTTACAATATTGGGTAAGCGCCTGTGCGGCACTTTTTACTTGAGACGGTGAGCCAGGGCTGCCATTAGCCGTATCGGTTACCACCGCTTGAATGGAGTCGATTACGGCAAACTTAATTTTATTGACTTCCAACTCTTCAATAATGGCTTCAACACTGGTTTCTGACAATAAATACAAAGAGTCTTCGTTGTAATCTAGGCGTAAGCGATTAACCCGGTTTTTAAACTGCGACAAGGACTCTTCGGCGGTACAGTAAAGAGATGCCTTGGTTTGCGACATTCGGGCAACCAGATCTGAAAGTAGGGTGGTTTTACCGGCCCCAGGATCGCCAGAGATAATATTAACGGAGCCTGTCGTCACACCGCCACATAAAACGCGGTCTAGTTCACCAATACCAGTCAGTTGTTTCTCTGCTTCAATGGCCTCAATGTCGTTGATCTTTTTCGAGCCCCCGCCAACGCCACCGGCATAACCTGCGGTTGCGGTTACTCGTTTATTGTTACTGGCTTTGCTGGAAGATAGTTTTATTTCGGACAGGGTATTCCAAGCGCCACAACCACACTGACCTTGCCAGCGAGGGTAATCGGCGCCGCAGTCACTGCAAACAAATGCTGTTTTTATTTTTGCCATGCTCTAAAAAATCATTAACTGTTGATTTGTACAGTGTAAGGTGAAGGGGAAGGCGTGACAAGAGGGTTTTCAATTTATTAGTAAAAAATATAAAGCTACATGGCGATATAGCAAATTGTAAATTAAAAAGAGGCCTCAAGTTAAAGGCTATAAGCTTCAAGCTACAAGCTTCAAGATAAAAGCAATGGTTTGGGTTGTAAATGGCTTCAGTCTTGCGGCTTGAAGCGCTCTTATCTAGCAGCTTAAAAGGGGCTGCAAATCGGCTTAGACTTGTAGATTGCAGCTCTTTTATCTTGTAGATTTTTTTATCTCAACCAATGCAACAAACAATCTAAGCCTGAATAATTAATGCTGCTTTGCGCTTTTTGACGGACAATTGGTTTTGCCTTGTAAGCCACACCTAAATGTGATGCTGCCATCATGGTTAAGTCATTTGCACCATCACCCATTGCTACGGTTTGTGGATGTTCAATATTAAATTGCTCAGCTAGGGCTAATAGGGTGTCGGCTTTAACCTGTGCATCGGTAATATCGCCCACCACCTTGCCGGTTAGTTTACCGTCAATAATTTCCAACACATTGGCCTGAGTGGCATCTAAATTAAGTTGCTCTTTTAATATTTCGGTAAAGTAGGTAAAACCACCTGAGGCTACCGCCACTTTCCATTGTTTGGCGTGCAGTTCTGTTACTAAGGTGACCAGCCCTGGCATTAACGGTAAGTTATCACCTACTTGAGCAAGAATGGACTGAGGTGCATCTTTTAATGTTGCCACACGAGCGCGTAAGCTTTCTGCAAAATCCAGTTTACCTTGCATGGCAAGCTCGGTAACTTCACTGACTTGTTCACCTACACCGGCTAATTTTGCGATTTCATCAATGCATTCAATTTCGATGGTCGTCGAGTCCATATCCATAAGTAATAAGCCCGGCGTATCTAATGCTGGTGCTTGTTTAAGCAGTGCTGCTTCAAATGCTTGTGCTTGGGCATAATCGCTGATCACAGTTTTCAAATCCACATAGGCTTGTTCGTTGCTTAACTGGATTGAAAATCGGTAACTGGTTTTCTCAACACGGTGATTTATGTCGGTTAATAAACAGCTAGTAAAAGACATTTTTGCTAACATAGTCGATAAATTCTCTACCGATAAATCGGCAAAAACGACGAGCTCAATGTCGGTAAAACCAGGCGCTTTTTCTTGTTCAGCTATTAATAAATGGTTTTCTGTTAATTGGATTTGCACAGGAAGGGATACTTCACTTGGTGGCAAAATTTGTTGTAAGGTTTTTTGTAAAGTTTGCTGGTTTTTTAACAAAAATGATGAGGCAGACAAGGTAACAATCCTAAAAAATTTTCTGATAAGGCTAAAAACTGATTCTATAATGGCAAATTACCCTCTATAGTGTATATAGTTTTAACAATATTTTTTCGTTATGAGCCGCTTAAACACTCGATTTTATCCAATGATTACCTCACCTTTTATTAAATTGCTGCAACTGGGCGCAGGTGTGTTAATGATGTTTTTATTACTCAATCAACTTTTCTTTAATGTCAGCAATAACCACCAAGCGATAGACAAACATTTCAGTCAAATTTCGAATAGCTACATTCAACAGTCGGTCGATACCGCTATCTTATTGTTGGCTAATAGAGATAACCAACAATTGCAAGGCTTCGTTGAAGCCATTGCGGGATCGTCTCTGGTTAAAGATGCGGTGTTATATGACGAGTCTGGGCAAATTATTGCGCAATCCACCGACAGTCAAACCATCCGTCAATTATATGGTTTAGAGCAGGGCAGTAATAATACCGCGCCATCAACGTTATCGGTTGTTGAAGAAATTAGAACCAACGAGTTACTGGGCTTTATTCGTTTAACGATGAACGAAAAAGACGTGAATCAAGAATTAAAGGCCAGCATGAATGGTCAGGCAGAAAATTTTCGAATTATATTTGTGCTAGCGATTATTGTCGGATTTCTTCTAACGCGTGGTTTTGAGCGTTTTACCCTGACCAAACATGGCTTTAGAGTAATAAAAGCGAACTTAGATGCCCCGACATCTACAAAAGACGTATCGACAAAAGCTAACCCTGAAAAAGCAGCTGATTAACGTTATATTCTATTTGTTCGGCTAGCTGCTCTGCGGGCTCAGATCTAATGCGGCTAAGACATTGAAACACATTGGTGAGTCTTAAAGGTGAGTTATCTTGTCCTTGAAAGCCATCGATGGGCATGGCGGGGGCATCGGTTTCTAAGACCAGGCTTTCCAAAGGCAGTCGTTTAACCGCATTAATGGTTTTTTTCGCACGCTCATAGGTGATGGTGCCGCCAATTCCTAATTTAAATCCCAAATCAATGTATTGTATTGCTTGCTGGTAACTGCCTGAGAAAGCGTGAATAATGCCACCTTTTGCGGGGCGGAGTTGTTTTAATATGGGCAAAATATGTTGATGACTTTTGCGATGGTGGATAAGCGTGGGTAACTGATATTTATCGGCTAATTTCAGTTGCTCGACAAAGTAATGGCTTTGCTTTTCAATATTGTCGATGCCGCCATCAATGCCTATCTCACCTAAGGCAATTAACTTCTGTGATTTTAAATAGTCTTCAAGCAGGGCTAAATCGGCCTCCGTCGCCTTATTTATCCACCAGGGGTGTAAGCCGAGGGCTGGAAATAACTGACTGCTTTGTTCGCAAACTGATAATACTCTTGGCCATCGTTTTGCCGTGATGCCCGGGACAATAATACGGTGAATATTCTGGTTTTGACACTGCGAGAACAGGGCAGGCATATGCTGATTTAACTCGATAAAATCGAGGTGGCAGTGCGTATCGGTAAATTGCATGGTCAGAGTCAACCGTTAAACATTAAGAGACTTTTATACAATTATATCAATACTATTGATAACTGCGTCGGGGTTATGCGGATTAATCTGTTGAGCTAGCTGTTGAATGAGGTGTATCGTCTTTGTCTTTATGACGTAAAAAGTCGAAGGTAAAGTAACTGAAAAAGAAAAACGTAAACACTAAAGCAACCAATAAAAACACACCTTGAAAAGTTGAGTTTTTCAAAAAGTCGTCAAAATACCAACCATAATAAACAATGGTCGATGTGGCGATACCAATAATAATGGTGATGAGTAAGAAGATGCTAAGCGCATTAGGTTTCATTTTCCACATCCATGTAGTTAACGGTTTGAAGATAAGTGTAATGTATGCTTTTAGGGGAAGTCCCCAATGATTTTGCAATTTTAACGTATCTTTAACGAATGTGCAATCCATGTCACGAACAAATTGCAATCAATCACCGATTGCAATTTGTTCTATATCTCTAAAGAGTAGATAAAACTCGGCTTACATGCGATCCATTACTTCAATGCCTAACAGGTCTAAACCTTGCTTCAGGGTTTTCGAAATTAAGTCACACAGTTGCAAACGAGCCAGTTTAACGTCTTCGTCGATGCCTTCTTTTAAGATTGGGCAGGCTTCGTAAAAGCTCATGTATAAACTTGCTAATTCGTATAAGTAGTTACACAACAAGTTTGGTGTACATTCGCTGATCACCGCATCAAGTACTTCTTCAAATTGCAACAACTTAACCGCAAGCGCTTTCTCTTGTGGTTCAACAATGTTCATTGTTGCGGTTGTCGAAGCTAAATCAATATTCGCTTTCTTGAAGATACTTTGAATACGCGTGTAGGCGTATTGCAAGTAAGGCGCGGTAGCCCCTTCAAAGCTCAACATGGTTTTCCAATTGAAGATGTAGTCGCTGGTGCGGTTTTTCGATAAATCGGCAAATTTAACCGCGCCAATTCCCACTTTACGAGCAACCTCAGAGCGCTCTTCATCCGAGAAGTCAGCGATTTTTTCAGCCATTAACTCGGTCGCACGGCTAACCGCTTCATCCAATAACTCAGCAAGTTTTACTGTGCCACCAGTACGTGTTTTAAATGGCTTGCCGTCGTTACCCATCATCATGCCAAATGGGCAGTGATCATAAGCGGTTTTTTCTGGTAAGAACCCCGCCTTACGAGCAGTAATTTCGACTTGTTTAAAGTGCAAGGCCTGACGTGCATCGGTAAAGATAATGATGCGATCGGCAGCCAATTTACCACTACGGTAACGACACGCGGATAAATCGGTTGTTGCGTATAGGAAACCACCACCCGATTTTTGTACGATAAATACCGAAGGATCACCGTCTTTATTGGCCATCTCATCGATGAAAACAACTTTGGCACCTTGGTCTTCAACGGCAATGTGCTTGGCCATTAGCTCGTCAATGACATTGCTTAAATCTGGGTTGTAAGCACTTTCACCCATGATGTCGTCACGCGTTAGCGTAACGTTTAATTTTTGGTAGATTTCTTCACTGTGGTGAATTGAAATATCAATAAATTGCTGCCACAGCGTTAAACAATCCGCATCGCCACCTTGCAGTTTTACCACGTAATCACGGGCACGGTCGGCAAAGCCTTCTTCATCGTCGAAGCGTACTTTGGCTTCACGGTAAAAATTTTCTAAATCGGCTAAAGCGGTTTCGGCTACTTCATCACTGGCCAGTTTATCGCTTAAATGAGCCAGTAACATACCAAATTGTGTGCCCCAATCACCCATGTGATTTTGACGGATTACACGTTCACCACGAAATTCTAAAGCACGTACAACGGCATCACCAATAATGGTTGAACGTAGGTGGCCTACGTGCATTTCTTTGGCTAAGTTTGGCGCTGAGTAGTCAACAACAACGGTTTGTGCCGGTGAGCTTTGGCTTACATTTAAGTGCTCATCGTTATTGGCTTGAGCTAATTGCTCGCCCAACCAGGCTTTGTCTAAATGGATGTTAATAAAACCAGGACCCGCTAATTCGACTTGTTCAGCAATGCCGTCAAGGTCTAGGTGTTCAACAACCGTTTGTGCTAAGGCACGCGGGTTGGTTTTTAGTTTTTTCGCAGCGCCCATAACACCATTGGCTTGGTAATCACCAAATTGTGGGCGAGAAGAGCCGTTTACGGCTGGGTTTGTGTCTTCAGGTAAGCCTGCAGCAATCATCGCGGCTTTTACTTTTTCATTTAAAAGTTGACGAATATTCATAATCTAAATCTTAATCTTCTCTATGCTAACGATTAGTGTTCACGAGTTTTGTGGAACTCGATGTCTGGGTGACGTTCTTGCGTCAAACTTAAATTCACCATGGTTGGTGCGATGTAGGTTAAGTTATCACCACCGTCGAGTGCTAGGTTGTCGTAACCTTTTTTCTCAAACTGCGCTAAAGTACGCTCATCTTTACATGTTACCCAACGGGCAGTTGCGACCGAAATTGGTTCATATAAGGCATCAACGTTGTATTCTGTTTTTAAACGGTGCACAACGACTTCGAACTGCAGCACACCAACCGCACCAACAATCATGTCGTTGTTTGCCATTGGTCTAAATACCTGTACCGCACCTTCTTCAGACAGCTGGATAAGGCCTTTTTGCAATTGTTTTTGTTTTAACGGATCGCGCAAGCGAATGCGACGGAACATTTCCGGAGCAAAGTTTGGAATACCACTAAACTTAAATTCTTCACCGGCGGTAAAAGTATCACCGATTTGGATTGAACCATGGTTATGTAGTCCAATAATGTCACCGGCATAGGCTTCTTCAACGTTGGAACGATCGCCCGCCATAAAGGTTACTGCATCGGCGATTTTTACATCTTTACCAATACGTACCTGACGCATTTTCATGCCTTTGGTGTACTTACCCGAACAGATACGCATAAAGGCAATACGGTCACGGTGTTTTGGATCCATGTTCGCTTGAATTTTAAAGACAAAACCAGAGAACTTTTCTTCTTGTGCTTTAACTTCGCGTACACTGGTACTGCGAGGTTGAGGCGTTGGTGCCCACTGAGTTAGGCCATCTAACATATGGTCAACACCAAAGTTACCTAGTGCGGTACCAAAAAATACAGGGGTTAATTCACCGGCTAAAAATTCATCTTGGTCAAACTCATGACATGCACCTAAAACCAACTCCAGTTCATCACGCAAATCGCTGGCAAAAGGACCAACGGCTTCGTCTAGCTGTGGGTTATCAAGACCTTTAATAACCACTTTTTCCTGAATCGTATGGCCTTGGCCGGTTTTGTATAAAATGGCTTCATCGGTTAATAGGTTATATACACCTTTAAATTCTTTACCCATACCAATTGGCCAGGTGATCGGTGCACACTTTATTTTTAATACTTCTTCAACTTCATCCATGACTTCAATTGGGTCACGAACGTCACGGTCCATTTTGTTCATAAAAGTAATGATTGGTGTATCGCGTAGACGCGTCACTTCCATTAATTTAATGGTACGATCCTCTACACCTTTAGCGGTATCGATAACCATCAAACAAGAGTCTACCGCGGTTAAGGTACGGTAAGTATCTTCAGAGAAATCTTCGTGTCCTGGGGTGTCGAGTAAATTAACCAGACAATCATTGTAAGGGAACTGCATAACCGAGGTTGTAATTGAAATACCACGGTCTTTTTCCATTTCCATCCAGTCGGATTTAGCGTGCTGACCAGACTTCTTACCTTTTACCGTACCGGCTTTTTGTAAGGCCTGTCCGAAAAGTAATACTTTTTCGGTAATGGTGGTTTTACCGGCATCCGGGTGAGAAATAATCGCAAACGTACGGCGTTTATTTACTTCTTGTTGTTGAATTGTCATGGTTACAAAAGCCTGAAAAAATAATAAAAAGGGTCATTCATGAAGCCAACACTTTACTGTTGAAAAGTTGGCCAGACTAAAAAGCGCAATATTATACCTAAAAGGTAGCATTTGAGCGACAAGAAACGTATGTGAATTTGAAAAAAAATGTATTTGTAGGAAGGAATTATCGGTTAATTTAGCAAGTCGTAGGCCTAACTATAGGGTTAGGCTCATTAACAAGGCATCTTCATAACCGACCTTGGCAGGATAATAGCCCGTGCGTTTCCCCACCTGAATAAAACCATTGTTCATATACAGCATTTGTGCGGCAATGTTTTTTGAACGAACTTCCAGATGACACACGTTACATTGTTTGCTTTTAGCTAATTGAATAAAATCACCAAGCAGCAGTTGTCCATAGCCATTGCCCTGATGCTCTGGGTGTACACAAATCTCCATTAGCGTCATTTCATCAACAACTAATTCGCCAACATAAAAGCCAACCGGCTTATCATTAACCCGTAGTTGTCGGCAATGATATCGACCCCCTATGCAACTGAGAAATGTTTTTTCTGTCCATGGAAACGGATTGGCTGCCATTTCAATGTCAAAAATTGGTTTGGCGTCGGCTTTTGTATACTCGCTAATTGTCGCGGCGTTTGAGTTGCTCATAACGGGGTTATTTCGTATCCGTGGTAAGTGATTGACAAAGTAATTGCCATAATTGCTGTTTTAACTTTGGGTCTGAGGCAATGTTTTGCCAGTGCGGCGACTGCAATTGTTTATTGGCAAAGGTAAATGTGTTTTGCGCTTTATCTTTGTTAAACAGCCATGTCAATTCATTAATGCCTACAGAGTCGCTATTTAGCACCACGTCGTCAATGGTGCTGTTTAAAGACTGGGCAATATCGGCAAATAAGCTTGATTGAACAAATGCTTTTAATTCTGACTTAGATAAGGTGGTTCTCGTTTTTGACTTTAATTGTGCTAGCGGTTTTTTCGCGAGCATAGGTTCGTCTTTCTTTAAAATCTTTTCGCCAGATTGTCCTTGCGACTGTTCCTGCAATGTCGTTTTAGCTTGTTGTGGCGCAATGTTTTGTAATGTGCTTGCTGGCAATGGGGATTCTGGATGTCCAACGAGTTGTGTTTCAGCCTTTGGTGCCGGTTTTGCCACTTGCTCTGCTTTATAAACACCATCACGTGCTTGCCACAGGTCAATGCCCATGGTGGTTAACTGCTGAAACTGACGCGCTGAAAGACTCATATAATGATAAAAAAATTAATGGAATACCTTGATTAGCCGTTATGATGGCATAAAGTCAGATCTATAAAAAGACATTAATCAGAATAAGACTTTGATCTAAAGAATAGGCTAAACGAAATAAAAATAGATAAAGAAGAGAATGGCAGGGGTGGAGAGACTCGAACTCCCAACCGTCGGTTTTGGAGACCGCCGTTCTACCAATTGGAACTACACCCCTGCAAAGGTTTCGTGATAAATAAATATTTATACCTAAACATTTATACCAGCGAAGAAAGAATGGCAGGGGTGGAGAGACTCGAACTCCCAACCGTCGGTTTTGGAGACCGCCGTTCTACCAATTGGAACTACACCCCTGCAATGGCTTCGCATTATACGTATGGTTTTTTAAAGGTAAAGCAAAAAATCAAAAAAATAATCTGTTTGCTTATTTATTCTTCGTTTTCAATTTGACGGGGTAATTTAAAGGGGGCATTTCTGTCGATGCAGCAGTAGGTTAGGCGCTTTTATAGGCTATCTCGTTAGACTTAAATAAAAATCGCGTTTGTGTAAAAAATTAATGGCATTATTATTGGTGAAAATAAGAGGAAGCTAATTTACAATTTTTTATTGTATTTTTTTTATGTGTAGCTAATATGTACAATTGAATAACAAAAAATAACATACACCAAAGTTAAGTTGTGCTTCGTTTTTTCTAAATCATTTCCTTTATATACGTATTTTGATAAATGAGCCAATACTGTGACTTAAAAGGAGTTTAAGTTTGAATCTCAAAAAAATCTTCAGAAAACTAACCGGCAAACAGGAAGAGCCGCAAGTTAATCGTGTGCAAGTTGATATTAATTATGTGCAATCTTGTGTCGACTCTGACAAGTTTTACTCGTCAACAAAAGCAAAAGAAATCGTAGAAGAACAGGAAAAGGTTACTTAATAACCAAACCCGTTTTACTGTTTTGCTTTGTTAATACCTCCTGATAAAAGCTAGGGCGAAACATTCTGCTTTTTTGTGAAATTCAAGTTACACATTAAAACTTGCTATTAGCCCTGCCTACCACTAAAATTACGCGATTTTTAATAGTGGGTATTTCCTTTAAATTATGCGCGTTTCAGACTTTTCTTTTAACCTCCCTGATGAGCTTATTGCTCGTTACCCGCAAGCAGAAAGAACTGCCAGTAGACTGATGACTGTTGACGGCCAAACTGGTGCTATCGAACATAAGCAGTTTAATCAGGTTATTGATAGTTTGCATGCTGGCGATCTGTTGGTGTTTAACAATACCCGCGTTATACCTGCTCGTGTTTTTGGCATTAAAGCCGAAACTGGCGGCAAGCTTGAAGTGTTAGTTGAGCGAGTGTTAGACCAACACCGTGTATTAGCGCATGTTCGAGCCAGTAAATCACCTAAAGTGGGCAATGAATTATTACTTGAGGGCAAAGTCCCTGCAACGATGATTGCTCGCCACGGACCACTTTTTGAAATTCAATTTAATACCGAACAAACGGTATTAGAGGTGTTAGAAGACATTGGTCACATGCCATTGCCGCCTTACATTGACCGCCCAGATGAAAATTCAGATCGAGAGCGTTATCAAACCGTTTACAACGAAAAACCAGGCGCGGTAGCCGCGCCTACTGCTGGCTTACATTTTGATGAAGCCTTACTTGAAAAAATTAAAGCCAAAGGCATTAATTTTGCCTTTGTTACCTTGCACGTTGGTGCCGGAACGTTCCAACCGGTCCGTGTTGAAACGGTCGAGGAACACATTATGCACTCAGAATACGTGGAAGTGAGCGCTGATGTGGTTGAACAAATCAATGCCACAAAAGCGGCGGGCCATCGCATTGTTGCGGTTGGGACTACGTCGGTCAGATCTTTAGAGAGTGCGGCAAAACACGCGATTGAAAATGGCCAAGCGTTGTCTGAATTTTACGGCGATACCGATATCTTTATTACCCCTGGTTATCAGTTCAATGTGGTGGATGCCTTGGTGACCAATTTTCACTTGTCGGAGTCGACTCTACTTATGTTAGTCAGTGCTTTCTCTGGCTATGAACATATGATGACGGCTTATCAAACCGCCGTAGAAAACCAATACCGATTTTTTAGTTATGGTGACGCGATGTTTTTAACGCGCAAGTAATTTGATAAAAATCTTTTATTGAATGAATCCACCTTAATATACACAACACCCTTGGCCTGTTTAGCCATGAGGTAAGGAAATTAACATGAAATTTGATTTATTAACACAAGACGGTAAAGCACGTCGTGGCCGCATTACGTTTGAACGTGGTGAAATTGAAACCCCAGTATTTATGCCCGTTGGTACCTACGGTACGGTTAAAGGCATGAAGATGGAAGAAGTGGAAGCGACAGGTGCACAAATCATCTTAGGCAACACGTTTCACTTAATGCTACGTCCAGGTACCGAGATCATCGAAAAGCACGGCGATCTGCACGACTTTATGAACTGGCACAAGCCAATTTTAACGGACTCAGGCGGTTTCCAGGTATTTAGTCTTGGAAAAATGCGCAAAATTACCGAGCGCGGTGTTGAATTCCGTTCACCGGTTAACGGTGAAAAAATTATGTTAACGCCAGAGCGTTCAATGCAGGTTCAACGTAGTTTGGGCTCTGATATCGTTATGGTTTTTGATGAGTGTACGCCTTACCCTGCCACGCACCAAGAAGCGAAAGAGTCGATGGAAATGTCACTTCGCTGGGCGAAACGTTCAAAAACCGAGCACGGAGACAACCCGTCTGCCTTGTTTGGTATCGTTCAAGGCGGCATGTACGAAGACTTACGTGAAGTTTCTGCTGCGGGTCTAAAGGATATTGGTTTTGATGGCTACGCAGTAGGTGGTTTATCGGTTGGTGAACCAAAAGAAGAGATGATTCGCATATTAGATCATACTCCGGACTTGATTCCTGCAGATAAGCCCCGATATCTAATGGGGGTGGGCAAACCTGAAGACTTAGTTGAAGGTGTTCGCCGTGGTATCGACATGTTTGACTGTGTTATGCCAACCCGTAATGCTCGAAATGGTCACCTGTTCATTAAAGGTGGAATCGTTAAAATTCGTAACGCTTTCCACAAAATGGATACCGGACCATTAGACCCAAGTTGTGATTGTTACACTTGTAAGAACTATTCACGTGCCTATTTGCACCATTTAGACAAGTGTAATGAGATCTTGGGTTCACAATTGAACACCTTACATAACCTACATTTTTATCAAAGAGTTATGAAAGGATTGCGCGACGCAATCGAGCAAGGTAAATTAGACGAATTTGTCGAAGAATTCTATGCTGAGCGTGGTTTACCCGTACCACCTTTGGCAACCAAAGAAGAACAATAATAAACACACTGTTTATTAAATAGTATTAGTATTAAACGTAAGAGGATTTTATGGATTTTTTAATTAGCAAAGCCTATGCAGCACAAGCCCCACAACAAGGTGGTGGTTTTGAAATGTTAATCATGCTGGCTGTATTTGGTATCGTATTTTATTTTATGATTTACCGCCCGCAAGCCAAGCGTGTAAAAGAGCACAAAGGGTTAATGGAAGCGTTATCAAAAGGTGATGAAGTACTTACTCAAGGCGGTGTTGTAGGAAAAATCAGTAAAGTATCTGCTGAAAAAGATTTTATCATCATCACTGTTGCAGAAGGTACTGACTTAACAGTACAAAAAGCTGCTGTAACAGCCGTACTACCAAAAGGGACTATGAAGTCTCTGTAAGGATTTAACCGTGTTAAATAAATACCCTTTGTGGAAAAGCCTTATGGTGTTAGTCATCGTAGCGTTAGGGGCATTATATGCATTACCTAACATCTATGGTGAAGACCCAGCGGTTCAAATTTCTGGTAAGCGTGGTGTCGCTGCTGACGTAACGGTATTTGATACCGTTAAGTCGAATTTGGATAGTCAAAATATTGCCTACTCCAAAGCTGAGCTGGAAAATGGTCAAATTTTAGTGCGTTTTAATTCGTATGAAAGCCAGCAATTAGCACGTGATGTGTTAACCAAAGCACTAACAGATGAGTATTCTGTTGCTTTGAACCTTACTCCGGCTACGCCAGAGTGGTTAGCAAATTTAGGCGGTGTACCAATGAAGCTTGGTCTTGACCTTAGTGGTGGTGTTCACTTCTTAATGGAAGTTGACATGAAAACCGCTATGGGCCGAGCTCAGGAAAATATGATTGGTAGCTTTCGTAACGACTTGCGTGGTGAAAAAATTCGCTATCGTAGTGTTAAAGAAGCTGGCGACGGTGTTAAGGTTGTTTTCCGCAGCTTGGATGATTTAATTGCAGGTCAAAAGCTGTTAGAACGAACAAACCAAGGCATGTTGTTTGCTGAAAACGAAGACGATTTATCTTTAGTCGTGACGATGTCAGAAGCTAAATTAAAAGAGACTGCCGAATACGCGCTACAGCAAAACATCACCATCATCCGTAACCGTGTAAATGAATTAGGTGTTGCTGAACCGTTAGTTCAACGTCAAGGTGCTAAGCACATTGTTGTTGAGTTGCCTGGTGTTCAAGATACTGCGCGAGCAAAAGAAATTTTGGGTGCGACTGCTACCTTGCAATTTCACATGGTTGACCAAGAACATGACGTAATGGATGCGGTTAATGGTCGCGTACCACCGGGATCTTTTCTGGTAAAAGATCAAGATGGTCGTCCATACCTGCTTAAAAAGCGCATTATGCTACGTGGTGAGCACATTGTTGGCGCGGCATCTAGTGCCGATGAATTCCAACGTCCACAAGTAAACATCGACCTTGATAGTAAAGGCGGTAGCTTATTCTCTAACGCAACTAAAGATAACATCGGCAAGCCAATGGCCACCGTGTTTATCGAAAGTAAAGCTACAGGTGCTAAAAACCCTGACGGCAGTTTGAAGTTTACTCAGGAACAAGAAATTATTTCTGTGGCAACCATTCAAGCACGTTTAGGTAGCAGCTTCCGTATTACCGGGCAGCCAACTCCGGCAGCCGCTCATAACCTTGCTCTTTTACTACGTGCTGGTGCCTTGATTGCACCAATTGCTATTGTAGAAGAACGTACGGTTGGTCCATCACTCGGTGCTGAAAACGTTGAGTTAGGTTTACAAGCAATCCTTTGGGGTTTTGCCGGTGTCCTTATCTTTATGACGGTTTACTACCGTAAGTTTGGTTTGGTGGCAAACCTTGCACTCGCTGCAAACTTAGTATTGATTGTTGGTACTATGTCATTAATTCCTGGCGCAACATTAACCTTACCGGGTATGGCGGGTATCGTTCTTACCGTTGGTATGGCCGTAGATGCGAACGTGCTCATATTTGAGCGTATTCGTGAAGAGATCCGTGAAGGCAAGAGCATTCAGCAAGCAATCCATCAGGGTTACGACGCTGCTTACTCAACCATTATCGATGCCAACATTACTACCTTGATTGCCGCAATTATCTTGTTCGCGGTTGGTACAGGTCCTATTAAAGGGTTCGCCGTTACCTTATCAATTGGTATTTTAACCTCAATGTTTACATCAATCATTGGTACCCGTTCAGTCGTTAACGCGATTTGGGGTGGCAAGAAAATTGATAAGCTTTCTATCTAGGTCAGGACGTATTTTATGCAAATTTTAAATTTAAAAAACACTGTGGCCTTTATGTCAATCCGCAAGCCAATGATGATAATGAGTCTTTTGTTCATTATTGGTTCGATTGCGTCAATGGCAGTGAACAAAATGAACTGGGGTCTGGATTTTACCGGCGGTACGCTAATTGAGGTAGGTTTCTCACAACCAGCTGATTTAACACAGGTTCGTGGCGTCCTTGAAGAAGGTGGTTACGACGATGCGGTTGTGCAACTGTTTGGTTCATCCGAAGACGTATTGATTCGTTTAGGTCAACGTGAAAACATGAAAGCCGAAATGTTGGGTAACGACATTTTAGCGAAACTTGAAGCCGGAACTGGTCAGGCAATCGACATGCGTCGAATTGAGTTTGTTGGTGCAAACGTTGGTGACGAGCTAACCGAGCAGGGTGGTTTAGCTATGCTTACCGCACTGATCTGTATTCTTGTTTACGTAGCTTTTCGATTTGAGTGGCGTTTCGCTTTAGGCTCGGTAATCGCACTTGCCCATGATGTGTTTTTAACATTAGGTTTATTCTCAATACTTGGTCTTGAGTTTGACTTAACGGTACTTGCGGCAATTCTGGCGGTAATAGGTTATTCACTAAACGATACCATCGTTGTATCGGATCGTATTCGTGAGAACTTCCGTCGTATTCGTAAAGGGGATTCAGAAGAAATCATCAATATTTCTTTAACACAAACCCTTAGCCGTACGATGATCACCTCATTTACAACGTTTGTTGTATTGTTGGCCTTGTTCCTTAAAGGTGGTGCCCTAATTCACGGTTTCGCAACCGCATTATTGTTCGGTATCATCATTGGTACGTACTCTTCAATCTACATTGCTTCTTCTGTGGCTTTAGCATTAGGTATTTCGAAAGAAGACTTAATTCCGGAAGTGATTGAAAAAGAAGGCGCGGATCAAGACGAACTACGTATGTAGGAAAGATTCAAGGCTTTAAGCTGTTACGCTGTATAGATTCTTATAGCGTATTTATTAAATAGAAATGGAGAACTTCGGTTCTCCATTTTTTTCATTCAAAAATCGTATCTGGCTTAGTTATTTCATAGCCCAAAGCCATTCTAAAAGGTGCACTTCGCTTTTATCTTGCAGCTTCTAGCTTTTATCTTGCCGCTTCTAGCTTCTAACTTGCAGCTCTTATCCTGCAGCTTGCAGCTTGCAGCATGCAGCTTTCTTCCGGCTTAATATAAGCTGGCTCTGCTAACTCGCCAGATTGGATTGCATTCACCACTTCACCAATCACCAATAGACTCGGTGGCTTGATGTCTTCATTCGCAATCATTTTAGGTAAATCTGCTAACGTACTGCGCCATACCTTTTGCTCTGATTGCGTGCCTTTATATATAACCGCAACCGGTGTCGTAATGGCGCGACCATGCGCAATCAGCCCCTGACAAATTTGTTTCGCACTTCTTACCCCCATATAAAATACTAAGGTTTGCTTGCTGTCATTAAAGTTTTGCCATGGTAAATCCAGTTCGCCACTGGCGGTAAAATGCCCGGTAATAAAGCTGCAACTATGAGCAATATCGCGATGGGTAAGAGGAATGCCTGCGTAACTTGTCGCTCCTGAGGCCGCCGTTATGCCCGGAACAATATGACTGGCGATCTGATGATGGAGAAGGTAGTTGATTTCCTCTGATCCGCGCCCAAAAATAAAGCTGTCTCCGCCTTTTAAACGAACCACTTTTTTCTGCTTAAGAGCCCATTCTACAAGGGTATCGTTAATTTTATCTTGGCTAACGCTGTGCTTATCGGTGGATTTCCCCACATAAATTCTATGGCAATCATTTGGGACTAACGACATGATCTCTTCGCTGACTAAGCGGTCGTAAATCACCACTTGCGCTTGTTGGATCATGCGCAATGCTTTTAAGGTAAGCAGCTCGGCATCGCCTGGGCCGGCACCAACAAACGCCACCTCACCAGGTTGGAAGTTAGTTTTGCTCTTTATAAATTGGGTGATTGGCATGTGTCTACCTTAGGTTAGCCTAATATAACAGCCATAATACCTAGGAATGCTAATAGCTAGAAAGTATTTAATTTGAATTTAATATGCGTTTTGGTTATTAGAGGAGGGGGGAAAGAATCGTCACCGTTCTTTGCCATTCGTGGCACCACGGCATTCGTGCATCAATGCACGTCATTCCAGAATTTATTTATCACCTGAGCCCAAGCGAAAGTTGATAAATAAACATCTGGGACCTCATTTCTTATGCGGTGAGTAAATTAATTTACGCTCAAAAGAAAGTATGGAGATCCCGGCTTAAAGGGGGCCGGGATGACGTTGTATTTTTCGAAGTAACTGGGTAGTTTACTTCATAGTCGCCGTAAGGTGAGGGCGAATTTGAGTTAATAACTCTTTAAGGATGCGTGGGTTAGCAGCAACAATGTTGCCTGATTTACTGTGGTTGTGACCACCAGTAACGTCAGTAACCAAACCACCAGCTTCAATCACCATTAGCTCACCTGCCGCGGTATCCCAAGGACGTAAACCTAATTCCCAGAATGCATCAACACGACCAGCTGCAACATAAGCTAAATCTAATGCGGCTGAGCCAGCACGACGGATATCAGCCGAGTTCATAAATAAGTCGTTGAACATACCAAGGTAAGCTTCTGTGTGGTGTTTTTGCTTGTGTGGGAAGCCTGTTGCTAGAATGGTACCTGCCAACTCTTTTTGAGCTGTAACACGTACACGTACGTTGTTAAGCTGTGCGCCTTTACCACGACTAGCCGTGAATAATTCACCACGGATAGGATCGTAAATAACAGCTTGGTCTAATTTACCTTTAACTTTTAAGGCAATTGAAACGGCAAAGTGAGGAATGCCTTTTACAAAATTTGCAGTACCATCGAGAGGATCGATGATCCATTGGTAGTCACTGTTTTTGCCTGGTAATTCACCACACTCTTCACTCACGATTGAGTGATCAGGGTACGATTTACGGATTGTATCAATAATGATTTGCTCAGCTTGACGATCAACGTTCGTCACCAAGTCGTTACCACCTTTGGCTTCAACTTCAATTTTGTCAACATTTTCAAAAGCACGAGAAATTACATTACCGGCACCACGCGCAGCGCGCATAGCGATATTTAGCATCGGATGCATATAGGACTACCCCAAATTTTTAAAAGAACAATTTCAATGCCTACCCGACAGATAGGTCATTTTAGCGGCGCGTATTATAACAGCTTGAAATGAAATAAGCGATAACTAGTTGAAACTGTTTGTTACTGTATTGTTTAAATGAAACAAACAACACCCTAAGGATTAAATAATCACCATAAAGTTATAGAACATCTGGGGTGATTTTGCCTAATTTCGTTGCATGAAGAATTTTAATAAAGCGCCTTAGTTTTGGTTGGTGCTTAGCTCAGTAACTATTGGTTATATAAGTATTTCTGCTTATCCATGAAGAAATAAACTAAGCTTTGTAAAAGATCGCCGCCAATGTAGCCCGATTTTATGGTAATTTTGTTCACTAATACTCGCGCTAAACGGCTGTGCTGTGTTAAAATCGGGCAAAATTTTCCGTAAAAATAACCAATAGATATAGATATGTTAGATAACGTTCGCATTGTTTTAGTAAATACATCAGATTGTCGCAACATGGGCTCAGCAGCCCGTGCCATGAAAACCATGGGGTTGAAAAACCTTGTGTTAGTTGACCCGAAGGAAATGCCTAACGGTCAGGCGCAGGCTCTAGCCGCCGGTGCTACCGATGTATTAGCCAATGCAAAAGTCGTTTCTACTCTAGAAGAAGCGATTAGTGATTGTGGGTTAGTCGTTGGCACCAGTGCTCGTTCTCGTACTTTACCCTGGCCAATGCTTGACCCTCGCGAATGCGGTGCACAGATGGTTAAAGAAGGTGTGGAGTATCCTGTTGCTTTAGTCTTCGGACGAGAGAGCAGTGGTTTAACCAACGATGAATTACAACTATGTCATTATCACGTTGCGATCCCGGCTAACCCTGAATACAGTTCGTTGAATTTGGCCATGGCCGTACAAACATTGAGTTATGAAGTTCGCATGAACTTTTTATCGCACCAAGAAGCACAATATGCCGAACAAGCGGCGAGTAAAGAAGCTGAACCTGAAGGCCAAGAGGCTGTGGAAGGTGAAGAAAAATACCCTTTGGTTGAAGAAACCGAGCGTTTCTATCAGCATTTCGAACAATCTATGTCTAAGACTGGTTTTATTCAACCGAAACACCCTGGTCAGATCATGACTAAGGTGCGTCGTTTGATTAATCGTGCCCGTCCCGATGGCAAAGAATTGAAAATGCTACGGGGTATTTTGGCTTCTATTGATAAGTCTGTAACGAAATAACTTAGCCATTTGCAGGGAATTTTATGTTTGGCCGTATAAAAGAAGATATTAAAAGTGTGTTTGACCGCGATCCCGCGGCGCGCACAACCTTTGAAGTATTAACCAATTACCCTGGTTTACATGCCATTTGGGGGCATTGTATTTCAAATTGGTTCTGGCGAAACAACTTAAAATGGTTAGCACGTACCGTATCGACGATTGTTCGTTGGTTTACGGGCGTTGAAATTCACCCTGGCGCAACCATTGGTCGTCGATTCTTTATCGACCATGGTATGGGCGTTGTTATCGGGGAAACCGCTGAAATTGGTGATGATTGCACAGTCTATCATGGGGTCACTTTAGGCGGAACGAGTTGGAGTGCCGGAAAACGACACCCAACCTTAGCAAACAATGTTGTTATTGGTGCTGGTGCAAAAGTGTTAGGTCCACTTATTGTGGGTGAGAACGCTCGTATTGGTTCAAATGCCGTTGTTGTAAAAGATGTACCTCAGGGCGCTACCGTTATCGGTATCCCTGGTCGGGTTGTAAAAAGTCGCGATGAAAAGGCCGAAGAATCTCGCAGTAAATTGGCCAATAAACTGGGCTTTGATGCCTACGCGGTCGTGACTGATAGCCCGGATCCTGTCGCAAAAGCAATCGGCCGATTGCTCGATCACGTTAATTTAATGGATGAAAAAATGCTCAATATGGCTAAGGCCGTTCATGATCTTGGTGGCGATGTTTGCCAAAAAGATCTGCCGCCAGTCCATGTCAGTGAATTTAAAGAGTATGAAAAAGAAGCCGCCTTGAAACGGAAAAAAGAAGTGGATAGTTTCGACCCGAAAATTTAACTTGCTAGTAACTTAATACCCTAGTAATATAGTCAAGTATTATAGTTGACTAAATTACTCAGGTATTAATCTGACAAGATAGTAGGGTTATTAAGTTGACTATTTTACTCAGGTTAGTAAAATGCGCGCATAAATAATAAGACATCATGCGTTTTCGCATGGTTAATGTGTATTTTAAACGCCTTTATCTGAGCATTACCAATGCTAAATTGGTTTCGTTCGCTGCGGTTAAGTTAAATTATAGGGTAGACAAATGAAGTTAACGTCAAAAGGTAGATATGCAGTTACTGCAATGCTTGATGTTGCTATTCATGCTGAAAATGGCCCCGTGCCTTTATCTGAGATTTCAGAACGTCAAAGTATTTCATTATCATACTTAGAGCAATTATTTTCTTTATTGCGTAAAAATGGCCTCGTAAGCAGCGTCCGTGGTCCGGGCGGTGGGTATCGATTGGGCAAATGCTCAGCGAATATCGTTGTTGCTGACGTGATAAATGCTGTCGATGAAAGTGTCGATGCAACCAAATGCCACGGTGTTGGTAATTGTCAGGGTGGACAAAAATGTTTAACCCACAATTTATGGCGAGATTTAAGCAATAGAATTGCAGACTTTTTAGGCGGCATTACGCTTGCGGAATTAATCCAGCAGGGTGATGTACAGCAAGTGTCTGAAAGACAAGACCAAGAGTTTGCTGCACACAATCAACAAAAACCGTTGGATACACTAATTTCAACGAAAAGTATTATTAACGAGTGGTAAACCACCGTTCTACGGAGATAAAATATTAATGAAGTTACCAATTTATCTTGATTATTCTGCAACAACGCCAGTGGATAAACGCGTTGCAGAAAAAATGATGCAATACATGACTACCGATGGCTTTTTCGGTAACCCAGCATCACGCTCTCACAAGTTTGGCTGGCAGGCAGAAGAAGCGGTAGATATCGCTCGCAATCAAATCGCCGATTTAATTAATGCTGATCCTCGTGAAATCGTCTTTACCTCTGGTGCTACGGAATCAAATAACCTAGCTATTAAAGGTGCAGCAAATTTCTACCACAAACGTGGTAAGCACATTATTACGTCTAAAACCGAACACAAAGCGGTTTTAGATACCTGTCGTGAATTAGAGCGCCAAGGTTTTGAAGTTACCTACCTTGATCCAGAAAAGAATGGTTTAATCGACTTAAACAAATTAGTTGAAGCCATGCGTGACGACACGGTATTAGTGAGCATTATGCACGTTAATAACGAGATTGGTGTTATCCAAGATATCGCTGAAATTGGCGAACTATGTCGCTCTCGTAAAATTATTTTCCACGTTGATGCTGCGCAATCTGTCGGTAAAATCAATTTGGACATGCAACAAATGAAAGTTGATTTGTTATCCATTTCAGCCCACAAAATGTACGGCCCTAAAGGGATTGGTGCATTATATGTTCGTCGTAAGCCTCGTATTCGTTTAGAAGCGCAAATGCATGGTGGCGGACATGAACGTGGTATGCGCAGTGGTACATTACCTACGCATCAAATCGTTGGTTTTGGTGAAGCATGTCGTCTTGCGAACGAAGAAATGGCACAAGATCTTGCCCACGTTACCGCAATGCGCGACCGTTTATGGAACGGCATTAATGACATGGAACAAGTGTTCATTAATGGTGATGTTGATAAACGCTACCCTGGTAACTTAAACGTAAGTTTCAACTTTGTTGAAGGTGAGTCGTTAATCATGTCATTAAAAGATTTAGCGGTATCATCAGGTTCAGCCTGTACATCAGCAAGTTTAGAGCCGTCATACGTATTACGTGCTTTAGGTTTAAATGATGAAATGGCGCACAGTTCGATCCGTTTCAGTTTTGGTCGCATGACGACGACTGAAGAAGTGGATTATGCAATTAATTTAATTCGCGGTGCAATTGGTCACCTTCGTGAAATGTCACCACTTTGGGAAATGTTTCAAGATGGTATCGATTTAGACAGCGTAGAGTGGGTCGGCCACTAAGTTTAAAAGCTGATAGTAAAAGTTAACGGCAATTAAGCAATATTATTAAAGAAGTAGGGGTGAATTATGGCTTACAGTGAAAAAGTTTTAGATCATTACGAGAATCCACGTAACGTTGGTTCTTTCGATAAAAATGATCCTCAAGTTGCAACAGGCATGGTGGGTGCACCAGCATGTGGCGACGTAATGAAGTTACAGTTAAAAATTGATGAAGAAGGTATCATCGAAGATGCGAAGTTTAAAACTTACGGTTGTGGTTCAGCCATCGCATCAAGCTCGTTGGTAACGGAATGGGTTAAAGGTAAATCTATTGATGAAGCGGCAGAAATCAAAAATACTGCCATCGCTGAAGAATTAGCATTACCACCAGTAAAAATCCATTGCTCAATTTTAGCTGAAGATGCAATTAAAGCGGCAATCGAAGATTACCGTACGAAACATCAAGACTAACAGCAAGAATTTTGGAGTAACGCATGTCAATTTCAATGACTCCAGCAGCAACAGAGCGCGTAAAGTTGTTTTTAGCTAACCGTGGTAAAGGTGTTGGCCTTCGCCTAGGCGTGAAAACAACCGGGTGTTCTGGTTTAGCTTATGTACTGGAATTTGTTGATTCATTAAACGATGACGACGAAGTATTTAACGTAGACGATGTAAATATTATTGTTGACGGTAAATCTTTAGTGCATCTTGATGGGACGCAATTAGACTTTGTAAAAGAAGGTCTAAACGAAGGGTTTAAATTTACAAACCCGAATGCCAAAGGCGAATGTGGTTGTGGTGAAAGTTTTAACGTCTAAACTAGGCGTTAATGATTCATAAGCAAAACGGATTATTACCTTGAATTATTTCGAATTGTTTGGCTTAGAGGCCAAGTTTTCCATTGATTTAGCTGAACTTTCAGCCACGTTTCAAGCATTACAAAAAACGGTCCACCCCGACCGTTTTGCGCATTCTTCCTCGCAAGAGCAGTTGCTCGCCGTACAAAAGTCGGCCGAGATAAATGACGCATATCAAACCTTGAAACAGCCCATTTCCCGTGGCGAATACTTGCTTACCTTACGTGGCACTGAGCTACCCAGTGAGCAACAATCCTTTCAAGACGTCAGCTTTTTGATGGAACAAATGGAATTGCGCGAAATGCTGGCTGATATTGAACATGCTAGCGATGTTGATGCTGCCATATTTTCTGCCCAAGAAACCTTGGATATACAAAGTCAGAATATTTGGCAAAAAACACAGCAGTTACTCGATAAAAACAACGAACAAGATAACATTGCCGCCTCAGAATTACTGAGAAAGTTAAAGTTTTATCATAAATTACAAATCGAGTTGGAGCGCATTGAAGACGCTCTGTTTGATGACTAACTTACATTAAAAGAATACAGCATGGCTTTACTACAAATCGCGGAACCGGGACTCAGCAGCGTTCCTCATCAACACAGATTAGCAGCAGGTATCGATTTAGGTACCACTAACTCCCTTGTGGCCAGTGTCAAAAGTGGATTGCCAGAAACATTGCAAGACAGCAATGGCAGCGACATTACCCCATCCATTGTCAGTTATCAGCAAGATACGGTATTGGTTGGACACGCCGCCGAAGCGTTTTCCGTTAAAGACCCTCAAAACACCATTAAGTCGGTTAAACGTCTTATTGGCCGCTCTCTTAGTGACATTAAAAGCAAATACCCAGCCCTACCTTACGAGTTCAGTGGTGAAGATAATCACCCTAAATTAGTTACTCGACAGGGCGAACAAGACCCCGTACAAGTTTCGGCGAAAATTTTAAGCCAGTTGGTTGAACGTGCTAAATCATCACTAGGTGGTGAACTAGAAGGGGTGGTTATTACGGTTCCAGCTTATTTTGATGATGCTCAACGCCAAAGCACCAAAGATGCCGCAACCTTAGCCGGTGTTAACGTACTTCGTTTGCTGAACGAGCCAACAGCTGCGGCTGTTGCCTACGGTCTTGATAGCAAACAAGAAGGAGTGATTGCCGTTTATGACCTAGGTGGCGGTACCTTTGATATTTCTATTTTGCGCTTAAATAAAGGCGTGTTCGAAGTATTGGCAACCGGTGGTGATTCTGCCTTAGGTGGTGACGACTTTGATATCGCGATTGCTGATCATATCATTGAAAAATCAGGTCTTGCCAGACCATTGTCTAATTCTTTAGAACGACAAATTTCCGAGCAAGCCTGTCATGCCAAAGAACAATTAAGCAGTCAAGAAAAGGTACAAGTTACTTTAGCTTTTGAAGACGCTTTAGCTGCTAATTCTGAGGTTAGTTTTGAATTGAATCGTCAAACTTTGGACAGCTTGATTCAGCCTTTAGTGACCAAAACACTGCGCTCATGTCGCCGTGCATTAAAAGATGCTGATATTAAAGCCGATGAAATTAACGAAGTGGTTATGGTGGGTGGTTCTACTCGCGTACCATTAGTCCGCTCATCGGTTGGCGATTTCTTTAAACGACCGCCATTAACGTCCATTGACCCAGATAAAGTGGTTGCTATTGGTGCAGCCATTCAGGCCGACGTATTAGCCGGTAACAAACCAGATAACGAAATGCTGTTGCTCGACGTTACGCCATTATCGCTTGGATTAGAAACCATGGGCGGTTTGGTTGAAAAGGTGATCCCAAGAAATACCACCATTCCTGTGGCCAAAGCACAAGAATTTACCACCTTTAAAGACGGACAAACGGCGATGGCCATTCATGTTTTACAAGGTGAGCGTGAATTGGTAGAAGACTGTCGTTCATTGGCGCGTTTTGAATTACGGGGCATCCCGGCAATGACCGCTGGTGCGGCGCATATTCGTGTTACTTTTAAAGTGGATGCGGATGGCTTATTAAGCGTTAGCGCCATGGAAAAATCGACCAAAGTGGAATCTTCAATTCAGGTGAAACCATCGTTTGGTTTAGAAGAGAACGACATCATCAACATGCTGCAAGACTCAATGAGTCACGCGCAAGAAGATATGGACGCTCGTATGTTAAAAGAGCAACAAGTCGAAGCTACACGTGTTCATGAGAACGTAAGTGCCGCTCTTGCTCAAGATGGTGCCAACTTGCTTAATGAGCAAGAAAGAGAAGCCATTGAAAACGCACTAGCAGAGTTACTAACAACAAGTCAGTCATCCGACATTGCCGCTATTGAACAGGCGATTAAAGATACTGATAACATTACATCGACTTTTGCTGAGCGTCGAATGGATGCTTCCATTCGCACTGCATTAGCCGGTCACTCGGTAGATGAGGTTTAATCATGCCAAAAATTATTGTACTTCCAAATGAAGAATTATGCCCTGAAGGTGCGGTATTAGAAGCCGATACAGGTCAGAGTGTTTTAGACGTTGTGTTAAAAAACGACATTCACGTAGAGCATGCTTGTGAAAAGGTATGTGCTTGTACAACCTGTCATATGATCATTCGTGAAGGTTTTGATTCACTTGAAGAAAGTGATGAACTTGAAGATGACATGCTAGACAAAGCCTGGGGATTAGAGCCAGAATCACGTCTAGGTTGTCAGGCTATTGTTGCTGATGAAGACTTAGTCGTTGAAATTCCAAAGTACACGGTAAACATGGTGTCAGAAAACCACTAATCGACACGACGAAATACCTCGCCCATCCCCATATGGGCGGATTTATCCGCCCATAACATATAGACGATTAAAATCGCCCCAAAGAAATACCTCCTCCACACCGTAAGGTCTGATTTTACGGCTCCGAAATAGCTAGACGATTAAATTCGCCCCAACGAAATATCTCGTCCATACCGTATGGTCTGATTTATCCACACTGAAACAAATAGGCGATTAAAATCGCCCTAACGCAAAATCTCGTCCATTCCCGTAGGGGCGGATTCATCCGCCCATAAACAAATAGGCGATTAAAATCGCCCCAACGGAATATCTCGTCCACGCCCGTAGGGGCGGATTTATCCGCCCAGAAACATATGGGTGATTAAATTCGCCCCAACGGAGAATTATGTCCATGCCGTATGATCTGATTTATCTACACTGAAACATATGGGCGATTGAAATCGCGCCAATGAAATATCTCGTCCAGCCCGTAGGGGGACCCCATACGTTTTGTAAAAACATCAAATGATCCGCATTTGATCAATTATGTTTTATTCGCTTATCTTTCCACCATTTTTTGATTATTTTCCAAGGTTTACTAAAATTTTGGGTGACGCAATTATGATTTATCGATAAACTTCTTTTACTAAGTTGGTGGTACGATGAGTTGAGTTAGATCAATATATATTTCACCAACAAACAATTCAGATTTACCAAATAATAATTTTAAAAAATCGAGTAACAAGAGGTCCTCATGGAAAAAATATGGCTAGAAAAAAGTTATACAGCCGAAATTCCTGCTGAAATTGACGCAGATAAGTACGCTTCACTGGTTGAGCTTTTTACCACTTATACCACCCGTTACAGCGATAAAGTTGCCTTTATCAATATGGGAACCGAACTAACATACAAAGAACTTTACAATGAAAGCCGTGTTTTTGCTGCCTACCTACAAAAAGATTTAGGGCTGGTTAAGGGCGACAAGTTTGCCATTATGGTGCCTAACTCTCTGCAATACCCAATTGCATTATTTGGTGCTTTAATGGCGGGTTTAACCGTTGTTAATATTAACCCTTTGTATACGGCCCGTGAGCTTGAACATCAGCTAAAAGATTCTGATGCCAAATGTATTTTAATCGTTGAAAACTTTGCTTCCGTGCTGGAGCAGGTGATTTATAAAACACCGGTAAAAAGTACCATTATTACCCAGCTTGGTGATTGTATGGGACCAATAAAGGGTCCTATTGTTAGCTTTGTTACCAAGTACGTTAAAAAGCTGGTGCCAGAATTTAAATTACCACACGCCATTGGCTTTAAACGCGCCATGGCAAAAGGCCGTAAGCTGGTTTTCTCTCCAGTGGAAGTAACAGGTGATGACTTGGCCTTTTTACAGTACACAGGTGGTACGACCGGTGTTTCAAAGGGGGCTATGCTGTCGCATCGCAATATGGCTGCAAACATTGTGCAGGCACGCTCTATGCTTAATCCAATTTTTGTTGAGGGTGAAGAGTTTATCGTGACGGCTTTACCGCTGTACCATGTTTTTGCTTTAACAGCGAACTGCTTAATGTTTCTCACCTTAGGTGCAAAAAACCTATTAATCACCAATCCGCGTGATATGAAAGGCTTTATTAAAGAATTAAGTAAGTACCCATTTACGGCGATCAGTGGAGTAAACACATTATTTAATGGCATGGTAAACACTCCTGAATTTGCCGATCTAGATTTCAGTCATATGAAATTATCTTTAGGTGGTGGTATGTCGGTGCATCAGTCCGTTGCCGAGAAATGGATGGACATAACCAACGTGTGTTTAACGGAAGGCTATGGTCTGACGGAAACTTCACCTATCGTGACCATTTGCCCGTACTATCAAAATACTTACAATGGCACCATCGGTATGCCTGTTCCTTCAACTGAAATTAAATTGGTTGATGAAAATGGCGAAGAAGTTGCCATGGGTGAGCCAGGCGAGCTTTGTGTAAAAGGCCCACAAGTCATGCAAGGTTACTATAAGCGCCCAGAAGCCACCGCTGACACCATCAAAGACGGTTGGCTTGCAACGGGTGATATTGCCACCATTGACGAAAAAGGCTTATTAAAGATTGTTGATCGTAAAAAAGATATGATCATAGTATCTGGCTTTAATGTATTCCCTAACGAAGTGGAAGAAATCGTTACTCAAATGGATGGCGTCGTCGAAGCCGCGGCCATTGGTGTACCACATCCGGTATCTGGTGAGATTGTGAAAGTCTTTGTGGTTGTGAACGATGATACCCGTGAGAAAGACATTATTGCCTTTTGTAAACGTAACCTAACGAACTACAAGGTGCCGAAACAGATTGAGTTCAGAGATGAACTGCCTAAATCAAATGTCGGTAAAATCCTGCGAAAAGAATTAAGATAACCCATTCCTAAAGTAAAATTTTATGTAGGCGAAATACCAAAGTTAAGTTTCGCCTACATGCTTTCCCATTGAATGCACTTGCAAAATTCGATGCGCCATATCGGTTAATCATTTCATTAGGCTAAGCCTATAAATGCCTTCCTGTCTGAACTTTAATCAATAACTGTTCGCTAAAAATTCTGATGAACGGTTGTCTGATTAGATTTTATACTCTAATTCCATTACATTTCATTAAAAATCCATATACATATTCACTCTGATGAGGCAAAATAGCGGCATAAAAAATCAATGTTGGTAAGTATAACTGCGGTTATAACAAGCCACCTTAAATATCTAACAGAGGAAGACTAATGCTTACACGTGATATGAATATTGCTGATTTTGACGCTGATCTTTGGCAGGCAATGACGGACGAAGTGGAACGTCAAGAACAGCATATCGAATTAATCGCATCAGAAAACTACACCAGCCCTCGTGTTCTTGAAGCACAAGGTTCACAACTTACCAATAAGTATGCCGAAGGTTACCCTGGAAAACGCTACTACGGTGGTTGTGAGTTTGTTGATAAAGCGGAAGCATTAGCTATTGACCGTGCCTGTGAATTATTTGGTGCAAGTTACGCTAACGTACAACCTCACTCTGGCTCACAAGCAAACGCAGCGGTATTTTTAGCCTTATGTACACCTGGCGCGACTGTACTAGGTATGAGCCTTGCTCATGGTGGTCACCTTACTCACGGCTCACATGTAAACTTTTCAGGCAAACTATACCATGCGCTGCAATACGGTTTAGATCCAGAAACAGGTGATATTGATTACGCTGAAGTTGAACGTTTAGCGTTAGAACACAAACCAGAAATGATCGTTGCTGGTTTCTCTGCTTTCTCTGGTATTGTTGACTGGGCACGTTTTCGTGAGATTGCTGATAAAGTAGGCGCTTACCTAATGGTTGATATGGCCCATGTTGCCGGTTTAGTTGCCGCTGGTTTATACCCAAATCCTCTTCCACACGCTCACGTTGTAACGACAACTACGCATAAAACACTAGCAGGCCCTCGTGGTGGTTTGATCCTTTCTGCAAGTGATGATGAAACCGTTGAGAAAAAACTTAACTCCGCGGTATTCCCTGGTGGCCAAGGTGGTCCTTTAATGCACGTTATTGCCGCAAAAGCGGTAGCCTTTAAAGAAGCTTTACAACCAGAATTTAAAGAATATCAACAACGCGTATTAGACAATGCCAAAACGATGGTTTCGGTATTACAAGAACGTGGTTACAAGGTTGTTTCTAACAGCACCGAAAACCATTTATTGTTGTTGGACTTAATCGATAAAGACATTACTGGTAAAGATGCGGATGCGGCATTAGGTCGTGCTCACATCACCGTAAATAAAAACTCGGTACCAAACGATCCTCGTTCACCGTTTGTTACCTCAGGTCTTCGTTTAGGTACGCCTGCAATCACTCGTCGTGGTTTTGGTAAAGTAGAAACTGCTGAGTTAACTGGCTGGATTTGTGATATCCTTGATGATATTAACAACGAAGAAACTATTGAACGCGTTAAGGGACAAGTTGCTGAATTAGGCGCTCGTTACCCGGTATACGCATAAGCGTAAACAGTAACGCCAATCAGTAAATAAATGGTCGCTTGTGCGGCCATTTTTTTCATAACAATAAACAGGTTACATATGTATTGCCCATTTTGCTCCATGACCGAAACCAAAGTAATCGACTCTCGATTGGTTGCCGATGGTCATCAGGTACGCCGTCGACGCGAATGCACTAAGTGCCACGAACGATTTACCACATTTGAATCGGCAGAATTAGTGATGCCAAGGATCATTAAAAGCGATGGTTCAAGAGAACCGTTTAACGAAGATAAACTGCGCAATGGCTTGTTACGCTCACTTGAAAAGCGTCCCGTAAGCATTGAGCAAACCGAGATGGTGATCAATAAATTAAAGTCACAATTACGAGCGACCGGCGAACGTGAAGTGCCAAGTGAGATGCTAGGTACGTTAATTATGACGCAATTAAAAACCCTTGATAAAGTGGCCTATATCCGCTTTGCTTCTGTGTATCGTTCTTTTGAAGACATTCGTGAATTTGGTGAAGAAATTGCCCGTTTAGGGGATGATGACTCACCGGTTAAAAATGGTAAAAAGTAAGACTGTGTCAACGAAACAAAAACAAGACGATGCTAACCAGCATATGAGCTCACAATTACAGCGTGATCAACACTATATGCAGCGTGCCATAATGTTAGCAAAGCGTGGCCGATTTACGACCTCACCAAATCCTAATGTTGGTTGTGTTTTAGTTAAAAACGACGAGGTTATTGGTGAAGGTTGGCACCAAAAAGCAGGTCTTGGTCATGCCGAAGTAAACGCTTTAGCCAACGTAAGTGAAGACGTTGCTGGCGCTACCGCTTATGTAACATTAGAACCATGCAGTCATTATGGTCGAACGCCACCGTGCGCTGAAGGCCTAATCAATGCAGGCGTAAAACGAGTGGTCATTGGCATGCAAGATCCAAATCCCGTGGTTTCGGGTAATGGCGTAAAAATGCTAAATGCAGCGGGAATAGAAACCTCAGTAGGGGTTTTAGAAAGTGCTGCACGAGCGCTTAATCCTGGGTTTATTAAACGTATGGAAACAGGCATGCCATTTGTTCAATGCAAAATGGCCAGTTCATTAGATGGTCGCACGGCAATGGCTAATGGTGAAAGTAAATGGATCACCGGACCAAGTGCTCGCAAAGATGTACAACAATTTAGAGCAATGAGTTGCGCCATTATTAGTGGTGCAGATACCGTTATTGTTGATGATGCCAAACTCAATGTGCGCTTTGCCGAACTTACCAGTGCAAAAGAATACGTAACCGAAGAAACCTTAAGGCAACCTGTTCGAGTTATTATTGACACAAAGCATCGCTTAACCCCAAATTTGGCGCTGTTTGCCATAAAATCTCCCATTATCTTGGTACGCACCAACAACGATGAAAAACAGCCGTGGCCCGAACATGTTGAATGCCTGCAAGTTAACCGTCTGGATGACAAAGCAGATTTAACCGATTTACTTAAGCAATTAGGCAAGAAAGGCTTTAATCACTTGTGGTTAGAAAGCGGTGCGCGTTTAAGTGGCGCATTTATGGCAGCAAAATTAGTTGATGAATTGATTTTATATCAGGCGCCTAAGATAATGGCGAGTGAGGCCAAAGGCTTATTTGATATTGAACAACTTACCAATCTGGCTGATGCGATAGCATTAACATTAGACGATGTTCGAATGGTCGGCGATGACATACGCATTAGAGCCACCGTTAAGCAAACATAGAACAGAAATAGACAAGGCAAAAAAGACAATGTTTACAGGAATCATAGAAGCAGTTGGCAACATCAAGGCCATCAACCTGAACGCCAACGGGGCAAGGGTTGAAGTAAGCAGTGGCAAGCTTGATATGAGCGATGTAAAACTGGGGGATTCAATTGCCACCAATGGCATTTGCTTGACCGTGGTTGCCTTAACTGGACAAGGCTATAGTGCGGATGTATCAACAGAAACGCTCAGCCACACAGGCTTTGAACACTATCAGGTTGGCACAAAAGTGAACCTTGAAAAAGCCATGTTACCAACCACACGTTTTGGTGGGCATATGGTCAGTGGTCATGTCGACGGTGTTGGTAAAATTTTATCGATTACAACCGTTGGTAACTCGATAGAATATTGGGTAGAATTACCCTCAAGTTTGGCGCAATACGTTGCCCCAAAAGGCTCGATCACCATTGATGGTACCAGTTTAACCGTAAATGCGGTTGAAGATGGCCGTTTTCGTTTAACCATCGTGCCACATACAACACAACAAACAATAATAAGCGACTATCAGGTTGGCCAAACCGTCAATTTAGAAGTCGATCTCATTGCGCGTTATATTGAACGATTATTATTTTGTCGGGAACAGGCAGACCACCAGTCAACCCAGTCCGGCATAAGTAAAGAGCTGCTAATGAAAAGCGGTTTTATTAAGGGATAAGCTATGAAATTAAATACGCCAGAAGAAATCATTAAAGATATCGCACAAGGCAAAATGGTTATTTTGATGGACGATGAAGACCGTGAAAATGAAGGTGACTTCATTATGGCGGCTGAGCTCGTAACACCTGAAGCAATCAACTTTATGGCCACGCATGGCCGTGGGTTAATTTGTTTGCCAATGTCGAAAGATCGCTGTGAAACATTAAAATTACCATTAATGGTAGAAAAAAACGATGCTCAGTTTACGACGAACTTTACGGTTTCGATTGAAGCGGCACGCGGGGTAACTACCGGTATTTCTGCGGCAGACCGTGCAACCACGATTTTAGCCGCTGTTGCGAAAGATGCAGATCATCGTTCGATTGTTCAACCCGGTCATATTTTTCCATTAATCGCCAAAGATGGCGGTGTTCTTAACCGTGCTGGTCATACCGAAGCCGGCGTAGATTTAGCGCGTTTAGCCGGTCTTGAGCCTGCAGCGGTAATTGTCGAAATCTTAAATGAAGATGGCACCATGGCGCGTCGTCCTGATTTGGAAGTCATTGCCGAGAAACACGGTGTTAAAATGGGCACCATTGCCGATTTAATCGAATACCGCAACGCTACCGAAACCACCATTAAGCGTGTTAGCGAATGCAAACTTCCAACCCAGTTTGGCGAGTTTGATTTGGTGGCGTACACAGACACAATCGATGGTCAAACCCATTTTGCATTAAGCAAAGGCGAGATCAAAGGTGATGAACCAACATTGGTTCGTGTTCATTTAGAAAATACATTCCGTGATTTATTATTCTCAACCCGAGATAGCAGCAATACCTGGCCAATTGGTTCAGCATTAGAGCGTATTTCTAAAGAGGGTGGGGTGTTAGTATTACTCGGTAAACATGAGTCACCAGCAGAGCTTATCAACCAGGTTGAAAAGTACAATCAACAAGACCAAGGCATTGAAATGAACGATGTGAAAAAACACGTCGGCTCTCGTAATGTTGGTGTTGGTTCGCAAATCTTAGCCGATTTAGGCGTACACAAAATGCGTCTGTTAAGCTCACAAACTAAGTATCATTCATTATCAGGCTTCGGTCTGGAAATTGTTGAGTACATTGCTGAGTAAGCGTTAGATAATATATTATAGAATGTCAAAGGGATGCGTATGCATCCCTTTTTTGTGAATTTATCCGCTGCTAAGTCGTGCTTTACCGTTACTTCTTCGTCGACGTTAGTTTAGAAAATACACTCACAACACCTAAAGCAATAGCACCGGCAATTAGCCCAACTAGGCCATTAAACACAGGCGAACTTATTAACGTAACAAACTGATTAGCTAAGTTTTCAGCCTGAAACTGCGCATCAAACATCTCAAGGATGTGGTGCAAGAACGGCATGCCGTGCACCAAAATTCCACCGCCAACAAGAAACATCGCCGCGGTACCAACAATGGCCAGTGTTTTCATTAATTTAGGTGCAAAGCCAAGCAAAAAATTGCCGAGCTTAATGCGTAATGATTCAAGCGCTTTACCTGTACTTTGTTGGCTAAGGTACAAGCCTGCATCATCAAGCTTTACAATACCGGCAACGAGACCATAAACACCGACGGTCATTAATAAAGCAATTAAACTGACCACCGATGACTGGGCAATAATGTCTTTATCTTGCACTGTACCTAATGCAATTACGATGATTTCCGCCGACAGAATAAAGTCGGTTTTGATGGCGCCTTTAATTTTGCTCTTTTCAAATTCAAGCATATCCACTTCTGGGTCGAGTAGGGCAGCGAGCTCTTCTTGGTGTTCTGCTTGTTTTTGATGTTTATCGGCAAAAAAACTGTGATAGATTTTTTCTACCCCTTCAAAGCATAGGTATAAGCCACCTATCATGAGTAATGGGGTAATTAGCCAGGGAATAAATGCACTAATAAGAAGTGCGGCTGGCACCAGAATAAGCTTATTTATAAATGAGCCTTTTGCAACCGCCCAAACAACAGGTAACTCTCTGTCGGCATTAACGCCCTGCACTTGCTGTGCGTTTAGCGCCAAATCGTCACCAAGTACCCCCGCGGTTTTCTTGGCGGCTACTTTGGTCATTAATGCGACATCATCAAGCGCAACAGCAATTTTATCGATTAACGCTAACAGGCTAGTTCCGGCCATAGCAATGTGTTCCTTTCTTAATGTTATTTTAGTTATTAAATTTAAGGTATAAAAAAACCTACTGATCATAGTAGGTTTTTAAAAAGTTTAATGCAATGCTCGTAAAGCTTTACAACTAGCTATTTATGAATTGTGAGATCTTGTTCGCAATGCCTTCGCTATCTAGGCCAAGTTCAGCATGAATTTCTTGCTGAGTACCGTGCTTAATAAACACATCCGGCAAGCCAATATTTAAAATATGGTTGCTCGCTTTCTTCGACTGCAAGTATTCACTAACAGCAGAGCCTGCACCACCTGAAATGGCATTATCTTCAATGGTAACGATGGTTGGATGCGTTGCAATTAGCTTTTCAATAAGTTCAGTATCAAGTGGCTTAACAAAGCGCATATCAACAACCGTAGCATTTAATTGCTCACCAGCTTTTTGCGCTTCAGCTAACATGGTGCCAAAAGAAAGAATGGCAATTTGTTCGCCTTCTTTTACTACTCGCCCTTTACCAATTTCAATGGTCTTGGTTAAAGCCGGTAATGGTGCACCGGTGCCTGAGCCTCGAGGGTAACGAACCGCAGCCGGGCCATTATGCTTATGACCCGTGGTTAGCATTAATCGGCACTCTGCTTCATCAGAAGGGGCCATAATTACCATGTTTGGAACACAACGCATAAACGACAAATCAAACGAACCTTGGTGTGTTGGGCCATCGGCACCAACAATACCCGCACGGTCAATAGCAAATAAAACGGGTAGGTTTTGAATTGCGACATCATGAATTAATTGATCGTATGCACGTTGTAAAAAGCTTGAGTAAATTGCAACAACCGGCTTTTGACCACCTATAGCAAGACCGGCACCTAACGTAACCGCGTGCTGCTCAGCAATGGCAACGTCGAAGTACTTATCTGGAAAACGCTGACTAAATTGAACCATGCCAGAGCCTTCACGCATTGCTGGTGTAATGCCAACAAGCTTGGAGTCGATTTCGGCCATTTCACATAACCAGTCACCAAACACTTTCGAATAGGTTGGTAAACCCGGTTTGCTCTTTGGTAGCCCAGTTTGGCTAGGGTCAAATTTTGGTACCGCATGATAGCCGATAGGATCTTGCTCAGCTTGCTCGTAACCTTTACCTTTTTTGGTGATTACGTGCAATAACTGTGGGCCTTTAAGGTTGCGCATTTTACGCATGGTATCGACTAGCTCGTCTACATCATGACCGTCAATCGGACCAATGTAGTTAAAGCCTAGCTCTTCAAAAAACGTCGAAGGGATCACCATACCTTTAAGATGTTCTTCAGCGCGCGAAGCCAAGTCTTTTATTGGTGGGATTGACTCTAAAATGCGTTTTGAGCCTTCACGAAAATCATGGTAAAAATTACTCGATAAAATCTTAGTGAAATGCTTATTTAACGCACCAACGTTTTCTGAGATTGACATGTCGTTGTCATTTAAAACAATTAACATGTCTTTGTGAATGTCACCAGCGTGATTTAATGCTTCAAAAGCCATACCCGCAGTCATAGCGCCATCGCCAATAACGGCTACAGATTTGCGGTCTTTGCCTTCTTTTTCAGCGGCAATGGCTATGCCAAGTGCGGCTGAAATAGAGGTACTCGAGTGACCAACACTTAATACGTCGTATTCACTTTCTTCACGCCATGGGAATGGGTGCAACCCGTCTTTTTGACGAATGGTGCTTAATTGTTCGCGGCGACCCGTTAAAATTTTATGTGGGTAGGCCTGATGACCAACATCCCAAACCAACTGATCAAAAGGGGTGTTGTACACATAATGCAAGGCAACGGTTAGTTCGATAGCACCTAAGCCAGATGCAAAATGGCCACTGCTTTTACTTACCGAATTAAGTAAGTAACTGCGCAGCTCATCACTTACTTGCCTAAGCTGATCTTGAGGAAGATCTCGAAGGTTTTCAGGCTTATCGATATTCGATAGTAATGGGTATTGAGACAAGTCTATAGTCATAAATTTTTAAAGCTTAATGTGCACGTTCCACGATAAAGGTCGTGAAATTCGATAAATTCTGTGTATTGTAAGGCAAACTCCCCAATGCGGAAAGGGCTTGCTGTAATATCTGTTGCTCTTTTTCCATAGCGCCGTTCAGGCCGAGCAATGATGGGTACGTAGATTTGTTTGCTGATATATCTGAACCCGTTGGTTTTCCTAAGGTTTCTTCAGAACTTGTGATGTCGATAATATCGTCATGGATTTGATAAAGTAATCCGATCAGATTTGCAAAAATTTGTAAACTTTCTAAAGATTTAACATCAAGGTCTGCACTGCAAACAGCGGGCATCATAATAGCAGCACTTAACAGGGCACCCGTTTTTAAACGGTGAATTTGTTGTAGCTGCTCAATATCGACTTGTTTATTGGTTGCACCAATATCTAAAGCCTGGCCACCACACATGCCTTTATAACCGGCAGCCGTGCTTAACATGGATAATAAACGGATGTGAGTTTTGGCGTTAATGCTGGAAAATTGATGGTTTGATAAAATTTCAAATGCCAGAGTTTGCAAACTATCACCGGCTAAAATGGCCGTTGCTTCGTCAAATTTCTTATGGCAAGTGGCATGGCCTCGACGTAAATCATCGTCATCCATTGCGGGTAAATCATCATGCAGCAAAGAATAGGCGTGAATGCATTCTATCGCCCCTGCTATTGGGTCAATATCATCAAGGCTAATGCCTAACATATCGGCCGTAATATAGGCTAAATAAGGACGCATACGCTTGCCACCAATAAGCAGACCATAGCGCATAGCATCAAGCAAACGGGGATCGTTTACCTCAATGTTATCAAGTTGCGTAGTTAAGTAGCCGTCGATACGTTGTTGGTAATCAGCTAAATTGTTCAGTGCGATCAAGACGGATCATTCTCCACATCATCAAATTCGGTAAGCGCTTGCTCGCCGTGTTTATTTAACAAAATTTGAATTTTTTGTTCGGCTTTGGTCAAGGTTTGCTGAGAGTCATAACTTAAGGCCAGACCACGTTCAAACAACTGCATGGATTCTTCAAGGCTTAGCTCACCTTGCTCAAGTTGATTTACAATGGTTTCTAACTCGCTAAGCGATGCTTCAAAAGATTGTGGTGTTGATTTTTTATCTGTCATTTCGACCTCTTATCCTCTTGCCGCAACAGTACCTTAGCTTAACCAATTGGTCAAATATATTGATCTTAATTAAGCCTTTTTGGCGAATAAATCAGCAGCATAAAATACCCTTAAACTGCAATGTTAGCCATAGTAGAACAATAATGACCCCCTCATGGCTGAGATTTTCGCATTTAAACTTTCAATAACATACTCGAACTTAACCAGTGGTTAAAAACTGTGCAATTTTTAACAGTAAATGGCATTACTAAGACGTTACAACCGTGTATAATGCTGCCGATTTTTATTTAATTGGTAGTGTCATGAAATTTATTATTAAGTTACAGCCTGAGATCACAACAAAGTCTCGCCCCGTTCGCAAACGCTTTACTAAAATCCTCGACTCCAACGTAAGAAATGTTTTACGTCGTGTTGATGAAGAGGTACGTACAAAAGTGAACTGGGATAATATTGAAGTAACCAGTAAGAATACCAGTGAAGAAAATCGTCAGTTATTAATTGATAACTTAAAATGCATCCCAGGTATCTTGCACTTTTTAGAAGTTCAAGAGCATACCTTTACCGATAAACACAATATTTTTGAACTAACCTTTGCCGCGCTTGGTAATACCATTGAAAACAAATCGTTTTGTGTTCGCGCCAAACGCAATGGTACGCATGATTTCAGTTCCCTTGAATTAGAACAATACGTAGGTGGTGGTTTAAACCAAAACGTAGAGTCAGCACGTGTGCAACTGCGCAAACCTGACGTAACCATTCGCATTGACGTTAAGGACGATAAATTATTCATCGTAACGGAACGCCATGAAGCATTAGGTGGTTTCCCTATTGCCACTCAAGAAGATGTATTGTCATTAATGTCTGGTGGCTTCGACTCGGGAGTTTCTAGTTACCAAATGATCCGCAAAGGCTCTCGTACGCATTACTGTTTCTTCAACTTAGGCGGCTCAGCCCACGAGGTTGGGGTGAAACAAGTGAGCCATTATTTATGGAACAAATACAGCGCCTCTCATAAAGTGAAATTCTTTGCCGTAGACTTTGAACCTGTGGTTGCCGAAATTCTTGAAAAAGTAGATAACGGGCAAATGGGTGTGATCCTTAAACGTATGATGATGCGCGCCGCAGCAAAAATTGCAGAAAGAGCCGGCATCCAATCCCTGGTTACAGGTGAAGCATTAGGCCAGGTTTCTAGCCAAACGTTAACCAACCTAAATGTGATAGACCGTGTAACTGAAACATTAATTCTACGTCCACTTGTGGCATACGATAAGCAAGACATCATTGACATTGCACGCCGTATTGGTACCGAGGATTTCGCCAAGACAATTCCTGAATACTGTGGTGTTATTTCTCAAAAACCAACGGTAAAAGCGGTTCTGTCAAAAATTCATGCCGAAGAAGAGAAATTCGACATGAGCATTCTTGATGGCGTTGTTGAAAATGTACGCATTCAGGATATTCGTGAAATTGGCACGGAAACCGAAGAAGAAGTTAGCACGGTTAAAGAAATTGAAACCGTAGCAAGCGCATCGGGTGATAATGTCATTTTAGATATTCGTAGCGCTGAAGAAGAAGATGCTAACCCACTAGAGTTAGATGATATTGACGTAGTTCATATCCCATTCTTTAAACTTGCCACTAAGTTTGGCGATTTGGACCAAAGCAAAACCTACTTATTGTACTGTGATAGAGGCGTAATGAGTAAATTACAAGCCCTATACTTGCACGATAATGGCTTTGAAAACGTGAAAGTTTATCGTCCATAATCCCCACGCCTTGGGAAATTAAATAAAACGCCGCTCTTTGTTCATGCAAACAGCGGCGTTTTTGTCTCTACTATCTTGTCTTTCCTTTCACGCTATGTCCCCATTTTTAAAGGGCTTTCTTGGCGTAAATTAATTTTTATTTGTTTTTGACAGCATCATTTTTCTCAACTAGATTTTTATACAAATGGTATAACACCCTAGGGGCTGTTTATCTTTGGGGATGATTTTTGGCAGCGAATTGCCAAACAAACGGTGTCCGTAGGATTCACATCAACAACGACAAAACAGAATATTTATATTTTTTTGCCAATAAGTAGAAATTACATTCAACTTAAGAACAAAAGTTATACAGCAAAGGTCAACAGACCCTAGTGATTTCAAAGGAATTGAAATGAGTCTTTTTAGAAAGGAAGCCGTCACCCATCAAAGTCAACGTTTAGCTGGTAGTATCAGCTTGGCCCAACCTTTGTCTATTAACTTTACCGTATCAGCCTTAGCTATTGTTGCTATTTGCATCATCGCTTTCCTTTTTAGTGCCCAATATTCCAGAAAAGAAACCGTACGAGGTTTCTTAAAACCCAATAAAGGGGTCATCAAAACCTTCGCTCAACAGGGTGGTACGGTAGAAAATTTATATGTAAAAGAAGGGGATAGTGTTGTTAAGGGGCAAACTATTGCGAGTGTGATTATTCGCAACAATACTTTAGAAGGTCAGGATGTAAATGCGCAAATGGCAGAACATCTACGTACACAAGAGGCGCTATTAAATGATGAAATAGCGCAATTGCACTCACTACAGGCTCAGGAAATTAATAACTTGCACGTTCAGCTCGCTTCAATAAAACAGCAAACAACGGTTACTCAATCTCAGTTGCACATAGCAAAAGAGAAATTGACCTTGTTAAATGAGCAGCAAAACAAGTTTAAGCAATTAAACCAACAAGGTTATCTTTCTAATTTAGACAAAGACCGTCAACATCATGCCTTACTGGAAGCCAAGCAAGAAATCCAAAATTTACAACGAACATTGCTTCAACAACAAACAAACTCGACTGATATAAGCTTTAAAAGCGCTAGCATCCCTGAGCATTACACCTTAAAAATTAATCAACTAAAACGCCAACTTGCCGATGTTAAACGCCAATTAACGCAGGTATCAATAAGGCATAAATACACCGTAACAGCCAGTCATGATGGCACTGTTACCGCGATTCAAGTTGTAGAAGGTGAAACCATTTCAGCAAATCGTGCGCAGGTTAACCCGATTTTATTAATATTACCAAAAGAGTCCGAATTAATTGCCGAGCTCCTTCTGCCGACGCGATCTGCGGGTTTTGTTCAAGTGGGTAATAACACCCGTTTAAGGTTTGATGCCTTTCCGTATCAGCGTTTTGGTTTTGTTGAAAGCGAAGTCGTTATGATGGATAAAGCAGTAACGTCACCACAAGAAACCCAATTACCAATCAATTTTAAAGAGCCTGTTTATCGCATTAAGGCAAAGTTGAATAAACAACAAATACAGGCATTTGGCAAAGCATACAATTTAAAAAGCGGCATGTTACTCGAAGCCGATATCATGCTTGAAAATCGCAGCCTAATGGAATGGTTGTTAGCACCACTGTATAGCTTAAAGGGAAGAATAAGTTAATTAGCAAGTTTTCAAAGAGCGCTACTAAAGGCGTTATTTGAAATTCGCGGTTTAAGTTAGTCATCTGGGGATTAAATTAAACCGCACTTAACCACTAATATACAAACGGTATGTTAGTTAATTTAAACCGATAAATGCTTATCGGATACAAGGAGTGTAAAACTATGCGTGAATTAAACGTAAATGAAGTAGAAGAAATCAGTGGAGGCTTTGTTGCTCTCTACTGGGTTGTTAAAGGGGGGATTTATGCTTACAGGACATATTCTACTGTAAGAACTTTTTCAGGTGCTTTTGCTGCTGCGGGTACGATTGCGTACGCTGAGGAGGCATTATCACAACCTTAAATAATGAAGAAATTAAACAAGTGAATGGTGGGTTTTTACCTGCTGCAGTAGGCGTTGTTGGTGCTTATTTTGGTGCTAAATTTGGCACTTGGTTATATAAAAAACTTAATTAAAAACAGCAAGAGCAAACCATTATTGTTTGCTCTTTTATTAAAGGTTTTTGTTTATGTGGATTTTAAAAAGAAAATGCCCAAACTGTAATGAAGAAATTTCAATCCAAGAACGGAAAAAACTAATAATTAAACAACATATAAAATGTCATAGTTGTGAATATGTACTTCAGCCGACCATTTATTGGACGGTTATGATTTGTTTTATTCTGGCTCTTTTTTTTAGTCTGATTGTTTTTACGTATTTTAAACACTATTTAGGCCGGGATTTGGCCGTTGTTTCCATTTTTATACTTGTTTTTTTGGGATCTAAACTTCTAGACATGTTTGCTGCTTTAAAAGCCCATGATGAAAATGAAGTCATTTAAAACTAATTAAAAAGCGGCATGTTACTCGAAGCCGATATCATGCTTGAAAATCGCAGCCTAATGGAATGGTTGTTAGCACCACTGTATAGCTTAAAGGGAAGAATAAGTTAATTAGCAAGTTTTCAAAGAGCGCTGCTAAAGGCGTTATTTGAAATTCGCGGTTTAAGTTAGTCATCTGGGGATTAAATTAAACCGCACTTAACCACTAACATACAAACGGTATGTTAGTTAATTTAAACCGATAAATGCTTATCGGATACAAGGAGTGTAAAACTATGCGTGAATTAAACGTAAATGAAGTAGAAGAAGTGAATGGTGGAGTCCCATTATTTGTAGCAATTGCCCTATATGGTGAAGTTGCAAGTTTTGCTGCCATAATTAGTGGGATCGCAACATACAACGCTATTAGAAATTAAAAGGATTTTAATATGAAAGAATTAAATGAAAACCAAATCGAGGAAGTGAGTGGAGGCTTAGTCTTTTTAGCTCCTTTACTTTTTGCTCCAACAACAGTTTCTTTCGGTGGAGTTGCGACAGCGATGGGTATAGGTGGCGGGATAGGCGCTATAGCTGGCGGGCTGATTGCGATTTACAGTGATGAATAACAATTAATATATGGAAGGGGATTAAATTCCCCTTATTTAACATGAAAATATCAACAATAGTTTCAATTGCCTCTCTTTGCTTTTTGATGGTGTGTATTTCGGGCTACTTTATTTTTAGTGAAATCTCAATGTTATTAAGTAGTAATGCCATAGAAAGCGGGAAGGTATCATTATTTATAACTTTACTCATGTTCTCCCTAGTCATTTTAACTGGTATTTATAGAAATAAAAAATGGGCTCTTTATGTATTTTTATCAAAAATTTTTTTTATGACGGGGTTGTTCATTACTTACAGACTTAGGTTTGACGAATTAGCTCTTGTCGATTATTGGATTATTTTTTGTTTTGTCGCTGTGTCATCTTTTGTCTTATATCTACTTTCAAAGTTACAAACAAACGAAATATTCTCGGAGGAAGAATTTTTCAAAGGAAATTAAATGTTTATAATTAATTAAAAAGCGGCATGTTAGTTAATCTAAACCGATGAATACTAATCGAATACAAGGAGTGTAACACTATGCATGAATTAAGCGTAAATGAAGTAGAAGAAGTGAATGATGGAATTTCACCTGCTTTAGGTAAAGGTATTTTAATAGATATCATAGCAGGTGCAGCTTTGTTTGATGTTGCAATCGGTGCCGCATCCTATTAAAACCATAACAGTAAAAACATTGAAAGAGGGGGTGAGTTGTATTAGTTCCCAATATATTTTACAGGATATTATATGTTACGTGTTAGTTGGTTTTTTATCTTAATTGTTGAAATCATACTTGGAATATTAAACGTACTACTTATTTTGGATGAAAAAACAAATGTTTATACAATTACAATTTTTTGTTCCACACTTTTAACTCTTTTAATTACTAAAGATTGGTTGAAAGAAGAAAATAAGTAGGGTTAAAAAATTTTCAATTTATTTCTTAATTGAAGTAAGAGCTTTCAGTCAAAGTTTAATAACTTTATCGCTAGTTAGTTAAAATTTTACAGCAAAAGTAAAAGGAATTACTTTATGTCAACGCCATTAAACTTTTCACCGTTTAAAACGGTCCCCCTCATTTTACAAACCGAAGTTGCAGAGTGCGGTCTTGCCTCTATGGCCATGATTGCCTGTTACCACGGTCACCAGCTTGATTTACCTGCTATTCGAAAACGCATGTCTGTCTCTTCTCGAGGTATGAATTTACAGCAATTAATCGAACTTGCTGAAGGCTTTGGCTTGGCAAGTCGAGCGTTGCAATGTCCTGTTTCACAAACCCCAAAACTTACAACCCCCTGCATTTTACATTGGGATATGAATCATTTTATGGTGTTAACAAAGGTGTCAGGAAAGGGCGATAATTTGTCGTTTTCCATTAATGATCCAGGCATGGGAAAACGAACATTAACCCAAGAAGAATTTAGTAAGCACTTTACCGGCATATGTTTGGAGCTCAATCCCACTTCCAAGTTTGAAGTCAAACAAGAGCGGGCACAAATGAAGCTAAGTCAGTTATGGTCATCGATTTCAGGTTTAAAAACAGGCTTGTTAAAGCTATTTGCTCTATCCATTGTGTTACAGCTCTTTGTGCTCATGACACCGTATTATATGCAGTGGGTCGTTGATGAAGTCCTGATTAGCTTTGATAACGCATTGCTAAATGTCTTGGCAATCGGCTTTGCCCTAATCGCATTGATTTCTGTTGTCACAACCGGTGTAAGGAAGTGGCTTATATTGCGCCTATCAAGTGTGCTTAATATGCAAATGGGCGTAAATTTATTGAGTCATTTATTAAGGCTGCCAATGAACTTTTTTGAAACCAGGCATATAGGAGACATCGTATCTCGATTTGGCTCTTTGGCTCATATTAGGGAGCGCATTACCACAGGCTTTGTTGAAACCTTAGTTGATGGCGTTATGACCATAACCGTCTTAATTATGATGGCGCTGTATTCATTAAAGTTAACCGCCGTCGTTTTAGCGGCTATTGGCGTTTACACCTTAGTTCGTCTGGTGCTTTATCGCCCTTTACATAAAGCGACTGAAGAAATGATTCAAAATAGTGCCAAAGAGCAATCCAATTTTCTTGAAAATATTCGTGGCATGCAAACCATAAAGCTCTTTGCTTGTGAAACGCAGCGCCAAGGTGTTTGGCAAAACCATTTTTGTGAGGTCATTAACAGTGAAATCCGCTTAGGTCGTCTTAACATCAGTTTTGAATGCTTTAAAAAGCTGTTATTTGCGATTGAGAATGTGCTGGTGGTGTACTTTGCTGCCAACCTAGTTATGGCAAACCAACTAACCATAGGCATGGTGCTGGCGTTTATTGCTTATAAAACGCAACTAACCAATCGCTTTGCTAATTTAATCGAGCAAATTATTCAGTTTAAAATGATGCGTTTACATCTAGACCGAATTGCCGATATTGCTTTGACTGAACAGGAGTCTAATCGAGATGGTAATGCGCTTAATCACAGCACTAAAAATAAATCTCAACCTGGTCAGTTAACCCTTGAAAATGTTGGTTTTTCTTATCAAAGCGAACAACCTGTTTTAACGAATATTAACTTGACCATTGAGGCCGGGCAGTCCATTGCAATAACAGGTCCCTCTGGCACAGGTAAAACAACCTTAATGAAGGTAATGCTAGGGTTATTGCAGCCAACCTCTGGAAGAGTTTTACTAAACGGTAAAGACATTAGTCAATTAGGATTAAAACAGTATCGACAACAAATCGCCGCTGTGATGCAAGACGACACCTTATTGGCCGGTTCGATTGGTGACAACATATGTTTCTTTGATCCAGAGCCGAATATTTTAAAAATAGAGCAGTGTGCACATTTAGCTGCCATTCATGAAGATATTGAAACCATGAATATGGGGTATCAAACCATGGTTGGCGATATGGGCGCTAACTTATCAGGCGGCCAAATACAGCGGTTATTGCTTGCCCGAGCTTTGTATAAATCACCTGGGGTGTTATTTATGGATGAAGCGACAAGTCATTTAGATAGTCATAACGAAAGTAAAATTAACGAACAAGTTCAACAGCTTGCTATGACAAGAGTGATAATTGCACATCGTCGAGAAACCATCGAAATGGCAGATAGAGTTTATCACTTAGACAAAGGGAACATTCAAGCTGTAGAGCAAGGGAAAGCTGTTATTGCTGGCTGAATTTGATTTTACTTACCTTTAAAGGCATTAGTGTATCCGTGCACGTCATCGATAGAGAACATTCATCCTGAATCTATCGCTTTTAGTGCATCCGTGCACGTCATTGCGGCATGTTGTTGGCCGCAATCTCCTGAATTAAAATGAGCATAGAAACAATAA
>CANMZP010000025.1 GCA_947502355.1 uncultured Thalassotalea sp. | reverse complement strand
GAGCCAGCTCATTTCCTACTCGTAGGTCACCGGCATACAACGTTCATCCATGAACCTGCCGGCATTTGAACATCCATATTCTTCATCGCTAGGCTCCTATTCAGATAAAGCCCTTCGCTAACGCGAAGGGCTTTTTCGTATGCGTGGAAAAATAAAAGTTTATCGAATAGATGCACACTGTGCCGGAAGAAGGTCCCTCATCTCGCTTTGGCTCGTGGGGGATGACGTTGTATTGTTTCTGATACTGTTTAGGGATTGATGGTGCACTGTTTCCATCTATAAACTTAGCGCACATTCATTAAAAATACACCGTCACCGATAAAAAGTGCTCATCCATGAGGCCATCCATGCACGTCACCGTTCTTTGCCATCCTTGGCACCACGGCATTCGTGCATCCATGCACGTCACCGTTCTTTGCCATCCTTGGCACCACGGCATTCGTGCATCCTTGCACGTCACCGTTCTTTGCCATCCTTGGCACCACGGCATTCGTGCATCCTTGCACGTCATTCCAGAATTTATTTTCAACTCTGAGCCCTAGCGAAGATTGATAATGAATATCTGGAACCTCCAGCCATTAAATTGAGCATTGGTAAAAAAACCTTTCGATAAAACAGTGATTTCATTCGATGTACACTGTGCCTAGAGGAGGTCCCTCATCTCGCTTTGGCTCGTGGGGGATGACTGTGTACTTTTTTTTATTTTGTAGATAGCGTGCGTTAATTATCATCACAATATATCGTCACTAGCTAAAATCATTTACGTACAAATAATTTTATAAATTAATATTTTGAATATCTGTCAGTGTATTTTTCTAATTAATTGATAGTTCTTTAATTTTTAGTTCCGCTACAGAATACTGTGAATATAAGCCTTTCGTTGCTGTTTGCCTAAATCTAATTGGCAAACTATACATTAAGGGAATTTAGCAAAATAGCTAATTTTGCAAGTCACTCAGGCTAAGGAAATTATCATGAAAATATTCAAAAAAACATTACTCGCCTCTCTCGTAACCTCGGTTGTGCTTCTCTCTGGTTGCCCAATGAATTCGGACAAAAAGCCAGTTCCTCCTGCTCCGGACCCAACCCTATTTACCGTTTTGCATACTAACGATAACCATGGTCGTTTTTGGTCTAATAGAGATGGTGAACTTGGTATGGCTGCCCGTAAAACGCTAATTGATCAGATCACTTCTGAAGTCGAAGCTAACGGCGGTGAAGTGTTGCTACTTTCCGGTGGTGATATTAATACCGGGGTACCAGAGTCAGATTTGCAAGATGCTGTTCCTGATTTTGTAGGCATGAATTTACTTGGTTATGACGCTATGGCGGTAGGTAATCATGAATTTGATAACTCCATGGAAGTCTTAGAGATGCAACAGGGCATAGCCTTGTTTCCTTTCTTGTCTGCCAACATTTATAAAGAAGGAACCGATGAGCGCGTTTTCTCTCCCTATACTGTGTTTGATGTCAATGGTGTACAAATTGCGGTGTTAGGTTTAACCACTGAAGATACTGGAAAGTTAGCAAACCCAGAGTATGTCGGGGGCTTAGATTTTAGAGATCCCAAAGTTGAAGCCGATATGGTTATCGACCAAATTCATGCCACTGAAACCGTTGATTTAGTATTTGCGGTTACTCATATGGGACATTATGCCAATGGAGTAAGTGGCAGTAATGCACCTGGCGATGTAGCGCTAGCGGAATCGTTAGATGCCGGTGATTTGGATATGATAGTCGGTGGGCATTCGCAAAACCCTGTATGTGTCGCAGCTGATGGCTCAGGGGAATACGCTGACTTTAGCCCAGGTGATGATTGTATGCCAGATCAAAAAAATGGTACTTACATTGTTCAGGCTCATGAGTGGGGTAAATACGTTGGCCGGGCTGATTTCTCTTATTTAGAAGGCGAGTTAACCCTAGTGAACTACCAGTTAATTCCTGTTAACTTAAAGGATGAAGATGCCGATGGTAATGAGTTCTTTATTGGTGATGAAATCATTCCTGATCCATTAACCCTTTCCGTTTTAGCACCTTATCAAGCGCAAGGCGGTGAAGAGCTTGATGTAGTACTGGCGACAACCGATGGAAAACTTGAAGGGGATCGCGGTGTTGTTCGAAGTCAACAAACCAATATGGGACGCCTTATTGCGGAAGCACAACGCCAATCCATACCCGGTGCTGGTTTTGCCATTATGAATTCTGGCGGTGTACGTGACTCCATTCAAGCCGGTGAAGTGACATACCGAGATGTGCTAACCGTTCAACCTTTTGCCAATACCATTGGTTCGGTGTCTATGAGTGGTGCGGAAGTTGTAACTTACTTAAATAGCGTGGCCACTAAAACAGCGGGCTCAGGTGCGTACGCACAAATATCGGGTGTAGAAATGACGGTTGATTGTGAAGCGCTAAGCGTTGATATTATGAGTATCGATGGTCAACCATTTGATGTAGATGGCCAGTACGTATTTACCGTACCTAGCTTTAGTGCATCAGGTGGTGATGATTACCCCATACTTGAATTCATCGATTCAGGCTTTGTTGATGCGCAAGTGCTTGCTGATTATATGACCAGCATTGGTGATATCAAAGTTGCTGACTTTGAGCCTGCAGGTGAAATTATGTATATGAACTCAGCGATATCAACAGGTTGCCAGTAGTCACTTGCTTTAATACTAAATGACTATGATTAGGTCATAGTCATTTAGTTGTTTTATAAGCTTCTTTATATACCTATTTGTGTTGATAACACAAATAGGTTTTATTTTTCAGTTACTCATCCTCAGGTACTATGGAGTCTAAATTCCCCCAAGGCTCTAATGCTAAGTCTTGTTTGTTGTTCCATAAAATGATTGGTAAAGGCTTTTTCTTTACGTAGCCAGTAAAAACATTATCTTTAATAATATCGTGTTTGTTGCTATTAAATACCAAAAGCTCTGCGAACATTACATTTTGATCGTACTTGAGGATATCGGCCACTTCACCCCAATAAACGAAATCATTCGCTTCCATCCAATCGGTTGTGGGCATGGTGTGTAATATTCGTTTTTCGTTCGGGTAAGCAATGTTTACGTTCACTTCGATTTGTTCCTCTTCATCCGTAATTTCAATGACGATGTTTTTATCGTTCATCTCATAAACAAAATTATCGGCGGGAGCCTCAAGTAAGCTTGGCAGGATCTCTGGGGTTACAACGATATCAGGGCTGTATCTCTGTAAAGCAAGCGATGGATCAAAACCTTGAATGTTTGTTTGTGCTTCAAGCACACTAAACCTTGGTTTAGGATTTTCTTCTGCCGGGTTTATGACATAAGTAGACCACTCAGCCCGGTAACCGTCTAGGTTGTCGCCTTTGGCCTGATACACATTGAGGGAAACGGCATAAACGGCCTCTTTTTGTTCTGGGTAAAACTTAACCTTTGCCAGTTTGAAGCTTTTGGGTAAAAAATCACGTTCAAATTTCTTCACTTTACCTTTTTTAATTTCATAATTGATAAAAATAGCTTTTGGCTGTGCAAATAATGAAAAGGTTAACTTAGGTAATGCTTGCCCAACGGATGCTTGCAGTGCTTGATATAAATCTAGAACGCCAAAATAAATCGCCGGTAAATCGGGTAATAGTTGTTGTTCGCTTTGTGCGGTTGCAAATAATTTTGCAAAAACTTGCTCAGGGGGGAGTTGCGCAAAAACACAGCCGATTAAATTGGTAAATAAGACGGAACCAATAGAAGAAGCTTGCACATCACCACAGTTGCCAACACCAGGGGCTATACTTGCTACTTCGCTTGTAATCGGTTGAATTAAAAATTCTGACTTTTCATCGAATAACAATACTTCAGGCGATGGTGATAAATATTGCGCCCAAGGAAAGCTGTTGCTGATATGTAGGTTTTTTGCACGTAAGTAGGTCAATTTATTACTCACCGAGCTACCATCATAAAAATATCTTGCTGCAGCACCATTTGCTGCAAACGTCAGCTCTGCTGCATCAAGGTAGGCTTTACTGAGTTTGAGGTTTTTACCTCTTTTTAGGTTTTTAGATTGCCAACTAAGCCCCCCTTCAGTCGTTGCCATAGATCCTTGCCATGAGTGATTAAGCTCATTTACATTGAATAATGCGCCTTGTAGTGGCCCTATTTTTAATAAATCTACGCCAGGTTGTGCCCAAAAAGCGGCAAAGCGATAGAGTCTCGGTGTTTGATCAAATGGGGTATTGACCATGGTTTTAAATTCGACCTTCCAGCCTGATTCTAACCGACTGGCTTTACCAATATCGGCTATCACATAGTAATCTTCGGGAAATAGCCTTTCGGCTAACCAACCCAAATGACTACTTTCAAGGTGTTGTAAAAAACGGCTTCGATGCGTTGGCGTTGCAGCACCAAATAAACTTGTCGACGTCGTTAATTGAAAAGGTTGTTGTAAGCCTATTTCATTGCTAAACGCTGCTACTTGAGTTGCAGGTATTTTCCATAGGATTAAACTTCGGTTGTCCAAGTCATAAGGAAATATGGGGCGACTTTCGCCATTAATGCTTGTTTAATTAATGGCCGATAAAATACTGCTGCCTGAAAAAAGAGTATTTCTAACGTCCTGTAAGAATCGCTTTTCATCAGCGGTTATTGCTAATGCATTTGAGCTAAACGTATTGATTGCCATAAATATCATGGAACAAACAACTAGAAAGGTATTTTTATTTCTGTTCACAATCGTTCTCCGATTCTGGATCTATTCACATTATTGTTAAGTTCATAACTGCAAGCTTTAAAAAAATACCAAGATCATATTATTGTCTGATCAATCAATGACATTGTTGTTAATAATGCAAAGTTCAAATTTAATCTATAGAAGCTCAAAAGTGAGCAATGGAGTACAGCGTTGTTATGGCTATCGAAAAAAGCAAAGCAGGAGCGATTAACGGGGAAGGCATTCTCCACCAATTTATAATCTCAATTTAATCCTATTATCAAGTATTATTTGCTACATAGTCTTGGTATGAATTAAAAGTCTAGTGTATGGGGGTAAATATACAAATGTACGTAAAAACAAATGTATCCAACCGATTACGTAAGAAGTCGATGTTTTGGATCACTTATTTGTCATATTTATTTCGATTTAATAATTGGCTAAGTTTCGTAAACTTTGCTTTGCTGTTGCATAAATATTGCGCAACGTTTAAATGTAGCGATTGTTAATCTGTCTAGTGTTCAAGCGAAATATTAAGTAACGATGTAAATCTGAGCTGCTTAAAAAAATATCCTAATTGCTATAACTTGTTCAGTTGCTTTGTTTGCTTGATTTAGATCAATGCTCGTTACCTCTGCACAGAGTTTAATATAGACACAACATATAGTGTTATTGAATAAAAGCGTACCCATATATGGTGTCTGTTTGTCAAGCATATAATTATTAAAAACTGAGGGATATATAGTGAAACCAATTGTAATCAAGCGTGATGGCTCAAGAGCCCCGTTTTCAAGGGATAGAATACAGGCGGCGGTAGAAAGTGCAGCGAATAAAGTAAGTAAAGAAATTGCTATTTACGCGTTAAATGTTGCATTGGCAGTCGAATCAAAGCTTGACGGTATTGACGAAATCCATATTGGTGAAATTCAAACCCTAGTTGAAAATGAATTAATGCAGGGCGAGCATAAAGCATTGGCTCGCGCTTACATTGAATATCGACATGAACGTGATATCGCACGTGAAAAGCAAAGTGTGTTAACCCGTGAAATTGATGGTTTGCTCGAAGAAAGTAATCTGGAACTGATTAATGAAAATGCCAATAAAGATGGCAAGGTCATTCCAACTCAACGTGATTTACTGGCTGGCATTGTTGCTAAGCATTACGCGAAAACACATATCTTGCCAAGAGATATCGTCCAGGCGCATGACAATGGTGATATTCATTACCATGATCTCGACTACGCTCCATTTTTCCCTATGTTTAACTGCATGCTAATCGATTTACAAGGCATGTTGACCAAAGGCTTTAAAATGGGCAATGCAGAAATCGAAACCCCTAAATCCATTTCTACTGCTACCGCCGTAACGGCACAGATCATTGCCCAAGTGGCAAGTCACATATATGGCGGCACTACCATTAACCGTATTGACGAAGTGTTAGAGCCTTACGTGTTAACCAGTTATGAAAAGCATTTTAAGACAGCGAAAGAGTGGGGCATTGCAGAGCCTGAGTTATTTGCTAATGCGCAAACCGAAAAAGAATGTTTTGATGCCTTCCAATCCCTTGAGTATGAAGTAAATACGTTACATACCGCCAATGGACAAACGCCGTTTGTTACCTTTGGTTTTGGTTTAGGCACCAGTTGGGCATCGCGATTAATCCAACAGTCTATTTTGAAAAACCGAATTGCCGGTTTAGGTAAAAACAGCAAAACCGCGATATTCCCTAAATTGGTGTTTGCCATTAAAGACGGCTTAAATCACCAACAGGGTGATGCCAATTATGATATCAAGCAAATGGCCCTTGAATGTGCTTCTAAACGCATGTACCCAGATATTTTGAACTTCGATAAAGTGGTTGAGGTGACCGGGTCATTTAAAACCCCTATGGGCTGTCGCAGCTTCTTAAATACCTACGAAGAAGAAGGTCAGCTTGTTCATGAAGGTCGAAATAACTTAGGTGTTGTGAGTTTGAACCTGCCACGGATTGCCATTCAAGCGAAGGGTGATTTAGCTGGATTCTATCAGTTACTTGATGAAAAGTTACTGCTTGCACGCCGAGCGTTAGAAACCCGCCTGCAGCGCCTAGAAAATGTAAAAGCACGGGTTGCCCCCATTCTGTATATGGAAGGTGCTTGTGGGGTGCGTTTAAATGCTGATGATAACATCGCTGAAATCTTTAAAAATGGTCGTGCCTCTATCTCGTTAGGGTATATCGGTGTTCATGAAGCGTTAACCGCTTTGTGTGGTCAAGAAAAACATTTGTTCGATGATGAAACCATGCGCTCGCACGCCGTTGAAATTATCCAGTACATGAAATCGGCGGTTAATCAATGGGCTGAAGAGACGGGCTATGCGTTTAGTTTGTATGGCACCCCAAGTGAGAACTTGTGTAATCGTTTTTGTGCGATTGATACCAAAGAATTTGGTGTCATTGAAGGCGTAACGGACAGAGGTTATTACACCAACAGTTTTCACCTTGATGTGCAAAAGAAAGTGAATCCATACGATAAAATTGATTTTGAAATGCCATACCCAGAAGTATCCAGTGGTGGTTTTATTTGTTATGGCGAGTTTCCAAATATGCAAAACAATATTGAAGCCTTAGAAAATGTATGGGACTACAGCTATAGCCGCGTACCTTATTATGGTACCAACACACCAATTGATGAATGTTATGAGTGTGGCTATACCGGCGAGTTTAACAGTACCAGTAAAGGCTTTACTTGCCCGAAATGTGGTAACCATGACACCACTAAAGTGTCGGTTACTCGTCGTGTATGTGGTTATTTAGGCAGTCCTGATTCAAGACCGTTTAACTTCGGTAAACAAGAAGAAGTTATCCGCCGAGTAAAACATTTATAACCTTTGGAATACCACTGATGAATTATCACCAATATCATCCTGTCGATGTTGTAAATGGACCAGGGACGCGCTGTAGCCTGTTTGTCTCTGGTTGTATTCATCAGTGTCGGGGTTGCTATAATCAGGCAACCCATAACCCAAGCTCTGGACATTTGTATACTCAGGCATTGGAAGATAAGATCATTAACGATCTAAACGATGATCGTATTAAAAAACGAGGCTTGTCACTTTCTGGAGGTGATCCTTTGCACCCGGCGAATTTAGCGGCGGTACTCAAACTCATTAAACGAGTAAAAGAAGAGTGTCAGGGCAAAGATATCTGGTTATGGACCGGCTATCTGTTAAGTGAATTAACCAGCGAGCAGCAGCAAGTAGTTGCCTTAATCGATACCCTCATTGATGGAAAGTTTGAACAGGATAAAGCCGACCCCAGTTTACAATGGCGTGGTAGTTCGAATCAGGTTATTCATCAATTTAGCTAGGGGCTGTTGACCTTTGTTGTCTAACTTTTGTTCTTAAGTTGAATGTAATTTCTACTTATTGGCTGAAAATATAAATATTATGTTTTGTCGTTGTTGATGTGAATCCTACGGACACCGTTTGTTTGGCAATTCTACTGCGTTTTTTCAATGTGAAAGGCAATAAGCATTCCAAAGTGAAAAAGACTTATAAAAAATCATCGGGAATGATTTTTCTCGCAAGCCCTCAGGGTGAATTACATGGATGTAATTCATAGTATCACCAAACAATTCGCTGCAAAAATCAACACCAAAGATAAACAGACCCTAGTCATAATGTCGCTCATTTTCCCTAGCCAAGCGTAAGCTAATAAATTGGCTTGAATGTTTATTTTAGCAGCAACGGCGTTACCGAAATTTATCGATCAACTAGCGAGAAAACCCAGTGATCTTTAGTCACTGGGATGAATCGCTAGCCTTGCTCCTGAATGTATTTCCTGATTGTTTCTGCACTATCATTTCCAACGGAACAAGCAAAATACCCGTCCGACCAAAACGTTTTCTCCTTCCAAAACTGTCTTTTCAAGTCCGGAGCGTAATGCCAGATCTTATGGTTGGTCATTTGTTTAATGTTTCGCACATGCTCAGATACACTGTATTTCACAGATATTGTCATCAAAACATGGACATGATCTTTGTCGATTTCAATCTCTTCAACTGTAAAGTCTGAACTTGCAGACAGTTCCATAATTGCTCTCTTCACGAATTGCCCTAGCATTCCACTCAATAATTGCTTTCTATATTTCACAACCAAGATTAAATGTAGCGCTATTAGAAATTTACAGTGTGATTTAGTCTCATATTCCATCTTGATAATTCGATTACATACAGTAGACTATACAGTGTATGAAAAAGATGCTCAGATACAACTATAGGCTCAAGCCCATAGCAGAACAAGAAACCAAACTCATTGAGTTTGGCGCGACAGCGCGAGGGATCTGGAATCTATTGTTGTCTGAAAATATGCGTCGATATGAATACGATAAAACGTTTTTGTTCTACAAAGAAATGGCTACACTCCTTAAAGAGATAAAGCCTTTTGAAGAGTTTGGATGGATTAAAGCGTTTGACTCTGCGGCAGGTCAGCAAGTGGCTCGTGATTTAGAAACCGCGATGAAAAACGCATTTTCAAAAGGGCGATTGCAGCGCTTCCCAAAGCACAAAGTGTCATACAAAAAGAAAAAGCTTCACAATGACTCGTTTCGTGCGGTCAACAATTCTAACTGCATCCGCATAGAGAACGGTGCTATCAGCATCCCTAAGGTTGGCAGGGTGCCAATTGTTCTTCATCGCGACTTAGTGAGTAAAATCAAGACAGTAACCGTTCAGTATCGTCACGGAAAATGGGAATGCAGTATCACTCAGGAAGTCGAATGTAAAACGGCGCTTCGCGTTTTAAAATCAATTACTGGTTTTGACATTAATTCAAAACAAACGGTGGTTGGCTCAAATGGTTTTGTAGCCGACAATCCAAAATTTTTAAAGCAGTCAAGAAAGAAGTTAAATCAATTACAACGTCAGCTTGCACGCCGAAAGAAAGGCTCAAATCGCTGGCAAAAAACCAAGCAACGCATCAATAAATTACACGGTAAAATCTCAAGGCAAAGATTCGCCTTTGCCCACGAAACCTCACGCCAGATAACCAATGAGAGTGATATTTTAGTGTTCGAAGATTTGAACGTTAAAGGGATGCAACAGTTCAATGGTAGCATGGTTGCCGATAACGTGATGGGGTTAATCACTCAGCTTACGAAATATAAAGCTGAGCTTGAAGGTAAGCTCTATCACGAAATTGGTCGATATGAAAAATCCACAGGGATTTGCTGTAAATGCGACGAGCACCATGCGCTAACATTGAACGAAAGATATTTCACTTGCAAGGCTTGTAAAACCTACCAAAGCCGCGACCTGTCTGCGGCTAAAAGCATAGCAAAAACAGGTGAAACTGACTTAATTGCGGCTGGAGTGGTCGCCAGGGTTAATCCCACATCTCAGCAGAAATCAGCTAATAAAACGAAAGTCTTCGAGCAATCGAAGTTTGCTATGGGAGTTGAGAAAAAAGAAGCAGCCTAGCCCCAAAAGCTAGACTGTAGAAGCCCAGTGATCTTTAGTCGCTGGGTAGTTCACTGATATAAGCAGTGATGCCACCAGTAATGTGATGAAAAAGATCGCTGGCGATATCCATACGGCTGTAACCTTTGTTGAAGCAAAACGGCAAATTGATGCCTCAACAACATCGGTTGACTATGCAGGTGTAAATATCCCTCTAAAAGGCGGCTACCCTGAGGGGGATTTATCGACCATGAATAAGATTTTAGATATTAAAACGCCTTCTTCTTATACCACTTATTGGCAAAGCAATTCTCGCTCATGTGAATTTAATGACTTCTGTATGGTAGGTAAATTAGTCAACGGCAGAGGTCCAGCAATACCAGGGCATATTAGCGGCAAAGCAACGTATATCTGGCCTAATGGCTATGTACTTGATGGTTGCTTTAGTTATTATGTCAATCTTGAAAACGGCGAGCTGCCATTAGTTGGTGCTGTTACCGATAAATGTTAGTAAAGATGCGCAGTTGTATACTCTTAGCTAAATAGCTTAGCCACCGATTTTTTAAGTCACTTGGAATGGCTTCTTGGTTCACCTGCCTAAAGCCATTTTTTAGATATAAAGGCTCAAGTTTAGCATCAGCAAAGCACAAGATATTTGCGTATTGACTATGACAATATTTAAGAAGTTTACTTGCCAGTTTTTGCTTTCTAAACTGTTTATCTACACATAACGCATGTAAAAATTCAACGTCACTAACCCTCGACAAGATAACTGCAGCAATGAAGTTACCTGAGTTATCCTTAATAAAATAACTTTTATCAGCCCCAATAAAAGAAGCCGGATAGCCCTGCTGTTTATAAAAACGTTTTAGGGGCTTTTTATCCGACTTCTCAGCTTTTACAATGTGCATTGCTAGACTTGGTCTTAAATTCGCAGTGCTTTGTCGCCTCGAGCAATACCAACGGTACCAGAGCGAACGACTTCTATGATCTCGGTTTCATTATTCAATATTTTGATAAATGAGGAGATTTTGTCTTCATCACCGGTGATCTCAATGGTGTAAATTTGCTTACCCACATCAATAATGTTGCCACGGAAGATATCGGCAATGCGTTTCACTTCGGTACGTGATTTATCGTTCATTGCTAACACTTTAATGAGCATGATTTCGCGCTCAATGTGAGAACGCTCAGTTAAGTCAGCAACCTTAATCACATCGACCAATTTATTTACTTGCTTGGTGATTTGCTCCAAAACTTGGTCATCGCCAAAGGTCGAAATAGTGATCCTTGAAATGGTTGGCTCATCGGTTTCTGCAACACAAAGGCTTTCTATATTGAAAGCACGTTGAGAGAAAAGGCCAACAATGCGCGATAATGCCCCTGGTTCATTTTCTAATAAGATGGAAATAATTCGACGCATTATAGTTTTACTCCTTTTTTAAGCCACATTTCATCAACAGCACCAAAGCGTACTTGCATTGGGTAAACATGCTCTGTTTCATCCACTAATACATCAACAAACACCAATCGATTCTTAATTTCAAAGGCTTCTTTGATGGCACCGTCAAGTTCATCAGGGTGGTTTACTTGCATACCAACATGCCCGTATGCTTCCACCAACTTAACGAAATCAGGTAAAGATTCCATGTATGAAGAAGAGTGACGTCCACCATAAATCATATCTTGCCATTGTCTTACCATGCCCAAAGAGCGGTTGTTTAGTGAAACAATCACCACGGGTAAATTATATTGCAGGCAGGTAGACAGCTCTTGAATATTCATTTGAATAGAACCATCACCGGTAACACATACAACATGGGCATCAGGAAATGCGACTTTTACCCCCATGGCGGCAGGGAAGCCAAACCCCATGGTGCCTAGGCCACCGGAGTTAATCCATTGTCTTGGCTTTTTAAATGGGTAATATTGGGCGGCAAACATTTGATGCTGGCCCACATCTGAGCAGACATACGCATCGCCATTGGTATGCTTATAAATGGACTCAACCACTTGTTGTGGTTTTATTACCGTATCGGATTTTTCATAGCTAAAGCTGTTCAGTTTTCGCCATTCGTTAATTTCTTGCCACCAATCGCTAAATTGTTGTTGATTTGGCTGATGGCCAATCTCATCCAGCTCTGCCATAAGTTGATCGATTACCACATCAACAAGGCCAACGATTGGGACATGCGCACTAACCGTTTTCGAAATCGAGGTTGGGTCAATATCAACATGGACTATCTTAGCATTTGGACAGAACTTCTCTACCTTGTTGGTTACACGGTCATCAAAGCGGGCACCTAAGGCTAAAATAACATCGGCTCTGCCCATGGCTTTATTTGCTTCAACTGAGCCATGCATACCCAACATACCGATAAAGTTGTCATGCAAGCCACTAATGCCACCTAGGCCCATTAAGGTATTGGTACAAGGCGCGTTTAGTCGCTCTACAAGGGCGGTTAATTTTTCAGATGCGTTAGCTATTACAATGCCACCACCAGTGTATACCACCAGTCTTTTGGCATTAGAAATTTTCTCAACCGCTTTTTTAATTTGTTTGCTGTGCCCTTTAATGTTGGGGTTGTACGAGCGCATGCGCACGTCTTTTTCCATCACAAATTCGGCGGTATTATCTGGGATTAATATATCTTTTGGTAACTCAACCACTACCGGGCCTGGGCGACCGGTTTCGGCTAAATAAAAGGCTTTGGCAATCACATTCGGCAGTTCGGCCATTTCACGACAGTTGAAGCTGTGTTTTACGATGGGTCTTGAACAACCGACAATATCGGTTTCCTGGAACGCATCGCCACCAATTAGGTTAGAAGCCACTTGCCCGGCTAAAACCACCATAGGAATTGAGTCCATGTAAGCTGTGGCGATACCGGTAATGCAATTGGTGTTGCCCGGGCCAGACGTTGCTAGCACGACACCGGTTTTACCTGTTGCTCTAGTATAGCCATCAGCCATATGCGTGGCTGCTTGCTCATGACGGACCAGAATATGGCCAACATCACTTTGATTAAAAATAGCGTCGTAAATATCTAACACTGAGCCACCAGGATAGCCAAAAATGTTTTCGACATTTAATTCAGCTAGAGCTTTTATCAGTAGCTCCGCACCTGTATACCGTTCAACTGTCATTTTAATCCCTTTTTAAATCTAAAACCTAAACTCTAAATTTTTTAATGCCCTTAAAACACAAAACCCTCGTTTGGTGAGCGAGGGTTTTGTTGTTGAAAATTTGTGTTATCTGTTTTCAGCTAAAACCCATGCCCTGGTAATAAAACCACGACCAGCAGGAGCTTTAGAATAATAGTAGAAACAGACATAGAAAAATTTTTATTAATTAATTGTGAACTTATATTTAATAATTATTCACCTTAAAGTCAATAAGTAAATGGCATATTGTTGGCTTTTTTGTGAAAATAGCCGTAATTGCAGTAAATTGTGTAAAAACACATTAAAAACAGAAGAAAAGTAAGGGAGAATTCTTTGAAATATTTTGAAGCCAATTTCGATGGCTTAGTTGGTCCTACTCATAATTACGCCGGTCTTTCAGAAGGCAATGTTGCCTCAAAACAAAATGCCAACGCAATTTCGAGTCCGAAAAGTGCCGCGTTACAAGGTCTTGCTAAAATGAAAGCATTATCCGATCTAGGGATGATCCAAGGGGTCATTCCTCCGCAAGAACGTCCCGATATTTACGCGTTAAAACGATTGGGCTTTAATGGCACCGAAGCCAATATTTTAGAACAAGCCTATAAAAAAGCACCTTCCTTACTTGCTGCCTGTTGTAGTGCTTCAAGCATGTGGACGGCCAATGCCGCAACGGTTTCGCCTTCAGCCGATACCGATGATCGGAAAGTACATTTTACCCCAGCCAATTTAACCAATAAATTTCATCGCTCATTAGAGCCAGAAATTACCGGTAATGTACTACGCGCTATTTTTGGGTCTGACTCACATTTTAGTCATCATCAACATCTTAATGATAATGACCATTTTGGCGATGAAGGGGCAGCCAACCATACGCGTTTGTGTGGTGAATATGGTGAGCAAGGAATTGAAATCTTTACTTATGGCAAACATGCATTTAATCAAAGCATGCCTAAGCCGCAGCGTTATGATGCCAGACAAACACTTGAAGCGAGTAAAGCCGTAGCCCGATTGCACGGTTTGCGTGACGAGCATGTGGTTTTCGTTCAACAAAATCCGGATGTGATTGACCAAGGGGTATTTCATAATGATGTGATCTCCGTGGGCAATCAAAACGTCCTTTTTTATCATGAACAGGCCTTTTTAGACCATGATAACTTCGTGAGCGATTTAACCGAGAAGTTTGCCAACGTGTCGAGCAAACCGTTACATCTTATTAAGGTAGCCACCTCGCAAGTAAGCGTGGAAGATTGTGTAAATACCTATTTGTTTAATACGCAAATTATTACCTTAAATGACGATAGCATGGTCATTATTGCCCCTGAGCATTGTCGACAAAACCCTCGGGTAAAAGCTTACTTGGACAGTTTGCTTGCCGAAAACAGCCCGATTAAGGAGGTAAAATATTTTGATGTCAATGAGAGCATGAAAAACGGTGGAGGACCTGCTTGTTTGCGATTGCGTGTTGCCCTTACCCAGTCTGAACTTGAGGCGGTTAATCCAAATTGCCTGTTAACCGATGAACTTTATGGCAAGTTAACGGCTTGGGTAAATAAGCATTACCGAGATACGCTTACTTTTGATGACTTACGCGATCCTCAATTGGTGATTGAATCTCGCAATGCCCTTGAAGAGTTAACAAAAATCATGAACCTGGGCTCGGTTTACCAGTTTCAGCGCATGTAAATTCAGCACATTTTAAAAGGGGAGGTAATTTTACCTCCTCATTAAACCATCTCACCGCAAAATAATCCTGCGTCGTTATATTGGCATTGCTTAAAATTCGACGTTAATGCAACATAAGTTGATTTTCATTAAAGATTGCCAATAGTTGTCCTACTATTATTGGCATGTCTTTTACATGCATTGTCAAAAGGTCACAATTTTATACAGGTACGATGTTTGGGCATAGTAGCATTTTTTGTTGCTAAAAGTACCAAGGGGATTGAAGCGTCGTATGTTTTCTAATCGGAGAATCTAAGTGTCAAAAAAAGTAGAAAAGAATACGTTGGAATTATTTCCGCCTATTAAAGGGAAGTTAATCCCCTTAAACAAAGTACCAGATCCTGCCTTTGCCGAAAAAATGGTAGGTGACGGTGTCGCAATCGATCCCTATGAAGGCATAGTAAGAGCCCCGTGTGATGCAAAAGTGGTTATGGTGCATCCTGCGCATCACGCTGTGTCACTAGAAACGGCTGCGGGTGTGGAATTATTAATTCATGTCGGTATTGATACCGTCAAACTTAAAGGTGAAGGCTTTACCGTTAAAGTTGAAACAGAGCAAATGGTTAAGCGTGGCGATACGCTTATCGAATTTGATCTTGATAATGTAGCATTAAACGCGGCCAGTTTAATTACACCGGTGCTAATCACCGATCAGGATAAAATTAGCAAACTTGATATTAGCTCATCCGATGTTACATCACTTGAACAGCCATTAATGTGTGTGTCATTTGGCGGTGAACAAGAAACATTGGCCGAGCCAACCGAGACATTGCACTCAAACAAAGTGAGTGTAGCCAACCCTACGGGCATTCATGCCCGACCTTCTGCGCATATTGTGCAAATCGCCAAAACATTTGCCGGTACGATTAACATTATTGCCGCTCAGCGCACCGCGAATGCCAAAAGCTTAACCGCTATTATGGCGTTAAATATTCAATTTTCCGACGAAGTAAGCTTTTCGGCCGATGGCCCCGATGCCCAAGCGGCACTTACGGCACTAGAGCAAGCCGTGCTTTCTGGCCTTGGTGAAGAAGTGGAAGCCGCTGCTGTTGAGCAAGAAACGGTTGAACAAGAAGCGTCTTTACTGTTTCCTAAAAATCTTGATACCAGCAAATTAAAAGGGGTTACGGCCTCAGATGGTGTTGCGGTTGGTAAAGTGTGGCAGTTTGTTGAAGAAACCTTTGATTACCCTGAGAAATCATCGGACATTAATGCCTCGCAGCAGCAGTTTAATAACGCCTTACAACAAGCGAATAGACAGCTTGAACAAGCGGTTAAAGAGCATAAAGCCAATAATAACACTCAGCAGTTTGAGATCTTATCGGCGCATGTTGAGTTGTTAAATGATCCGGCTCTGGTTAACTCAACCGTTGAGCATATTGAGCAAGAATACAGTGCACCGGCGGCATGGCAAATTGCCATCAATGAGCAAGTCCATATTTTAGAAGGCTTAGCCAACCCATTAATGCAACAACGTGCTGCCGATTTACGCGATGTTGGCGTTCGAGTATTACGTCAATTGCTGAATAAAACCGAGCAACCACTGAAAAACATCCCGGCTCAATCTGTGCTTGTTGCCAAAGATTTAACGCCATCGCAGGTCTCGGCTTTAGATAAAGACAATGTGGTTGCTATTTTAACCAGTGGTGGCAGTGCTTCATCGCATGTTGCCATTATTGCCCGTTCATTAGGTATTCCTATGCTGGCCGCTGTTGATGAAAGTGTCTTAGATATTGCAAACGATGTGCAACTATCGGTTGATGCCAGCAAAGGTGTGGTGTTAGTTGCCCCTAGTGAAGAAGCATTGCAAGCACTAGAAGCACAACGCACACAGGCAAAAGAGTTAAAAGCCTTAGCGATGGAAAAAGCCCACGAGCAAGCCTTAACATTAGACAAGGTTCATGTTGAAGTGGCTGCTAATATTGGTGATGTAAATGATGCAAAAGTTGCAGCCGAGCAGGGTGCGGATGGCATTGGTCTATTGCGCAGTGAATTTTTGTTTATGGACCGGTTAACGGCACCAACCGAAGAAGAGCAATACCAAGCATACAAAACCATGTTAGAAGGTTTAGGTGAAGATAAGCCTGCCATTGTACGTACATTGGATGTTGGTGGTGATAAGCCATTAGCTTACATTCCAATCGCAGAAGAAGAAAACCCATTCCTTGGCGAGCGTGGTATTCGCATTTCTTTAGACCGTCCAGAAATCTTACGTGTTCAATTTAGAGCGTTATTAAGAGCATCGGTTGGCAAGAAGTTACGTATTATGTTGCCGATGATCGCCAATTTGCACGAGCTTAAACTGGCCCGTAAAGTGCTTAATGAAGAAAGCGAAAAATTAGGTATAACGGGTGTAGAACTTGGGGTGATGATTGAAGTGCCATCTGCAGCCTTAATGGCCGATATTTTGGCCCAAGAAGCTGACTTTTTCTCAATTGGCACCAATGACTTAACGCAATACACTTTAGCCATCGACCGTGGTAATGCACGATTAGCGCCACTCGCCGATAACTTAGATCCGGCGGTATTACGCATGATTGATCTTACCGTTAAAGGTGCCCGCAAGCATAACCGTTGGGTAGGCGTTTGTGGTGGCATGGCGGCTCAGCCGTTAGCGCAACCGATTTTAGTCGGACTAGGTGTAAACGAGTTATCAGTGCAGATTAATGCCGTAGCTGAAACGAAACATCGTGTTAGAGCACTGAATAAGGCCGAATGTGAAGCCTTAGCACAAAAAGCATTGCAGTGTGATTCTACAGCTGCCGTTAAAACGTTAATCAGTGAAGCGCTTTAAGTGCACAAATTATAAGGAAAATGTTTAAATGAGTATTGCAAGTAACTTATTTGCTTCATTACAAAAGGTCGGTAAGGCGCTAATGCTGCCGGTCTCGGTTTTACCTATTGCCGGTATTTTATTAGGTGTTGGTGCGGCAGAGTTTAGTTTTTTACCGGAAATTGTTTCATCGGTTATGAAAAATGCCGGTGGTTCGATATTTGATCAAATGCCACTGCTTTTTGCCGTGGGTGTTGCCTTAGGGTTTGCAAATAACGATGGTGTTGCAGCATTAGCTGCTATTGTTGGTTATGGCATCATGGTGGCGACCTTAAATGTGATGGCACAAGTCAATATTGATGGCATGATCGCTGCCGGTCAAGTGTTGGCCGAGTCAGATATTGAAGCCATTATGAAAACCTATAAAACCGGGGTCGCTGGCGGTATTCTTGCCGGTGGTGTCGCCGCTTACATGTTTAATCGTTATTTTAAAATTCAATTACCGCAGTACTTAGGTTTCTTTGCTGGTAAGCGCTTTGTGCCAATTGCCACCGGTGTTGGTACCATTATCTTAGGTATTGTTTTATCGATTATTTGGCCACCAATTGGGGCGCAGTTAGCTGTTTTCTCTCATTGGGCTGCCAACCAGAACCCTGAAGTGGCGTTTGCCATTTATGGTTTCATTGAGCGTGGCCTTATCCCGTTTGGTTTGCATCACATTTGGAACGTACCATTCTTCTTTGAAGCGGGTAACTGTGTTAACGCCTCAGGCGAAGCGGTAACCGGCGTTTTAAACTGTTACTTACAAGCGGATGAAGTATCACGTGCCGCGGGTAATGGTTTTGGTCAATTAGCCGGTGGTTTCATGTTTAAAATGTTTGGTTTGCCCGCTGCCGCTATTGCTATTTGGCATAGTGCTAAGCCTGAAAACCGAATGAAAACTGGCGGCATCATGATTTCGGTGGCGCTAACCTCGTTTTTAACCGGGATCACTGAGCCATTAGAATTCTCGTTTATGTTTGTTGCGCCATTGTTGTACCTATTACACATGGTTTTAGCATCGTCGGCGTATTTCCTAACGAATGCGTTAGATATCGTTCACGGTACGTCATTTTCTCACGGTTTATTTGATTTTCTTATCCTATCTGCGAATGCACAAAAACTGTGGTTGTTCATGCTATTAGGTGCCGGTTATGCAGCAATTTACTACGTATCTTTCCGCTTTGTTATTACCAAGTTTAATTTAGCTACTCCTGGTCGTGAAGAGGAAGATGATACGGTTGAACTGATCGATGTGGAAGGGTTTGAAAAAGCCAAACAAGTGATTCAAGCGTATGGTGGACCAGCAAACATTACCACATTGGACTCATGTATTACGCGATTGCGCATCCAGGTTGCCGATGTTGATTTGGTTGATAAAGACAAACTTAAGCAATTAGGCGCATCGGGTGTGATTGTCATGGGTAATGGTGTGCAAGCCATAATGGGGACAATTGCGGAAACATTACGTACTGAAATGGAAGCGGTTATTGCTTCTGGCGGGGCGCATGTAACCGCAACGGTTTCTAATGCACAGCCAGAAACTGCAGCAGCACCTGTAGCCGTTTCTGAGCAAGCTAATAAGCAGGCCGAGCAACTGATTTCGGCATTCGGTGGAACAGAGAATATCAACAGCGCCCAAGCCTGTGCAGGTAATCGAATTCGTGTTGAACTGCAAAGTAAAGTTGAGCAACAAACACTGAACACGTTAACGACAAAACTTGCTAATGTAAGCTCAATTTTAGCCATCAAAGAAAATGTTTATCATATTGTATTAAATGAAGACTCATCGGAACTGGCAACGGCGATAGCTAAGTAAGTTACTGATTCTTTAATAAGAAAGTTGAAAACCGTCTATTGAATAAATAGGCGGTTTTTTTATTTAAGCCATTTTTTTATTCAAGTATTTTCAGCCGTTTAAAAAAATAACTGATCTGGTTTTTTATTCCTCGCGTAATGATATTTGCTCATGATAATACAACGAGGAAAACAAAATGAAGCCGATCAATAAATTACTAAGTTCGATGATGCTTGTTGCATTCGTCACTGCTTGTGGTGATAGCGGTGGCAGCAGTTCAAGCTCCGTTGCCCAAGTGCCAAGTCCCGATCCAGAACCAAATACCATTGTTGATGTTGCCGTAGATAATGGCAGCTTCACTACACTAGTTGCTGCATTACAAGCAACTGGGTTAGATGCTACCCTAGATGATCCTAATGCAAGCTTTACCGTTTTTGCGCCAACCGATGCTGCATTTGCCCTCTTAGGCCAGGACACCATTGATGCACTACTAGCTGATCCGGATACCCTAAGCGATATCCTTACCTACCACGTAATTGCTGGTGCGGTAAATGCTGAAGCTGCTGTTGGCAGTGCGGGTATGACGGTTGCCATGGTTAATGGGGACAGCGTAGGCCTTTCCCTAGATGGTGATAACCTCTTAGTTAACGCCGCAACGGTCATTACTACGGATATTATGACGGATAACGGTATTATTCATGTTATCGATGCCGTGTTAATTCCACCTGAAGATATGAGCATGCCAACCATGAATATTGTTGATACCGCAGTATCAGCGGGTTCTTTTAATACGTTGGTTAGCGTGTTACAAGCGACCGGTCTTGATGCGGTACTTGCCGATGAAGGTAGCCAATTTACGGTTTTCGCACCAACTGATGACGCGTTTGCGATGATTGACCCAAGTACCATTCAATTGTTATTAGATAACCCCGATGTGCTTTCAAGTATTTTACTCCAGCACGTTGTTTCGGGCGCGGCAGTTGATTCGGTTACCGCTTACTCTCTAAATGGCGCCGCTGCGACAACCGCATCAGGTGCTATGATCCCAATTAGCATTAACAGTGAAACAGACATGCTATCTTTTGGTGGGGCGCCAATCAGCGATAAAGATATTTACACCACCAATGGTGTTATCCACGTAATCGATGCGGTTGTCATTGCCGATGTTGAATTACCTACACCGCCTATGAGTATTGTTGATGTTGCTGTTGGCGCAGGTTCTTTCAATACCCTTGCAGCCGCCCTACAAGCAACTGGTCTTGATACCGTATTAGCCGACCTTGATGGTGAGTTTACTGTCTTTGCGCCAACCGATGATGCTTTTGCGAAATTAGGTCAAGACACTATTGATGCATTACTAAATGATACGGACAAATTATCGGATATCCTTCTGTATCATGTTATTAGCGGTGCAACCGTAAAATCGGATGCCGCTATTGGTGTTGCGCAATCTACCGATAGCCTAGTTACCACTGCAAACGGTGATAGCATTGGTTTATCATTAGATGGTAGTAACTTATTAGTAAACACCTCAAATGTTACTGCTACAGACGTTATGGCTGACAATGGTGTTATTCATGTGCTTGATGCGGTGTTAATTCCACCGGAAGACATGGACATGCCAGATATGAACATTGTTGAAACGGCGGTTGCACAAGGTTCATTTAATACTCTGGTAACCGCATTGCAAGCCGCTGGTCTTGATGGTGTCTTAGCTGATGCCGATACTGACTTCACCGTTTTTGCGCCAACAGATGCGGCTTTCGCAATGATTGATGATGAAGTACTACAGTTATTATTAAATGACACGGATGCGCTTTCTGCGGTTCTATTACAACATGTCGTTTCTGGTGCTGCTGTAGACTCAGTAACCGCCTATACCCTTAATGGTGCTAAAGCGATGACGGCTTCAGGTGCGGAAATTTCAATTAGCATCGACAGTGACACAGATATGTTAATGTTTGGCAATGCCAACATTGTAATGAAAGACATCTATACAACCAATGGTGTGATTCACGTAATTGATGCCGTTGTTACGGGTGAATTAGACCTTCCTGTACCACCTGTAAGCATTGTTGATGTAGCCGTAGGCGCTGGTTCATTTAATACTTTAGTTGCGGCATTACAAGCAACCGGTTTGGATGCTGTGTTAGACGACATGGATGCTGAGTTCACTGTATTTGCACCAACCGATGATGCGTTTGCCTTATTGGGTGAGGATACCATTAATGGCCTGTTGGCAGACACAGATAAGTTATCTGATATCCTGACATATCATGTGATTGCCGGTTCTGTAGATGCCGAGGCCGCGATTGCCAGTGCAGGCATGACCGTAACCATGGTAAATGGTGATGATGTTGGTTTGTCTTTAGACGGCAGTAACTTATTGGTAAACACGGTAACCGTGACCATGACCGATATTATGGCCGATAACGGCATCATTCATGTCATTGATGCGGTTCTTTTACCACCTGAAGATATGGATATGCCAACAATGAATATTGTCGAGACGGCTGTTGCCGCGGGTAGCTTTAATACTTTAGTGAGTCTGTTAAAAGCAACAGATTTAGATGCAGTCCTTGGTGATGAAGGCGGTAATTTTACCGTATTTGCGCCAACGGACGATGCATTCGACATGATTGATGCTGATATTCTGGCGTCGTTACTAGCCAACCCCGACGTACTATCTAATATTTTATTGCAGCACGTTGTATCTGGTGCGGCAGTCGATTCTATAACAGCCTATTCGCTAAATGGTGGTAACGCCATGACGGCCTCAGGTGCCCAAATTGCTATCAGTATTGACAGTGAAACGGACATGCTAATGTTTGGTGGTGCGAACATTACGTTTAAAGATATCTACACGACTAATGGCGTAATCCATGTTATTGATGCGGTTGTTGTCGGCGATGTCGCTTTACCTGAAATGTAAAGAGGTAGTGATCACTCACCTCAGCAAGGCACTCATACTTTGAGTGCCTTCACTCTCCTCAATACCTACGATACCTATAAAGAGAGGAATTATGTATTTACCACTGTTTCCGTTATCGATGTTTTTATTGCCCGGTGGTATCACCCGATTAAGGATCTTCGAACAAAAGTATGTGTTGATGATAAAAAATATTGATAAAACCGACGGCTTCGTGATTTGCAAATCACAGCCGATTGCAGAACGTGAGTCCAATTGGGGGAGTTGGATGGAGTTAATCGACTTTTATCCTGGTGATGATGGCTTTTTATTGGTGGATGTTCGCTGCAAACATCTAGTCGAGTTATCATCGGTTGTTGAGCAACCGGGACAAGTTAGCATGGCAAACGTTAATATTCTCGACCACTGGGCAGATGATGAAATATCAGCATCAATAGACAATGATTTTTTGTTAGAACACTCTGTGACTAATGCGAAGGGGATGCTTGCTGGCAATTTAAGCATAATGGCCCCAATGGTAGAATCATTAGAAAGCATTTGTCGCAAGAAAGCCGATCTATATGGTGGCTATTACAACTATTTTGACGCTAAGCCTAGTTGGGTTTGTGCTCGTTGGTTAGAGCTGTTACCGTTAAACCAGGCAACCAAAGATTATTTTAGTAAACAAAATACCTTTATTGATGCGATGGAATTTTTAATGACGTTGTTAACGGAGAAGGCGGTAGCCAAATTTAACTAGGGGCTGTTGACCTATGCTGTATACCTTTTGTTCTTAAGTTGAATGTTATTTCTACTTATTGGCTAAAAATATAAATATTATGTTTTGTCGTTGTTGATGTGAATCCTACGGACACCGTTTGTTTGGCAATTCTACTGCGTTTTTTCAATGTGAAAGGCAATAAGCATTCCAAAGTGAAAAAGACTTGTAAAAAATCATCGGGAATGATTTTTCTCGCAAGCCCGCAGGGTGAATTACATGGATGTAATTCATATCATTGCCAAACAATTCGCTGCAAAAATCATCACCAAAGATAAACAGACCCTAGAGACTATGAAAACACATAACCCCAAAAAAATTGCCAATAAATAATTAAAATAAAAAGTGATCCATAAGTTCAGCTCTACCGTAAACACTTCAAAGGTCATAGATTAAGGAATAAAATGAATCAGTTACATTCCTCAGATAACAAAGGTAAATTGCAAGAACCTCGTTCTGCGACTATTACTAATAAGATGTCTGAATCCATTAATCACAAAGAGCTGGCGCTTTGGTTAGTCGCCGTGGCCAGCAAACGAGATAAGCAAGCGTTTACCTGCTTGTTTAAGTTCTTCGCACCTAAAATTCTGCGCATATCATTAAATAAATTTAGTGAAAAAGCACAAGCTTCAGAAGTGGTACAGGAAACCATGAGTAACGTGTGGCGTAAGGCCCACCTTTACGATGCCTCCAAAGGTGCGCCTACGACTTGGGTTTATACCATCATGCGAAATGTTACCTTTGATTTGCTGAGAAAAATGAACAGCAAAAGAGAAGATCAACTCAGTGATGATATATGGCCATTAGTCGAAGCAGAAGAAACAGAAGACTATAAATTTGAAGATCATTTACAAAACAGTCACCTATCGGAAATCGTTAAGTCTTTACCACCAAATCAACAACAGGTAATAAAGGGGTTCTATTTTATGGAAATGTCTCAGGAACAATTGGCTGAGCACCTTAATTTACCCCTTGGTACCGTGAAATCGAGATTGAGATTAGCGCTAAATAAATTGAAATTAAAAATTGGAGATCATAATGATTAATCATCACCCAAAATCAGAGTTATTGAATGCTTTTGTGTGCGGTGACTTACCAGCATCATTAAGTGCCGCTCTCTCAATACACCTGGACTTTTGTCCACACTGTAAGCAACGAGTAAACGCCTTAACAGAAGAGCAAGCCGAACATTTTGAATTCGATATGAGTGATTCTGAGTTTATCGAAAATGCGGATATCGCTTTACCCAATATTGACGACATGATTAACAGCATTACCGCCAATAATGACATTGTCGAAGTAACTCAATCGCCAACCAAATCAATTAAAGTTGATGAGATTGAGTACCAACTGCCAAGAGCGTTAAGCAATGTTGCGCTTAGCAACTGGGTTGGCATTGGTAAACTAAATCGTAGCCGAGTTGACCTTAATGAAGGGGGTGTACACACCAGCTTATTACAAATAAAACCCGGCGGAAAAATTCCAGAGCATACTCACAATGGTTATGAATTGACCCTGTTGCTTGACGGTCATTTTAAAGATGAAATGGGTGAATACCACCCTGGAGATTTTATTTGGCTTGATGGCGAACATACCCATAATCCTGTTACCGAGAATGGTTGTTTATGTCTAACCGTGGTTAGCGATAAGCTTCAATTTACTCAGGGGCTTAGCAAGCTTTTAAACCCTGTGGGTGGGTTGCTTTACTAAATAAACGCTTCAAGGCGAAAAAAATCAAGTAATTGTGATCCCAATATCACGTAGCACCGTTTATATAAGAGTCAATCGTTTGCGATTGACTCTTTTTATTAGGGTAAAGTGAGGGTTAATACAATGGCTAAAAAATTATTAATTGGTATCAGCGCATGTTTAGTGGGTCAAAAAGTTCGTTTTGATTCCAGCTCTAAAACCTCACATTTTTGCGTCAATGAGTTTTCAGATTATGTTGAATATAAATCTTTTTGCCCAGAAGTGGCGATTGGTTTACCCGTGCCAAGAGCAACGATTAGACAAATTCGAGACGGTGACATGATCAAAGTATCGCGTCCAGATGGCACCGGCGATGTGACTGAAGCCTTGTCTGCTTACGGTAAAAAAGTGGCGCAATTAACCAAAAACTTAAGCGGGTATATATTTTGCGCGAAAAGCCCCAGTTGTGGCATGGAGCGAGTAAAAGTGTACCGTGCTGATGGCAAAGGCTCGACATCGGATGGTATTGGTGCATTTGCCAAGGAAATTATGGAGGCGAATCCGCTATTGCCTTGTGAAGAAAATGGTCGATTGAATGACGCGGTCATTAGGGAAAACTTTGTGGCCAGAGTGTTTACTTACCAAGCATGGCAACAATTGATTGAATCGGGTTTAACCAAGCATAAATTAACCACCTTTCATGCGAAATATAAGTACACCCTTATGAGTCATAATTTAATCGCATATAAACAGTTAGGACGCTTGTTGGCCGATACAGATATGCCACTGCAAGTCCAAGCAGATACCTATATTGCCGGTTTAATGGCGGCAATGAAATGTAAAGCGACCCGAAAAAATCACGCCAATACGTTACAACATATGCAAGGTTATTTTTCGAAGCATTTAAGCGCGGCTGAAAAGCAGGAATTGATGGCGCAAATCCATGACTATCGTCGAGGGTTACTACCATTAATTGCGCCTTTAACCCTAATTAAGCATTATTTAATGGCGTTTCCTAAACAGTATTTGGCGCAGCAGTTTTATTTAAACCCTCACCCTGCGGAATTAAAATTGCGCTATAGCTTTTAAGACTAAGTCTTTTAAGACTAACGCTTTTAAGACTAACGCTTTTAACGTTAACGCTTACGCTTTTTTATAGCGTAAGCTTTAAGCGACTTCGAGAAAGGGAATTTAATGAAACTAGCTGAGCAAGAAAACTCAATAACTGCGAATAACCCACAGCAAACAGGCAATTCATTACTTTGGTTTCGCAATGATATTCGCATTATTGATAACCCCGCTTTGGAACAGGCCATGCAGCATGGTGTTTGTAAGGCGATTTTTATTGCCACACCTAAACAATGGCAACAGCATGACTGGGCACCAATTAAAGTTGATTTTTTAAAAAGGCATGTGCGTTTATTAGCAAAGCAGTTAGCCGCACTTGGTATTGACTTGGTCGTTGTTCAGGTAGACGACTTTGCCGCTCAAATCGATTATTTAAAACAGTTTTGCCAACAGCACCACATTAACAAAATATTTGCCAATCAAGAGCTCGAGGTAAATGAAGTTCTTCGTGATAAAACATTGCAAGATCATGGCGCAAAGCATGATCTGAGGTTCACTTTATTTGAAGCGGATGTGTTTGTCCCCAAAGGGGAAGTATTAAATAAACAAGGACAGGCTTATAAGGTTTTTACGCCTTTCTCGAAAGCCTTGTTAACTCATTTACGCCAACATGGTTTTGAATTGGCAAATGATAGCAATAGTAATGCCTTAGCGAGGACCCAACAATCTACAAGCAACCAAGATAACCTTGCTCAGCAATCAACTGGTTGTGACTATGACTGGCATTATAAACAGAAAGATTCATCTGCTTGGCCATTAGCCAATCAATACATTGAAAGCACCTTAAGTCGATTTTTAAGTAAAGATATTCATCGATACGGCGATCGTCGTGATATCCCGTCAGAAGAGGGTACTTCGAAAATATCCCCTTATCTGGCCATTGGTGCCATTAGCCCCAAGTACCTGCTCAAACGCTTAATGCTCACTTTCCCAGATATCTTACAGGGTTCACCACAGCAGCCATCCATTTGGCTTAATGAATTGATTTGGCGAGAGTTTTATCGAAATTTATTGTTTCACTTTCCTAACCTTTGTAGGCATTATAACTATAATGAAACCTATAATAGGTTAAATTGGGTAAATGATTTGGCCCAATTTGAGGCTTGGTGCCAGGGAAAAACAGGATACCCTATTGTGGATGCTGCAATGCGACAACTAGTGCAAACCGGATGGATGCACAATCGCCTAAGAATGATAACCGCCAGTTTTTTAACCAAACACCTGCTTATTGATTGGCGTTGGGGTGAGCAATTTTTTATGCAGCACCTAATCGATGGCGATTTGGCCTCCAACAATGGTGGTTGGCAATGGGCTGCCAGTACCGGTTGTGATGCGCAGCCGTATTTTCGCATATTTAATCCAATTAATCAGAGCAAACGATTTGATCCATCAGGGGCTTTTATTCGTACATATATACCAGAGTTAGCCAAGGTTAAGACTAAGGAAATCCATTTTCCTGCAAAGGCTGATCGAGAGCAGAAACCGTGTCAGTACTGCTTAGCAATCGTAGATCATAAAGCCGCCAGAGCGCGAGCTTTGGACCGATTCAAGGCGGCACGTGTTTTAAGCGATAAATAGTAGTGAATAAACAGAGGCTGTATGAACGCTCAGGAAACCCAGTTAGTGAATGAATTTATAAAAAATAATCAGCTTAACTCGTCATCAAAAATGCATGATGTTCCAGCTTGGTTAACTAATTTTATTGATGTTTACCAAAGCCTTAACTTAGATAATTTGTCTTTGCTTGAGCGTATTTATGCTCAACATATAAGTTTTAGCGATCCCATTCATACGGTGAGTGGCTTTACCAATTTACTCGGTTATTTTCAGCACCTTTATACCAACATCAATTACTGCCATTTTACTATTTTTGATTACGTCATTATGGAAAATCGTGCGGCCATATTTTGGCAAATGGATTTTTCTCACCCAAAACTTAATTCAGGTAAAAACATCTCCGTATCGGGCACTTCAAAATTAATCAGTGATGGCAACAAAGTCATCAGTCACCGTGATTACTTTGATGTTGGCTCCATGTTATATGAGCACATTAGTGTACTGGGTAGTTTGGTACGGTTTGTTAAACGCCGAGCAGCTGATTTTGAAAGCCCTCGTAATATTGAAAGCGAAAGCAAGATTGAAGGTACTGGTAAGGGTGAAAGTCGTTTTGCAAACGCTAGCGAAAGCCAAACCGCATCTATGCTAGAGCAACATCAAACACAACAGAATCAGGAATATAATACTAAATGAAACAGATAGCTGTTATAGGAACAGGGATTTCTGGCTTAACAGCTGCTCATCTCTTATCACAAAAACACCAAGTAACCGTATTTGAAAAAAACGATTATATTGGCGGTCACACGGCCACCGTTGATGTCAATGTTGAAGGTGATGACTATGTTATTGACACGGGGTTTATTGTGTTTAATAACCAAACCTATCCTAATTTCATCAAACTGCTCAGTAAACTTGGGGTTGAAAAGCAGCCCACTGAAATGAGCTTTTCGGTGCATAACCAACACTCAGGTTTAGAATATAACGGCCACACATTAGCCACGTTGTTCGCCCAGAAACGCAACATACTTAACCCAAAGTTCTGGCGCTTAATTTATGATATTGTCCGCTTCAATCGTTTATGCAAAACGTTGCACGAAGAGGGGCGTGCTAGTGAGAAAGATAATCAAACCCTAGGCGATTTTTTAAATCAACATGGCTTTAATGACTTTTTTTCGCAGCATTATATTTTACCAATGGCAGCAGCGATTTGGTCGGCCTCGCTTAATGAAATCCGAGACATTCAATTTCTGTTTTTCTTAAACTTTTTCCATAACCACGGGTTGTTAAACGTTACGAATAGACCTCAATGGTATGTGATAAAGGGCGGTTCACGCAGTTACATCCCACCTTTAACCGCGAATTTTGCCGAGCATATTGTGTTGAATGCTCAAATAGAAAAAATTACCCGTGAAAATAACAAAGTACAACTGCACTTTGCTGAGCAAGGCGCTGGCATGGCCGCGAGTGTGCAAGAATTCGATGAAGTGGTGTTGGCTTGTCATAGTAACCAAGCTTTGGCGTTACTTGCGGATGCGACATCCGATGAGCAACGTGTTTTAGAGGATATGCCCTACAGTAAAAATAGCGTGATTTTACATACCGATATAACCCTACTGCCAAAACGTAAGCAAGCTTGGGCAAGTTGGAATTATCAGCTAGAGCCACATAGCAATAAACCGGCATGTGTGACCTACAATATGAATATTTTGCAAGGGCTACATTCTGAGCATACCTTTTGTGTGTCATTAAACCAGGCAGATAACATCAATAAAGCTAAAATCCTTCGCACATTTGAATACGACCACCCAACGTTTTCATTAACCTCGCTTGCCGCACAGCAACAACGAGAAAAAATTTGCGGTCAAAACCATACTCATTTTGCCGGTGCTTATTGGTATAACGGCTTTCATGAAGACGGTGTGCGCAGCGGTGTTGATGTGGCGAACCGCTTCGATTGTCGGCTATAGGAGCCTTTATGTCACAAACTCTCACCGACATAGCCCACAATTGTGGCATCGATAGTTGCATTTATCAAGGTGACGTGCGCCATCGCCGCTTTGCTACTCGTTCTCACCAATTTAATTATTCATTGTATATGCTGGCGCTTGATGTTGATGAAGTGAGCTCAGGGCAATTATCAACAGGTTTGTTTGGTTACCGATGGTTTCATTTAATCCGATTTGTCGAAAAAGATTACCTTAAAGGTGAACCGCTGCCGTTAAAGCAGCGTATAGAAAAGAAGTTAACGCAATTGGGGGCAAACTGGCATGGGGGCAAAATAACCATGTTGGTGCAGGCAAGATGTTTTGGCATCTATTTTAGCCCGGCTAATTTTTACTTTTGTTATGAGCAAGACCAACAAGGTAAACATGTTTGCAAGTATATGTTGGCCGAAGTAAGTAACACGCCATGGAATGAACGCCATTATTACCTGGTCGATGTTAAGGCGAAACAAGATACAACAGAGAAAGCGTTTCATGTTTCACCGTTTATGGATTTGAATATGAACTATATATGGCGAGTAAAACCACCGCAAAAAGAGTCGCAGCATTTACTTATTCATATTGAAAATCACCTTAATGGTGGGCAACGCAATAGCAAGCAGTTTGATGCAACCCTAGCACTTAGCAAGAAAGAATTTAGTAAGCGCTCATTATTAAAGGTGTGGTTAGGCCTACCTTTTATGACCGGAAAAATCGTATTTGGTATTTATATTCAGGCGTTAAAGTTGTTTATTAAGAAAGTGCCATTTATCCCTTATCAAAAATCAAAACATCGATAACTGAACAGACAGAAGATGAACAGGAACCATTATGCAAAACGTTAATACCATCGAGTTACCTAAGCAGTATCGTTTTATTGATAAGAAATTTCGCAGTTTGCTGTTTCATTTGTTGGGCAAACTTGAAGGTGGCCAGCTCACGGTTCATGAGGGTGAACAAGTACATCGCTTTGGGGTAACAGACCCAGATGAATACACCCTATGTGGCAGTATTATTATTCTTGATGCTTCCGTGTACGCTGACTTTATTCGAGGTGGTAGTATAGGGGCTGCCCAAGCTTACATTGATGGAAAATGGGACAGTCCAAATTTAACCAAAGTCATTCAGGTGTTCAGTAAAGCACAGTCGATAACCGACAGCATCGACAATAAAACTACATGGCTAACTAAGGTAAAGCGTATGCTTTATCATTTTAAGCGCAAGAATAATCGCCAAGGTTCAAAACAAAACATTCTTTCCCATTACGACCTAAGCAATGAGTTATATACGCGGTTTTTAGATCCTAGCATGATGTATTCCAGTGCGATTTTTCCAACCCCTGAAACCTCCTTACAGCAAGCGCAAGAGCACAAACTTAAAACCATTTGCGAACGCTTACAGTTAACCAAAGACGATCATTTATTGGAGATAGGTACCGGCTGGGGCGGACTGGCCGTTTATGCGGCAAAGCATTACGGCTGTAAAGTGACCACAACCACCATTTCAGATGCCCAATTTGAGTATGCGAAAGAGCGAGTGGAAACACATGGCTTAACCGATAAAATTACCTTGTTGAATAACGATTACCGCGATTTAACCGGGCAATATGACAAGCTGGTATCAATTGAAATGATTGAAGCGGTTGGCTTTGACTTTATGCAAAACTATTTCCAAAAGTGCAATTCGTTATTAAAGCCAGAAGGAAAAATGTTATTACAATCAATAACCATCAAAGATCAACGCTTTGATTATTACCTCAATAATGTCGATTTTATTCAGCGTTATATTTTCCCTGGTGGCTTCTTACCGTCGGTAAGTCTTATCACCGAGCAATTTTCTCAACATACCAATATGGTGGTCGAGCAACTTGATGATATCGGGCTTGATTATGCGAAGACCCTTAACCATTGGCGCAAAAACTTTCTTAAAAACTGGCCTGAAATCTCTCAGCATGGCTTTGATGAACAATTTAAACGCTTGTGGCTATATTACTTTTGCTACTGTGAAGGGGCGTTTTTAGAGCGGGCAACCAGTACAGTACAAATAGTTGCCCGAAAATAGCCGTCAATGTAGACGGTGGTTTAATCAATCAAAGAAAGCAGGGTTTTGGCGGTGTATTCAATGTCGTCTTTGCTGACATTAATATGGGTTACCAACCTAAGGGATTGTCCTGCCGAAACCTTAATGCTTTGCTGGTAAAGATCTTTTGCTAATTTTTGACCATCAATGTTATCACTCAATGCCACATACACCATATTCGATTCTGGCTCTGTGACCGTCAACTCTGGGTGACTTTTTAGCAAGCTTGCCAGTAAACGGGCGTTGCTGTGATCGTCTTTTAGGCGACTAATATGGTTATCTAGCGCAAAGTCCATTGCTTTAGCAATAAGACCGGCTTGACGGGTACCGCCTCCCACCATTTTACGTACTCTTCTAGCTTTGGCTATAAACGCCTTACTACCACATAAAACGGAGCCCATGGGGGTGCCTAATCCTTTTGAAAAACAGATGGAAATCGAGTCTACGTATTGGCAAATCGCATCAAGTGGGATCTCTAGCTCGGTGAGTGCATTAAAAATGCGTGCCCCATCCAAATGGACCAGTAAGTTATGCTTGTTGGAAAATTCACGAGCCTGCTTAAAGTATTCTAACGGGATAACTTTGCCGCAGTGGGTATTTTCTAACGACAGTAATTTTGATTTGGCAAAATGGGCGTCATCTTCTTTGATAACCGCCTCAATATCTTCAAAAGCCAGTTCGCCACCAGCTTGAACTTGGATTGGCTGCGGTACAATCGAGCCTAACACGGCAGCACCGCCGGCTTCATACAAATAGGTATGATAACCTTGACCGACAATGTACTCATCACCGCGCTCACAATGGGCAAGTAGGGCGCACAAGTTTGACTGCGTACCTGAGTTCACAATCATTGCCGCTTCAAAACCGGTTAATACCGCCAAACGGTTTTCTAGGGCGTTTACGGTAGGATCGTCACCATAAACATCATCACCGAGTTCAGCATTAAGCATGGCATCAAGCATTTCTTTTGAAGGTTTGGTTACGGTATCGGAGCGAAAATCAATCATGGTTACTTCCTGTTTTTTTTGATTTATGATTTTTGAGTATCATACCAAACCCATTAAGTTTTTGCACCGCTCAGAGTTGCATCAGAGGTTCATTTACAACATAAATTTCTTTGTTATAGTCGCTCTACATCAATTAAATTTAGGGAATTAAATGGGGCTCTGATGAACTCCCGAAGGGTGAGTTTTAAAGGTTTTTATGCTGCGTTATTGATTTTGACAAGGTACCTACATTGCCTGCAATCAAAGTCTTGCCTAAAAACCTTTAAATTATCACTGAGTGGGCAAAAACTTAGTGGGATTGGTATAACACAATCACATGGGAAAATAGTCTGAGGCGGTGATTCCTCAGACTAATTTTGCTACGGGATTCTCTAGAGCGGATCACCTAGAACTGATAATTCAATGAGGCTTTAAAGTTTCGACCATCGGCAAGGTAATTCGCCGAAGTTTCATAATCTTCATCAAACACATTGTTGGCTTTTACGTTTAGGCGCAAGTTTGCTGCTGCCTGATACGCCACATTTAAATCCAACAACGTATAACTGTCTAAAGTGACAAAAGCCGAGTCTTGACTTTCATCGCGATAAGTAATGTCGCCACCCAAACTAAAATTGTGCCAGTCATAAGACACATGGTAATTAGCACTTAATTTTGGACGATTAAATAACTCATCACCGCTGGTCTTATCTTCGGTATCAAGGTAGGTCATTGCCAAGGTATTGTTCAGCCCAAACAAGGTAACTTGCACCGTCGCTTCAATGCCGCTGATATCTGCTGAGTTAATGTTATCGGGTTGCCAAACACCCATATCATTCGGTGCCCAGGCAATCAAATTATCGATGCTTGAATCAAACCAAGTCAATTCTACCTGACCTTGTTCAAAGCGATGACGAATTAAAATTTCATTGTTATCAATTTCTTCGGGCTCTAAATCTGGGTTACCGGAACCAGGCCAGTATAAATCATTAAACGTAGGGGCTTTAAAACCGGTACCATGGGTAAAGCTGATTAACCATTGGCTGTTGGGCTGATAGCCGACAGAGGCATTATAACTGGTGTTTTCATCGGCGTTTTCAACGTCATCATAACGAGCGGCTGCTTCAAATAGAAAAGCGGCCATTTGAGTTTGTGCTTGCGCAAAAAAGGCCTTTACATCTCTTTCATCGTCACTCCACGCTTGAAAGCCCGGTGTCCATGCGTCCTTATCGGTATTGGTGGATACTTTTTCATTATAAAAATCAAAACCGACGTTTAATCGGGTTTGCTCACTGAAACTGTATTGACCATTGATGCTCGCTTGGTCGCGCTCGGTTTTAATTTCATCGGCAGCCGATTTGGCTATGCCGTTGCCATAAGTTTCGGCTTTGTCTTGTACTGTCGCTAGTGACACTTGAGTATAAATATTGTCTATTTCATAGACACTGGTCAGCTTAACCGAATAATTTTCAGAGTCTTCTTCGTTGGCATAAAAGCTTGGGCAAACTTTGCTTGGGTCGTCCCAACATGGACTGTCTGGATAAGATGCATCATATTCGTTGTTTGCATCTTCATAACGGCCAATCAACTCAAGGTAAGCATTCTCATTTATTGTGCTGTGCCCAAGGATATTGATGGTATTACGCTCATAGCCATCAATATCATCTTCGTTAATATCATATGGGAAAGGGTCTGTGGAATACGCATTAAAGCCATCGGCGGACTCCGAAGATATCGATACCGTCATGTTATGTGCGTCATTACCAAAGCCAATGGCCGCATCCCCTTGTAATAAGCCATTGGAGCCAAAACCTAAGCTGACATTGCCTTCATCTGTGTGCAGGCGCTTACTAAATATTTGAATAACGCCGCCAATGGCATCACTACCCCAAAGCGCTGCACGAGGGCCTTTAACGATTTCGATTCGGTCAATTTGATTCGGTGAAATGGTGCTAAGCTTGGTTGCCCCTAAAGTCGCCGAATTTACCCTAACCCCATCAATTAAAATAAGGGTGTGGTTTGAGTTGGCACCGCGTATAAATACACTGCTGTTCTGTCCCGCACCACCTTGTTGAACCACACTTACCCCGGCGACTTTATCAAGTAATTCGTTGATGTTATTGGCCTGTAGGGCTTTTATTTGCGAGTTAGTAATAATGCTATTTGCCGATAATGCGGTAAATTGGCTTTGCGCCGAGCGGTTGGCTGTAACCAATAGGGTATCGTCAATCTCTTCACCGTTGGTATTGGCAAAAGTAAATGGACTGCTTGTTGCTAAGCCAAGGGCAAGCAATGCGGTTGTTATGTTGTTTTTCTTCATGATTTCCTCACTAAAGGTACCCTCCGTACCTGAAAAAATGTCGTTAAGATCGGTCTCCGGACTGAACCTATTGATAAAATCAGTAGATATCACCGTTGCGGGGGCAGCTTTGGAATGATGAGATGACTCACGCACCAAATTCCCGTTTTAATTCACTTTTTTAACTGTGAATACCTTAACCAGTTCATATCCCTAACGTTTTAGATAGGGACTGTGTATCGCTAATGCGAATCTTTTTACAGGCGTTGCCTGTTTAATTTTGTATGTCCGACATTTGTTGATAAAAGCGACGGCTGTTATCAAGGTCTTGACACAATTTTTCTAATTCATCGACAAGTCGAAAACTCATGCGGTGCAGCTTATCGGCATTGGGGTGTAATATTTGCCGATGCTTAGCTCCGTCAATTTGTTGATAGTTTTGCCAATTAATGGCATCAGGGTTCGTTTTATCCGAAGAGTGCGGCTGAATAATCACCTGTGGATTGGCAATAAACACTTGCTCTAGATTGACTTGCGGGTAGTCGGTTGCTAAATCAATAAAAGGGTTACTCGCTTGGCAAAGGGCAAGTTGTTGTTGTGGCCAAGCATTTCGGGCTACGGTCGTTAGTGGTTTAGCCCAAATTTCATAAAAAACGGAAACCGGACGTTTTTCTTGATACGTGTGTTTTATGTTCGCAAGCTGGGCTTCAAATTTAAGTGCTTTTTGCTCTGCAATTGCTTGATTCCCCGTTAGCTCTCCTAACTCTCGTATCTCTTTAGAAACATCCAATAGATGCTGCGGTTGTGAGTAAACAACGTTTAAACCAAATTGCTTTAGGCGCTCTAAATCATCACTTGGGGTACCACTGCGCCAGGCAATAATTACATCGGGTTGTAAGGCGAGGATATGCTCGATATTTAAACGGGCATAGTTGCCGACTCTAGGAATGGCTTTTGCTTCCTCTGGATAGTCAGAGTGCTCGCTAGTGCCAATAATGCTTTGGCCTGCGCCAATTTCAAATAGCATTTCAACGATGTGTGGTGCGAGAGCGATAATTTTTAGTTCTTTGTCTTTTTCTTGTTTCGCCAGCTCTTCTTGTGCTTGTGCTTTTTGTGCCAGCTCTTCTTGTGACTGCACGGGCTTGCTGGTTAGCGAAAAGGCGAGCAATAAAAACATTGCAACCAGTACGTTGCACTTTAACTTAGGAAAAGCCATTACCAATCAATACCTTTTTGCGCTTTTATGCCATTATCAAAAGCATGTTTTATTGATTGCACTTCCGACACGGTATCGGCCAATTCAATCAATTGTCGGTGACATGCTCGTCCAGTAATAATGAGGTGCTGATGGACGGGGCGGTTGTTAATCGCGGTAATGACTTCTTCTAGGTCGATATAACCATAGGTGACCATATAAGTGATTTCATCAAGCAAAACCACATCCAAGTCTGTATCTTGCAAGAACCTTTTGGCATCTTGCCAGGTAGCTTGTGCGGCTAGGGTATCTTGCTCTTTGTTTTGAGTTTCCCATGTAAATCCGGTAGCCATGACGGAAAACTCGACCGCGTGCATCTCTAATAAGTTGCGCTCGCCACAATCCCAAGTGCCTTTAATAAATTGCGCCACTGCCGCAGTTAAACCATGGCCTACGGCTCTGGCAATGGTACCAAAACCTGAGGTTGATTTGCCTTTGCCGTTACCGGTTATAACAAGCACTAAGCCTTTATCATCGACGGCATTGGCGATTCGCGCATCGACTTTTTCTTTTAGTCGTTGTTGGCGCTGTTGGTGTTTTTGCTGTTTGCTCTGCTTTTCGTCATGCTTTTTGTCATTCTTTTGGTCATGTTCTGATTTTGACATTGTTATAGGTTCCCATTCTTAATCTTGTTGCTGTACCAAGTAGTCGTAAGTTCATTGATTTTATTCATGTCAACATGCTGCTCAAAGGCATCGGCCAACGTATCTAATGCGGCATTCTGTTGTTGCTCAAAACTCGGTCCCGGGTTTATTTGCGCACCAACCCAATTCATTATTTGCTCTAAGGCGGTAAATTCATCAAAGAGACCGTGTAGGTAGGTGCCGATAATTTGTTGGTCAATACTGATAAAACCGAGGGAAAATAACGGGGCTTTGTTTTCGTCAACGAAAATTGGCGTGAGTTGTTCGTCATCTTCATGCGCCTTGGTTACCGTGGTAACCCCGGCGTGTATTTCATAGCCTTTAACCCGGGTTCTTTGTTTGTTTAAGTTGAGGTAGCAATGGATATTGGTTAAGGTCTTTTGCTTACCTAGCTCGGTGCTTATCGGTAATAAAGCCAAGCCGCGACTTTGTTTGGTCGGGCTTTCTATGCCAAGGGGATCGAAAATGTACTGCCCCAGCATTTGTAAACCGCCACAAATGCCCATAACCTTGCCACCAAAACGCAGGTGTTTCTTTATTGCCTTGTCCCAACCTAGGGCTTTTAAAAAGGCAAGATCGGCTTGAACATTTTTACTGCCGGGCAAAATCAGTAAATCACATGGTGGTATGGGTTGTTCGCTAATTTCATCAAGATTGTTTAAGTCGCTGACATCTTTTGGGTAGATAAACTTAAAATCAATGTCTTGATGACATTGCAATGCATTAAAGTCGGTATGATTGCTCATGCGCGGATACACCAGGCAGTGCACGATTAATTTTGCGGATTGTCCAACCGTTGACTGACTTTCATCGACAGCATCTTCAGAGGCAATGCTTAAGCCGTGCAAATAAGGCATTACCCCAAGCACCGGTTTTCCGGTTTTCTCTTCTAGCCAATCAAGCCCTGACTCGAGCAATTTAATATCACCGCGAAATCGGTTAATTACAAAACCCACAACTCGGTTTTGTTCACTTGGGCTGAGCAATTCTAGCGTACCTACAAGGTGGGCAAATACGCCACCACGGTCAATGTCAGCAACCAAAATAACCGGGCAATCGACACGCTCTGCAAAGCCCATATTGGCAACGTCACCCTCGCGAAGGTTAATTTCTGCCGGACTACCTGCGCCTTCTACGACAATATAATCAAATTGTTTACTAAGCCGTTGATGGGAGTCGAGCACGGCTTGCATCGCCACTTTTTTATAATCATGATAGCCTGCCGCTTCCATATCGAGGATTGCTTTACCATGCACGATAACCTGTGCACCCGTATCTGAATTAGGTTTTAGTAATATGGGGTTAAAGTCGGTCTGAGGTTCAACATTTGCGGCATGTGCTTGTACAGCTTGTGCCCGACCAATTTCGCCGCCATCTTTGGTTACGGCGCTGTTTAACGCCATGTTTTGCGGTTTAAATGGTGCAACGTTTATCGATGTTCGCGCCAAAACACGACAAAGTGCCGATACAAGCGTGCTTTTACCGGCATCGGATGTTGTGCCCTGGATCATAATGGTTTTTGCATTGCTCATCACAGCTTACCTACATCTTGCGCATTAATGCTAAAAAGAAGACACTGCCCATCGCAGAGGTGATTACCCCAATTGGGATTTCTTGACCCGTAAGGATAGTGCGCGCTGCTACATCAACCCAAACCAGAAAACATCCCCCCAGTAAACCCGAAGCAATCAGGAGTCGTGCGGTGGTGATGCCAAAGAGTGTGCGAGCAATATGTGGGATCATTAAACCAACAAAGCCAATGCCCCCACAAAAAGAAACAATAACCGCGGTACTGGCTGCACAAATGATCAAGATGATCACTCTAAGCCTTGGTACATTTACCCCGAGCGTGCTAGCGCTTTCATCACTTAGTAATAAAGCATCGAGTTGTCTGGCGAGCACAAGGGATGTGAGTAAAGACACAATGATAACAGGGGCAATGACCAATAAGGTTTTATCGTCAGCACGGGTAAGCGACCCCATTAACCAGAAAATGACTCGGTTAGCCGAAAACGCATCCCCCATATATAAAATAAAGCTGGTCATCGAGCTTAATAAAAATGAGACGGCAACCCCGGCCAATAACAAGTGAGAAACCTGACGCCAGTTATTGTTCATAACCACCATGAGTACCAGAGAAACCGCGGCCAAGGCGCCAATGAAGGCCGCAATGGGCATGGAAATAAACTGTACACTTTCGGGCAGTAAGGTGGCTAAGGTAGCGCCTAAACCCGCACCGGAAACTATGCCGAATAAATACGGGTCGGCAAGTGGATTGCGAGTCACATTTTGCATTAATACACCGGCAATGGCTAAGCCAAAACCGGCTAAAAAGCCTAATAAAACCCGGGGCAGACGTACTTCAAATAAAATGGTTTGATATATACTTTTGCTGCATTCGCCCACCATACATTGCCATACTTGTTGATGATCCAATTCCGTAATGCCAAACCCCGAGGCACTGATAATTGAGAAGGCAACCAGAGCCAACAACAAAGGCAGGGCAGCTTGGTTAGTCAATCTGGACATGGCTTCCTCCCTTAAATGTTATTCTTGGTTTATTTGTAAATGGGTTCTCATCTATATGACAGTCAAGGCCAAACGTTTCTTTTAATAGTGACTTGCTAAGCACTTTGCTTGTTGAATTATCGGCGAGTAACTCACCATCTTTCATGATAAGTAATCGGTCGCAGTATTGTGCGGCTAGGTTTAAGTCATGAATGGTAATTAATAGGGTCAGGTTTAGTTTTTTCACCAGTTGCAAAATCTGATGTTGGTAGTAAATATCTAGATGATTGGTGGGTTCATCCATAATTAATATATCGGCAGATTGCACGATGGCACGGGCAATTAAGCAGCGTTGTTGCTCGCCACCTGAAAGGGTTGAAAACAATTGCTGGTTTTTATTTGTTAACTCTACTTGAGCTAGCGCTCGGCTTATTTTTATACGGTCATGCTCGGTATCACGTTCAAACAGGCCTTTGTGCGGAATAAGGCCCATTTGGACAATATCTTGCACAGTTAAGTTAAATGCTGGACTTTCTTGTTGACTGACCACACTGATGTGTTTGGCTATGCTTTTGGCCGGCATAAATTGCATATTATGCCCGTGCAAAAACACGTGCCCGTCAATATTTTTGATTTGCGATGATAAACACTTGAGCAGCGTGGTTTTTCCGGCACCATTGGGGCCAACAATACCTACCGTTTCGCCTTTGTTGAGGACGAAGTTGATCTCACTAACAATGCGCTTATTGTTAACGTGCCAAGAAAGCTGTTTGCAGGATAAAACCGAATTTGCCATAGACCACACAATATAACTTATATTAGTGCAGGCGAATGAAAGTGAGACCTAATGCAACATATACAGTGTTGCATTAGTGCCATTTGATCATTTACGTGTTGCCCGCACGATTGATTAAACATGCATTTAAAGGCAGGTCTCCTGACTCTTAAAGATTGCCCAACTTTACCCTTCCCAGTACTTTTTGACAGTCGCCATACCAGTGGATTGTAAAATCAGCTTTAATTACAGTTGCGGGAACAGTTGTGGAATTGTTTCAAAAATAATGAGTGAAAACGCACCACATTCCCTTTTAAGTCATTATGTTAAACATAACGACACCTTTAAATGTGATGTCTATTGTAGCAATATCTGGTGTGAAATGAAAAGCGGCTAGAATCAACAAATAGATATATCTTATAGGCCTTTCGCTGTTGATTGCTTATAAGGTCGATAATTTATCGACGGTGGCCGTGCAATAGGTTAAAAAAGTCTTCATAAAGTATTCAACCTCAGGCATGGTGCGGGTTAACTCATCGAGTTTTTCTTTAAGGCGTTGCTCAACATGAACAAATTCTGGGTTGTTGTGGTTAAGCTCATCGAGGGATTTTATGTAGGCCACCATAATGTCGGCGGCTTTAACGATTTTTCGGTACTCAGTTTCGACATTATCTTGAACAATAATATCTTCAAAAATATCTCGAAACTCTTGGGGTAAAGACGCTAGACATTCTTGTTCAGCAAGGGCTTCAATTTTCTTAAATTCCCGGCTTATTTCATTATTGGCGTATTTAGTCGGGCTAACGACATCGCCATAACGGGTTTCGCTTGCCTCGTGATAGAGGGCTATAGTTGCCGCTTTTTCGGCATTAAGCTGACCATCAAATTTTTTGTTTTTTATAACTGCCAATAAATGGGCAACAATAGCCACCTGATGAGAGTGTTCGGCAATGTTTTCTGCTTTTACACAATACATTAGTGCCCATCGCTTGATTAAAGGCATGCGAAACATCCAAGCTAAAAACGACGACTCATTAAGTGGCGATTGACTCATTTACATAGCCTTAGGTAAAGGTTGAGAATAGGTAGCAAAGAAATGCTTTAATTTGCCAATGGCTTCAATTAAATCTTCTTTGTGAGGTAAAAAGACCAGACGGAAATAAATGCCTTCATTCAAGTTAAAGGCGGTGCCTTGGACTAATAGGATCTTTTCCTGTCTTAAAATATCTAGGATCATTTGCTCGTCATCATGGATGCCAAGCTTTTCACCATCGACCTTAACGAATAGGTACATGGCACCTTTGGCTTTATGACAACTTAAGCCATCAATGTCATTAATCAGCTCATGGGCGGTATCAAGTTGTGATTTCAACCGCCCACCTTCCTGAATTAATTCATTAATACTCTGATATCCACCCAGAGCGGTTTGAATCGCGTGCTGACAAGGGACATTGGCACATAATCGCATTGAGGCGAGCATGGTTAACCCTTCCATATAACTTTGAGCACGTAATAGTGGCCCCGTTAACATCATCCAGCCAGCTCGAAAACCAGCGATGCGATAGTTTTTCGAAAGTCCACCCATAGTCACGGTCAGTACATCATCACTTAAGCTTGCCGTTGGGATATGCTTGGCACCATCGTATAAGACTTTGTCGTAAATTTCGTCAGAGAATATGATCAGGTTGTGCTTTCTGGCCAGCTCTATAATGCCTAACAGAACCTCTTTAGGGTATACCGCACCCGTCGGGTTATTCGGATTAATGAGGACAATGGCCTTGGTGTTTTCGGTGATTTTGTTCGAAATATCATCGATGTCCGGGTACCAGTATTTTTTGTCATCACATCGGTAATGCACGGGATGGCCACCTGAAAGTGAAACCGCAGCCGTCCAAAGCGGGTAGTCAGGCGCAGGTAATAGCACTTCATCCCCTTCATTAAGCAGGGCTTGCATGCTCATTACAATTAATTCACTGACGCCATTGCCAATAAAAATATTATCGACGTTTAGGTTTTTCATGCCAAACTGCTGATAATATTGCATCACCGCAACTCGAGCAGAATAGATACCTTGCGACTCACTGTAACCTTGCGCGGTTGGCAGGTTATGGATCACATCTCTGAGAATATCATCAGGGGCTAAAAACCCAAATGGGGCAGGGTTACCAATATTTAGCTTTAATATTTTATGGCCATCTTCTTCAAGGCGTTTGGCTTCGGCGGCGATCGAACCTCGAATATCATAACAGACCTCTGCTAATTTATTGGATTTTAAAAATTCGTTCATGTTGTCCGCCTACTACTTCGTTTATTCATATTATTAAGCATACTGAATTATCTTGGTTTTGAAACACTTGCTTGCACTTTTTTTTAGATAAAAATCAATTTATTGGTTATAACTGATAATTAATAACTAACCATTGCTGATATTTACCATCAGCTGGGAGTTTACATGCCTTTACCATTATTGTGGCTTGGTGCTGCGGTTGTTTCTGCCGTTGCGGTAAGTGAATTAACAGAGAGTAAGAAGCGCTCAGAAAAAAGGCGTTTCTTAGACAAGGATGGTCATTATCGAGGCGATGCGAGTCGTCATAAAAGTGGTGTCGAAAAGTTTCCATCTGAGGTTTTTCAAACCACCACATACGCACAAATTGCACCGGGCAGCATGGTGTGTTGTGGGTTAGGCGGTGTGTTAGAGCACACAGGCATTTTAATTGATGATGAAACCATTGTGGAATTGCACGGTGATGGCCTGATTAAAGCCATTTCCCCAAGGCGCTTTTTAAAAGAGCGCAGTGGTAATGAAATTTTTGTTGCTTGTGATTCTCAAGGTAAAGCCATTGGTACAGAGCTTTGTGCGATGCGCGCCGTTAAGCAAGTGATGACTTATCAGGATTACCATATCATCAACAATAATTGTCATCGATTTGTCTGGCAATGTATCAGTGGTCGTAATGAGCCTGTAACCACTTTTCATCAATTAAATACTTTATTTTCAAAACGTTTTGATCGAAAGATTTATTGGGATAAATGGCAAGTCTAAGGTTTTGGCACAAGCAAAAAGGTCCGCAAAGGAAAGAAAAAAGTGAAAAGGAACAACGAAAAAAGATAAGAAGGGCAGAAAAAACAAAAACGAGGAACGATTTTCATAATGGCAACATTATAGAAGAGCGCCCATAAGGCGCTCTTAGAAAGCTATCAAACGAGAGGGTTATTCTTTACCGAACACGTTATTTTCTTGTTCTTGAACACGAATAAAGGTGGTTCGTTTGGTAAGCTCTTTAAGCTTGGCTGCCCCTACGTAGGTACAAGTAGAGCGTACGCCACCTAAGATATCGCCAATGGTGTTATGAACACTACCTCGGTATGGTAATAAAACCGTTTTACCTTCTGCTGCACGGTAGTTAGCAACACCACCAGAGTGTTTGTCCATGGCGCTTTGTGAGCTCATACCGTAAAACTTCATAAACTGTTTGCCATCTTTTTCGATGATTTCGCCGCCACTTTCTTCATGACCTGCTAGCATCCCACCAAGCATAACAAAGTCGGCACCACCACCAAATGCTTTCGCGACATCACCAGCACAGCTACAACCACCGTCACCAACGATCATGCCACTTAAGCCGTGCGCCGCATCGGCACATTCAATAATCGCAGATAATTGTGGGTAACCAACACCGGTTTTAACACGTGTGGTACATACAGATCCTGGACCAATACCTACTTTAACAATGTCGGCACCAGCAAGAATTAATTCTTCAACCATGTCACCTGTTACCACGTTACCAGCGCTAATAACTTTGTCAGGGAACTGTGCACGTACACGGGCTACATATTCTACAAGGTGCTCTGAGTAACCATTGGCAATATCGATACAAATAAACATTAAGTCATCTGACAAGGCCATTACGTCTTTGGTTTTTTGAAAGTCAGCATCTGATGTGCCAGTTGATACCATGACGTTGTTTAGCACATTGGTATCGTAATTTTTGACAAAATTTGCCCAATCATTAACGTTATAGTGCTTGTGAATGGCCGTCATCACTTTATGCTCAGCAAGTGAGGCAGCCATTTCGAAACTGCCAACGGAATCCATGTTTGCCGCGATAACTGGAACACCTGTCCATTTACGTCCACTGTGTTTAAACGTATAAGTACGAGTTAACTCTACTTGTGAACGACTCTTTAGAGTTGAACGCTTAGGACGGAAAAGTACATCTTTAAAGCCGAGTTTCAAGTCTTGTTCAATACGCATGATAATTCCTTTAGAAAAAGTAGCTATTAATTCGAATGCCTGTGCAAAAACCAGCTATAAATTTTTGCAGTTAAAAACGGGCAAAAAAAAACCGGGGAGTCTGTTTTCAGACGCCCCGGTTTTCAGCATTATATGTTGTGAATTTTTTTGGCAACAAAAATAATCACATTTTAAAAAGAAATTTTATCAATCGTTTACATGCGAGAGAAATTTAACCATTACACGATTACTTTTCAGTAATAAAGTTGTTTACATCAGCAATCTTTAAGGTTGATTTTTCACCACTGCGACGGTTTTTGTACTCAACTTCTTCGTTATCAAGGTTCCGTTCACCAACAATGATGCTGTGTGGAATACCAATTAATTCCATGTCTTTAAACATCACCCCTGGGCGCTCTTTACGGTCGTCAATTAATACTTCAACACCTGCTGCGGTTAATTCAGCATAAAGTTTTTCAGCCGTTTCTTTAACGCGAGCCGACTTGTGCATGTTCATTGGAATAATCACGACCTTAAACGGGGCAATCGCCTCTGGCCAAATAATGCCGTGTTGGTCATGGTTTTGCTCAATGGCTGCCGCTACAATACGCGACACACCAATACCGTAACAACCCATAGTAAGTGTTTGATTTTTACCTGAATCATTAAGTACCGCAGCACCCATAGCCTTGGCATATTTATCACCTAATTGGAAAATATGGCCCACTTCAATACCACGTTTAATGGTTAATTTACCCTTGCCACATGGGCTAGGATCACCAGCGACAATATTACGGATATCGGCAACTTCATAGTTGTTGATATCACGGCCGAAGTTGGCACCCGTAAAGTGATAACCGGTTTCGTTGGCACCACAAATAAAGTCATTTAGATATTCTACGCTGCGATCAACAACAACGCGGATATCTAAATTGATTGGGCCAATAGAGCCTGCATCGCAATGTGCAGCAGCACTGATTTGCTCATCTGTTGCCATGGTAAGTGGCATTGCTACACCGGCAATTTTTTCAGCTTTAATTTCGTTTAATTCATGATCACCACGAAGTACCAGCGCGATAATCGGTGCGGTTTCACCTTCTTCGCATTCACCGAGCACTAATAATGTTTTTGCCACCTTATCATTACTGGTTTTGAAAAATGCACTAACCTCGTCAATTGAATGAACGTCTGGTGTGGCAACTTTCGTTAATTCTTGCGTTGCGCTAGGACGTTCACCTTGTGGCGCTAGGGCTTCGGCTTTCTCAATATTAGCAGCGTATTCACTGCTGTCACTAAACGCAATGTCGTCTTCACCAGATTCGGCTAATACATGGAATTCATGCGATGCGTCACCACCAATCGAGCCCGTATCGGCTAATACTGGACGGTAATCTAGGCCTAAACGATCGAAAATACGACAGTAGGCTTTGTGCATGTTTTGATACGTTTTTTCCAAACAGTCTTGTGAAAGGTGGAATGAATACGCATCTTTCATTAAGAATTCTCGGCCACGCATTACGCCAAAACGAGGGCGAATTTCATCACGGAATTTGGTTTGGATTTGGTACAAGTTAAGCGGTAACTGCTTGTAGCTATTTAGCTCAAAGCTCACTAATTTAGTGATCACTTCTTCGTGTGTTGGGCCTAATACAAATGGACGTTGATGGCGGTCTTTGATGCGCAGTAGCTCTGGACCATAATCTTCCCAACGACCTGACTCTTCCCATAAATCAGCCGGTTGTACCATTGGCATTAACGTTTCGATTGAACCGGCACGGTTCATTTCTTCACGAACAATATTCTCTACTTTTTTCAGTACTTTAACACCAGTGGGTAACCAGGTGTAAAGGCCAGAGGCAACGCCTCGAATTAACCCTGCTCTTAACATGAATTGATGGCTGATCACTTCAGCACTTGCTGGTGTTTCTTTTAACGTTGAAAGTAAATATTGGCTGGTACGCATGGATGTACAATTCCGGATTATGAGTGATAAAAATTTTGTGAATATGGACTCTGGATAAGAATGTTACTCTCTCGTTTGCGAAAAAGTAAATTATTATCCTGAGTGCAGATCTTTATATTTTAACAGCAGTTAAGGGGAGTACAAAGGCTATTTTCTGCCTTTTTGTGGTTTTTATTGAATAAAATGCTATTTTTTACGGCGAAAATTTTGACGCCTCTTTGAGCCATGCTTAATACTGCGATGGCGAGCATTTAGCCACCACATAGGTTTTGGCGGGTTTCCTGGCTTGGCTTCATCATTGTCGGTTGCTTTTGTATTATCATTCATGGTTTGTGATGAATCGGAGTCCGTCATGGGATCGCGTTGTTTGTGTTTGTCACCCATAATACTCTTCGGATTGGATAAATTTGGTCTCATTTTAAATGAAAAGCTCCGTTATTGCCAATTTGCGCTGTTTGCTATGGCGCTGTGTTAAATGGTGATAGACAGTACCAAGCACTGGTTATCTTTGATTTGCCAGCGAATATTTAAATCATAAAGGCTCATGCCATATTCCTGGGAGTCGGTGTTGTTTTTTTTGTAAGCTGGGCGGGGATCTTGTTCGATCACCTGCTTTATAAAACGTTTTAAATCGGTGTATTTGCGCTGATGGGGAAGTAATTCCTTTTCAGCTTGCTCACTAAAACTCACGTTAATGTCATGCGCTTGTGGTGCGTGCGCCATATCTGAGCGCGCCTCTAAAATGCTGTCGCTGTAGGGAATATAGGGCTTAATATCCAGTATTGGCGTTTTATCCAGTAAATCTAACCCTGAAATGAACAAATGATAACGGCCATTCATTTTGCTGACTTTATCAAGCTTAACCACAGACATACCAATAGGGTTTGGGCGATGCGTTGCACGAGTCGCAAATACCCCTGTTTTTTTATTGCCGCCGAGCCTAGGGGCTTTTACCAACGCTTTATAGCCATTATCTTGGGTTGCATGAAAGGCAAAAATTAACCACAAATGAGAATGTTGCTCAATGTCGCGCAGATAATCTTGCTGGTTGCCATCAAGCAACAATTCAACACTGCCCTTGGCGGCAGTGACTAATCCCGGTTGTCTGGGGATGGCGAACTTCTGCTTGTAAGGGGAGTGGATCACGCCAATGGCGTTAAGGGTTACTTGATAATCGGCACACATAGCTAAGACTAGTTATCCGCAACCAACTGATAGGCTTTGCCATAACAAACTTGCAGCGATAAACACTGTTGGTCTTCTATGGCAACGCAGGCGGTAAATACGATGGCATTTGCTTGTTTTGCAGCGGCTTTTTTACGCGCATCGGTTCTGGCGTCTATATCGTTTGCCGGGGCTTCATTGGCTTTTAATTGACAACTTTCTCCCTCAACAAGACCAAGCGCGTGATATTGACCTGGAAAGGATTTTTCACTGTCGTACATTTTCACCTTTGATGCGGCATAATAGTTGGTAAAGTTTTCTTTATCTAAATTTGTACTAACCCCGTCCACAGAAGTGCAGGCGCACAAAAGGGCAACGAGAGGCAGAATGCTTAGGTAGCGAGTTATGTTCATTATTGAGCTCTTAAGTTGCTTTTTGACCAATGTGTTTATGGATGATACTTTCCATATCGGCCAATAAAAATGGTTTTGACAAGAAGTCATTCATACCCGACTGGAAACATTTTTCAATGTGCTCTTGTTGGGCATCGGCTGTTAGGGCAATGATTGGCAGCTGATCATATTCGGCTTTTGAGCGGATCAGCTTGGTTGCCTGATGGCCATCCATATTGGGCATATGCACGTCCATAAAAACCAGATCGTATGGATTTGATTCAATGGCTTTAACCGCTTGTTCACCGTCTTCAACGGTTTCAACGATAATACCAAGTTTTTCTAATAAACCTTTAGCGACAATTTGGTTCAATTTAAAATCTTCGGCGAGCAAAACTTTTACACCTAGGAAAGGGTTGGATGGTTTGCTTTCTTTTTGCGAGGTGCTTTTAATTTTAATGACTCTTAAAATATCTCTAAACAGAAACGGTCTTAATACGGTTGCCAAGTTTTCTTGATAGCTAAACAGTTCAGCACTGGTTGTTTGGTCAACATTTGGGGTAAGGATCAGTTGCACATTTTCAGAGCTTAACCATGAACGATTTTGTTCAGCTAACTTGGCTTGTTGTTCACTGTCTAATAAATGAATATCGAGTATCACTAAATGCGGCTTGTCGATTAATGGTGCCTCACCCTGCAGTTTTGACAACGGGTGTGTCGTCACCTCTAGCTCAAAGTGCTTTGCATGGTCTTCAATCATTTGTTGTTCGTGCGGGCTGTCGGTAAACAACAAAATTGGTTTATGTTCAAAATTATGTTTTTTAATCGGTCGCTCTTTAATGATCGGCAAGGTTAGGCTAAAGCGACTGCCTTTACCCAATTCTGATTGCAAATGAATTTCCCCACCCATTAAGTTGGCGAGCTTTTTACAAATACTTAACCCCAGACCTGAGCCCCCATAATTGCGGGTGATTGAGTTATCGGCTTGTGAAAAAGGATCGAAGATGTGCTCGATTTGCTGGGGACTTAAACCAATACCGGTGTCGGTGACACTGTATTCAATCATCTCCTTGCCATCTTTTTGCTGGCTTTTTAAAGCAACAATAATTTCACCATGACGAGTAAATTTAATGGCATTAGAGCTTAAGTTCATAATGATTTGCGTGATCCTTACTGGGTCACCGTGGAAGCGTGTATTAAAACCGGTTTCAACATCAAACAGTAAGTTCAGGTTTTTATGCTGTGCCTGCAACGCTAATACATTGGAAATACGATCAAATACCGTGCGTAAATCAAAGTCTATACGCTCGATGGTTAATTTATCGGAATCAATTTTTGAAAAATCTAGAATATCGTTCAGGATATCAAGAAGTTGCCTTGCTGATAGTAAAATCTTATCGACATAGACGCGGTCATGGGTTGATAAATTTTGTTCTTGCAGCAATTGGCTTAAACCAATAATACCATTCATTGGGGTGCGAATTTCATGACTCATGTTGGCCAAAAACTCGCCTCGTGTTCGGTTGGCTTCTTGTGCCAGGTGCTTGGCTTTATTTGCTTTGTTGGTTTGCTCTTGATATTGGGCTAGGGTTTTCTCGATATTATCCTGCATTTGGTTCATCGAGCGCACTAACCATTGAATGTCAGCGTTTTTGGTGCTTACCTCAATGCGGTCCTTAAAGTTACCACTGGAAATTTGTTTACCAAAGGTCGATAAATTGGATATGGGTTTACTGATGTCTTTTATTAAAATAAAGCGCATAAAGAGTAGGGCACTAAACATTAAGACCTGAAAAATAAACAAGGCGATTTTTGCTAATAAGGTATAGCGCTCAAACTGTTTGTTTTCTTTGAAATTCCAACGGTCGTAAGCATCTTCAAATAAATCGATTTGTGACATGACCTGACTTTTACCACGTAGGTAGTCTTGCCCATAAAGAAGCTCCAATGCTCTATGCTTGCCTTCTTGAGTGCCAAGTCGATATAGGCGCATTGCTTCGGTTTCGTAACGGTTGATTTGTCGAGATAATTCCACCGCATCGCGCAGCTTCATTAAGTGCTCTCTTGGGGTGATTAACCGCTCGATCAGTTTTTCAAGCGGCTCTTTTCGATACTTCTGTCCTTCAATGTCGGTATGTAATTTATCCCAATACACACTGAAAAAGTTTTGTGGACGAGGTTGTACGCCATTGCGAAACGCCAACACATCTTTGTAATAATCGGCATAAGTGGCATCACCGGTAACCACATAAGTTCGAGCCATACGGGTTAACTTATTGGACATATCTCGAATAATCGATGACAGCTCCATAATCGCCAATCGATCATTTTCTAGGGTTTTTAATTGCGTGGTAGATTGCTGGTAATAAACCAGTGCCGTAATGTTGGCAATGATCAATGTAAATAATACAAAGAAAATAATGGCGAAATAACGTTTTATGGTCATGAAAAAATAGCGAATGAAGAGAACGGATAATGTTTAAATTGTATCATTGCTTAACGCCTATGGCTAATAATACCAAACCCATTAATTATCTGTGCACTGAGTCGGATTTATAATCAAGATAAATCCTGCCACAAGGGGATGTATATTAAGTACTCTAACGGCTTAAAATTTAACTGCTGAGCAGCAGCCCGAAGGGCTGGATACATGGATGCCGCAAGTCAATTTAACGAAAATATTCCTGTCTGGATGTAAATAGATCAATGTAAAGCAATTGCCGAGTAATAAGTAACACCCGAAAGAGAAAAGGAACCAAATTTGATCCCTTTTCGAGTTTTGAGGCTTTACATAATCCGTCATTAAAGCCGTTTATGATGATTAAACAGATAGTTAGAACGTACTTTGCATACCGAAAGAGAGCCCGTCAATTTCGATGCCGTGTTTATCATAAATTTGCATATATTCAAGATTTATTGAAAATGCATCACTAAATGGAAAATCAACACCAACCCCGTATGAAGCATCAGAGTCTATTTCATCTCTGCTGCCAATATCATCGACGGATACGCTTACCTTATTTCGGGTATACCCAACGATAGCATAAGGGTACATGTAATCTGTAACTGGAAAACCCGCTCTTAAGTAGGCGCCGTACATATAATCCAAGTCAATGTCGACATCTTCACCTAAAATCTCTTGGCTATCATCGTTAATGCCAAAGCCGGCTCTTAGTTCGGATGAAAAATACTCATTAAAGCGAACACCTAAACGGCCTGTGAGGGAACCTAAAGAACCATTATCAGCAATGCCTGCAGTGTCGTAATCAATATAATTAAAGTTTCCACCATAGTATAGATTATCCACTTCAACAGCGCAGCTGGAAAAGGAAAAAACGGCTAATACAGAGATCATAAATTTGTTATTCATGTCATATCCTTACTTACCTTTCGTTACTTGTTAACGTCCGCTTGAAATATCACGGTCGTTGGCTATTAACAACTGACTAACATTTAAAGTAATGTTTTCAGTCGCTGGTTGCAGCCTTCGTCAAGGTCTTCTACCAGTGCACTTGCTAGCGAGTACATGAATGATATTGAACCTGAGTACAAATACATTCAAGTGAAAACAGTTGTTTTGCCCTTGTTAATGCCATTAAAAGTAAGCTTGGTTGATGTGGATCATGTTGTCAGGCTGGAATCTCTATCGCACCGGTTGATAAAATTGTTTTATTCATAAGTGCATGATATTTAACCTATTAATTTCATTGATGTATGCAGGGTTTGATGAGGTGTCGAGTGAGGTGATTCGAAGTGTTTTAAAATATTGGTGTAGCAAATTTGTTACAGTGCTTGTTGGGGAAGTTGGTTAACAGTTGGGGGGAAGTGGAGTTGTTAGCTAGAAAAACCCCACTAAAATGGATTAATGAATTGTTCGAATTAGGTATTAGCTGGAAATAATAATTCAGGCACAATATGCACGGTTTCCTGATCATTGCCTAGCCAAACTTGTCCTGAATCGATTGAGCATTGCAACTCCATTGTTCGGGCCAGTAACCCAGACATTTGATCCGAAGACTGTGGGTCAATGGCAAAAACTTCTAGGTTTTTATAATGACTGATTTTGTTTTTCACCTTAGACCACCAAATAGGCACCGTGGTACCATAACAGTACAAGCTCATTTTTTTGCCTTGTGAGCAGCCTTTTTTAATGCGCTTTTCATCTATCTGACCAAGCTCTATCCAATGTTCAATTTCATCAGAGTAGCTTTTTTGCCAAATTTCCGGTTCTTCATCGGTGCTCAGGCCTTTGGTAAATTGCAGGTTTTCCTCTGCATTAAGAAGAAAGGCTAAAATTCTGACCATCAAGCGTTGTTCTGTTTCAGATGGATGGCGGGCAATGGTTAAAGGAATGGTTTGATAATAGTTACGGTCCATATCCGATAAATGGACCGTTACTTTATAAATGGTTGCTTTTAGGGCCATAATATATTGTGCCCTTTACAGGATCGCATCCTCTTTGGCTTGAATGAGTTCGATGGCGTATCCGTCTGGGTCTTTTACAAAGGCGATTTCCGTTGTGCCACCTTTTACCGGGCCAGGCTCTCGGGTAATAACCCCACCAAGTGATTTAATTTTGTCACAAGCTTCATATACATCATCAACTTCAATGGCAATATGGCCAAACGCATCACCCAGATCGTATGAATCGACACCCCAGTTGTAGGTTAATTCCAAAACGGTTGAGTGAGCCATATCATCGTAACCAAGAAAAGCTAGGGTATATTGATATTGTTCATTTTCATTTTGTCTTAACAAGCGCATGCCCAAAACATCTTGATAAAAGCCAATAGAGCGCTCTAAATTTCCAACGCGCAGCATGGTATGTAAAATTCGCATTAAGGTATTCCTTTAAGTGTTTAATTAACACATTGAACTGTTTGATTACTCAGTTATATCCGTAAAAGTCACATTCAGCAAGTTGAAATATTGTCTTTTATCAAACTTACTCCTTGTTTTTTAGACCGTTTGAATTTTCGAAAGTTTTATCGTTAACGATTTTTGATAAATAGAGTAACCAAGGTTGCAATCGACTGAAAGGAAAAACGGGCTTGCGTTATGTTGATTTTTTCTACAAAATGGCACAAAAAACCAATAAAAATTTTACTGAGTTTTCATAAGTGATGATGAATATGACTTTACTAAATACGCTTTCTCGTACTTTTCCTGCCAATTTATTACTTAATAACATCAAAGTGGGCAATGATCTTGACGCCATTAGTCACATCGGTGAAGAGGACCACACTGGCACTACTGAAGATTATCAAAAAATTACCGACAATATTTGGCGGGCTACACAAAACCTTTATAAAAGTGCGGCCCACCCAGCCATATTTATCAGTGTCAGGCACAAAGGTAAACACATCTTAAATCGCGCCATTGGCCATGCCCGAGGTGAGCTTGATAGTGATGATGCTGTAGTTGTAAAAGTAGGCTCACCAATTTGTTTATTTTCTGGTTCAAAAGCTATCACTGCGTTATTACTGCATAAAATGGTCGAACTTGGCTTGGTAGATTTGGATGCGCCAATTGCCGATTACATTGAAGAGTTTGCTACCAATGGCAAAGGCCATATCACGGTTGATGATTTGCTACGCCATAAAGGTGGTGTTCCAGATATTAAAGTGAAGCACTTAGAAGAGCTTTATGATCATCATGCTGTGGTTAAGCAATTATGCGAAGCCAAGTTGGACCCTTTGTTTAAAAATTATCAGGCTTATCACCCGCTAAGCGGTGGCTATTTGATTGAAGAAATCATTAATCGGGTGACAGGCGAGTCCATTGAGACCATTTTGGATCGCTATTTTAGAGAACCTATGGACATGACTTTTTTCAATTTTGGACTGGATGAAGTCTACAGGCCGATGGCACCACACAATGCGGCTACGGGAATGAAGTCCATTTTACCTATCAAACTCTTTATTGATGGGGCATTAGGTATTGATACCGACGATGTGATTGAGGCGTCTAATTCAGAGGGATTTTACAGCAATTCACTACCCGCGGGTAATATGTACGCCAGTGCAGAAGAATGCAGTCGTTTTTATCAAATGTTACTTGATGATGGCCAATATAATGGCAAGCAAATTCTTAAACCTGAAACCATCGAGAAAGCGTTGCAAGGGCCACGCTGTGCCTCATTTGATAAAACCATGAAATTACCGATTCGTTTTAGTAGCGGTTTAATGCGCGGCGGTGCACCCATGAACTTGTTTGGCCTAAATAGTCCGAACTCATTTGGTCACTTGGGTTATTTAAATAATTTTACCTGGGCCGATCCCGATAGGGATTTAAGTGTCGCTATTTTAACCACAGGCAAGCAGGTTGTTGGACCGCACTTACTCTCTCTTAACCTATTATTAGCTAATATTAATCGTCAATTTAAGCGACAGTAATCAAGCTATTCGCTTTTTAACAACAGTTATATGCAAATTTGAGCATATGACTGTTTTTGTATTAATACTTAAAAAAAGCCCTATTGCATCTTTCCTGGAAGTCATCATACTTGTTATTCATTCGTTAATTGAAAGACAATCATGAAAAGTGAACTACCCCGCGACTTCGCTTCGCTCTGATCACGGGGCTTCTACAGCCTAGCCGTTAAAAACTAGATTGCAGAAGCCCATAGAACGACACGAAGTGGCGTCGGTGGGTAGTTCACGTATATGAGCATACTGGTTGGGTATTGGGTTACTACAGTATTGCCCGATATCATCGAGATATTGATACGGTGGTCATTCAATTTGTCAATACCGTTGGCGGAAATACACTGACAAGTAGTGATGCAGTTTACTCCAGAATATTGAAGATATTACGCAAACAACAAGGGGGGTAACTATCATCGCCTTCCGTGTTTGGGGTAGAATTTGTCAATATGATTAATACCTATTTCATCGTTAACGTTATATGAAGCTATCAAGTACACAACAAGCGGCCATTTGTAAGGCGGCATATTGCCAACAAATTATCGACATTACCCCAATGCAATCGTTGTGGGCAGGGCAAGGCGAATTAGCCCGCCTGTCGCTTTTAACGAATGCAGATGAGCAAAACAAAAAGTCACTGGTGGTTAAACAGATTGTGTTAACGCCCAGCACAGATCATCCCTTGGGCTGGAATACTCAACTTTCCCAACATCGAAAAAAGCACTCATATGGAGTAGAGCTGCAATGGTATCGACAATATAGCCAAAAAGCTGAACAATACGCGCCAATGCCAAGATTGATTTATTGTGAAGATACAGAGCAGGGGATGTTATTGGTTTTAGAAGACTTAGCCGTGGACTACCCAAGTCGTTTTACCACAGGCAAAGAAGATAGACCTACAGATATTCAAATCGCTAGTTGTATTCGCTGGCTGGCGCAATTTCATGCCAAATACCTTAACCATGATGTGGATGGTTTATGGACAGTGGGTGGCTATTGGCACTTAGATACACGTCCAGATGAATGGCATGCGATGCAAGACTCTGCTCTTAAAGCTTCAGCAACAACATTCGATGCAATCCTTAAGGCCTGCCCGTATCAGAGCATTATTCATGGTGATGCCAAGTTGGCCAATTTTTGTTTCGACAACTCTGGTGAGCAGGTATCGGCCGTCGACTTTCAATATGTAGGGCAAGGTCCAGGTGTTAAAGATTTAATGTTGTTAATCAGCAGTGTGATGCCGGATGAGCGTTTAGTGCAACAAGGCAATACTTGGGTGGACTACTATTTTGAGCAGTTAGCCTTAGGGTTAAACCAATGGCAAGCGCACATAAACAGTGATGATGTCATCAGCGCCTGGCAACCTTTGTATGCTGTCGCCTGGGCTGACTTTCATCGCTTTCTTGCCGGTTGGAGCCCCAAGCATTGGAAAATTGGCCAGTATTGCCAACAGCAAACACAAACGGCCCTAGAATTATTAACATCAAAAAAACTCATAAAGCTGAGTAAATATGATAACTGATAAGCAGCTTCATCAATTATTGGCACTGGCATGTGAAGCCGCCGAAAGAGCCGGTCAATACATCCAAAACTTTGATCGCGATGCCATCGAAGTTGATAACAAAGAAGGCGGCAGCAGTCTTGCTTCGCAAGTTGTCACTCAAGTGGATTTAGCATGCGAAAAAATGATATTTGACACATTAAAACCCACTTGTGAGCAGTTTAATATTGCTTTTCTTGGCGAAGAAAGCGCATCAAAATACCCTGTCGAAAAACACCCTAGGCTAAGTCGGCCATATTTTTGGTGTGTAGACCCGCTCGATGGCACGTTACCTTTTGTCGAGAATACGCCCGGTTATGCGGTTTCAATAGCATTGTTAAGCCAAGACGGTTCGCCGTTGCTAGGTGCTGTGTATGATCCTGTCAGCAAGACGCTATATCAAGGCATAGTGCAGCAAGAATTACATGGTATTGAGGCTATTTTACGCAAAAATGCGAAACCTTGGCATCCTGTTAATAGGGCTTGTGCAAAGGCATTAACCGTTTGTTTTGATCGCAGTTTTTTGAACGACCCAAAGTACAATCAGACCATTGAGTTAATGGAAAAAGTAGCTCAAAAGCTAGGGTATGATAGCATTCTCGTCATTAGCCAATTAGGCGCCGTAATGAATGCCATTCAAGTGTTGGACAATTCACCATGCTGTTATTTTAAATTGCCGAAAGTCAATCCTGGTGGTGGCAGCTTATGGGATTTCGCCGCGACTTCCGCATTAGCAAAAGCAGCCGGTGCATGGGTAACCGATATTTATGGCAAGCCTCTAGAGTTAAACTCTTCCGATTCCCTGTATATGTATCGAAAGGGCATTTTATTTGCCAGTGATAAAACGATGGCTGATGAATTAATCGTGACCATGGCCAAACTTACCGATGATTGATATGCACAATGCACTGCCTGAAGGCGTTCAATGCTTAGCGGGCTAAGCATTGGCAACGAACATCAATGGTTCACTAGTTTGCCGTTTTGTAAACATACTGGTGTGTTCACCTAGAGTGGCACATTTGACGAAAGTGCCTTAATGGTTGTTAGTTTACATTTAGACGCTGCCTTTGGGCACGACTTTAAGTCGCTTCTGCTCAACCAAATCAACATTCTTATCCACGGTAAGTTTTGTACGGTTACTCACTTGGTAAATGTGGGTATCTACAGCGATGGTAGGCCAGCCAAAGGGTACTTAAAGTAGCTTGTTAAATGTGCTTTTATACTTAGAGGGGCTCATTGACTTCCATTGCTTAAAAGCTCTTACAAATGCACTATGCTCTGAAAAGCCTAACATTAAGGCGATGTCCGTTCCTGATAATTGATTTTGTTCTAAGTATAGACAGGCTAGTTGCTCACGAATCGAATCTAAAAGATATTGATAACTCATGTTTTGTCGCTGAAGTCTTCGTTGCAAACTTCGGGGGGATTGATGGGTTAATTTAGCCACTTCATTAATAGAGTGATTCGCTAGTGGGAGTTGCGATTTTAAGATCTTTATAAGTTTATTGGTTAACTCTGATGACTCACTATTAGATAAGTTTATAGAGAGAAAGTCGTGACCAATTGGTTGTACAATTTTCGACTGTTGTAAATTGAATTTTAATTTGAAATATTCCGGATTCGTTGCGACTGAACAATGGTAAAAAGAAGCGAATCTATCTAATTGTTGCTGCTGTGTGAGGCAACTTTCTATTTCTATTATTTGGTAAGATAGTGGGAAAAGAGTCTGTAAAAAATGTGTGAAAGCTGAAATCGACGCTTGAATTGCTAACTCTTGTCCATGTGTGAATGGTAGATGCCAACTTACAATCAATTGATTTTTTTGTGTTTTAACATCAACCCAATTGGTATTGTAAAATCGCTGTTCACTTCGCTGATAAATCTGTATTGCTTCAAAGGTCGAATCAGCTGAAGCCATTAAGTAACCAAGCACACCTGCGTTTTTAATAGAAACTAATTCTCCTAGTTCGAAACCAATGTTGTCTTGATTAAATTCATTAGCAGCTTGAGTTAATAAACTATTCCAACGCTCGATGTCGACTAGATTGTTTTTCGATAATAAAGCTGCGCTTTTGTGTATTTTGTCACTGCTAACGTCATTGTTTTGCATCCAAGTTATTAGCAGAGAAACAAAGCTACCAGATATTTGTAACATTAAGACGATTCATTTCTTAAATGATTTACTTTGGCAATTGTGGCGCGATATGTCAATTAAAGTTAAGGTCAGTGGATTAGAGTAAGTAAATGTTTTTCACAAATGTAGGGTTGAATATGAATGAATATGGACATTTACTATTATTTTTTACGATTTTAACGGTGATGATAGTTAGCTTTGTATTAATCGAAAATATTTATTGGTCCTCTAGGGATGAAAGCAAACGAAACACATTAAAAGAAATACTTGTTAACTCCAGTTTAGGGTTTTCATATAAGTTTGCCGATTTTTTATCGTTAGGCTTCTACATTTATTTTTTATACGATTTGATTAAACCTTACGGGTTAACCATAGAATTTGCAATGGATTGGTTCGACTATATTGTGTTATTTATTGTGATTGATTTTGGCTTTTATTTAGTCCACTTTTTAATGCATAAAGTGAGGTGGTTTTGGATAGGGCACGTCACCCACCATTCTTCGACTCGTTATAATTTTTCCACCGCTTTAAGGCAAAATTTCTTAGTAACGCTCAACGGGGCTTTATTAATATGGTGGATGGTGCCAGCTTTAATCGGTTTTGATAAAGGCTTTGTATTACTGGTTATGGAAATTAACCTGCTTTATCAATTTTGTTTGCATACCGAAATTCCAACGCCTAAATGGGATAAACTCGGTTGGCTGCTAAATACACCGTCGCATCATAGAGTGCATCATGGCTCTAATCCAAGGCAAATCGACTGTAATTACGCAGGTACGCTGATTATTTGGGATAAGTTATTTGCTACATTTGTGCCAGAGCGGGAAGCCGGTGAAATAAAATATGGTTTAGTTGAGAACACGCCAAATACATGGAATCCAATTTATCTGATCAGTCATGAATTAATTGCCTTAATAAAAGACGTGTTAAATGAGCGCTCTATTAAAGTTATGTTTTATAGCTCAACGGCACAAATAAATAAGAATAAAGAATAAAGAATAAAGAATGAAGAGAGTAAGCCAGTGATACACGTCAACGTTAAATTCTTTCGGCACGACTTTAAGTAGTTTCTGCTCAACTAAAAGCTGTACTATTTTTAGCTAACGCAGTATTAGAACACCTTATATTGCTCCAGCCGTTGACGATATTAGACAAGGTTATCGAAGAGCTGTTTGCGGTGTAGATAATATTTATTATCGAATACACTGAAATAATATTGAAATCATGAGGGGTTTAGGTCGTCAGGATACGCAGCAAAACCTTAAGAATATGTAGATAATAATGGTGCTTTAACAATCCGTGAGTGATTCAATTCAAGATAAGTTAGCCGTTATAATTTCAAAGCTTAAGCAACTTGAGGAAGAGAAAGCTCAATTAATCGCAGAGCGTGAACATCTACTAGCGTTAATTTAATACAGCATAAAATGCTTATTCGGTTTTATCCTTAAACTCACACAAGTCTTCAATAATACACGAACCACACTTTGGTTTACGGGCAACGCAGGTGTAACGACCATGGAGTATTAGCCAGTGATGCACATCGACTTTAAACTCTTTCGGCACGACTTTAAGTAGTTTCTGTTCAACCAAATCAACATTCTTACCCATGGCAAGTTTGGTACGGTTACTTACTCGGTATATATGGGTATCTACAGCGATGGTAGGCCAGCCAAAAGCTGTATTTAATACCACGTTAGCGGTTTTGCGACCAACACCCGGTAAGGCTTCTAACGCTTCTCTATTTTCCGGTACTTCGCCGCCATGTAAATCAACGAGCATTTGACAGGTTTTGATGGTGTTTTTGGCTTTGGAATTAAATAACCCGATGGTTTTAATGTAGTCTGTTAGCTTTTCAAGGCCCAAGTCTAAAATGGCTTGAGGTGTGTTTGCAACTGGATACAGCTTATCAGTGGCTTTGTTTACGCTGACATCGGTAGCTTGTGCAGACAACAGAACGGCAATTAATAGCTCGAACGGGCTGGAAAAATTCAATTCAGTCGTAGGGTGCGGATTGTCATCTCTTAAGCGAGTTAAAATCTCTAATCGTTTTTCTTTATTCATAGCTGTTTCGTATAGCTTTTATTATTGTGTATATAATTAAAAGCTGGCGGTAGCCAGCTTTATCGCGTTATATGGTTATGCGTCAAAGTTTACGCGCACTCGTTCAATGGTCTTGGTTTCTGTTTGCTTAGCTTGTTTCTTTTCAAGCTTGGCATCAATGGCATTTTTCGCGGCGATTAAGAAGCCCATTGCAATAAAGGCACCCGGCGGCAAAATGGCCAATAAAAACTTGCTGTCAAAATGAAACACTTCAATACGTAGAACACTTGCCCAGTCGCCAAGTAGTAGGTCTGCGCCATCAAATAGCGTACCTTGCCCTAATATTTCTCTGATAGCCCCAAGCGCGGCTAAAACCAACATAAAGCCGAGACCCATCATGAATCCGTCAAAACTGGCTTGTTTAATTGGGTTTTTACTCGCATAAGCCTCTGCGCGGCCGATAATGGCGCAGTTGGTGACAATTAGGGGTAAAAATATCCCCAACGACTGATACAGACCAAAGGTATAGGCATTCATGATTAATTGCACACAGGTTACAAACGCAGCAATAATTAACACAAAAATTGGAATGCGCACTTCTTTTGGTACAAGGTGGCGGATCAGCGAAACCGTGGCATTAGAACAAACCAATACCAATAAGGTTGCAACCCCTAAACCTAAAGCATTGGTTAGGGTTGTTGTAACGGCTAGAAGAGGGCATAGACCCAATAATTGCACCAGACCTGGGTTGTTTTTCCATAGCCCTTGCCAGGTCAATTCTTTATATTCGTTACGCTCCGTCATTGTTACCTCGACATGAACCACTGTTGGTTAACAATGTGTCCTGATTTTTTTCAAAAAATAAACTGGTATTTTTAACCGCTTTTACCACGGCTCTTGGGGTGATGGTTGCCCCGGTAAATTGATCGAACATGCCACCGTCTTTTTTAACCGCCCAGCGGCTTTCATTATCTTCACTTACCGTTTTGCCGACGAAGTCTTCAATCCAGTCGCTTTTTCGGATTTCGATTTTATCGCCTAATCCTGGTGTTTCCTGATGATTAATAACGCGCACACCACTTAAGCTGCCGTCTACGTTAAGGGCCACCAATAATTTGATTTTACCGTTATAGCCATCTGGAGCTACGCTGGTAATCGCGACGGTCGTTGCTTGTTCATCCAAACGCGCAATATAAGCGGTTTGTTGTTCATTACTGCCAAGCAATTGTGAGTCGGTTATGAATTTACAATCCTGAGTTAAGTTGTTATTAAAACGATTTTGGTCAATAACCTGATGCAGGGTTTTTAATAACTGCAACTCTTCTTGGTTTTTAATGGTGTCTTTGGTTAACCAGTGTACGCCAGATACTAAGGCAGTACAGCCTATGGCAAATAACGCCAGAGTACGAGCATTGTTAGAAATTGCTTGTTTCATGCCTACTCTCCTCTCTGGTGACCATACGTACGTGGTCGGGTATATTGGTCGATTAACGGAACACTCATGTTACACAGTAAAACAGAGAAAGCGATGGCGTCTGGGTAGCCGCCAAATTTACGAATTAAAAACACAATGAGCGCCGCCATTAGGGCGAAAAAGATACGACCTTTGCGTGATGTTGCTGCTGATACCGGGTCGGTTAATATAAAGAAAGCAGCAAGCATGGTGCCACCAGATAACCAATGGAATAGGGTGGATGCGCTGCTGTCTGGGCTGATGCTGTAACTCATAAATGAGAAAAAGAATAAACCAAATAAGAAGCTGGCCGGGATCACCCAGTCGATGGCTTTTTTATAAATTAGGAATAAGCCGCCCAATAAAAATCCAACGTTTACCCATTCCCAACCTAAACCAATAAAGTCACCAAATACAGGTTTTTCAAAACTTTCAAATACCGTTAGGCCTAAGGTTAAGTCGGTTTTCAGGGTATCTAATGGGGTCGCCATAGTGATGCCATCGATGTTCATTCTGATTTGCTCAGCCGAATAACCATCACCAGTGAAACCGGTAAAGACCAACCATAGATGGTCGAGAAAGCTTAACGACTGGGTTAATAACTCATTGGCTGGCTGCCATGAAGTCATTTGCAATGGAAACGACACCAGTAATAATACATAGGCGGCCATTGCCGGGTTAAATAGGTTAAAACCTAATCCGCCATACAATTGTTTAACCACGCATATCGCGAAGATGCTGCCTATAACGGTGATCCACCAAGGGGCCATACTTGGCACAGACAGGCCTAATAATAATCCTGTTAGAATGGCGGAACCATCGGTAATTTGCGCCTTAATGTTTTTATCACGAATGGCTAAAAAAACCATCTCGCTAAGCAAGGCAACACTGACGGCGATTGCTATTTGGATTAGGTTGCCCCAACCAAAAAAGTAGCATTGGGCAATAATTGCCGGCAGGGTGGCCAAAATAACCAAACGCATAATTTTAGGGGTTGCCCCTTGAATATGGTTATGTGGTGAACTTGCTATCCAAAATGACATAGGTTACTTATTCTCTTGTTGTTTTCTTGCCTTCGCTTTGGCGATGGCAGCAGCAATTTTCTGCTTTTTTTCTGCATCAGCAAGGGACGGTTTAGGTTCCGTTATCTCGCTTATTGGCGTTGGATTTGGTTGAGATTCATCTGTTTGCTGCTGTGCTTTTTTGGCTTTTGCCTTAGCAATAGCTGCAGCAATACGTGCTTTTTTATCATCAACTGGTGCATTGTTCATTGGTTGTTGAGTATCTTCTTTAAGGGAAAGAGTTTCCTCTAAAGGCTGATTTTCAATATCAATAGTCGATTCCGTTATAACGCTTGGCTGAGCGGTATGGCTTTGCAGAGCGGTTTGGCTTTGTTGTGCCGCTTTCTTGGCTTTTGCTTTTGCTTTGGCTACGGCTTGGGCAACGCGATCTTCTTTGCTTGGCGCTTCGGTCTCACTTGTTTGAGTATGCTGCGCCGCTTTCTTGGCTTTTGCTTTGGCTACGGCCTGAGCAACGCGATCTTCTTTGCTAGGCGCTTCTATCTCACTTGCTTGAGTATGTTGCGCCGCTTTCTTGGCTTTTGCTTTGGCTACGGCTTGGGCAACGCGATCTTCTTTGCTTGGCGCTTCGGTCTCACTTGTTTGAGTATGTTGCGCCGCTTTCTTGGCTTTTGCTTTGGCTACGGCTTGGGCAACGCGATCTTCTTTGCTTGGCGCTT
>CANMZP010000024.1 GCA_947502355.1 uncultured Thalassotalea sp. | reverse complement strand
ACCTAAAGCCGAAGAAGCGGTAGTTGCAGCACCTAAAGCCGAAGAAGCGGTAGTTGCAGCACCTAAAGCCGAAGAAGCGGTAGTTGCAGCACCTAAAGCCGAAGAAGTTACCAACAAACCTAATGGTATTAAAGGTAGAGCCAGTGCTGTTATGGCCAAACCTAAATCATTTAGCATCGGTAATGGTGAAATTCCAACGGCAAGTGCCGGTTCTGATGAGCGACTGCAAGTAACTCGCTCCGCTAAAACGGCAGCTCGAGCCTTCGCTACAAGCAAAAGCTCAGCGGGCCCTACTAAGCCATAAGCTTCAATTTAAATCTGATTAAAGATACCAAGCCGGTTATGAAAATAACCGGCTTTTTTACATCCATAAAAAGATCTGTATCGATTAATACTGATTGCACTTGTAGGTATTTTTGCAAAAATGACAAAAGTATTTTGAGATTATGCCTCTTAATAAAAAAGATAACCCCCGTATGATGTGCACCACTGACCGGCTTTAGGTCGCTTACCAAGTGCATTATTCATTAGAGGTTTTATATTATGTTGTTTTCTCCATTCAAACTGGGTTCACTTTCCCTTAAAAATCGAATTGCCATGGCGCCGATGACACGTTCACGCACCACACAACCTGGTGATGTTCCTAATGATCTAATGGCGACCTATTACAAGCAGCGTGCGACAGCAGGGCTTATTATTACCGAAGGTGCGCCCATTTCATCGGTCGGTCGCGGTTATTCTTTAACTCCAGGTATTTACAGCAAAGCGCATATTGATGGTTGGAAAAAAACAACCGAGGCAATTCATGGCGAAGGTGGTAAAGCGTTTATTCAACTTTGGCACGTTGGTCGTCGTTCTCATTCATCGATAGCCGGTGAAACGCCAGTATCCGCATCAGCCATTAAAGAAGATGACAAAGTATTTGGCCCTTTACCAGAAGGCGGCTATGGCATGGTTGAAACCGAGATGCCTCGAGCGATGAGTATTGAAGACATTCAATCAACCATTAGCGACTTTGTTCAAGCGGCTAAGAACGCCATTGAAGCAGGATTTGATGGTGTTGAACTACATGGTGCCCATGGTTACCTTATTGACCAGTTTATGCGTATCAATAGCAACCAACGCACAGACATTTACGGAGGTAGTAAAGAAAACCGTCAGCGTTTTCTATTAGAAACCGTCAGAGCTGTTTGTGATGCCATTGGCGCCGATAAAGTGGCAATTCGTTTATCACCTTTTGTTAATGAAGGCGCTAGCGAACATGATGAAGAAATCATCGATTTAACGTTAGACAGTTTGCAAAAATTAGCACCGCTTGGCTTGTCATACATTCATTTTTCGGAAAACATTTCAGATAGCAAAGCGGTAACCGAACAATTTCGTAAAGATGTACGCGCGATTTACCCTCACCCAATCATGGTGGCCGGTAAATTTAATAAAGAAAAAGGGCAAGAGATATTAACTAAGGGCTTTGCGGATTTGGTGGCTTATGGCCAACCCTTTATTACCAACCCGGATCTGGTTAAACGCTTTAAATGTGATATTGACCTAACACCGGTTGATTACGATGCCCATTCAACGTTTTATGGTGGCGGTGCAAAAGGCTATACCGACTACGCTTTTGCACAATAAGGCCATTAGCAGGCGCAAAGGGGATTAATAGGATAAACAACTAACCCCCCTGCTTTGAGCTATTTTTATAAGGTTAAATGCTTACCATTTTTTTCAATAAACTTAGCGCCAATACCTTTCACCTTGGTCAAATCATTTACTTGGGTAAAATTACCATAGGTTTCCCGGTAGGAAATAATGGCTTTGGCTTTTTTCAGACCAATTCCTTTTAGCTCACTTAATTGCACCGCATTCGCAGTATTAATATTTACCATGGTTGTTTTGGCCATGGCTTCACTCTGCATAGAGGTGTCAACATCTTCGGCTGAAACAGGTAATGCGAAAAGCATAAGGCAGGTTAAAACAACAGAATAGATAAGATTCATATCAGTAGTTCCTTTACGTGTGTTTGTCACCCCATGTGACAAATTTAAATGGCGACATTACGAAAAAACGCAATGCTCAAATCCAAGTGTAGAACAGAGAATATGGTTGTCAAAAAATATAAAACGGGACAGGAAAGCGTGATGATAACCAGGAAAAAAATGGGACAGAGGAAGGATTAAGGCCTGCGAAATAACAGGCCTAATAAATCGTCATTAGTGACCGATAGAACGGTTAATTTCTTGCAGCACTTTATGGGGATCTTCTGCTTTGGTAATTGGACGCCCAATTACCAAGTAGTCAACACCTAAATCAATGGCTTGTGGTGGCGTCATAATGCGTTTTTGATCGTCAACACTTGCGCCAACAGGGCGGATACCAGGCGTGACCAAATTAAAATTGGCACCTAACTCTGCTTTTAGCATTTCGGCTTCTTGAGCAGAACAAACAACACCGTCTAAACCAGCTTTTTGGGTTAAACGAGCAAGATTTAACACCTGCTCTTTAGGAGAAGCTGTGACACCAAGCTCAAGTAAATCTTCTTCTGACATACTGGTTAATACGGTAACCGCAATCAATAAAGGCGCTTTATCACCATAAGGGATGAGTGCCTCTTTTGCTTTTGCCATCATTTTTGTACCGCCACTGGCATGTACATTGACCATCCACACGCCTAGCTCTGCAGCGGCCGTTACGGCTTTAGCAACGGTATTGGGGATATCATGGAATTTCAAATCAAGGAAAACATCAAAGCCTTTGCTGGTTAATGTTTTAACAAACTCAGGACCAAAATGGGTAAACATTTCCTTACCCACTTTTAATTTACAGTCTTGCGGTTGGATTTTATCGACAAACGCTAAAGCGTCTTTCTGGTTAGCAAAGTCAAGCGCCACAACTACTTTGGCATCAGACATTTATTATTCTCCTTCAAGGCCCCTTACAGGCTTTAATTGTTCCCAGTCATGACAAGATGGGCATGACCAATAGTGTACCGTAGAATTGAAACCACAATTACGGCAGCTGTATCTAGGCCTTACTTTCAAGTAGGCCGCTACAAGCTCCTTAATAACGTCCAGACTTTGTGGTGAGGTTTGCTCACTGTCTTCATTAAGTTGCATCTTAATAAAGTGTTTAAAGCCTCTAATGGTTGGACGGCGTTTTAAGGCTGCTAATATGTACTCTTCTGATCTTTGTTTAGTATCGGCTTTATCCAAATATTCAAGGTATTTAATCAAGGCGCTGGTACTGCCTGTTTTGTCGTAAACCTCTTTTATAAAAGGATAAAACTCATCTTTATGATCGCTTAAATCATAACAGGCCTGCATTTTATCAATAACATCAGGAAAAAACTCGCGATCTTGTAAAAATATTTCTTTATAACAACGACAAGCATCATTGTAGTGCTTACTGCTTTCAAAAACTTGTGCCATCACTAAGTTCGCACGGCTCGATTTAGGGTCCAATTGAAGTGCATGTTGAAGCAACTCTAATTCTTTAATGTACTCATCTTCGGCAATCGCTATATTGGCCAGTTCGCAATAGAAGTTAGCTAATACATGCTTAAGTTTTTTATCTTTAGATTTTATGATGAGTTTTTCTAAATCGATACCCTTTTGCCAATCTTTAATAGATTGATAAATTTGCAGTAAATAGCTCAGCGCTTTAATGCCATAAACAGGTGATTTGGTTAGCCGTAAAAACATGGTTTCAGCACGGTCGTATAAACCGGCACTGTAAAAATCGCGGCCCAGCTCAAATACTGCATGTTGTTTTTCTTTATCTTGCAACATGGGTTGACGAACTAAGTATTCGTGTACCTTTAAAGCCCTATCCAACTCGCCTCGGCGACGAAAAAGATTGGCCATAGCAAAATGGGCTTCAACCGTATCGTCTTCAACCTCCAGTGTTTCCAAAAGATAATCGATGGCCTTATCTTGCTGGTTGGATAATAAATAATTTAAGCCGGTAGAGTATTTAATGGTAAGGGAGTCTTTGGCCAGTTGATTTTTTTGCTTAACACTGTTTCTCCCCATAAACCAACCATAGCCAACAGCAACGGGTAATAAGAGGAAAAGTAATTCAAACATAATCTAGCTTATCGACTTGAGGAATTTTTAGGTGCGCGTTTAAATTTTTTACCAATCATAAATAAACTCATAAATAGCACACCAATAAAGAAACCAATCAAGGTAAAAATACTTACCGCCATGGCCACCGTCATGTCACGTTTAGCTATCATATAGTTCAGTTCGATAACTTGATGGTTTTGACTGCCAAAAATAAAGGCTACCGCCAGAAAAACTAATAAGACTATAGCTGATAGATAAAATCTCAAGGTTCTTTCAATCCAATGTTGTTAAAACAGCGTCAACGTTTGCGCTGTAATGTATTTTACGTTCTGCTACTAAGTATATTGCTAAATCGCTGCAATTTCAGCAATTAATCTAAGATGACACACTAAAGATTTAAAATCTCTAGTGTGTAACAGCCAAACCCCATTGCTACTGTTAAATTTGCGCATTTATCTGCTGCGATGAACGATGGCAAAATACTTTTATTATGTGGGATAATATTTATGTTGCCTTCAAGGCTTTCATGAACTCATTAAAGTGAGGACGAAATTCTTTAAACAATTCATTTTTACGATTTTTGAGCATGACCTCGCCAAATAATTTAATGCCGACAGCAAAAGCAGTCGCATCCGTTTCATCCAACACCATTTTGCTTTGCATAACTTCGATAATTTTGAATATGTCATCATGGTTTCTTGCTTCAAATAGCAATGGCAACGATTCAACCGCGTTTCCCTTAACGTCTTCTATGTGTTCAATGGTAAATTTGTACAAATGACCTTTCATAATATTTCCTTAAAAATACAGCTACGAGTAATATGTTGCAGCGTCGTGAAGGTAAAATAAAAGCGCTTATACAAAATATAAGCGCTTTTATAATAAAGCTTTGTGCAGGTTACCCAGATCGTTACAGCATTAAACGGTCTGGTTTACCCGCTCACGCAATTCTTTACCCGGTTTAAAGTGAGGTACGTATTTACCCGACAAATCAACCGATTCACCGGTTTTAGGATTTCGTCCCACTCTTGGCGCACGGTAATGAAGAGAAAAACTACCAAAGCCTCGAATTTCAATACGATCGCCTTGCTCTAATGTATTTGACATCATTTCTAGAATTTCTTTAACTGCTACCTCAACATCTTTGGCAGCAATATGATCTAATTTGGTGATTAACTTCTCAATAAGTTCAGATTTGGTCATTGGACCTCCATTGTATCCTGCTTCTTGCTAAAGTGTAGACTATGCTTTGTTATATAGTAAAGCCGTAACTCTATAATTTTGATAGAAAATATGAAAATAAACATCTCTGTTATTTTGTGTAAATAGACTGGCAACTTTCGTGCTGTTTGCTATTCATTTTAAACAGGCATAAAAACAAAAGGTTCAGATACAAAAAAGCCGCTATAAATAGCGGCTTTTAATTAAAACGATAAAACGTTTAATTTATTCACTCAATGAGTGAGGTAAATTAGTTTTTAGCGTTTTTGAAAGCTTCAGCCATAGCGCTTAGGCCAGTGTCTTCAGCTTTGTTTAAGTTTTCCATAGCAGAACGTTCTTCAGCTTGGTCTTTCGCTTTGATTGATAAGCTGATAGTGCGGTTCTTACGATCAACACCAACATACTTAGCTTCAACGCTTTCGCCAGCTTTAAGTTCTGTAGAAGCATCTTCAATACGGTCTGTAGAGATATCAGCAACACGGATGTAACCTTCAACGCCTTCAGCTAATTCAACTTTAGCGCCTTTAGCGTCAACTTCAGTTACAGTACCAGTAACGATAGCACCTTTCTTGTTGTCAGATAGGTACATGTTGAACGGATCGTCTTCAGTTTGCTTAACGCCTAAAGAGATACGCTCGCGCTCTGGATCAACTTGTAATACAACAGCTGAGATTTCATCGCCTTTCTTGTATTCACGAACAACTTCTTCACCGCCATTCCAAGAAATGTCAGATAAGTGAACAAGACCGTCAATACCGCCTTCAAGACCGATGAAGATACCAAAGTCAGTGATTGACTTGATCTTACCAGAAACTTTATCGCCTTTATTGAAGTTTTGAGCGAATGCTTCCCAAGGGTTTTGGATACATTGCTTAAGACCTAGAGAGATACGACGACGTTCTTCGTCGATTTCTAGAACCATAACTTCAACTTCATCACCTAAGTTAACAACTTTAGATGGGTGGATGTTTTTGTTAGTCCAATCCATTTCAGAAACGTGAACTAAACCTTCAACGCCTTCTTGGATTTCAACGAAACAACCGTAGTCAGTTAAGTTAGTTACGCGACCAGTAAGTTTAGAACCTTCTGGGTAACGGTTAGCAATAGCTGCCCATGGATCTTCGCCTAACTGCTTCATACCTAGAGATACACGAGTGCGCTCACGGTCGAACTTAAGTACTTTAACTGGGATTTCGTCACCAACGTTAACGATTTCACTTGGGTGCTTAACGCGTTTCCAAGCCATATCAGTAATGTGTAGTAGACCATCGATGCCGCCAAGATCAACGAACGCACCGTAGTCAGTAAGGTTCTTAACGATACCTTTAACTTCTTGGCCTTCTTGTAAAGACTCAAGTAATTGATCACGTTCAACACTGCTTTCTGATTCGATAACAGCACGACGAGATACAACAACGTTATTACGTTTTTGGTCAAGCTTGATAACTTTAAATTCTAGGTCTTTACCTTCAAGGTGAGCAGTGTCACGTACTGGACGTACATCTACTAATGAACCAGGTAAGAACGCACGAATGTTGCTAACTTCAACTGTGAAGCCGCCTTTAACTTTACCGTTGATAACACCGATAACAGTTTCTTTTTCTTCGTAAGCTTTTTCAAGAAATTGCCATGCTTCGAAGCGTTTGGCTTTTTCACGAGAAAGAATAGTTTCACCGAAACCATCATCAGTTGCGTCTAGTGCTACGTCAATTGCATCACCAACTTCAACTTCTACTTCACCAGCAGTGTTTTTAAATTGGTCGATTGAGATAACAGACTCAGATTTAAGGCCAGCATCTACGATTACGTTGTCTTTAGTTACAGCAACAACAGTACCTTTGATGATTGAACCAGGGCGTGTTTCGATTTCTTTTAAACTTTCTTCAAAAAGTTGTGCAAAATTTTCCATCATAACTTGTATATAAACTCAGTTATTAATCCATTCAACGTTCTTGTTTCATGGGGTAGTTAAATTAGCTTCGTGCATCCGTGCAGTAAGCATAAAAATTAGTTAAATTTACGTTAAACAGCGCTTAATTAACGAGTAAAAACAAGTCAATTATGAGAGCTTTTCATTGGCGTAATTGAGAACTTTCTCAACTACCTGCTCAATGGTTAATTCAGTAGAATCAATGAGTAACGCATCCTCTGCTGGTACAAGCGGAGCCACAGATCTATTCTGGTCTTGCTCGTCCCGCCGACGTATGTCGGTCAAAAGGCGCTCGATTTTAACATCAATCCCCTTTTGTTGCAACTGAATCATGCGTCTTTGGGCTCTCTCTTCTGCCGTTGCAGTCAAGAAAATCTTAACAGGTGCATCCGGGAAGACCACGGTGCCCATATCACGACCATCGGCTAACAACCCAGGTGCTTCTTTAAAGGCTCTTTGGCGACGCAGTAACGCTTCACGTACTCTCGGGTAAGCCGCCACTTTAGATGCCAACAAACCGATTTCTTCCTCACGGATATTACCGGTTACGTCTTCACCTTCTAAAATAATGCGTGGCTCGCCTTTATCAACAATTTTAAATTCGACATCTAGGTGAGATGCCAAAGGAATGATGTTTTCTTCTTCTTCAGGACTAATGCCATGGTGAATTGTCGCCACCGCTAACACACGGTAGATTGCACCACTATCCAGAAAATTCCATCCTAATTGCTCTGCAACAATTTGTGCTACAGTCCCTTTACCAGCGCCGCTAGGGCCATCTACCGTGATTAAAGGAATTTTTTCGTTCATTAATTCGTTTCCAAAGTTATATTCATACCCACTTCATTCGCCAACGCAACAAAGCTTGGGAATGAGGTGGCTACATTGTCACATTCTTGAATCGTAATTGTACCATTAGATCGCAGTGAACTAATAGCAAAAGCCATCGCAATTCGATGATCATCTTGTGAATGAACCGTACCACTGCCAATTTCGCCACCGACAATATCGATACCGTCGCTAACCACGGTGCAGTCTACGCCTAAAATTTCCAGACCATCAGCCATGGCCTGAATGCGGTCACTTTCTTTAACTCGTAGCTCTTCAGCATTGCGTAAACGGGTAATGCCGTTTGCGGTTGCTGCGGCAATAAATATAGCTGGAAATTCATCGATTGCTAGCGGCACATCTGACTCAGCAATATCAATGCCATTAAGTTTTGAGGCATGAACGATTAAATCGGCAACCGGTTCAGCCCCAGCTTTGCGCTCATTAATGATTTCAATGTTAGCGCCCATGGCTTTAACAATGTTTAAAACTCCGACACGCGTTGGGTTCATGCCCACGTTACGTAGCGTGATTGAACCTTGTTTTGCAATTAAGCCTGCAATAATAAAAAACGTAGCAGAAGAAATATCACCCGGTACGTTAATGTCACACGCTGTTAAGCGGCCCCCTCCAGTAACACTGACTTTATTACCTTCAACGGTTACCGGGTAGCCAAATGCTTGCAACATCCGCTCAGTATGATCTCGCGTAATGCCCGGCTCTGTTACGGTCGTGGTGCCTTTTGCATAAAGGCCTGCTAATAACACACAAGACTTTACTTGCGCACTCGCCATCGGTAACGGGTAATCAATAGCCGTTAGCTGACCACCACCGGTTACTTTAATTGGCGGCGTACCATCATCGCTCGCACTGATGTTTGCGCCCATTTGCTTTAATGGGTTAACAACACGCATCATAGGGCGCTTATTTAACGAGCTGTCCCCTGCCATTTCACTCGCAAAAGACTGACCGGCAAGGATACCAGATAACAAACGAATGGACGTGCCTGAGTTGCCAACATTTAATGCTTGTGTTGGCGCTTGTAAGCCATCAATACCTTTACCATATACCGTCACATTATTGTTCTCATCTGGGCCATCAATCTTCACGCCCATTGCTTTAAACGCTTTCATGGTTGCTAAACAATCTTCACCCGGTAAAAAGCCACTGATGTTGGTAACACCGTCGGCCATTGAGCCAAACATAATTGATCGATGTGAAATGGATTTGTCGCCCGGGATGGTAATATCGCCGTTAATAGCCTCACTTGGTGCGGCTTTGAACGTCAACGTAGTTTGATTAGACATGATTTGGTTCCTTGTACTGCTGTGTTCTGCGTAATGTATAGGTAAAATAAGGTTTAGCTGTTTTGCTCGGCAAAATTCTTCATAAAATCGACTAAGGCGATAACACCCTCTTTTGGCATGGCATTATAAATGCTAGCTCGCATGCCGCCAACCATACGGTGACCTTTAAGGGCGAGCAAACCCGCTTCTTTTGCTTGGGCTAGAAAAGCATCGTTTAGAGCTTCATCTTTTAAGTAAAATGGTACGTTCATGATACTGCGGTTTTTGTCGGCAATGCTGTTATGGTAAAAACCACTGGTATCAATATATTGGTACAAGTATTGCGCTTTATCCTGATTTAGCTCAGTCATACTTGCTAAGCCACCCAAATTTTTGAGCCATTTAAATACCAAGCTTGCCAAATACCAAGCATAGGTTGGCGGCGTATTAAACATGGAATCGTTATCGCTGGTTACCTGATAATCAAAAATAACCGGGGTTGCCGTTTGGGCATTGCCCATTAAATCTTCACGGACGATGACAATGCTTAAACCCGATGGACCAATGTTCTTTTGCGCACCGGCATAAATCACCCCAAATTTTGAAATGTCGATTTCACGTGAAAGAATGGTTGACGACATATCAGCGACTAACGGAACACCATTGGTTTCTGGAGTGTCAAAGATTTCGATGCCATCAACGGTTTCATTCGGGCAATAATGCACATAAGCGGCATCGGGGTTTAATGGCCAGTCTTTGCTGTCTATCACCTGTTTTTTACCATCTTGTTCAACAACGGCTTCAATCACATTGACCTGACCAAATTTTTTCGCCTCAACAATAGCGCTTTTTGACCATGAGCCTGTCACCACGTAATCAGCGGTTTTTCCGTCACCTAAGAGGTTTAATGGCACCGCAGAAAACTGACCACGGCCACCGCCATGACAAAATAACACTTTATAATTTTCAGGAATGGCTAACAGCTCACGTAAGTCCAGTTCAGCCTGCTTGGCTAATTGCATAAACTCACCACTGCGATGGCTTATCTCCATTACCGAACAACCGGTGTTATTCCAATTTACAAACTCCTCTTGTGCCTGTTGCATAACCGCTTTTGGCAACATAGCCGGACCGGCACAAAAATTATAAACGTCACTCATGATTTAAATCCCTGGAAAAATCGAATTTTCGCCACATATTCACATTAATGGTATGTGGCACACTATATATCAAACATTGTTCCATGACATCCTTGCCACCACAATATAAATACATCCATGTATAAGCATTGTTCCATGACATCCTTGTCACCACAATATAAATACATCCATGTATAAAAAAAATGAGCGGATATACCGCTCATTTTATTGATTACTTTTTAATGATTACTCTTGCGTATCGGGCGCTTCACTCTCAGGTGTATCGCCTTCAACTTGATTCGGCTGAGCTTCGACAGTGGATTCTTCACCTGCCTCGGCATCAACAACCTCTTCAATCTCTTCAATTTCATCAATACGCTGTAAACCAACAACGTGTTCATCTTCTGCTGTTCTGATCAAGCGAACACCTTGCGTATTACGGCCGATAATACCCACCTCGTTTACGCGAGTACGAACCAGCGTTCCGTTATCGGTGATCAACATGATTTCATCATTGTCTTCTACCTGAACCGCACCAACGACTTTACCGTTACGCTCACTCACTTTAATTGATACAACCCCTTTGGTTGCACGAGATTTAGCTGGGTATTCTTCTAATGCCGTACGCTTACCGTAACCATTTTCAGTTACCGTTAATACCGCACCGTCGTTACGAGGCACAATAAGTGATACAACTTTTTGATCACCTTCAAGCTTAATGCCACGAACACCAGTACCGGTACGGCCAATTGCACGAAGTGCTTGTACTGGCTCGCCCGTTTCAGGATCAATTTTCACTTCACCTGTTTCGTTATCTTTAGCTAATTCGTTGAAACGAACCACTTTACCCTCATCAGAGAATAACATGATGTCGTTGGTACCATCGGTAATATCCACACCAATTAACGTATCTTCGTCACGTAAGTTAAGGGCAATAATACCGTTAGCACGTGGACGAGAGTATGCTGTTAATGGCGTTTTCTTAATCGTACCTGAGGCCGTTGCCATCAGGATAAATTTGTCTTCTGCGTATTCACGAACCGGTAAGATAGCCGTAATGCGCTCATCTGACTCAAGCGGCAAAATGTTAACAATTGGGCGACCGCGAGCGGTACGTGTTGCCAGCGGCAACTGGAATACTTTCAGCCAGTACATGCGACCACGGTCTGAGAAACAAAGGATGGTGTCATGGGTATTGGCAACCAATAAACGTTCAATGAAATCTTCTTCTTTCATCTTCGTTGCGGCTTTACCTTTACCACCTCGACGTTGCGCTTCGTATTCTGATAGCGGTTGGTACTTAACGTAACCTTCATGCGATAGCGTAACCACTACGTCTTCTTCAGTGATTAAGTCTTCTAGGGCTAAATCATGAGAAGCTAAAGAAATTTCTGTACGACGCTCGTCACCAAAGTCTTCACGAATGGTTTCTAACTCTTCACGAATCACTTCCATTAAACGCTCAGGGCTTGCAAGAATATGCATTAACTCAGCAATTAAGTCTAATAACTCTTTGTACTCGTTTAGAATCTTTTCATGTTCTAAACCAGTAAGCTTTTGTAGACGTAAGTCTAGAATCGCTTGAGCTTGCTGCATCGTTAGGTAGTATTTACCGTCACGAATGCCAAACTCTGGTTCTAACCATTCTGGACGCGCGGCATCAACACCGGCACGCTCTAACATGTCAGAAACGTTACCTAAAGCCCAACCTTGAGAGGTCAGTTTTTCTTTTGCTTCAGCCGCCGTTGGCGAGCTCTTGATGCATTCGATAATTGGGTCGATATTTGATAACGCGACCGCTAGACCTTCCAAGATGTGCGCACGCTCACGAGCCTTACGCAATTCAAACATGGTACGGCGAGTAACCACTTCACGACGGTGAAGAACAAACGCTTCAAGCATTTGTTTTAGATTAAATAAACGCGGTTGGCCGTTATCGATGGCAACCATATTAATACCAAAAGACACTTGCATTTGTGTGAGCTTGTATAAGTTATTTAAAATAACTTCACCCACTTCACCACGTTTGACTTCAATAACCATGCGCATACCGTCTTTATCAGACTCATCGCGCAAGGCTGAAATGCCTTCAAGACGTTTTTCTTTTACCAGCTCGGCCATTTTTTCAATTAGGCGGGCTTTGTTCACTTGGTAAGGTAATTCGTGAACGACAATGGTTTCTTTACCCGTCGACTCATTGACTTCAATTTCAGCACGAGCACGAATGTTTAATTTGCCACGACCTGTTCGGTAAGCTTCTTGAATACCTGCAACACCACTGATGATACCCGCAGTTGGGAAATCAGGGCCTGGGATAAACTCGAATAATTCTTCAATGGTAATGTCTTGGTTATCGATTAATGCGATACAACCATTGATAACTTCCGTTAAGTTATGAGGTGGGATATTGGTTGCCATACCTACGGCAATACCCGATGAACCATTAACTAATAAGTTAGGTACTCGTGTAGGCATAACCGATGGCATAAATTCCTGACCATCGTAGTTAGGTACGAAGTCTACGGTTTCTTTGTCTAAGTCGGCAAGGATTGAATGCGAGATTTTCTGCATGCGAATTTCGGTATAACGCATTGCAGCAGCGGAGTCGCCATCGACAGAACCAAAGTTACCCTGGCCATCAACCAGCATGTAACGTAGTGAGAATGGCTGGGCCATACGAACAATGGTGTCGTATACAGCAGTATCACCATGAGGGTGATATTTACCGATTACGTCACCAACAACACGGGCCGACTTCTTGTAGCCCTTATTCCAGTCGTTTCCTAAATCATGCATTGCATAAAGTACACGACGATGAACAGGTTTCAAACCATCTCGAACGTCAGGCAATGCACGCCCAACAATTACACTCATCGCGTAATCAAGGTAAGAATTCTTTAATTCATCTTCAATATTTACCGGAACGATTTCTTTAGCCAGATCGGTCATAAAACGATGCTTTCCCTAAATGTCAGCAAAATTGCGAAAATTATTATTATCAATAGCAATGAATGAACACGTCATCTAATTTACACTGCGATTGCTTTACCAAGGACACAAAACCCATTAAGGAGCGCCCTTATAAAATCTAATGGTAAAATGTAACATGACGCTGAGCAGATGTGTATAGTTTTTTCGCCCGAACACCCCACCTTTTGAAGCATTTTTGACGAACACCGCATGCTAGGCAATAAAGCGGTTAAAAACACAGCATATAGTGGTGATTTATTTTGCGGCTTAATAACAAAACAAGGAAAATAGCCACGTTGTTTCTCGATGGCTCATACACGGTTTTAAAATCTTTAATAAGGCTTTGTCTTTTAATTAAGGTTTTTGCTAGAATCGCTGCAGTCTTAACATAAAGTATTACAATCATGACAGAACAACTTAATGTAAACCCCGATGAAATTGCCAAATTTGAAAAAGTCGCAAGCCAGTGGTGGGATTTACATGGCGATTTTAAACCATTGCATCAAATTAACCCGCTTCGTCTTAATTTTATTTCATCGCATGTCGGCGAGTTATTTGACCTTAACACCATAGATGTCGGCTGTGGCGGCGGCATACTCGCGGAAAGCATGGCACGCCTTGGCGCCAATGTAACGGGCATTGATATGGGAGAAGAACCACTAAATGTTGCCAAATTGCATGCTTTGGAGTCCGGTATTAAGGTGGATTATGAAAAGATCCCTGCCGAACATAAAGCAGAGCAATGTGCCGGCCAATTTGATGTGGTCACTTGCATGGAGATGTTAGAGCACGTGCCTGATCCTGCGTCCATTATTCGTGCCTGCAGTCAACTAGTGAAACCTGGCGGTTATGTCTTCTTCTCGACATTAAATAAAACCAGCAAATCATATTTATTAGCCATTCTGGCGGCAGAGAGATTTCTTAAGCTCGTGCCAGAAGGTACCCATGACTGGGACAAATTTATTCGACCGTCTCAACTTATTCAGTGGGCAGAAGATGCAGGCTTACGTTGTTTTGATGCCACAGGCATTCACTACAACCCACTAACCGACAATCATAAGCTAGGCGATGGTTTAGATGTTAACTACATTTTGGCGATGCGCAAAACAGTAGAAGCTTAATGCCCTTTGTCAGAGAAAGCCTGAGCAACTAAATCGATTAAAGCAGTCAATCCCGCCTTCATGCGGGATTTTTTGTTTAAAAAGCAAAGCAACTAACTTCATCTATAAAGTTCAGTACGTGTAAAAAATGTTGTACGTAACATCCCCTACCCACCATCCCCTCGCCAGCCTTAAATTGCACAAAACATCAATTAGACGCCGCCATCGAATGGAAACCTCAAACAACTGCACAAAGATCGTGCAACACACCCAAAGCATTGATTAGCAATGACTTTTATGTTTTTGCTAGTTTTTTAACCAAACGCAAACCCAATAAAATGTAAAATTTTTGAATAAAATTTTTTTTAAATAAATTTTTCTTGATTTTTACCTTGCCGCCAATATTAATTGGCTACTAAGTTAGTCGTCACTAACCAAATTAAAGTAACTAATTATTGGCTATCAAAATGCCCATATCTTGGGGTTGCATTACAACGCAAACCTCATTATCTTGTGATTGTACTTACAAACAACCCCAAGATATTGTGCATTTTTTATTTGCGACATTTTTTAACAAAATCCAGCATCGCAAAAAAATCATAGCGGGTAAGAACAATAAAACGTAACGAAAAGCACGGATGATGCGTTGTTATTCCTTGCTCATATATACATAAAATAATTATAAAAAATACACTACAGGTCATTCATGAACACAAATCTCTTTGTCACCAAGCGCGACGGCGAAAAAGAACCTATTAATTTAGATAAAATCCACAAAGTAATTGACTGGGCTGCGGAAGGTCTGGATTCAGTATCCGTTTCACAAGTTGAAATCAAATCTCACATCCAATTTTATGATGGCATTAAAACTGAAGATATTCATGAAACCATCATTAAAGCTGCAGCCGATTTAATTTCAGAAGAAACCCCAGATTACCAATATCTGGCGGCCCGTTTGGCCATTTTTCATTTACGAAAAAAAGCCTTTGGCAAATACGAGCCACCTGCGCTTTATGATCACGTTGTTAAATTAGTGAATGAAGGCAAGTACGACAATCACCTAATTGAAGATTACAGTGAGCAAGAATTTGCTCAAATGGATGCGTTTGTCGATCATAACCGGGATAAAGACTTTAGCTATGCAGCGGTAAAACAGCTTGAAGGTAAATACCTCGTGCAAAACCGTGTTACCGGTGAAATTTACGAAAGTGCCCAATTTTTATATGTATTGGTTGCGGCGTGTTTATTTGCTAAATACCCGAAAGAAACCCGTCTTGATTATGTAAAAGGGTTTTATGATGCCATTTCAACGTTCAAGATATCATTACCAACGCCAATCATGGCTGGTGTAAGAACGCCTACTCGTCAGTTTTCATCGTGTGTTTTAATTGAAGCCGGTGATAGTTTGGATTCAATTAATGCCACCACCAGTTCTATTGTTAAGTACGTTTCTCAACGTGCAGGTATTGGTATTAATGCGGGCCGTATTCGTGCCTTAGGTAGCACCATTCGGAATGGTGAAGCATTCCACACCGGGTGTATTCCTTTTTACAAACATTTCCAAACAGCAGTTAAAAGTTGTTCCCAAGGTGGTGTTCGTGGTGGCGCAGCTACCCTTTTCTACCCGTTATGGCATCTTGAAGTTGAAAGTCTGCTAGTGCTTAAAAACAACCGCGGTGTAGAAGAAAACCGCGTTCGTCATTTAGATTATGGTGTGCAATTTAATAAGGTGATGTACCAACGCCTTATTAAAGGTGACTACATTACCTTGTTTAGTCCATCGGATGTCCCAGGCCTTTATGACGCTTTCTTTGAAGATCAAAGTAAGTTTGAAGAGTTATACGTGCAATACGAACAAGATGAGTCGATTCGTAAAAAACGCGTAAAAGCCATTGAATTATTTACCCTGTTTGCCCAAGAGCGTGCCAGCACGGGTCGTATTTACCTGCAAAACGTTGACCACTGTAATACCCACAGTCCGTTTAACCCGCAAGTTGCTCCAGTTCGCCAATCGAACTTGTGTTTAGAAATCGCCTTGCCGACCAAACCATTAAAAGACGTGAACGACCCTGATGGTGAAATTGCCTTATGTACGCTTTCTGCTTTTAACTTAGGTAAAATTAACAACTTGGAAGAGCTCGATGAGTTAGCCGATTTGGTTGTCCGTGCACTCGATAGTTTACTTGATTACCAAGACTACCCTATTAATGCCGCGTATAACGCTACAATGGGTCGCCGTACATTAGGCATAGGTGTCATTAACTATGCTTATTATCTAGCTAAAAATGGCGTGTTTTACTCAAATGGTAGTGCCAACAATTTAACCCACCGTACCTTTGAAGCCATTCAATATTACTTATTGAAAGCCTCAAATCAGTTGGCAAAAGAACAAGGTGCCTGCCCTAAGTTTAATGAAACACGCTTATCGCAAGGTATATTACCCATCGATACCTACAAGAAAGAGATTGATAAGGTATGTACCGAGCAGCTTCACCTTGACTGGGAAGGATTACGCGCAAGCATTAAGCAGCATGGCGTACGTAACTCAACCGTGTCAGCTTTAATGCCATCGGAAACCTCTTCACAGATTTCCAATGCAACCAATGGTATTGAGCCACCTCGTGGTCTTATCAGTATCAAAGCAAGTAAAGACGGTGTGTTAAAGCAAGTAGTTCCTGAATACGAAAAATTAAAGCATAACTATGAATTGCTATGGAACATCCCTAATAACACTGGTTACCTTGAATTAGTTGGTATTATGCAAAAGTTTGTTGATCAAACCATTTCCGCAAACACCAATTACGACCCAAGTAAATTTGAGAATGGCAAAGTGCCAGTAAAACAGATCCTTAAAGATTTATTGCTTGCTTACAAATTGGGTGTAAAAACCATGTACTACCACAATACCCGCGACGGCGCCGATGATACCCAAGGTGATGTTGAAGACGATTGTGCAGGCGGTGCATGTAAGATATAGGCCCAAGGTTTCCATCAATGAAATAAAAACTCCTAATTTGCTCGTCAATTAGGAGTTTTTCATTCTAAAAGGCCATAGGTAATAATTTAGTTACCGCTTAACATAAAAATTACCATTAAACGTTCATTTTGTAGCTAACTTTCATGAAAGCAAGTTAAGATCATTTCAACTCACCTTTTGTCAACAAAGCGTTAACATTCAGAAAGACCTAGTCACCCCGCTTACTTTTATTTAACAGTTGTTACTGTAACAAAATTTCATTAACGTTTTTTAGAGTTAAAGCTCTTTATTTAGCGTTTTATTGAGTTAAATCAAGCTTTACAAAGCAAATTGTACTTAAATAAAAATTTCATTTTTTTTATTGTTTTCAATGGCTTTACTACCCATTCGGGTCTAAAATTAACGCCAATGCACTTTAGGGGTTACATTTTGTAACAGATTTCAGCCTGTTCACAATATAAAGTGCGCTCACTTAATAAATTTCAGCGTCTAAATTTATTTAACTTTCGGGATAGGCAACAAAAACTTAACAGTCCTATTCTTTATATTTTATTGCAACTGGAGAGCCATATGTCTGCAATTATGAGTTTTGTCGGTATTCTAGCCCTAATTGGTTTAGGTCTTTTACTATCTGACAATCGTTCTAAAATCAACTGGCGTACCGTTTTAGGTGCGTTTGCCATTCAAGCATCATTAGGTGCTTTCGTACTTTGGACCTCAATTGGTCAAGATGTGTTAGCATCAATCGCCAACGGCGTACAAAGTATTATTGATAGTGCGCAAGCTGGTATCGGCTTCCTATTCGGTGGTTTAGGTACTGATGCAATGTTTGCTAACGGTGTAGGTTTTGTTTTCGCTATTCGCGTACTAACCGTTATCATTTTCTTCTCATCGTTAATTTCAGTTTTATACTACATAGGCGTTATGCAAATCATCATCCGTGTTATCGGTGGTGCTTTACAAAAAGCGTTAGGTACTTCTCGTACTGAGTCAATGTCTGCTACAGCAAACATTTTCGTTGGTCAAACTGAAGCGCCTTTAGTTGTTCGTCCATTCATTAAAACAATGACTCAATCAGAGTTATTCGCAATCATGGTTGGTGGTTTAGCGTCTGTTGCTGGTGCGGTACTTATCGGTTACGCTGGTTTAGGTGTTGAATTAAAATACCTAATCGCAGCAGCATTCATGGCCGCGCCTGGTGGTCTATTAATGGCTAAACTTATTAAGCCAGAAACAGAAGAACAAACAGTTCAAGAGCTTGACGACTTAGACGATGAAGATCGTGAAGAAGAGCCTTCTAACATCATCGATGCAGCAGCAACTGGTGCTTCAAACGGTATGCGTTTAGCTGTTAACGTTGGTGCAATGCTATTAGCATTCATCTCTTTAATCGCTCTACTTAACAACATGGTTGGCGGTATCGCTGGTCTGTTTGGTTTTGAAGGCATCACTATTCAATTATTACTAGGTTACATTTTCTCACCATTAGCGTTCATCATCGGTGTTCCTTCTGCAGAAATCGTACAAGCTGGTAGCTTAATTGGTCAAAAATTCGTAGTGAACGAGTTCGTTGCTTACGTAGACTTCGTAGGAATGAAAGAAGCTTTATCTGCTAAGACTCAAGTTATCATGACTTTCGCTCTATGTGGTTTCGCTAACCTTTCTTCAATTGCTATCTTGCTAGGTGGTATTGGTACTATGGCTCCAAGCCGTCGTCCTGACCTAGCTAAATTTGGCTTCAAAGCCGTACTAGCTGCTTCATTAGCTAACTTAATGAGTGCTGCTATCGCTGGTTTATTCTTCTCTCTATAAGAGAAACTTAAAGCGCGAAACTATGATGAAGAGTGCTCAACCACTCTTCATCATTAACAGTAAAAAATTTTAAATTAATACAACCATTCTCAAACTGGAAAATTTCTCATGAACAAATTAACTACAGCTGCCTTAATTGCAGCCAGCACAGTTGCGATCTCAGCTCCTGCAGCAGCAGAACAATACTACGGCTTTATGGACGTATCTGTTAACTACTTAGATTGGACTGAAAAAACAGAAGACCGCACTAACCCACTGATTGGTGGTAAAGGTGGCGCTAAAGAAGATTTCTTTTACCTTGAGCTTGAAGGTGGTGCAGGCTTTGATTGGGGTGATGTTTACGGTTTTATCGATTTAGAGAACCCAGGAAACAGCCGCAACGAAGGACAATTTTCTGAAGACGCATTCGAAACAGATAGTTTCCGTATCGCAGCAAAAGGCTCTATTGCAGCTAACATCGGTAAAACTAACTGGAACGTTTACTCTCACATTTATAGCTTAACTGTTGCTGCTGATGGTTTTTACGACCAAAACTTGGTAATTGGTGGTAGCTACGATATCTTCACTGAATCTGGATTTTGGATGAAGCCTTTCTTAGGTTTACACATTGAAAACCAAACATTCTCAGGTTCAGGTACTAACGGCTACATGGCTGGTTGGGTATTAGGTTACGACTTCCAAATTGCTGAGCACAAGTTCTCTGTAAACCAATGGCATGAAACAGAATTTGGTCGTAAAGATCAATTCCGTTCAAACGGTACTGAATATAAATTAAATTCAGTTGGCCAAAATGGTGCCGTATCAGTATGGTGGCACATGAACAGCAATGTTACTGCTGGTCTTCAATACCGTTACGCTGATCACAAGTTAGGTACTGCTGCATACCACGATGCATTAATCTACACATTAAAATACAACTTCTAATCAAGTTTTTAATGTCGCTAATGCTTCATTAGCTTATGATTGATACACAAAAAGCCAGATAGTTTTACTATCTGGCTTTTTTTCTGCTTAATTTCTCCAATTTTTTGCGATTTTACAAACTCTTACTATCCTTTAAGTGAGCAGATAAAGTGATAAAATAAGACAGTAAAAAATTATGGAAAGTCGTTCACTGTATAACAGAGATACGCCTTAGTTAAAGGGCTATATTACGATTTTAAACCCATTTTCAAACTGCACCGTCTTTATCTAATTCCTAACAAAATATAAAAGTATATAGCCATACGTTTTTCACCTTACTAAGTGAGTACGTAGGATAAGGAAAATATTATGAAAAACTTCTCATCATTGGCCATCCTCGCCGCGGGCACCATGGCGCTGTCGACACCAGCCTCGGCAGAGCAATTTTATGGTTTTATGGACATTAACGTAAACTATCTTGATTGGACAGAGAAAGCCGAAGACAGGACAGCTCCTCCGCACTTGGGTGGTGAAGGCTTTGGTGGTACCAAAGAAGATTTCTTTTACCTAGAGCTTGAGGGCGGTGCCGGTTTTGATTGGGGCGACTTATATGGCTTCGTCGATTTTGAGAACCCAGGAGAATCTCGCAGTAAACGCGAATTTGGATTTGGCGATTTTGATACGCCAGAATCAGATGGTATCTACTCTGATTCATTTCGTATCGCGGCCAAAGGTTCAATTGCTTACAATATTGGAGAAACCAAATTTAATTACTACGGTCATATCTACAGCTTAACGGTAGGTGGTGAAGGATTCTACGATCAAAACATTGTTCTTGGTGCCAGTTACGACATATTTACCGATTGGGGATTTTGGATGAAGCCCTTCCTTGGCATCCATATTGAATTATCAACCTTTAACGGTTCAGGTACCAATGGCTACATGGGTGGCTGGGTGCTAGGTTACGATTTCCAGCTTGCTGATCAAAAATTCTCAATCAACCAATGGCATGAAACAGAATTTGCTCGTAAGGATCAGTTCCGAGGTAACGGTACTCAATACCAACTCAACTCAACGGGTCAAAACGGTGCGGTTTCAGCCTGGTGGCATATGACCAAACATTTTACTACGGGCATTCAATACCGTTATGCCGATCATAAACTAGGCACTGCGGCCTATCATGATGCCATCATTTACACCCTTAAATATAATTTCTAATTATTATTCTTAAGCATTATAAAGGCAGCCTAATTATTTCTGTTAGGTTGCCTTTTTTATTTGCCAATTTTAATCCCTCCCCTTAAAAAAATCACTTCTTATCGATAAACACCTCTGTAAGCAATTTTCCTAATTGGTTGTTTAATGTACTTGAGTGATCAGTACGGCGAATACATTTAGCAAACAGATTAAAACCCAATTCAATTCTTTGTAAAATTTACGGAAAGATCTTCTAGAAAAAATGCGATATTTGGTGTTATTATCTTAAGCATTATTTAGTAAGTCGACTTACTAAATGAACTTTTATTCAAGCCAATCGAGTTTAGATATTTGCAGAAATAACAACAAAAACTAAAGTGTCCTAATATTCAATAAGTTATAGGAAAAGTTAATGAATATTTAGTCACAAATAATAAAAAGATTGCAAGGGCAAATAATTGGTCTTCCCCTATTCATTAAATTGAATTGCTGCCAAACACCAACATGATTAAATACCGAACACAAAAACGACAACGATACGGTATTTAAAGGAGAAATAATGTCGTATTCAACTTTTAATCAAACGAAAAATGATCCACTTTTAGAACCAATGTTCATGGGACAAACGGTGAACGTTTCTCGTTTTGACCAGCAAAAGCACCCTATTTTTGAAAAGCTAATCGAAAAACAATTATCGTTTTTCTGGCGCCCTGAAGAAGTTGATATTTCCAAGGATCGTGCCGACTGGCAATCACTTACCGCAAGTGAAAAACACATCTTTATTTCAAACTTGAAGTATCAAACTCTTTTGGACTCCATTGCTGCGCGCAGTGTAAACGTGTGCTTATTGCCTTTAGTGTCCATCCCAGAGTTAGAAACCTGGATTGAGACTTGGGGCTTTTACGAAACCATTCACTCACGCTCATACACCCATATTTTACGTAACTTGTTTACCGACCCATCGGAAGTATTTGATGACATCATTATCAATGAAAACATTCTGAACCGTGCCAGTGCCATCAGTAAATATTTTGACCGTGTTATCCTGCTGACTCAATTATTTCAATCGCAAGGTGAAGGGACGTATGACATTGACGGTGAAGCAGTTGTTGTAACCGTACGTGAAATCAAAAAAGCACTATATCGCTCAGTGTGTTCTACCAATGCCCTTGAAGCGATTCGTTTTTACGTATCCTTTGCGTGTTCTTTCGCTTTTGCTGAGCGTGAGTTACTTGAAGGTAATGCCAAAATCATCAAATTAATTGCCCGTGATGAAGCCGTTCACCTAACCGCTACTCAGCATATTTTAAATATCTGGGCGACGGGTAAAGACGACCCTGAGATGAAAGAAATTTCTGAAGAGTTGCATCAGGAAGGTTTGGAATTATTCCTTGATGTTATTGAACAGGAAAAGCAATGGGCCGATTACCTGTTTAAAGATGGTTCAATGATTGGCTTAAATGGCGAAATCCTTAAGCAATACATTGAGTACTTATCAAATCAACGTTTAACGGCAATTGGTTATGAACCGCAGTTTGCCATTAAGAGCAACCCATTACCATGGATCAACGCATACCTTTCTAGTGATAACGTTCAGGTAGCGCCACAAGAAACAGAAATATCATCTTACTTGGTTGGTCAAACAGATTCCGCTGTTGACTCAAGTGATTTTGAAGATTTCGACTTGTAATTGCCCTGTCGTTTGACTTGATAAATGACCAAAAAAGTAACGGTTGATGGTAAGGTTGTTGAACAGGCGTTTGACAACCTTATTTTTAAAACAACACTGGAATACCTTGAAGCGAACAACATTGAAGTGCATTACCATTGCCGTGATGGTTTTTGTGGTGCTTGTCGGGTAACGCTTGAGTCTGGTGAAATTGAATACGTCAATGGCGAGCCCTTGGCCTTTATTCGCGATGGCGAAATTCTGCCTTGCTGTTGCGTTCCGAAAACCGATATTAGTATAAAGAGCTAATCCCCTTTCTTTTTTTACCCTTTTCCCGCTAAGATAGAACATTAAATCGTATCCACCTTTAAGCTGTTTTATTTAGATGTTTTAATATGAGTTCTTAGAGGTGCTCTTAGAGGTGTTAATGTGATAAAAAAAATAATAACAATGTGCTGCCTTATATTTATAAGCCATGCCCATTTATCTTATGCCGATGAGCCTGTAGATGCCATGGCGCAACTTGATAATGAAATTCAAAAACATCAAGGCAAAGTCATTTACCTCGACTTTTGGTCTTCATGGTGCGTCCCTTGTCGGGTATCGTTTCCGTGGATGAATGACATTCAAAGCAAGTACGCCGAACAAGGATTTACCGTAATAAGCGTTAATTTGGATGTCGAAAAATCCTTTGCCTTAGATTTTCTCAAAGACTCACCAGCCAGCTTCCCAGTGCTTTATGATCCGCAAAGTAAAAGTGCGCGCGCATTAAAAGTAAAAGCCATGCCATCAAGCTTTTTATTAAACAGGCAAGGAAAGATCGTAAAAGGCCACCAAGGTTTTTTTGCCGATAAAGTCAGCGAATATGAATCTGAAATTGAAGCCTTACTCGCGAACTAACTCGCCTAACGGGTAAGTAAAGTCATCAACAAAAAGCCGATAAATCGCATTTGTCGGCTTTTTTGTTATTTAGGTTTGCTCTAAGGTTGTGTCTAATTTAGTCAATGTTAAAGGCCAATGACCTTGCCGCCTTTCATTACAAAAGAGACCTGTTCAAGTAAGGTAATGTCTTTTAGTGGGTTACCGTCAACGGCAACAATATCGGCACGTTTGCTGGTTTTTATAACACCACGGTCGCTGATACCAAGTAGTTTAGCCGAATTCACCGTCGCCGCTTGAATCGCTTGCAGTTGCGTCATACCTCGTTTGACCATTGCCTTAAATTCATATCTTGCATCCTCGTGTGCCATGACTCCAGCGTCACTGCCCAACGCAATGTTAATGCCATGTTCAACGGCCATTTTAAAACTGTTTTCCACAAAAGGTTTTAAATAATTATTTTTTTCACGTGTCCAAACCGGTGTGTTAGGTGGAAGTGGCACATCGTTTAAATGGATAGTGGGAATATAAAACGTTCCGCGTTTTTTCATTTCTTTAATAATATCTGGGGTTAACATCGAGCCGTGCTCAATAGAGGCAACACCGGCTTTAACCGCCGCCATAATGCCTTCACTGCCATGTGCATGCGCCATCACTTTCAGACCATGACGATTGCTTTCTTCAACAATAACCTTGAGTTCTTCATCTGAGTATTGTTGCGCTCCTGGGCTATTTCCCTTAGAGAAAACGCCTGCGGTAGCACACACTTTAATGACTTTAACACCATGTTTGGCTTGATAACGAATGGCTTTCAAGATTTCCGCTTTTCCATCTGCAATGCCCTGCTTTGGCCCTATTTCCTGTATGCCTGGAGCAAAACCGGTAATATCACAATGCCCACCGGTAATCGAAATATAATGTCCTGCCGGAAACATGCTCGGGCCGTCGATAACACCAGCGTCTATGGCTTTCATTAATGCAACATCAGGAAAGCCAGGGAATGCGCCAGCATCGCGAACCGTTGTAAAGCCCGCTTGCAACATCTTTTTGCCAAACACCACACCATGTAGCGCCCAATCTGCCGGCGTCTCCATAACCGGAGCCGTGGTCCAGTGATCACCATTAAAATAATCTAAGGTTAAATGACTGTGCATATCCATAAAACCCGGCATTAAGGTTTTATCGCCAAGCTCGATAATCTTCGCTTGATCTGGCAACATCTTTGGATTAATTTGCGTGATTACGCCTGCTTTAATGACCAATACCGCCGGTTGGATTAACTTACCATTTTCGACATCAAGGTATTGTTTGGCTTTTAGGATTTGAACCTCATTAGCCATGGTCTGAGCTGCCAGCAAAATGGACATTAATAGAGATAAATTAGTAAAAAGACGAATTCGCATTGAGGGGGTACCTTTAGTTATCATTATACTTGATGGTCGCTTTTTATACCCGACCATGTCAATAAGCCAACAACATTAAGTAAAAAGTTATTTCTTTGTAATCTAAAGATTTTTAAAAAATGTCATATAATTTGATCTGTCTGTTTGTGCCTTTCGAAGACGAAGCTTACCCTCTATACTATTAGCTCTATACTTATGCCCAAGTGAATGGGTTAACTTATTAAAGACACTCTATGAATCCTGTTGTTATTGCTGTTTGTTTAATGCTTGCCCTCGCCTTAATGCGGGTTAATGTAGTTATTGCTTTGTCGCTCAGCGCCATTGTGGGTGGCTTAGTCGCAGACCTTTCTCTAGCGGACACCATTAACGCGTTTGAAAGTGGTTTAGGAGGCGGCGCTACAACCGCTTTAAGTTATGCCATGCTGGGCACCTTTGCTGTGGCCATTTCACGTTCAGGGATCACCGATTTATTAGCCCGAAACATACTGACCAAACTCAATAAACAACATCACCAAAATGCGCATGCCTCGGTGAAATACAGCATGTTGGCTCTCTTAATTTTACTGGCCATGTCTTCGCAAAATATCATCCCAATACACATTGCCTTTATTCCATTAGTCGTCCCCCCCTTGCTGCATATATTTGCCACCTTAAAAATGGACAGACGACTAATCGCCTGTGTTTTAACCTTTGGCCTCGTCACGCCTTATATGGTGATACCCGTAGGTTTTGGCGGGATTTTTTTGGAAAATATTTTATTGCCAAATTTAACCGCCAATGGCTTAGATGTCAGACTCTCGCAAATACCGCAAGCGATGATATTACCGGCTATTGGCATGGTTATTGGTTTATTAACCGCTATTTTCGTTAGTTATAAGAAACCACGAGAATACGATGAGCAAAAGATACTTGCTATAGAGCCAGAACATGAAACCCTTAATATGACCCATATTTATGTGGCGTTTTTAGCCATTATTGTCGGTTTAAGTGCTCAGCTTTATAGTGGCTCGATGATCATAGGCGGCTTGATTGGATTTATGGTGTTTGCCGTATTTGGGGTGATCAAATGGCATGAAACGCAAGATGTGTTCACCAAAGGCGTGCACATGATGGCCATGATAGGCTTTATTATGATTTCTGCCGCAGGTTTCGCTGCGGTAATGAAAGCCACCGGTGGGGTTGAAACGCTAGTGGACTCAATCACCTCGATTATTGGTGATAATAAACCCATAGCTGCCTTATTTATGCTGATTGTCGGGCTATTCGTTACCATGGGGATTGGCTCGTCCTTTTCGACCATTCCCATCATTGCCGCTATCTATGTGCCTTTATGCCTTGCATTGGGCTTTTCCGATATGGCCAGTATTGCTTTAGTGGGGACTGCCGCGGCATTAGGCGATGCCGGATCCCCGGCTTCTGACTCAACCCTTGGCCCCACATCTGGCTTAAACGCCGACGGACAGCATGATCATATATGGGACAGCGTGGTCCCAACCTTCATTCATTACAATATTCCATTAATCGCTTTCGGTTGGTTAGCGGCGATGGTGTTATAGCCGTTAATGGATATCGCGTTGACGTTTATAAGGCTTTAACTTTTGCCCAATATGTTATAAATTCAGTGCAAATTTTTTACCAGAGAATAACAATGACACAATATGGTATTGGCGGTTCAACCGCTGAACAAGAATTAGCAAAGTTAACCGACATGACCGCCGATGTTAACTTCATTAGCCTTGACGAATATCAAGCGCGCATTCGCAAAGCACAACAGTTAATGCGAGAACACCACATTAAAGCCTTATATTTAAACGCTGGTACCAACTTGTATTATTTTACCGGAACCAAATGGTATGCCTCTGAACGCATGGTAGGTGCCATATTGCCGGTAGATGGTGCCATTGAATACATCGCCCCACACTTTGAAATAAGCACCCTAGAACAGTTTATGGTGGTTAAGGGCAAAGTGAACGCTTGGCACGAGCACGAATCACCTTATCAATTATTTGCACAAACGTTAGCAAATATGGGGGTTGAACAAGGCCAGGTAGCCATCGACGAATCCACGGCCTTTTTTGTTGCTAATGGCATCAACAAAGCCGCTAGTGCACTTGAATTAATCGATAGCAAAGTCGTCACTGCTGGGTGTCGTATGCAAAAATCGGCCACCGAGATTGCGTTATTGCAACGCGCTAAAGACATGACCTTAGAAGTGCATAAAGCCGCGGCTAGAATACTTCGTCCAGGTATTAGCACCGCAGAAGTTGAACACTTTATTAATCAGGCGCACAAAAAAGTCGGTGCCAAAGCGGGATCGTATTTTTGTATCGTTTTATTTGGCGAAGACTCAGCTTATCCGCATGGTGTTGCCAACCCCAAAGCGCTTGAAGATAACGATATTGTTTTAATTGATACCGGTTGTCAGCTTGAAGGCTATAACTCCGATATTACCCGCACCTATATTTTTGGTACGCCTACCGAGCGCCAGACCCAAGTATGGGAGCATGAAAAGCAAGCACAATTAAAAGCCTTTGATGCCGCAAAATTGGGCTCCCCTTGTGAAGTGGCCGATATCGCTGCTCGTCAATATTTAACAGAAAGTGGCTATGGTCCAGAATATAATTTACCTGGTTTACCGCACCGGACTGGTCATGGCATAGGGTTAGATATTCATGAATGGCCATATTTGGTGCGCAACGATAAAACCCCTTTGGCTGTCGGCATGTGCTTTTCCAATGAGCCTATGCTGTGCATTCCTGGTGAATTTGGGATTCGACATGAAGATCATTTCTATATGACCGAAAATGGTCCCAAATGGTTTACCGAGCCTGCGCATAGCATTGACAACCCTTTTGGCTACTGATCTAGCCCATCATCATTTATCAAAGTGCTGCTTAGGCAGCACTTGAGTTACCATGACTAATCAAAAAATATTCATCATAGGTTTACCTAGAACCGCTACAACAAGTACCTGCTCGGCCCTGTTAGACTTGGGCTATCGCGTCGCCCATACGGCCTATACACGTGAATGCTTTGACAATGCGCAAGTGATTGCCGACACCCCCGTATTTAATGACTATCCGCGATTGGATAAAGCATACCCAGGTTCAAAATTCATTTATCTGCACCGTGAACGTTCCCTTTGGTTACCGTCAATCAGGCAATTATTACAACGCATGTATGTGAACATCAGCAACCCCGATGGTGGCTTTAATTGTCATTTAAAGCGCTGTTTTTCTGAAACTTTCTCTCCCTTTACACTAGAGAATATCGAAAATGTTGACTTTCTAAGCCTCTGCTATGCGCGCCATCAGTCCGCAGTAGAACGTTATTTTAAGCACCGACCCAATGATTTATTAACCATAGACATCAGCCGTGACGGCAGTTACCAAAAGCTGTTGGATTTTTTAGAAATAGAAACAACTCAAGGCGAATTTGCCAAGCTAAATGTCGGTGCAAAAGTCACCGCCTGGAATAAGCTTCGCCATCCTAATAAAGTTGAATCCACCCGCTGTGGCCGCATCGATAAAAACCTAGGCTATTAAGAATTGGTAACAATTGAGCGAGGATCAAAACTGAATATGTCCTAGTCACCACCCGTGCAATTGGGTAGAATGATCACATTATATTTAACAGCCAATAGGGTTTTCTTGCAGTTATGGCCGCATTACTAGAGTACATTCCATTAATCATATTTTTCGTTTTTTACAAGATGTTCGACGTGTTCGTTGCCACTGGCGCACTGATGGTTGCCTCGATTTTACAGATCATCATCTTAAAAATTCAGAAAAAGCCTATTGAGAAACGTCAATGGGTATTCTTAGGCCTGATTGTCGTCTTTGGTGGCATGACCATTATTTTCCACGACGATTTATTTATTAAATGGAAAGTCACCATTATTAATGCCTTCTTTGGTATTGCCCTACTGGTAAGTCGTTATGCCTTTAAAAAGAACTTAATGACCAATTTGATGGGTGAACAATTAAAATTACCTGAAGCCATTTGGGATAAGTTTAACTTGGCTTGGGCGGTATTTTTCTTTGTTTGTGCCACGTTAAACCTTTATGTTGCCTATAACTATGACCAAGAAATTTGGGTTAACTTTAAAGTCTTTGGCCTGCTTATTTTAACGTTTGTGTTTGCCATTGGCTCCATCATGTCAATTTACAAGTACATTCCACAAGACGAAGAAGAAAGCGGCAGCGAAAAGCTAACGCAGGAAGAAAACAAATAGTTAAACCATTACAACAATAAAAACATTAAGGAAAAGCTATGCTGTACGTAATTTATAGTGAAGATGTTGATAATAGTCTGCCATTAAGAATGCAAGTAAGAGAGCAACACCTAGCCCGTTTGAATGAGCTTAAAGACCAAGGACGTTTGATCGTTGCAGGTCCTTGCCCTGCCATCGATAGCAACGACCCTGGTGAAGCCGGCTTTACGGGGTCTTTACTGGTGCTTGAATTTGACAGTCTTGAACAAGCCCAGCAATGGGCAGATGCCGACCCATACATTGACGCAGGTGTTTATAAGTCGGTCACCGTAAAACCGTTCAAAAAAGTGCTTCCTTAATGAATACGCCGTTGAAAGCAATGTTATCGTCATTGCCTAAATCAACGGCGACTCTGATTGCTAGTCTGATGCTTGTAAGCTGTGCTAGCACATCAGAACCACTCAAGACCGATAGCCCGACAAAACCTCTACAGGCCCAAAGCAGTCACCTCAATACTCAAACCACGCCAAGCATTGCTACTTGTGAACAAACCAGCGAACATCAAATCGCCTTAAGTGACTGTTTACAAAACCTCATGGCCGGCGTTGATCAACAGCTAGAGCTTACTGAACAAAAGCAATTTAACCAGCAACAAGAATTGGCTGATATCACCGGACGTGATACATCATTAAAGGCATTCGTTCAAAGCAAAGGAGCCTTTAAATCTTATCGACACCACCAATGTATGTTTGTCTATGAAACCTTGATGCCGGGCTCTGGTGCCGCCATTAACTTTAAGAAGTGCTACATCGAACTTACCCTTTCACAAATAGAACAACTCAACCGCCTTTAATTCACCCGCTTTGTTTTATCGCTTTGTTTTATCGCTTTGTCAAATACCGGCAAATGGCCATGATCTATTAAAAGCGGTTTCATTATCCTTAAAGTTTCCTATATGATGGATTAAAGTCAGGCTAAACGCTTAATACAAAACAACAAAAGGTACGATAATGACAGAAGAAGTACAATCGGTCGAAGTAAAGTGGATTTGTGGATTTTGGCGCCGAATTGGTGCCCTTTTATTTGATACGATTTTTATCGGACTCTTCGGATTTCTTTTAGGTCTCATACTCGAAAGCTGGTTTGTGCAAATTGGACCATGGGGCCGTTTACTCGGTTTTATCATTTCTATGTCCTATTTCGGCTTAATGAATAGTCGACTCTTTGATGGTCAAACCTTAGGTAAAAAGGTGCTCAAAATAAAAGTAGTGGACGCAAGCAATGCATCAATCAGTGTTGGTAAATCCTTCTTAAGATATAGCTTTATCGCCATCCCTTTTTCATTAAACGGTGCTCAGATAAGTGAAAATGCGTTAGGTACTTTTATGATTTACCCATTATCGATAATCATCTTTGGTGGTTTACTTTCGCTTAACTATCTATATATCTTTAATCGTAATACCAGACAATCGATTCATGATTTGGCTACAGGCACCTATGTAGTTAACAGCCATGTCGAAAAACACCCCGTCGAACCCGTTTTTAAAGCACACTATGCTGTTGTTGCATTGATAGTGATTAGCGCTGCAATTATTCCGGTATTCACATCAACTTTAGCCGAATCAGAACCTTTTAAAGGGCTCTTAAAAACACAACAAATTTTATCAAAAGCCCCATTAGTACAACACGTGTCTATAAGCGATGGTGAGAAAATGGTCATGCTAGGCGATGCAGAAAAAACAGCAACCTACGTAAATGCGCACGTTCAGCTATATAAAGATACCGTATTAAATAACGATTTTGCTCGTCAATTGGCAGAGAAAATCCTAAGTTCTTACCCACAAGCTCAGCAAAAAAACCTAATACAAATTACCTTAAGTTATGGCTATGACATTGGCATAACCTCAAAATGGAACACTCAAGACCATCAATTTATTGTTGCGGAACTGCTCGCTCAACAAGCTATTTAACCCCTAACGAACAGTTAGGATTTAATTAGAGGTTTAATTAGACACCCAATGCAAATTAACTTTGGATATAACATGGGTGTCTAATTAACTTAAAAGGATTGAACCAGCAAATGGTGTCAGTCGTTTGCTCTACCCTTTCTTTTATTTTTGTCCTTAAAATATAAATAACAATGGTTATTCAGGTACCTATAACTGTTGCTTAGATTGTTTTAAAATTTTTTTTCCTCTGATTTTTAAAATATTACCTCTCTATCCATACTTAAATAACAGCAAATAATGGAGAAATGAGAATGGACACTCACGTAAAAATTATTGATGCTTTGGCAAACGGCATCAACCCTATCACGGGCGAATATTTAGCGGCTGATTCTCTATATAACCACCCCGACATTATCCGCGCCATGTTTACGACATTAAAGCACTTAAATTCCCCGCCAAAAAAGAAAGCAAAAGTAAAAAAAACTACACCCGAAAAGCAAGCAGAGAATATTGAAAGAGGTCTGCCTAGGAATGCAGGGTTACCTTGGTTAGAAGAGCAAAGAAATGAATTAGCTGAGCAGTTTAACTTGGGGACTCAAATTCAAACATTGGCTAACGTTTATGAACGCACCAGCGGGGCGATAACAGCCGAGTTAAAAAAACAAGGCTTAATTGACGACTAATTTTTTGCGCTGAGGTTAAGCGCGCCTTAGTTCGGCGAATAGGTTAAACTCGTTCTGTGAAATACGTAATACCGAAAATTTAAAATCCGACATGGCAAATGTCGTCGATAATGAAGACGTCATGACAATTACCTTTCCATTTCTCATGAGCTTTGAGCTTTGAGCTTTGAGCTTTGATCTTTGAGCTTTGAGCTTTGAGCTTTGAGCTTTGAGCAAGGGAAAGATAGCGTCACTGTGTCTTATTTAGCTATTTTGGTTCGGTAATTCTGCCTGAATTTGTTTTATACTGCTCTCTGTTTCCGAACCGTCAGAAAGCATAATCGAAATCCAACGACTTTCCACAGAATTTTCCAGAGCAATTTTGATGATCATGGTTAAGGGGACAGAAAGCAACATACCTGCGGTTCCTAATAACCAGCCCCAAAAAATTAACGACAGGAAAACAACTAAGGTCGATAAGCCTAAGCCTTTACCCAAGAATTTTGGCTCAATAATATTTCCCATAAGCATATTAATGGTCACATAACCCAAACCAATAAAAGCGGCATCCACACCACCAAGTTGCAAAATAGCTAATAGCACGGCAGGTACAGCGGCTATAATCGAGCCAATATTAGGAATAAAGTTAAACAGAAACGCCAATACGCCCCATAAAATAAAGAAGTCCAGACCAAATACCCATAACATGGTACTGACAATCAGGCCGGTTGCTAAACTGACTACCGACTTAATGGCAAGGTATTGATTAACACTGCTGATAAAACGGTCAATTTTTTCCATTTTCATGTGCGGATCTTTTAACGCAAGGTGCAATTTTGCGGGCATGCTTGAGGCTTCAAACAACATAAATACGACGGTTAAAATAATCAAAAACAAATTCGCCATTATGTTGCCAAAACCTGACAACATATCCGCGGCAAAGCCCATGGCAGCACCTGGGTCTAGGTATTCGGTAAGCAAGTCCGATGAGAGTAATATGTTGTTTTCGGCTAACTTATCAATAAGTAATTTAAATTCAGAGCTTAATTGCGCTTTATAGTGTGGCAGCACCAAAGATAACTCATTTAACGAGTTACCAATTAACCCGGCTAGCGAAAAGCCAATACCAACAAATATGGCAATCACCATAAACACAGCAATGCCTTTGGGTATTTTATATTTCTCTGCTTTATGAACGATGGGGTTACAAATAATTGCCAGAAACATCGACAATAGAAAAGGGATAATGATCGAACTGGCGGTTTTTAAGCCAGCAAGAATAATGATCACCGCAGCAAACAGAATCACTCGATTTGGATGCCTGCCGCCTTCTTTTACTAAGCTCATGAGAAATCTCTCTTTTTTATTTTCAATTACCTTAACAAATATTTACAAAGATTGAAAACAGCTTGCCTCCTAATGTCCTATATATCTTGTTGGCAAGCCATAATTAGACTAAATTTAATATTAAGCAATCACCTTTATAATAAAAGAAGGTATTAAATATCATTTATTTAACGGCACGCCCTACCAGAAAAGCATGAATATACTCATAACCGGCGGAACAGGCTTTATCGGCTCAAGTTTCATTCGAAAGTATCAAGATAAACATCATTTTACGGTCTTAACGCGTAACCCGGATAAGCTGGCTGAGATTTTTGGCCATAGGAGAAATATTACCGCGCTTGAAAAGCTATACCCAAGAACGGATTTAAATGATTTTGATGCGATAATAAACCTCGCTGGTGAGCCGATTGTCAATAAACGCTGGACGCTAAAACAAAAGCGCAAAATATGTCAAAGCCGTTGGAAACTCACTAATAAGCTCAGTAAATTAATCAATGACTCAACTAATCCGCCAAGGGTATTTATCTCAGGCTCCGCCGTGGGATTTTATGGTCGACAAGGTGAAGAGCCGATCACCGAATCGTTTAAGCAAATCTATCAAGAGTTTAGTCATCGAGTTTGCAAAGTTTGGGAAGATAACGCCCGTTTGGCAAAAGATAAGACCCGATTGTGCATTTTAAGAACCGGTATCGTTTTAGATGCTAAACAAGGGGCTTTAAAAAAAATGCTGCCTATTTATCGCTGTGGCTTAGGTGGTAAGCTGTCTCATGGGCAACAATACATGCCCTGGATCCATATTGAAGACATGATAGATGGCATAGACTTTTTGCTCGATAACACACTATGTGAAGGTGAGTTTAACTTTACCGCACCAAATCCAGTTACCAACAAAGAATTTAGTCGAACCCTGGCAAACACATTAAATCGATTCGACATTGCCCCCGTGCCGGCTTTTGCGCTGCGCTTATTAATGGGTGAATGTGCCGATATTATCTTATATGGTCAAAATGCCATACCCGAGCGTTTGCAACAGCATAAATTTACTTTTACCTACCCAAGTCTGGATAAGGCGTTAGCCAATTTATTGAATTAATAGGTTTCATAGCGGACTTCGAAAAAAGTTCATAAAAACATCGCACCAGAAAGCAACTAGGCATAAAGCAATACTGCTTAAAGCAACTCGCTAAAAAACAGGCCTTCAAAAAAAAGCACCATTTTGTTTTAAATAAAATGGTGCTTTATCGTGTTAATGTGGTTTTTATAAGGTTCGTCGAATTAACGTGACACTGGTTAAGTTTAGTAACCTTCGACAAGATAAAAAGCCAACCAAGCCAACAAACGCACCACCGGCAGCCATGCCGAGTAACCAATATTCAAAATGCCAAGACACCGTCATTTTAAATAACTCGGTTTGCACAAAGTACACCGCAACTTCCATAATGACACTGGCCAGAAAACCGGAAATTCCCCCTAGAACGACAAACTCCAACAATGTGGCATTACGCAATAAGCTGCCCTTAGCCCCCAGAGTTCGTAATATGGCGAGTTCTCTTTCTCGCTCTTCCATACTGGCTTGAACCTGCGCGATAAGCACTAACGAACCAGCAAGTACAACTAGGGCTAAAATAAACTCAATCGCTAATGATACCTGAGTAATGATGGTTCTAAGCTGATTTATCATGGCATCAACGTCTATCACACTGATGGTTGGGTATTGTGCTAAGAATTGCTGCATTTGCGGCTTATTAAGCATGGGGACATACATGGCCGTAATATACGTTGCTGGGAAATCTGACAATACGCCTTTGCTAAATATCATGTAGAAATTTGGCTGCATGGACTGCCAATTCACTTCTCGCAAACTGGTTACGGGTAATGTGATCACCTCACTGCCAATTTGAAAGGTCAATTCATCGCCAAGCTTTATGTCTAACCGATCAGCTAATTTTTCCTCAATCGATACTTGCGGCGTTAAGTCTGAGGGCTCAAACCACTTCCCTTCAACAACGATATTCTCGGTAGGTAGCTTATCATGCCAAGTCAGGTTTAATTCTCGGCCAATGCCTCTTCTGCCTTGATCGCTTTTATCTTCCTCTTCTTTGCTGACTTGTTTACCAACTTTGTCTTCATTTATCGCCGTTAAACGACCGCGCACAATGGGATAAAGCTCAGTGGTTTTCATGCCATTGGCTTGTAAAAACGCTTCAACTTTTGGTGCTTGTTGCTTGTTTACGTTAACCAAGAACTGATTTGGGGCGTTTTCAGGTAATTGCGCTTGCCAGTCATCAAGCAAATCATTACGAACCACCAACATGATCAATAACAGCATGATGGCAATGGTGAAACTGATCAATTGAACATTATTTTGTTTTGCGCGACGTTGTAAATTGGCAATGGCCAAGTGCAATGACTTGCCAGCGCCCGAGCCGACTCCGCGCCCTAAACGAATAAGTGAGTAGCCAAGCACCATTAAGACACCAACCACCACAACGGAGCTACCAATCAAGATAAAGGTTAATGTAATGTCCTTTGAAAACAGCAGCAATAAGGCAAATACAGCCAAAAATGATGGTAATTGGCGTAACCATGGATTACCGCCCATGACGTCATCAAAGCCACGCACCACCGCCAATGCCGACGTTGCAATCAATGCACGCATTGGCGTTATGGCAAAGGCGCCAGCACATAGCACCCCAGTGCTAATGGCGACAATAAGTGGGTACATTCCATCATACATTGCAGAATTGGGTAAGTAATCGCTGATAAAATTCATCGCCACAATGTGCAATACATAACCAACTAGCAAACCAACTGTAATGGAAAATACCGATAAACACGTCCAATGCAACAAATACAATTTGGCGATATAGTTTTTACTGGCGCCCATTGACTTAAACACCGCAACCATAGGTTGGTGGCGCTGTTTGTAACGGTTACTTGCTACAGAAATTGCCACCGCGGCCAATAATATGCCTAACATACCGGCCAAAGATAAAAACTTTTCAGAGCGTTCTAAGGCTCTGGCTAACGGCGATTGTCGACTTTTAATGTCGTAGAATCGCTGATTGTCTTGAATAAGAGGTTTAATCCAAGTTTCATACGATTCGATGTCTTGTTTGTCACCCGCAAATAAGTAGCGGTAAGTGATTCGACTCCCTGGCTGAACAATTTGGGTTTGCTCAACATCGGCCATATTCATAATGACTCTTGGTCCCTGGGTGAACACACTAAAGGATGCGTCCGGCTCTTTTTCGATAACTCCGGCCACCGTAAAGTTAGCCACACCGAGTTCAATACTTTCCCCAAGCTGAACATTTAATTTGTTTAACAAAGAACGCTCTACCCAAACAGTCCCTATATTAGGGGCTTTTTGGCTTTTGGTTTCGCCAGAGGCTAAGTCGGTGACAAGCAGTTCACCGCGTAACGGGTACTCAATTGTGGCGGCTTTAACCGACGCCAACAACATCTCTTCTTTTGCAAACACCATTGATGAAAATAATAAAAGTTCGGCTTTATCTAAATTAGCTTGTTGGGCTTGCTGCAACCAAGCTTGGTCAACGGGCCTTGAAGACTGCAGTATTCTGTCTGAGGCAATAAAGCTATTGCTTTCGCTGATAATGGCGCTTTTAATGTGTTCAGAAAAATTGGTTAATGAAAATACCGTCGCCACCGCAAGGATAATGGCAAAACAGATTATCGTTAACTCTCCACGACGTAACTCGTGGCGAAACAGCCTTAACGATTGCGTTCCCCACATTGGCATATTACCCCGCCTCCGCAACGTAATTTTGTGACTCGACAAACTGCCCTGCAGCCATTGTTAATTGTCTTTGACATCGATTGGCAAGCTGGTTGTCGTGGGTAACCAAAACTAAAGTCGTGCCTTGCTGTTCATTTAATTCGAAGAGTAAACGACTGATATAGTCACCAGTATTACTGTCCAGATTCCCGGTAGGCTCATCCGCAAACAAAATATCCGGCTTAGAAATAAACGCACGGGCAATCGCCACTCGCTGCTGCTCACCACCAGATAGCATGCCCGGGTAGTGGTCAACTCGATCGCCTAATCCGACTTTATCAAGCATGATTAATGCTTGTTCACGAGCATCGCTATCGCCTTTGAGCTCTGCCGGAAGCATCACATTTTCAAGGGCGGTTAAGCTATTGATTAATAAAAATGACTGAAAAATAAAGCCAACATGCTGAGCACGTACATTACTGCGCTGCTCTTCATCAAATTGATGCAATGGATTTTCTTTAAGGTAAATTTCGCCTGTCGACGGTAAATCTAGCCCTGCCATTAATGACAATAGGGTTGTTTTGCCCGATCCAGACGCGCCAATTATTGCTAAACTTTCTCCGCTCTTGACTTGAAGGTCAATTGGATTGAGGATAGTAAGTGTTGTATCCCCTTTTTTATGGCCACTAGTAACCACAGATTTTGTTACACTGCGGCACTCAAGAATGATTTTAGGTTGTATATTCATGTTTAAAAAATTTTTACTTATGGTTGCATTACTTGTTACTCATACGTTAGTAAACCAGAGTTTGGCTCATAACTCCATTGTCCTTTTAGGCGACAGCCTCAGTGCAAGTTATGGAATGTCGGAAGATGAAGGCTGGGTTTGGTTACTTAACGAACAGCTTGAGCAGGAAAAAGCCGACTATAGAATCATTAACGCAAGCATCAGTGGGGAAACCACAGGCGGCGGTTTAGCTAGGCTGCCGGGCATTTTAGATAAAAATGAGGTGGATTACTTACTGGTCGAGTTGGGTGGTAACGATGGATTGCGTGGTTTCCCACCCAAGCTCATTAAAAATAATTTGTTACAAATTATTCAGTTAGCCAAACAAAAAAATGTGCAAGTTATTTTAAGTGAAGTGCAAATTCCGCCAAATTATGGGCCTAGATATAATAAAATGTTTGCCGAAGTATTTCGTTCTGCCGCATCTGAGACACAAATAACCCTTATCCCATTTTTTATTGCCAATGTGGCAACAGACCCAAGTTTAATGCAAGCCGATGGGATCCACCCAACAAAACAAGCGCAACCCATGTTAGCTAAAACCATGAAACAACACCTTGACCCAATTTTTCAGGAAAAAAAATAATGTCCCTTGATATCCGTTGGCAGCACAAACATTTTAATCAACTCACCGTAAACGAGCTTTATGATGCCTTAAAACTGCGTATCGATGTATTTGTTGTAGAGCAAACCTGTTATTACCCAGATTTGGATGACTGTGATCGCAACCCAGCGACCTTGCACTTACTGGGTTACGCAAATAATGAATTGGTCGCTTACTTAAGAATACTGCCGCCGGGAGAAACGTATGCGGACTATGTGAGTATCGGTCGGGTTGCAACCCGAAAAGACGTTAGGGGTTCGGGATTAGGTCACCCCCTAATAAAACAAGGTATTGCACTATGCAAGACTAATTGGCCTACGACTAACATAAAAATTTCAGCACAAGAACACTTGCAAGGTTACTACCAAAAACATGGGTTTAAGACGGTTTCCGAAATGTACTTAGAGGATGATATTCCTCATATTGCCATGCTAAAAACCGTCTAATGTGTTGTTGATCATCTAGGCTGTTTTTTGCCAAAATCGATGCGCACTGATAAGCCAGTTTGTTTAACCGTTTTCCCTTTAAATACTTTTGGCTTGTATTTCCAACTGGACAGAGCCTCAATGGCCGCTTCATTAAAGATGTCGGCAGGCTCAGCATCTAAAACCTCGGCATCCTCAACCCTACCTTGGCGGTTAATTGAAAATTGAACTTTTACCCAACCCGATATTTTCTCATCCACGGCCCCTTTAGGGAATCTTGGTAACGACCGGTAAATAGGCACCGCATCCGCATCGTTAACTCCGGTTAATAAAAACTCCTGGCTGTCATAACCCTCTTGATATTCGACACTAGGTACGTTTACATCGATTTGCACGGGTGTAGAAACGGGAATGTTTTCTTGAGATGATACGTTAATAAGACCATCAGGGCGACGTACAGGCTCAGGGGGTGGTTCAAGAACACGTTTTTTATGCACAACTTTGGTATCAACTGGCTCGTTAATAATGGTTATTATAGCCCAGTCTTCTACCTCTTCTATGTAAATGTCCTCAGTGGCAACAAGAGACGCCATGATTGCCAACAACCCAAAGGATACAACACCACCTAGAAAAATTGATATGATAAATTTCAAGGGAACTCCTTACGACAACAGTTAATGAAACGGCAATTAATGATTGTCAAAGCGTGATTGTTGAAATACCAATAACTTCTGCTTATGTTGCGCTTAGTTCTTTGTGCTGATAACGTATAATCGCCTGAAAACTAAAAAGCATAACATTCATCATGGTGCTTTATTGGTAAGTTCATCATAGTGCCTATACGGTCGCTGTAAGTATAGCTTATAACAGTAGTTTTTGTTTCAACATCCAACCCCCTTAATATATAGAAAACAACAAGAAAAAGGAAGTAACACATTATGTTAACTAGCGTTTTAATCACCGGTTTTTATACCGGTATTTTAGCCATCTTACATATTGCATTGAGCATGAATGTGATTAACCTCAGAATGAAGCTTAAAATTGGCATTGGCGATGGCGGAAATCACGATTTGGCTCGCGCTATTCGTTGTCACGGTAATTTTATTGAACATGTACCACTGTCCATTTTATTACTGGGTATTTATGAGCTCAACGGCGGCTCCGTGTTTATGGTACATGCCTGTGGTGGTTTATTAGTGGCAGCCCGAGCCTTACATACCATCGGCTTAAGCAAAACCATTAAAACCAGTTGGCAACGTTTTTCTGGTACCTTAACTACGTTTATTTTAATGCTGGTTTTGGGTCTATTTAATATCTTCGCGTTAGTTTAATACCAAATCCATTAGCTATGTGTGGTATTAAAAAGTAGATCCCACACTTTACTGGCAAAAACTGCAGACAAAAAAAATGCCTGAATCAATCAGGCATTTTTTATTTAAGCTAAGTTAATTAAACGATTAACCTAATTTCTCTGATAATATTTCACTTACTTTTTCAACGGCTTGTGTGCCATCAATCGTGATATACTGACATTTGTTTTGCGCAGCATCTGCTTGATAGTAATCAACAAGGGGCTTTGTTTGTTCGTGGTAAATAGCTAAACGTTTGCGAACCGTTGATTCTTCATCATCCGGACGAATAGCAAGGTCATCACCTGTCACATCATCTTTACCTTCCACTTTTGGTGGGTTGTAAACGATGTGGTAAACACGACCAGAGCCAGGGTGAACACGACGGCCGCCCATACGCTCAACAATCACTTCATCAGCAACGTCAAATTCGATCACGTTGTCGATTTCAATACCGTTTTCTTTCATCGCATCCGCTTGCGGGATAGTTCTTGGGAAACCATCCAATAAGTAACCTGCTTTACAATCGTCTTGCGCAACACGCTCTTTAACCAAACCAATGATCAGTTCATCTGAAACTAGCTGACCAGCATCCATCACTTTTTTCGCTTCCAATCCTAGCTCAGTACCGGCTTTGATTGCAGCACGCAACATGTCACCCGTTGAGATTTGAGGAATGCCGTATTTGGCCATTAGAAATTGTGCTTGAGTACCTTTACCAGCGCCAGGAGCACCTAATAAAATAATGCGCATATAAATAAACCTTGAATTATTTTGCTTTAATTAACTATATAAAATTGTGATTATGATACTTGCTAGTGATTAGGCTAACAAGTCTAAATTAACGAATTACCGGTAATAAATTTTACTTATTCTGTAATTGTTTAGTTATTTCATCTCTGGCTGATGCTAAAGACTTAGCCAAGTTGCGAGCGACGTCATTTAAGGCCTTTTCTTTGCTTAGAGTATCGTGTGGCATGGAAATTCCAGACCAATAATACGGGGCCTTTTCATCATTAACTAAAAAGACATAAACCTCAGCTACGGTTTGTTTATCGGGATCAAAAGGCGAGCTTTTATCACCTTGATGTTCATAAAACTTGGCTAAATCATGATGCTGTGTTGGTGGTTTTACCGGCAGCTTTATTTTACCTTGATAATTTTCAGGGCTCACCACAAGCACCATCATGGCCTGTTTATCCTGAGCCAATTTATGCACGGTTTCAGCATCCGAATTAACCACATCCGGAATTTGTAAATAACTTGGAAAAACTTTAAAGCCTTGTTCATCCAGATATTTACCCAATGTGGTTTCAAAGTACTGACGGGACCCTTGATTTTCACTAAAGCCGACGATAAAAACCCCCGACTGTTTGGTCGCATCTATGCTGCGCACTTCGACAGAACTACTGCAGCCTGTTAAAGAAAGACAAAAGGCGATGAAAATACAAGCTCTGAAACGAGCAAAGATGCGATCCAACATAACTATTATCCTGATTATTTTTAGTAAGTTATCGTTATATTAACCTTAGCGGATTATAATTATATTGCTACCCCTTTACGACTAATTGACTAGAACTCGTGCTGTTAAAAGCCACAAGTAGACAAGGCTTTAAGTTTAATGACCCTTGACCTTTTTAGCGAACCTTTTTAGTTAACTAAAAAAGGCAAGTTCACATTCCCAACTTTTGAATGTTCATTAATGACTGAACAATACAAGCGATATTCCCCGGGTTGCTTAGGTACTGTAAATCGGATTGTTTCACTATTGTGATTTGACGCTAACACATCAATATCAATCTTTAATGTTTCACCTTCTTGCTCAAATGCACCGCCATCACTGCGAATGTCAACTTCTCGGCTTAAAGCCCACTGCGCGGTAAGTTTCTCATCAGATTGGCGTTCAAAAAACACTTGTGCTGTAGCTCGCTCGTTAACATTAAGGGTAAGACTTTGCCCTGCTTTTTGGCCATTCATCTCGAGGTCAGTAACGTTTGGCGCTAAGGTATCAGGCAACTTTCCGGTCCAGATTTCTGTCATGATATCAACCCTAGGATCGGCCAGCCCTTGTTTATCGAACATGCCATACCAAGTGGTTGTCCGTTCCTGCTTTTGTCCCCAATAAAAGACAAAGTCACCAATAATTTGGCCTTGAATATCATTGGCCATGCAGCCTAGCAAGCGTTCTTTTAACCCTTGTGCTTTTACGGCACTAGGCTCTTCTATTTCCCGACCCCAGCGGGTAAATGGGGTTTGCCAATGCCCTTTTGGTCCATACTCGGTTATCATCACCGGATGTTTCACTTTAGCATCGGCAAGCAATTTCGGTAATTCTTGCAAATCACCGTAAACTTGTACCGAAACAATGTCGACATGCTTAGTCATGGCCATAGCGGTAGCAATTTGTTGTTTATCAACGCCAGCAAAACTGTAGCTGACGGGATGATTTGGATCGTGCTCATGCAAATAGTCAATCATTTTTGCCATATGGTCATACACTTTGGCGTTTACTTCAGCAACCTTACCCTCGCCGTCAAACAATAAATTTGGCTCATTGGCGATTAACCAACACAATAAATTGGGGTGATTTTTATACTTTTCCACTTCCTGAGTAAAGTGCTCAAACTGCCTTGCTACGGCTTGTTCATCATCGTAATCAAAGCCATGCAGCTCTTTTTGCAAGTCAAAGCCTAACGCCACCATTAAATTATGTTTGCGGGCACATTCCAGTTCTTGCTCGGCATTAACACTGCTCCAAGTGCGAAAACAATTTGCCCCAGCCTCAGCCAAGGATCCCAACTTAGTCACGTCGCCAACACCGGCGCCTTTGGCATAAAAGGGTTGTGCGTTAACGATAAACTGAAAACCATGTTTGTTCTTTTCAATGGTTACCTTGCTAGGTTGCTCTGTATTCATCTTATGTCTCAAAAAAATAGGTGTTCATTGGCCTCCCTGACACCGCAATATATACGGGTAAAAGATGCTCTTAGACTTCCTTTCCCCGTCATATAAGTACATCATCCATGTACAAAAAAAGGATTTACCTGAATAACCAGATAAATCCTTTGCAATGTATTGCGTCGTATTATGACTTAATTATAAATGCGCTTACTTGGTTAAGCTCAACATTAATTTATTTAAACGAGCGACGAAAGATGCCGGATCTTTCAAGCTACCGCGTTCAGCAAGCATGGCTTGTTCAAATAAGACTTCAGCCCATTCACCAAAACGGTTTTCGTCTTGCTCATCTGAAACCACTTTGATTAATGAATGCTCAGCATTGATTTCAAAAATTGGTTTTGACTCAGGCACTTCTTGACCAACCGACTGCATTAGTTTGATCATTTGACTACTCATGTCTTGCTCGTCTGTAACGATACAAACTGGAGAGTCCGTCAAACGATGCGAAATTCGCACGTCTTTTACTTTATCTCCTAAAGAGTCTTTTAAACGCGTCACAACAGAATCAAACTCTTTTTCAAGTTTTTCTTGTGCTTCTTTCGTTTCAGCGTCGTCTAATTCTCCAAGATCTAAGCCACCACGAGTAACAGATTGGAATTGTTTAGAATCAAAGTCCGTTAAGTGACTCATTAACCACTCATCAATGCGATCACTCATAAGAAGTACTTCAATGCCCTTCTTACGGAAAACTTCTAAATGCGGGCTATTTTTCGCCGCTTCAAAGCTGTCAGCAACCACGTAGTAAATTTTGTCCTGACCTTCTTTCATGCGTTCAATGTAGGCCTTAAGCGATACATTTTGCACAACGGTGTCGTTTTCAGTTGATGCAAAACGAAGTAACTTGGCAACCGCTTCTTTGTTTGCCATGTCTTCTGCCGGGCCTTCTTTTAGCACCTGACCAAATTCATCCCAGAACGTCTGGTATTTTTCAGCATCTTTATTGCCTAAACGATCAAGCATGGTTAACACGCGTTTAGTACAGCCTTTACGCATCGCTTGAGTAACTTTATTGTCTTGTAAGATCTCACGAGAAACGTTTAATGGTAAGTCGTTTGAATCAAGTAAACCTTTAACAAAACGTAAGTAGGTTGGCATAAACTGCTCAGCGTCATCCATAATGAAGACACGTTGAACGTAAAGTTTTAAACCGTGTTGACGCTCGCGGTTGTATAAGTCAAATGGTGCTTTTGTAGGTACGTAAAGTAGTGAGGTGTATTCGTTACTCCCTTCTACTTTATTGTGTGCCCATAAAAGTGGCTCTGCGTAGTCATGTGATACGTGCTTGTAAAATTCTTTATATTCATCTTCTGAAATATCAGATTTTTCACGAACCCATAATGCTTCAGCTTTGTTGATGCCTTCCCATTCTGCTGGTTTTGCTGGTACCGCTGGTGTTACGTTGCCTTCGTCATCAGTACTTTCTGGCACTTCAGCAACTTCAGGGGTAAGCATTTCAACGGGAATTGAGATGTGATCTGAGTATTTCGTTACGATGCTTTTTAAGCGCCAGTCATCAAGGAACTCTTTTTCATCTTCTTTTAAGAAAAGAACAATATCCGTACCACGGTTTGATTTTTCAATATCTTCTACCGTAAAGTCACCTTCACCTTGTGATGTCCATTCAACACCTTGGCTTGCTTCAACGCCAGCAGCACGAGAACGAACAACCACTTTATCAGCGACGATAAAGGCGGAGTAGAATCCCACACCAAATTGACCGATTAATTGAGAGTCAGACGCTTGATCGCCAGATAAACGCGAGAAGAAATCTGCTGTACCTGATTTCGCGATGGTACCTAAGTGTGTGATGATTTCATCACGGGTCATACCAATACCGTTATCTGAAATGGTAATGGTATTATTTTCGCTGTCGGCTTTAACACGAACACGTAGACTGCCATCACCTTCATAAAGGTTGGCATCGGATAACGCTTTAAAACGTAATTTATCGGCTGCATCGGCCGCATTAGAAACTAATTCACGTAAAAAAATCTCTTTATTTGAATATAGAGAGTGAATCATAAGTTGAAGCAACTGCTTCACTTCTGTTTGAAAACCGTGAACTTCTTTATGACTTGCATCAGACATAAAAATACATCTCCTAACTTTACTAAATTGCTTTTATCAATCCGGCACACCAAGTGCAGAATTTGTTATGTTAATAGAGATGGGGATAGGGATTTTAATTTAAAGGGGAAGAACGGATAATTTTACAAAAAAGTTTATCACGCCCGATTTTCATCCAGCGTGATATGGTGTTTTATAATGTTTTACGACCAGAAAAGGCATGCGATAGCGTGTTACCATCAACAAACTCCAGTTCGCCTCCAACCGGTACACCGTGGGCAATTCGGGAACTTTGAATATGGTGTTTACGAGCAATTTCGGCAATATAATGTGCTGTTGCTTCACCTTCAACGGTTGGGTTGGTGGCCAAAATCATTTCATCGAAGTCACCGCTTGCCAGTAAGTTATCAAGCAAATCTAAACCCAGCTCATCTGGACCAATGCCATCAATCGGTGACAAGTGCCCCATTAAAACAAAATACCGACCGGTAAATTCACCCGTTTGCTCAATCGCTAATATATCTGCAGGCGATTCAACCACACACAACATGCGTTTTAACTGACGCTTTGGGCTACTACAAACTTCACAATAGTCTAGCTCGGTAAACGTTCTGCAACCTTGGCAGTGGCCAATATCTTCCATGGCAGCGGCTAGTGTACTTGCTAAAGCAGAGCCTCCACGGCGGTTACGCTCCAGTAAATAAAATGCCATACGCTGTGCTGACTTTGGCCCAACACCGGGTAGGCAGCGTAAGCCTTCAATCAACTCTTGTACTAATGGACTTAACTTCATATTTTTTGATAACTAAAATTAGACATATTGCCAAGCTTATCACAGAACATTTTAAGGCAAAATGCTTAGGTAGAACAAAGCCGATAAAATCTCTAAAGCCAAAGCAACCTTAATTTAATAAAGCTATGCCATACAAACAATGTTAAAGATTGAAGTATATAATTAATACGTTAATGATTAACCAAAAACTCGGTTGATTTCAGCATCCATACTTTCTCCACAGTAATCGTCTAATTCGCGTTGCAAGCGTTGCCTTACTTTTAACATCTCAATGTCTCGCCACATTCTTCTTGCTTTACGTTGCTTTGGTAAAGGTTGTTGATCTATTTGAGAAAATTCATCGTGATTATCGTCAAGTAATTTTAATGCGCTCATAATGGCTCCTTTGTCATTGCATTGACTACAGGTACTTTAATGAGTTTAGATGACAATTTTATGTCTTATTTTTGAAAGAAAGATGACAGTGCTCAAGCTAAACAGCTTGAAATAGGTCACTTTAAGATGAGTCGATGCACGGCTTTTTTATACAAATTTATAAGATGCAACTAAAAAGCCACCGAAAGTACATTCAGTGGCTTTATCTTTAGGGGAGATATATTGCAATCTCCAAGTTCAATTTTTAACGTATGTTATGAACGGCGTCTACGCCTTTTTCATTACCTACGGCATGACAAACAGCACACGCTTCATTGCCAATGGCATCGGCTTCTGTTGCGCCATTAAATACTGAACCGTTAGTTATCATATGATTAATGGTAGCTTGCTCTAACCCAGATAACGTACCGCGAGGTACTCCATCGGCGTCATTCTTAACCATACCATCTTCATCAATGTAACCTACTGGAAGTGATACGTGACAACTTGCACAAACCACGGCCGTACCACTAACCCATGATGATGAGCCATCCGCTGCGCCTGAGGCATTAGCATGCGATGGACCACCATTTTGCATGTTAACCAAATCGTATTGACCGTCAGCATGACATTGCACACAGTTACTTACCGTACCACCAATTTGATCAGGGAAGTACGTATCACCAACTTGATGATCTTCAGAGGCGTGCAGTTGATCGCTATTCGCGTGGAACGTATGTACATGCGATTTCAAGTCACCCGGACGACCCGCATACCATGCCGGTTTAGTCGAGTTATGACAACTGGTACATTGAGCAAAATCCGTTGCCGCATGATCATTTGAGCCACCCGCATGAATCGCATCACCACCATGACAGGTATTACAGCTATCAAAGTCAGCGCCAAATTTTTCTACGTAAGCAGTATCTTCAGCTAAGGTTGCTAAATCAAAATACATTTTACCAACTTTTGCTGAGTACATTTCTTGTGGGTACACCGGATTGGTCAGTGGACACTCCGAAAGCATACCGTCTTCAACACACACATTGGCATCAGCAAACGTTACCGCTAGAGTACCCATGGATTTATCAAACGGAGCCCCCCAATTGTTAGAGCCATTCCAATTACACTCGAAGTAACCGGGCATATCAGTGACAGGATCACAGCCACTGATTGGCATTTCGTTACTTGCGGGGGTAAAACCAAATGCTCCACCAGGGTTAGAGTAGCCCATTTGATAACCTGTGCCATCATCCCAGTTAATCATCACGTAAACACCGCCACGATTATTAAAGTATGGAGTAACCTCATCAAGTGACGCCACTGGCATACCACCTTTCATTACACTAATGGTTACATTAACACTGCTTAATGCCCCACTTGCTACCGAAACAGGCATTAACTCAACGGTTTCTGCCGCCATTTGGTTATCCATTTTATTACCAACATGAGATTGGTAAATCGAGGCTAGCGCTGAATCTTCACCATGACAAACCATACAATTTTCATTGTCTGCTTGAGCACCACCAACATGGCCTTCACCGGTTTCAAAGTTAACATCTTCGTGACAAGAGCTACAGGTATCGATAGTTGCTACTTTAAACCAGTTTGACGCATCTGGCGTTGCTTCTAACTCTTCATTGTGACACTTTGAACAATTTCGCACATCTTGCGGGAATGGTACATGTGAGTAGTCATGCTCGCCATCACGAAAGCCCCAGATTTTGTAATCATCATCTGGATCATCATTCATTGAAGATGGCAACATATCACCCATATGTAATTTATGTACCATGACTTTAAAGTCTACGGTATTGCCACTGTTGGCATCCACACTGCCTGGGTTATGACACGTTACACAATATGCGGTATCGACTCGACCGCCACCATGAATCGCTAATTCGCCATGACAAGTATTACAGTTTTCTTCAACCACCATATCGCGGGTAAATGTTAAGCTATCGCCGTTTGGCACCCAATCATGGGTTGCATTAACCACAGGGAAACCACCGCCACTTATTTGCATTCCCACTCGATGAGTCAGGGTTGCATCGTACATGACTTCCATTGGCTCAGTTACTGCAGAAGGGTTAACGGCAAACGTATAAGAATACGAACCATCACCGTTATCGGTTAAAGTCCCTTCTCTCTCATAAGTTGCCTGATAAGTATCTTCAGTTCCTGGACCTGGGCGACCTGGATTTTCAGTATCGTTCGCAGGCGCAATTTCCATTTTATTAATGTAGCTTTGCCAAGCGCTTGAGCCGTTATTTTCTCCCGGCATCAGTTTGGCGAGTGTAAAACGCACATTGCTCGTTGTTAGACCGTAGTAAGCTTGGTTATCGCCTACCAGAGAGAAAGTTACTGTAACACTACCATCATCAGCAACCATAGCAGAGGTAAATTCACCAGCTAGTTCGGATGGGATATCAAGCACCGGTCCCGGCCCTTGTGGACCCGCTGGTCCCGCTGGCCCTTCAGGTCCTTGCGGGCCTGTTGCACCATCATCTCCATCATCTCCGTCACAGCTATTACCTGACAGGGTCAACACGAGTAAGCTAAGTACCCCAAATTGACGCCATATAGACTTTTTAGCCATAGTCCTTCCACCTTGTTGTATAGTTATATTAAAAATTCTTATGCATAAAATTTTTACTTGTCAGCTTAATTCCACAGCAACCGACTATTACAGATTAGTTAAAAATATGTAAAATTACAATGTGTAAGAGTTAAATAACCGCATAATTTTAAAGGAATTAGGCTTTTATTGAGTTGAAGTAATAAAGTTAATGATATCAGGCAGATAAACACTCACCACTGGTAATGATTATCATTTAGATTTGAGGAGTCTAGATTCTAGGGAGGCCTTTTGCAAGGGATAAAAAAACCACTGGTCATTGAGAACAGTGGTTTTCAAATGTTGATCAATAGGTAATGACTACCTTATGTTGTGTACTGCATCGACACCTTTTTCATTGCCGACCGCATGACAAACAGCACAAGCTTCATTGCCAACTGCTTCAGCTTCGCTCTTCGCATTAAACACAGAACCGTTAGTGATCATATGATTAATGGTCGCCTGTTCAAGAGAAGACAAGCTACCAATGGCATTCCCGTCTGCATCTTTCTTCGGTTGACCTTTTTCATCAATATAACCCACAGGCAGCGTTACGTGACAGCCAGAACAGACAACGGCGGTACCACTAACCCAGGCTGTATTACCATCAGTTGCACCCGAAGCATTGGCATGCGAAGGGCCACCATTTTGCATGTCAATTAAGTCGTATTGACCTTCTGCATGGCATTGTAAACAGTTACTCACTGAGCCACCAATCTGATCAGGGAAGTAGGTTTCTCCAACAGGATGATCTTCGGTAGCATGAATTTGATCACTACCTGAATGGAATGTATGCACATGAGATTTTAAATCACCCGGACGACCGCCGTACCAAGCCGGCTTAGTCGAGTTATGACAACTTGTACATTGAGCAAAGTCCGTTGCCGCATGATCGTTTTTTCCGCCCGCATGAATCGCATCACCACCGTGACAAGTGTTACAACTTTCAAAATCCGCACCCACTTTTTCAACATAGGCGGTATCTTCAATAAGGGTGGTCAAATCGAAGAACATTTTGTTCAACTTGGCTGAAAACCATTCTACATTTTCTTCAGTGCAGTCAACGACAAGACCATCTTGGGTACATACGTTAGCATCAGCAAACGTTACAGCAAGTGTTCCTCGGGTTTTATCAAACGCTTCCCCTAAGTTGCCACTACCATTCCAGTTACATACAAACTCACCGGCGGTTGCTGCAGGTACACATGCATTAATAGGCATTTCATTACTCGCAGGTGTGTAACCCCAAGGACCTGCAGGGTTAGAGTATCCCATTTGATAACCCGTGCCGTTATCCCAGTTAATCATAACGTAAACACCACCGCCATTGTTCAGCATTGGAACAATATCAGCCAAATCAGCTACTGCCATGCCATCTTTGTTAATAGCAATCGTTACATCAACAGAATCACCAGCACCATCGGCAACCGATAAAGCCAAAATCTCAATGCTTTCAGCCGCCATTTTATTGGCCATTTTATTGCCCGTATGGGACTGGTAAACAGATGCTAAGGCTGAGTCATCACCGTGACAAACGGTACAGTTTTCATTATCAGCTTGTGACCCACCAACATGACCTTCACCTGTTTCAAAGTTCAAATCTTCATGACAAGAGGAGCACGTTTCAATAGTAGGTACTTGCATCCAATTTGCGGCATCAGGGGTTTCAACAATTTCTTCATTGTGGCACTTAGCACAATTACGAACATCTTGTGGGAAAGGCACATGCGAGTAATCATGCTCGCCATCACGGTAGCCCCAGATTTTATAGTCGTCATCGGTATCATCATTCATTGATGATGGCAACATATCGCCCATGTGAATTTTATGAACCATGACTTTAAAGTCAACAGTATTACCACTGTTGGCATCAACACTGCCAGGGTTGTGACACGTTACACAATAGGCTGTATCAACACGACCACCACCATGAATAGCTAATTCACCATGACAATCGTTACAGGTTTCTTCAACCACCATATCACGAGTGTGTACAAGCGTATCGCCATTAGGAACCCAATCAAATGTCGCATTAACAACAGGGTAATCCCCCCCGCTAATTTGCATACCAACACGATGCGTCATGCTTGAGTCATATATAACTTCAACAGGCTCGGTTACTGCAGCAATATTTGCGGCAAAAGAGTAAGAATAAGAACCATCACCGTTATCGGTTAAAGTACCTGCTTTTTCATAAGTAGCTTGAATTGTATCTGTATCACCTAAACCTGGGCGGTTAGGGTTTTCAGTATCATTAACAGGCGCTATTTCTACTTTGTTGATATAGCTCTGCCAGGCACTTGAATCACCATTTTCACCTGGATTAAGTTGAACCAGAGTAAATCGAACATTACTTGTCGTAAGTCCATAGTAAGGCTGATTATCTCCAATCACAGAGAATGTTACCGTCACTGTGCCATCTTCTGCAACAACGGCGGAATTAAACTCACCAGAAAGAGACGCCGGAATATCGAGAATGGGAAGTGGTGCGGATGGTCCTTCAGGTCCTTCGGGTCCTTGCGGTCCTTCTGGTCCAGTAGAACCGTCGCTGCCATCATCCCCACTACATGCGGATAACGCGATTGTGAGGATTAACACCCCCAAGTTTCGCCATATTGATTTGCTAGCCATAGTTAACACCTTTTAATATTATTTTTATCAACTTCGATGCTATTAAATAAAATTAATTCTTTCAAACCAAGATGTTATAAAAACCGCAAAAAAAATATGGATTTGATGTTTTTTTGTTCTAGAACAAAAAAACATCAAAAATCAGTATGAAAAAGCTCCCTAATCACAACAATTAGGGAGCTTTTTAATCTCGAACCTACACAAAAAGGTAAATCAAGAATTCTCTACTGTAAGCTTGCGTAGTAATTTAATAATTGAGAAATTTGCTCATCAGAAAGTTTATTAATTTTCTTGATCATTTCTTCGTCACCTCCACGAGCACCCGATTTGTAATCCGCGAATACTTGCTTCAAGTAATCTGTCCATTGACCAGCTAAAATACCCGCATCATCGTCTGGTGATGACCCACCATCTTCATGGCACTTAGCACAACGTTTTTTATGTAACTTTTTACCGGCTGCAACTTGCGCTTCATCAAATGGTTGCTCTGCTGCGACAAACTCTAGCTCAGAATAATGTACAGCAATTTCTTCAATTTGTTCTTCCGGCAATGCTTTAGCAATTTCTATCATGCTCGTTTCTTGACGAGAAGTATCACCATGACGATATTTGGTTTTTACTTCGGCGCGAGTTTCATCAACAAAGGCCAGCATCATATCGGTAATACTAGTTTCAGAATAACCCGCAATGGTTGGTACATCGGGATTGCTACTTACTCCATCTGCACCGTGACAATCATTACACGAAGCAATTACTTCTTCAGTGCTTGCTGCCTGCACCGATGTAGCGAACATGGCAACCGTTAATAAGCTTGACGCAATTTTTAAAATTCTCATATATTTACCCAATAATTTAAACTGTAAATTTATTACAACCGTTTGAAAAACAAATCAATTCGTAACCAAATATAATCTTAGTCTATACCTGAATTTTTACCATAAAATTGAGCTAAATCAAAAGTACGATTAACAATTCGTAACAATAATACACAGTAAAGATTAACGTAAGCTTAACAAAGGCGGTTTTTCAATTTTAATTGTTAACTGGTAAATGCTTTCCTACACTTTAAAAGGAGCGGTAAATTTTTTCTTTACAGTTTACAAAAATCAAACATAATAAGAATTAAAAAACAACTACTTATCTAGTATTAAATCGAAGATATCTGCCACAGACATTTGATGTTTTACTATCAAAATAAAGGAACAGGGTATGCGAATGCTCAATGAGTTTGCCAAATTAGAAAACTTAACCCGAATTATTATCTGTTCGTCATTACTATTGCTAGGGGCTTGTAGTGATGACAACAATAGTGATAACAATCAAACACCAACAATTCCACCTCCTATTGAGCAGCTACCTGAAACCGTAAATCAAGCAGAGCAAATATCCGTAACACTTAGCAACCCTCAAGTCGTTAACGGCAAACTGTCCGTTACCTTTAATGTTGCCGATTCACAAGGTAGAGCTTTTGTCGGTATTAATTCCGTACGCTTTACCCTAGCCAAATTAATCCCGGGCAGTAACGGCGATGTCAGCCATTGGCAAAGTTATATCAATCGAGTCAAAGATGAGCGTGAAGCTTTCCCTGAAAGTTCTGTAGCAGTGCAAGCTGCCAATGAAGGCGATGGCGAGTTAGTGGACAACCAAAATGGTACTTACCAGTATACGTTTGCTAACGATGTGCTTAATGCCAGTAACCCATTAACCTCTGAGCCGATTTTATGGGAAGAAAACCTTACTCATCGAATAGCCATAGAAGTTAGATCTAGCGACAACAACCCTCCCCAAAATGCCCATATCGACTTTGTGCCATCCGGTGCAGAAGTGTCGATGACACGAGATATTGTCGCGATTGAAAGCTGTAACCAATGTCACACACAATTGGCATTTCATGGTGGCAATCGGATTGACACCCCATATTGTGTTACATGTCACAATGAAGGCAGTAGCGAACCAATTAGTGGCGAATCGCTAGACTTTAAGGCCATGATCCACAAAATTCACCGTGGTGCCAATTTACCAGGCATCAAAGCTCAGGGGGATGGGGCTAAATACAGTATCTTTGGCTTTAGAAACACTGAGCACGTTTACGCCGAAAACAATAGTGGTCAAGTAAGTGGCGTGCACTTTCCACAAGATATTCGTCAATGTACAAATTGTCATGTTGGCGAGCAAGGCAGTGTCGAATTAGTTGACTCCGCCACGCCGATCACGACCGACGGTGACAACTGGCAGAATTACCCTACCCTTGAAGCATGTAGCTCGTGTCATGATGATATTGCGTTTAATGAAAACATGTTGGCGGCAAAACCAAACATGGTAAAACATGAAGCGGCATTCCCGGCCAGTAATACCGATTGTTCAACTTGTCACGGTGTAGGTCAATCGGCGGAAGTGACTCAGTTTCATACCAAGCCAATTATGGCCGGTAAGTTAGCGGCGCAAATGGTTCGTTTTAGCAGCAAGTCGGCAAGTTTAGGCCAAGGCATTTTACCTTCTGTTGATGTCACCATACACATTAGCAAAAACGACATGCCAATATCCGATTTAAGCCAAATTACGCCTTATCTATGGACAAACCCTTACGTATTGATTAACTGGGACGATGGCACAGGTTATCAAGCCGCTTATGATCCATTTGGCAATATCGCGCCATCAGATAATCAACTTCACTTAGATGAGTGTGTTGCCACGGATGTTGTTGGTGACTTTATTTGTAACTGGTCAACAGCGACTTTAAATAACGGCCAAGCACTTGATACTGGAACAATAGCCGTGACGTTTGCTGACGCAAGTGTGTGTATAGATGCCAGCAGCCGCGAATTAACAACGTGTCCTTTAACCGGTGCCGGTATTGAACGTTTACCAGCAATGGTTGAAAAACAATTTTATGATGTAAACAGCATGTCTTTAACGACCACTTACGCCGAAAAAGTTGCTGCTGATCTGCAAAGCTGTAATACATGTCATGGAGACTTAGCTGTCCACATGGAAGCAACCAATACCCATGCAGCAACAGATTTTGCTCAATGTACCAGTTGTCATAACGCGACTCGCGTTTCCTATTACACTGGCCGTCCTGGAGATTTGAAATTTCAAGTACATAAACTGCATGCAAATAATGCCTTTGCAGATGGTGGTCATGGTGCCCACTACCCTAGCCCAATCAGTGAGTGTGGTCAGTGTCATACAGATGAGCAGGTAGATTTACCTCTTATGCAAAATGATCGACCATCCTTTACCACCACAACAGGTATTTTCGATAACCGGGTATACACAAGTCCGATGACGGTTGTATGTAGCTCATGTCACTTAAGAGTAAGCCCTGGTTTATTAAATGCCGAGGGTGAGCTAATCACCACTGGTGAAGGCGAACCAGTACTTGATAATGATGGTGTCCCCTATGAAATTTCGGTTGATGAAAAAGAGCTTATTAAGCATATGATTGTTATTGGTAATGCAACCTTTGGGGCAAGCACTGCAAGCGAAGCACAAAACAGTGAAACCTGTGCCGATTGTCATGCCGCTGGCATGCAAGTTGGCATCGATGTTAAGCATAAGTAGGCCTAACATGATGGGTTTTATGATGAGAAAATTTGATATGTACGCACAAACAACAACACACAGCGTATGTACTTTGGGTAAAAGTCAGGGATATTACATGAATAAATTTGTTAATCGCACCACGTCACTGGTAAGCGCAATGCTGCTTATTTTAATGACGGTCTTTGCCTTACAAGCACAAGCGGCTGAGAAAGCCAAACCCAAGCCACTGACCGCCGAAGAAGAATTAAAGGTTTTGGTAAAGAAATTTAGTAAGCCCAAATATTCGAAAAAAGGCGCCGATTCCTGTTTAAAGTGTCATGATCAAGAGTCTGATTTGGACGCCACTGGCATTTTTGCCAACCGCCATGGTGCTATAGGAGATCCCGAGGGCCCTATGGGGCAGTTACAGTGTGAATCTTGTCACGGACCGTTAGGTCGCCATGATAAACGCCCACGTAAAGGTAAGGTGCGCGAACCAATGATAAAATTTGGTGAAAACTCATTATTACCTGCCGCCGAGCAAAACTCAGTCTGTTTAGGTTGTCACCAAGACGATCACACACGAATGGGTTGGATGGGCAGTGAACATGACGCCAATGATGTCGCTTGTGTTGATTGTCATAAATTGCACGTTGAGCACGACCCAATTATGACCGCTGAAACGCAGAACCAACAATGTACTAGCTGTCATGTAAAACAAAAAATTGATATGCACAAACGCTCTGCACACCCACTAAAAGACAACCGTCAGGTATGTACAGATTGTCACAATCCTCATGACTCAAGCAATGATGCATCATTAATTGCCGTAACATTAAACGATTCATGTCTGGGCTGTCATAGTGAAAAACGTGGTCCAAACCTTTGGGAACATGAGCCCGTTGCAGAAGACTGTAGTAATTGTCATACCCCGCATGGTGCGAATAACGCCATGTTGTTAAAACGCCGTTCGCCTCAATTATGTCAGGAATGTCATAGCTCTGTAGGTCATACGAGCGCTGCTTATGTCGAAGCACTTGGTAATAAAGTGCAAGGTAAGTCTTGCTTGAATTGTCACAATAAGATCCATGGGTCAAACCACCCAGATGGTCAATTGTTTACCAAATAACCCATTAAAAGAGAGCGAGAATAGTAATGAAAACACAATTATCATGTATCACCGTCTCCGTTTTAATGGCGCTTCAAAGTTATGCTGCCGATTTTGGTATTCAAAACGTTGACCAAAGCAAAGTTAAAAAGAATAAGTGGAAATGTGAATACTGCATTACCTCTGAAGCCTGGTCTGGTGAATGGTCGGTAAGCGCCGATTATGTAGACAAAGATGAAGCTGGATTTAAAAACATTGTCGACAAAGACGATGGCGCAGCGATTGATGGCTCTGTCGATGTAAACATGCGTAAGTCTGACCGTTATGGCAATTTTTACTTTAACGGTGAAGATGGCGAGCCCGACAACCCAGGGCTTGCGATTGGCCTTAATTACGGGTTTTACTCCGGTGGCGAGTATAGCTTAACCTATTCCCAACAGAGTAAATATTATGGCGATAATGGGGTAACTCCGTACAGCAAGAGCAGTGTCGGCTCACACGTATTACCCGGCGGCTGGGTGGGTAATGACAACACCATGTTTATGCCGGGGCTTGATTCTACCTTGTCCCCTTTTGATTTAGATCTTGAGCGCAAATTACTAAGCTTTGATTACAGCTACAAATCAGACTCTCCATGGCGCCCTCGCATAACGATAAGCCAAGAGGAGAAAGAAGGGGCTAAATTAATTTCAGGTTACTCAAATTATCAAGCGGCTATTTTACCAAGTGACGTTGACTATACGATCACCAAACTATCGAGCGGTGTAAGTTATTCAACGGCAAATTTCAGCTCAGACTTTGCCTATAATTACATGGAATTTGATAACGACGACGAGCAAGTTAATTGGCAAAACCCGTTTACCTCAAATATGGAATTTACCAGTTTAGCGCCCGATAATGAGTTCCATCAAGTTGCCTTGAAATTACGTTATCGAGAAGACAACACGCAGTATTATGCCCAAGGCTATTACTCACAGTCTTTTCAAGATGAACACTTTTTATCAAGCACATTGGTCACCCCAGTGAACTCACTGGATGCGCAAGTAGATGAAACCAACATCATGGTAAAGGTTATTCATAACTATGATCGCAAAACCCGTTTAAGCGCCAAAGCTTCATTTAGAGAACGTAATAACAAAACCGATCAATATCTATTTGGTGACCGTTACAATCCGGCCCAAGATTATCGTAACAACAAGTTTGAATTAATGGCGCAATTTAAACAATTTGACCACTTTAACCTTAAGTTATCCGGTGAGTTAATTGATAAAGACCGCCCAGATCAGCAACGTGAAGAAATAGATGAACGCATTTTCAAAGTATCGTTAAAAGAGAAATCATTTGATGCCTTTGATGCCAGTATTGATTATGAATATTCACGCCGTGATGGTTCAAACTTTAAAGAAGACGAATACGCATTAAACGTGCAAAATGACGAGCTTCGCCGCTTTAACCTAGCCGATCGTAAACGCGATCATGTTAAGGGCTGGTTTGGTTACAGCTATTCAGAAATGCTAAATGTAGATTTAAATGCTTATTACGCAAAAGATGATTACGACGACACAGAGGTTGGTCTAACAGAAGGTGAAGAGCAAGGCGTAGAAGTGGCCTTTTCGGGTGTTTTCTCAGAGGTTGAATGGCAAGTTTATTGGGGTAAAGAAGAAATCACCTACAAACAAGGCGGTAGTGATAACTTATCGAGCGCCAACTGGTGGGGTGAAACCGAAAACGACAGTGAACAATATGGCTTCAACCTAGAAGTACCTGACTTAATTGAAGACTTGCTCAGCTTGGCATTGGATTATAACTATGCTGATGGCCAGGTAAATCAATCTGTTACCCAAGGTCGAAGTATTGATCACTCTAATTATCCGGAAAATGAGTACGAACAGCATCGGGTAGATTTGCACCTTGATTACGTGCTGACCGAAACATCAGAACTTAGTGGTCATGTTATTTACGAGCGAAATAATGACGTAGATTACTTCTACCATAATGTCGATGTTGCCACCCTGCCGAATGTATTAACACCAGGGGTAATTGGTAATAACTACAACAACACGTTTGTTAGCCTAAAATACAAGCATAAATTTTAGCTTCAGAAAACGCATCAATGTAAGGGGTCTCTTGACCCCTTATTAATTTCTACTCATATTTACCTCTTGATAAAAATAGATACCTAAAACATGCATAGCTTTGATCGTCTTCAATGCTTTTTTCTGCCAATTGCGTATAATATATACAATACCGTATGACGAGATCTTTTATGCAACTGCTAGTCGATAAAACAGGTGAAAACTTTTTAACGCTTTTAAGGGTCGAAGGGGATAACGTGTTAGTGCAATTTATCAGCGAACATGGCGTAAAAAAAGGCAAGCCCTTTAATGACTCTTTACGTGGTTTGTTTATGGTTGGCTGGCATTATCGAGAAACCTCAACAGCAATTGGTTTAGAACGTTTTAAACAAGGTATTCTTGAAGATCAGCAAGTAAGCTATGCCTTGCATCAGCTTTACCCATTAGGCCGAAAAATCAAACTGCCAGACGGTAATGTTGTTCGAGTGGCAAGTTATGCCAATACTCATCGCGACGGTTATTATATGTTTGTAAAGGATAATGAAGATATAAAACGCCTAAAAATCACCCCTCAATGGCAATTACTACCAACGGAAGAGCTATTAAGACTGCCCTACTTTCCTGCCCCAAAAACAGAGGCCGAGCTCAAGCTAATTGACGACTTTGATACCTGGGCCGGCGGATTTTAACTCGCTGCCATTTTTAGCTATCAGATAAATCAATTCAATATCTAAAGGCAACTCAGTATCATTATTACTGTGCACGACCTGCAATTTATCGTCTTTGGTTAAATACATAAGCGGGATCACAATCCCTTCATGCTTCTTGGTTAAATGCTCATAAGTAAAACTATCGGTCAGGTTGGTTATTTTAATGGTTGCGCCCTTAGCCATTAGACTGGCCAATTTGGCATACGAAATGGTTTCGTGGAATAAACCTAAATGCTTTTGATAGCTGTCTGATACGCGGTGACGAGCAGTCGATTGCTCAGTATTATTCAAGGCAAACACCTTATCGTCGCCAAACATGTCTTGAAAGTGAAAATATACCAACGGGTTGAGTTGTCGATAAGGCGACATGATCAAAAGTCGGCCGATGCCGCTTAAGTCCATAAAATTTGTAGCGTGCTCTGAAATCGGGTTACCAAAATATACGGGGATGTTATCCATTCTGGCTTTGCGAATGCTATCCCAGTTGGTATCAGCCAACATAACCGGTATGTCTTTACTGACCAAAATACAGGCTAACTTGCGAGAAAATTCATTGGCACCAAAGATTAATAACCCCTGACTTGCGCCCTGCTGTACTTTTAACACTTTTGCCCAAAGCCCGGCGGTAAGGCTTTGTACGATAACAGTACCAATAATAATTAAAAACACCAAAGGTACGATTTTCTCTGCCCCTGGCACACCATGTTCCGTTAGTTTAATGGCAAATAATGATGAAATAGCAGCCGCCACAATACCGCGCGGTGCCACCCAACTTAAAAACCATTTATCATTGGTTTCCAAGCTTGTCCCAATACCACTAACCCAAACACTTATCGGCCTAGCGACAAATAGCACCACCAATAATACCCCAAGCCCTTCATAGCCCAAATTAAACATCGCCTGCGAATCAAGACGTGCCGCGAGCAAAATAAACAGCGCGGAAATGAGCAACACCGTCAATGTCTCTTTAAACTCTAAAATATCGGCAATATCTAACCCACGCATATTGGCCAACACAATGCCCATAATGGTTACCGTGAGTAAACCTGATTCTTCTTGCAGTATATTAGAGCAAACAAATGCACCTAGCATGACGGTAAGCACCGCGGTATTTTTTAAGTAATGTGGAAACACGTTGGTTCTAAGCGCCATACCAATGCTGTAACCGGCAATAAGGCCAAAGGCGAAACCTATGAGTATGGTTAAACCAAACGAAATCAATACGTGCGTGGTTGGGTTTGATGACGCACTTATGTATTCAAATACCAAAACAGCAAATAGAGCCCCTATAGGGTCGATAACAATGCCTTCCCAGCGCAGAATATTTGCCAGTTTCGCGACCGGCCTAATGGTTCTAAGCATAGGTACAATGACCGTCGGGCCCGTGACAACCACCAGAGAGCCAAACAATAAGGACAGTTGCCAACTCAAGCCAAAGATTACAAAAGCGGCCATAGATATGCACAATAAGGTGATAAGCGCCCCAATGGTGATCAAATGCATGACCATGCGCCCATGATTTTTAATTTCTTTAAAATTTAACGTTAGGGCGCCTTCAAATAAAATAATCGCTACCCCAAGCGAAATAATGGGAAACAGTAAGTCAGCAAATAAAGCGTCGGGTTGCAATATTCCAGAGATAGGACCTAATACCAAGCCACAAATTAACAGCGGTAAAATGGCCGGCAGCCTGAGTTTCCACCCTAACCATTGACACCCTAACGAACAAATTCCGATAAGCGCCAACATCCCCGTAATATGTTCAACCATAGGGTTCTCTGCCAGAAAAAACGAAGTTTCAGAATAGTTTAATAATAGCTTGAAATGAACAACACACAGCATGGTTGCATGGGTTTTAATAAAAACAGCCCCCATGCAACTAAAAACGATAATGAAAAAACCAATAAATTAAATGGTTAATATTTGATGATAGCTGGCAACATGAACATCATATGGGGTGTTAACGGCCAGGTGCACCCGCATAGATTCAAGTGCATCAGGCTCACCATGAATTAATTGGATATTGGTGCCCTCGGCTAATTTAGATTGCTTTAACCAGTTAAGAATATCAACGTAATCCCCATGCCCAGATAACCCATCTAGGTTATGTAGTTGCGCCCTCACCTCAAACCACTCACCATGAATGCGGATGTTTTTTTCTCCAGCTAACAGCTTGGCTCCTCGTGTACCACCTGCTTGATAGCCGGTAAACAGCACTCGCGTATTAGGGTTAGAGATCAGCTTTTTAAAATGATGCAAAATCCGACCACCGGTTGCCATCCCACTGCCAGCAATAATAATATGCGGATAAATGATCTCTTCAAGGGCTTTAGAATCTTCAACGGTTGGGGTGAACTGCGTTAACTGACACATCTTTTGACACTGTTTTGGTGACAATCTATGGAACTCATTAAAATCACAATACACTTCAGTCACTCGAATCGCCATTGGGCTATCAAGGAATATGGGCATGTTAGGGATCACATTATCTTGCATCATATTCAGCAGCATATATTGCAGCGTTTGGGCTCGGCCAATTGAAAAAGCCGGTACCAAGATGGTGCCCCCCTGTTTAGCGGCAGAATTTATGACCTCTTTAAGCTCGTCATAAGGGTCCACTTCGGTATGCCGCCTATTGCCATAGGTTGACTCAAGCAACAAATAATCAAGCTTAGGCAAAGGCTCAGGTGGATACATAAAGATATCATCAGGACGCCCCACATCACCTGAAAAACCAATGACCTTACCTTCTGCTTCAATAATAATGCATGCCGCGCCAAGAATATGTCCTGCCGGTTGTAGATAAAATTGAATATCGCCTACGCTAATTTTTTGATAATAATTAACGCCTTTAAATAACGTCATGCTCTGTTCAGCGGTCGCTTTATCATATAAAGGTTTAGGGTTTTTATGCTTACTAATTTTGTACTTACGTGCGTATTTGGCATCCGTTTCTTGGATATGGCCACTATCGGACAGTAAAATATCGCACAAAGCCTTAGTAGCATGATGAGTATAAACTGGGCCACGATAGCCTTGTTGATAGAGAACCGGAATATAACCCGAGTGGTCTAAATGGCCATGCGTTAATAGAACCGCATCAAGTTTATCAATATCAAGCAATAGAGGTTGCCAATTGCGTTCACGAAGCCATTTAAAGCCTTGAAACAAGCCACAATCCACCAATACCTGAGTATGCTCTGTTGCTAACAGGAACTTCGATCCGGTAACCGTTTCGGTTCCACCAAAAAATGTAATTTTCATTATGATATTCCTTCAACAAAAACAGCTCTCCACCTATATAAGTGTAGGTGAGATACATTGCACAAGTTGGAATATGGCGAGTTAGAGCAGACTTGTTTGATCGAAAACAAAGTTTAACGACTAGAAAGCCTTTAATTGTCAAGACGGTAACCTAAAGATGTTTTGTTGCTTGGTAGTGAACTACCCCGCGACTTCGCTTCGCTCTGATCACGGGGTTTTCTCGACGGATACGATAAATACATTCCAGTAATTAACACTCAAAAAGCATTCCCCTAAAACAAATAAAAAGCAACAAATCAAAGGCAAAAAAGCAGAATGCTTATTCTGGGTAAACTATGATTTAGTTGTTCTTAGCAACTCAAGTTGCCGTTATCTTTTGATTTCATGTTGCGCTAATGGCAGCTCATTTCGCGCATTAATAATCGCTTGGACTTGTCTTTTCACTTTCTTAGAAAAGACCAACCTATTGTATTTAACAATATTCTCAATGTTTGAAAACACGATGCCTAAAGCACCGGATAATATGGAAAGCCCCATTTCAAAAGGCATTCCCAATAAGCCCATAGTAAAGGTTATTACGAACAAAATGATAACTGAGAAGAACACAAGTATTGAATTTAGACTAGTCATAAAATCCCTCATGAAGTAGTACGAAATTTAGACGACAAAGACCTGAGTTAAAGGCAGGAATATCCTCTTTTTATTGTTACATAATTACCATAGCTCTAACGCCATAAAAACACAAAAACCTATTGATAAGACTTTGATGTAACGCAACTTTAACACCATTTCAACACAGATTATGCAAAAGAACCGTAGGAAGGTAAAGCAGCTAAAGTCAGCGCACTAAAAAAGAAGTTAGTAAATTTATCGACGAAAGGATCATTAGCTAGCTGGGCACTAATGCTTAAACCGAATGTAAGCAACTTAGACTATGATTATATTTAGTAGCCAATTTTGTGCGCTCCTTGTAAGAAGTCTATGGGCCCTGAATCAATACATTCGACAGTCCTGAACCTTTTAATGGGAGAACAGCTATTAATAATAAAGTCGCACTTAAATCTGGTCTTCCTACCTTTGTAGAGAATTCAAAATTACGCCTCTTGATGGGTACATTACTGTACTTGGCACAAGGGATCCCGCAAGGACTGCTGTTCTATGCCATTCCCGCCTGGCTTGCCGTTAACGGGCAATCGGCAGCCTCGATAGGTGCCGTCGTTGCGGCGGCGGCACTGCCCTGGTCATTAAAATTTATTATGGGGGGTATTGTTGACCGCTATACCTTTTTGCCAATGGGGCGACGACGGGCCTGGTTAATTGGCGCTCAAGTTGTGATTGTCATTACCGCGACACTGTTTGCTCTGCGTAACCCGAGTCCGGAAGATATGCCAGTGATCATTGGCTTTATTTTCTTGCTATCTTGCTTTACCGCTTTGCAAGATGTCGCCCTTGATGCGATGGTCATTGATTTAACCCCAGAGGCGGAAATCGGACAGATTAACGGTTTTATGTTCGGTGGTAAATTAGTTGGCATTGCCATGGGTTCAGCCCTAACGGCGTACTTTCTTGAACATTTCAATTTACCAGTAGCAATAGCCGTTACTATGGTGCTATTTAGCATACCCGCCGTTAGTGCCATTTTAATTAGAGAGCGACCGGGTGAACGTTATTTGCCTTGGTCAAAAGGGACGGCCTCGAAAGAAAGTATTGCGGTAAAACCGCATTCCTGGTGGCCGTTATTGCGTGATAGTCTGCGCAGTATCTTGCGCAGAGATCCTCTTTTCGTTATTGCTTTATCGATTATTTATGGCATTCATCAAGGGATTTTTGATGCGTCTATGCCGTTATTTACCGCTAACGAACTGGGTTGGGGTGAAACCCGATTTTCGGCTATGTCTGGGAGTGTAAACATTGTCTTAGCCATACTATCCCTAACGGTTGGAGGTTGGGCGACAGATCGTTATGGGCCAGGCAGATTGGCCTTGATCTCAGGCATTTGCTCTGCACTTATTATGGCTTTATTATTATTTTTGGATCAATTCTGGCAAAACGACACATTATTTACCATCTGGTATGTTGCCAATCGCATCGTCACCATTCTGTTTTATTTATGTATGCTAACTTTGGGAATGCGGGTATGCGAAGCTCATGTTGCTGCAACCACCTTCACTTTAATCATGGCTTCTATGGCGGTAGGCATGGCTATAGGTTCGGGGAGTCTTGGTTGGCTAGAACAGATTGGCGGTTTTTACGCAATGTTTTTTGCGGCTTCCATTATCGTATTATTTTCGGCTTCAATGGCGATTGGTCTTAGCCATAAAGCCAGCGGCCCTATCCAACCCAAAAGTCAACGCAAGCTAAAAACCGCAACGGCATAGAGTAAAGAGTATAGCGAAATGTTTAGAACAACTTGCCTAAAGTACACCAAGGCGAGTGCTTACCGCTTACTTCTGGCCAATACCATTAAAGCTTAAAACGATTACTCTCTAATTAATTTGAGGATCTCCACGCTATTATCAGAAACAATTAATTGCTTACAACGGCTCGAAGTAAGCTGAACATCAATATAGCCATTAACACTCGCGTCATACATTTTGCCAGACCATCTTGGTTCAAGCTCTGAATTTTCTAATAAACCTTTAATTACAACAAGCCCTTCTGCGTTAGGGTTCGTGACATGGGTTTTCACCGTTATTTGTTGATTAACTAAATCAACATCGAGCCAAGCCTCTTTAAGGGAATGTTTCCAAGTGCCTGAAATATCACAAGGCAGATTGGTTGCAAAGCTGCTAAGAGATAAAACACTCAGACATAAAAATAAAATTTTAGTCAATGCCCTACGTCCTTTTATGGTTAATTAATGGGTTAACGGTACATTGCCCGCTCGCTTGCATCTCTATTTTTATCAGGATCGACAATGCTTTGGGTGGACTCAATCATGGTCAAATAATCGGCTGGTACTTTAACTTCTCGGGCACCAATAACGACATGATTCAAATACCAAGCATAAGGTTTTAATGACGGTTTTATTTTGGTGGCATAATAGGTAATTGCCTCAAATTCTTCTAGGGCTTCGTTATACACCTTAACGATTTTTTCTTCGTACCCCAAACCTAAGCCTTCGACTTTATCGAGTGTTTGCTTCTCTATTTGCGAGATCTCAAATAGGCCACCATACACCGTGTCTAGGATGTTGCCCGTAGCAAATGTGTCGCATTTTCCCGAGCCGTCATCACTGCTTTTGTGAAATTTCAGTTGGTGCCCTTTTAGGTAAAATCCGCCAATAAATGTAGCATTTGGCACTCGCTCTTGTAGCCTTGCAAGCGACATATTGGAACCATAAGCAAAGTATTTCACAAAACCTCCATCACATTAATTAATCACCAAGCTGCCGTCTTCGTTAAACTGCCAAAAGTCTGCATAGGCCACTTCCCATAAATGGCCATCGGGATCAGAAAAATACCCACTGTAGCCACCCCATGAAACATCTTGTGCCGGTTTTTCTATTTTGCCACCAGCATGCTCTGCTAGCAGCAAAATGGTATCGACATCTGATTTTGTTTTGGTGTTATGTGCAAGCGTAATTCCACTGAAACTTGGCTTGTTAGGTTTTAAATTTGGGTGCACGTCTTTGGCAAGTTCATCAAGGGGAAACAGGGCTAAGCAAACACCGCCGGTTTTAAAAAAGACGATGCCTGATCCTGGTTGATCTGTTGTTGGAAAGCCTAACGCTGTATAAAAATCAAAAGACGTTTGAAGGTCTGTTACCCCTAACGTTATAATGCTAATTCTTGGTTCCATGGAACTAACCTCCTCCCCTATTGATAACTAACATACTGTATGTGATTAAAAATACAACATAATTGTGAACTCAAAAGTGGTGTGAAGTAAGTTACATGCAGAGGGGCTTATTCAGGTGGGGAAAGAAACAACAAAGCGGAACCTAAAAAAAGACAGGAAAGTTCCGCTCGATAGGCGAGGTATTAACTATAGTAAGCTTCTACCGTGCCTTTTAATCTGATAAGTAGTGGTTGGCCGCGGCGATCAAGTGCTTTAGGTGAAGGAATTTTAACCCAACCTTCACTGATGCAATATTCTTCAACATCGGTACGCTCTTTACCGTTTAACCTAATACCAATATTATGTTCAAAAATTTCTGCATTATGGTGTGGACTGCGAGGGTTTCCTGAAAGGCGATCTGGTAAAGGTGGTAGAGATTTAGTATCGGTCATTTTTGTATTCCAAGAATAAATAAAAAGTACGTTATTGTACGACAATATAGGCCTAGAGCTCAATAACGCAGTGTCTCTAGCTCCTGAAATTTACCAAATTATTTATCACGATGAACTGGCTGTACAGCCCACGCTGAAAAAAACGAAAGCACACAAACGGCAGACAAAATCAAAGCCATACGAAGCCAAGGCTGGTCCATTGCCATTCGCATAGAAGCAATATTATAAATCGTCGGTAACCATACCGTGAACACTCCGACAACTAACCCTAACTGCAGGAACAATTTTATCGATTGATGTTTAATGAAAATTGCCAAAGGCGCTAAAGCAATCACTCCGGTCACAATAACATCACCAGAGCGCAAAAAGTGTGCAGCTAAAATCCAGTAGCAAAGAATAAACAAAAAAATTCGCCAGAACATACGTCCCCCTCAAAAGTGACGAAAAACTGCAAAGTACTAAAAGACATCCGTTAATGCAATGGATGGGGTTAAATAACTAAACAATGTGACAAAGTAAATGTCAGCCTATTCACATTAATTGGAAAAGCGTCAGATTGATAGTCTTTAAGCATTTGAAATAATGATCCTGATACTGGAATATATTTAGCCAAACCAACCTTGTGAAAATGCCAATTGTTCAAGCTTTAGTGCTTCTCTGATAGGTTAATTAGATCTCTTGAAATTAACCAATCTTTATTGTCTTGTTGTTCCCAAACGACTAGGTAATTTCCATTAATTTTTATATCCGTATTTTCTTCTTTGATGGTAACTACCCAGGTACCTGTTTCTGTGGCGGTTTTATTGTCACGTTGCAGATCGACGGTTTTTAAAACAATTGAGGCAGGACCTGCAGACATTTCTAACTTAAGTTGCTCTATAATTGCTTCCCGCCCCTTAACTAATGGGAAACCGTCCATAGAATACAGCGCGTCTTCGGTGTAAAGCTTTGATAAATTTTCAGCATCACCAGCATTGAAATGCTCCATGTATTTCATATTCTTTTGTTTAACAAGGAGCTTTAAATCTTGAGCTGTTGCTAGTGACGATATACATAACAGTATGATCAGTGAGTATAAACGGTACATATTCATTCCTTTTGATGATTAAAGGCGTACTGCTTATTGCCTTAATAGAAGCTTTACCTTAGCAGCATGTTTACGTAAATGACAAATTTTGGACTTTATTATTGTGTATCGTTATGTATTTATGAACATTTTTAGATAGGTGTTAACGTCACATTAATACCACAGTTATTTGCCTTAGCGAAGGCTGGCAGGCCTTTGGGTGCAAAAGAAGCGTTAGCAAAAAAGAGATTCGTCATCCCGTTGCAGAACGGGATCTCGTGTCAATAACAAGTATCTTTGTCTGACCGGATTGTGCCACTCAGAGTCATTCACGCATCTATTTAAAAGTGCCATTGTAAATCGCACATACTCAGAAAAGAAACACCGTCATTGCAGCGAAGGCCGCAACCTCCTTTCGGATAGAGCGTGCTTAAAAACAATCACCTTCGTCAAGCCAACCTAATTTAGACTTCACTTAAACTTCATTCATTGAAAAGGACTTCAATCATGAAACAGCCTGCAATCTATATTCTTGAAAATGTTCATAACACGGTTCTATATATCGGCGTTACAAGCAATTTAGTCCAGAGAATATACCAGCATAAAGAAAAACTTATTGGTGGTTT
>CANMZP010000023.1 GCA_947502355.1 uncultured Thalassotalea sp. | reverse complement strand
TTAGTGCATCCCTGCACGTCACCGAAATAAAGCGCTCATCCATGAGCCATTCTGCATTAGTGCATCCCTGCACGTCACCGAAATAAAGCGCTCATCCATGAGCCATTCTGCATTAGTGCATCCCTGCACGTCATTGCGGGGGAGCCTACGCGAGACCCGAAATCTCATGTAGTTGCCACAACCTTCCGAATTAAAAATGTGCATAGAAACAATAAAATTTATCTAATAACCAATGTATTAAGGGCTGAACCGATAAACGCACAGAACGCTCAATGGGATCCCAGACAAATTAATATGCGCTCGCAATCTCCAGCAGTTCAATAGTGCTTTAGTTCATACATCACGACCCAAAAAGCATTACCACATCGTCAACAAATTATCGGCGACCACTCTTTTTTAATCTTCGATTCACACTGAAACGATAATATTTCATAAAGACAGGCCGTATGAAGGGCAAAGCCAGTAACCAAGCCACGGATTTTAACCAAGATATACGTCGTAATAAAAATAAGTAAGCATCCAATGCGACTAATAACTCACCATTTGGCAGCATCAAATGTAATTCTTGCTCAGCTTCATTGTGTGAAATCCCTAAACGCTTTAAATGAGTGTGTTCATTGGTGATATCAAACCACGTTATGTGCTTATCTTTTTGACTGGTGATGTATTCATAAAAACGCCGATAGCGCTGACACACGGGACAAACGCCGTCATAGAATATAATCACTTGCTCATTCGTTTTCGTCATAACCCCAACCTTGATTACATAAAGTATAGTTTTATTGAGATTATTCGACTATGGGCTGAATTTTAGCAACTTTGATATAAACTTATTACTAATACCTTTTCTAACCCCTGACTTTTACAAGCTGAGGTCCTTATGAAACTTTATGAGTTACACACTGAACTTCAATCCGACATCCTAACCTATTTAACCACCCACCCGCGCGCCATGGGTAATGCTGAGGCCATCGCTAATGAGTGGTTAAGGGATGAGAAATGCGAGCATAATGTCCACCAAGTAGAAACGGCCCTTAATGGCCTAGTGGATAAAGGCGAATTACATCGGCGCCTAGGTGGTGACTTTTATTCTTTATAGCTTTCTTCTTTTAGCTTTCTTATTTTAGCTTTCTTCTTTTTTATCGGTAACTCCGCTAATATGTTACACGACTAAAAACAGTACGTTACAAAACATAAAAGAAGAATAATATGATGAAAAGAGCCATAACCCTGCTGAGCTTAATCACACTTAGCTCGTTTGCCAGTGCCAAAATGTCACTAGATAAACTGATTACCCCTTCCGGTTTTAATGTTGACTTTTACATTCAAGGTATCGATAACCCAAGACAAATGGCTTTATCTGAGTCTGGCGTTATCTTTGTCGGTTCCCGTCGGGCAGGTAATGTTTACGCCATTTTAGATAAAAATGGTGACGGCAAAGCAGAAACTCGTTGGTTGGTTGCCGAGCACCTTAGCCAGCCTTCAGGATTGGCCTACAAAGACGGGGATTTGTATGTTGCAGACATTGGTACCATTTATCGCTATAAAGACATCCTCAATCACTTGGATAAGCCGGTCAAAGAAGTGTTTTTTGATGAGCTACCGGATGATATGCATCATGGCTGGAAATTTATTCGTTTTTCACCCGATGGTCACTTGATCATCCCTGTTGGCGCGCCATGCAATATTTGTGAAGCACCAACCAAGCAACATAATCGTATTCTTTCTCTTGATGTAAACAGCAAAAAGCTCACCGTTGTTGCCGAAGGCGTTCGCAATAGCGTTGGTTTTGATTTTCATCCACAAACAGCCGAACTTTGGTTTTCGGATAATGGCCGAGATATGATGGGTGATGATATTCCACCAGATGAAATCAATCGGGTGAGCCAAATGGGCAGTCATTTTGGCTACCCATATGTTCACGGTGGCGACATAAAAGATCCTGAATTTGGTCAAGGCAAGGATCCGGCAAACTACGTCCAGCCAGAGCTGAAGCTCGGCGCTCACGTGGCCCCACTCGGCATTGAGTTTTATAACGGAAAATCATTCCCTAGCCAGTATCATAACCAATTATTTGTCACTGAACATGGTTCATGGAATCGCAGTAAAAAGGTAGGCTATAAAGTTGCCGTGGCGACAATCGAAAATAACAACATCGTCAATTATACCCCTGTGATCAGTGGGTTTATGAAAGATGAGGAAACCTTTGGTCGACCTGCTGCAATTTTGGAATTGCCGGATGGCAGCTTGTTAATTTCAGATGACTACGCTAATGTCATTTACCGACTAACCTACCAAAAACCATAAAATACAATAGCTTGTCTATTTATATAGGCGACGGATTAAGCCTTTAATCGGTCGCCTTAATCTAATTCTCCTCATTTCAAAGCAACAACCAAACTCATCGGACCAATATTGAAATAAATGTTTACTTACCTTAACGTCAAACGTTAGGATGGATAAAAAACAATCTAAACGGTGAACAATGTGAACAACCTGGTATCCCTAACCATCAAAGACAATATTGCGCTAGTGACCTTAAACCGTCCCGAAAAGCGAAATGCGCTCGATATGGATATGTTTGTAGGTATTGAGCAAACCATTAAAACCATAAAAAACAACAAACAGCTGCGCTGTGTGATTGTTAATGCCAATGGTGTCGATTTTTGTTCTGGGCTAGATATTAAGTCCATGATGGGATCAAAATCGGCCATCGTGAAATTACTCGGGAAAATTTGGCCGGGCAACCCCAACTTAGCGCAAAAGGTCTCTTACAATTGGCGTAAACTTAACATTCCGGTGATTATGGCCATCCATGCCCGTTGCTGGGGCGGTGGTTTGCAAATTGCTTTAGGCGCCGATTTTAGGATCTGCAGTCCTGACGCCACTTTATCGGTTATGGAAGGAAAATGGGGACTTATCCCTGATATGGCGGGCAACCTAGCGTTAAGAGAATTAGTCAATAAAGACATTGCCTTAAAACTGTGCATGACGGCTGAGGTTATTGATGCGAATAAAGCCCTTAATTACGGCTTAATTACCGAAATATCTGACGACCCGTTGCAAAGAGCGTTTGAGTTAGCCGAGCAAATTAGTCAGTTTTCACCCGATTCTATTGCCGCCAATAAAGCCATGTACCATAACTTATGGACAGCATCCAACTGGCGTTGGTTAATGACCGAATCCTGGTATCAATTACAAATATTTCTGGGTAAAAACCAAAGGATTGCGGTTACAAAGCAAATCAGCCCAGAAAAAAACTCGAATTATATCCCAAGAAAGAATTGGCAATAATGTTATCCCCGTGCATTAGCCCATCGGTTTTAATGCACTCAAGCTTATATTAGACAGTAAAGCGGCATATTAAACAGTGAACCTTGTATTAGCCCAGTGAACGTATTATTCTGGACAAAAATACAATAAGAATGGAGTAATACCGTGCGCAGGTTAATATTCAATAAAAAAGGTGGCGTAGGGAAAACCAGCATCGTCTGTAATTTGGCAGCTGTGAGTGCCCAACAAGGGCGTAAAACCCTAGTTATCGATTTAGACTCTCAGGCCAATTCCAGTCATTACCTTCTTGGCGATCAGGTGTGTGAAAAATCCGTTGCCGATCTATTGGCTCAAAGCGTGGGCTTTGTCGGTAAACCCGAACCGGCAATCGAGTTTGTTTATGCCACACCGTTTGAAAACCTGTATATCATGTCTGCCTGTGATAAATTAACAGAGATCGAACATAAGCTAGAATCTCGCTATAAGATCCTTGCCCTACGCAAAGCAATCAAACAACTAGAAGAGTTTTTTGATGACATTTATATCGACACCCCGCCAGCATTAAACTTTTATACCAAGTCCGCCTTAATCGCCGCCGATAGTGTATTAATTCCGTTTGATTGTGATGCCTTTTCGCGTTATTCGTTAGAGACGGTTTCAACCGCCATCAATGACATCTGTGAAGATCATAACCCTGATTTATTTATTGAAGGCGTGGTAGTTAATCAATTCCAACCAAGAGCTAAATTACCTCAGCAACTTGTGAATGAGTTAAAAGAAGATGGCCACCCAATTATCCCGGTTATGCTCAATAGCTCGGTAAAAATGCGTGAGTCACATCAAAATGCTAGCCCTTTGGCCTACTTTGCACCAAGTCATAACCTGACGGCGCAATTTTTCGATTTATACAATTACCTGATGGATCCGGATGGTTTTGTCACTGAATTGCAAGCGCAGCAAGATAGCGAAGTGCCTGCCTAAGTGCCCGCCTAAGTGCATGTATGCCAATATGACTTACCGTAAGTTATATTGGCATCTGATACAAAGCCCCATTTTATCCTTACTGAAGAAATACCTGCAGGTAACAGGCATTGCGGCATGTTTTTACCCGCAACCTTCTACATTAAAAATGTGCATAGAAACAATAAAATCAACCAACAATCAATGTGTTAAAGCGCTGAATCGATAAACACACAGAACGCTCAATGAGGTTAATTTCCCGGTATGACGTTGTATGTTTCAAAGTTTGCTAAAGGCAGCTGATCGCTCCTGGGTTTAAGCAGCAAATAGGTATACCGCAAACCCTAACCAGGATAAGCCTAATAAAGCCCAAGGTAAAACAGCGTTAGAGGTATGCCCTGTTTGTAACTCATCTGGCGTTTGTTCGATTTTATTTAGCGCCACTTTCCTTTGTTTCTTTTTATATTTATCGGCATCGCGTGCTTTAACCTTTTGCGCCTTCTTGTATTGCTCAATTCCTTTTTGGATCCCTTGAGCAATCAGTTTGGTCTGCTCTTTGGTTTGTCCGGGCTTTTGTGTATGTTTGGCTATTTTCAGCGCTTGTTGCTGTGTTTCAGCTGAAACGGTTTGTTTTTTCATCAAAATGCTTTCTTATAAGGTAAAGTAGTTAGTAAAGACTTTATATAGCTCGGTGCCCTGATTCACACTGGCGGATGCAAAATGTAGAATGGGGATCACATCTTCATCAAGTGTCAGGTAATGCAGTGCATTGCCATCACCATAATTATCCATTCTTAAAATACGAGCCAATGGCTGACCCGATTTAAGCGGCTCACCAAAGGTCGCAAGAAAGTCGACCATACCGCCCATTGGCGAATAATATTGACGATAATCTTTTAAATAACAGGCGTAACGGGTGATTTTTTCAGGTTCAAAATCACCACTTTCAATGACTTGCTTGTATTGTAAATACGTTAAAATGCTTTGCGCATCCACTAACGCGACATCCAAATCGATAAGCTCTTGTGAGCCGAGTTCCACCGTAAAACTTTCTTTATTGAAATCCAGTTGGCGGCCTATCTTGGCAAACGCTTTACTGAGTTTCCACCACGGGCAAAATGTTGCTTCATCCATCGCACCGGCAAAATCATCTGGAATTAAGATGGTATGTGGGATATTAAAATACGAAGCACTCGCTTGAGCATACTCAGGACAATATAGATGCTTTGAAGAGATTGGACCGGTGTGCAAGTCCAGAACAAAATCGGCTTGATGAGCCAACAGTTGCAATTGATAGGCAATACGACTCCCCGTGGTTAAGCCGTAAATATTATGATCAAGCTTATTGATAATATCGGTGATCATGCGTTGTTGAAATTGCGACTTGATCTCTTCTATTGGGCTATCAATATGCTCGGCTAATACGTCATCAATAATCGACTCATTAAAATGGAACATCCGATTCCAGTTAACCCCAGTGATCGGGTCGAAACGACCTAGTGTATACTCACCATTTTTATGGTTACAGCCAACCGGGTTAGCGTAAGGCACAAGGGTAATATCACCGAGCACACGTTGGCTTTTTAAAAGCTCAAGCAATTGATAAATAACCGCATTACCCTGAACTTCAGCGCCATGAATGTTGGCTTGAATGTAAACAGAAGGGCCTGCTTGTTCGCCTTTAATATGATATACAGGCACCGTAAGAGAAACCCCACTGGCCAGCTCTCCTACCGTTAACAATTGCTTGTTTACTTTACTCATAGATATTTATCGTTATCATTTTAATCAGACGGTTTTCGTTTACCAAAGGTATTCACTCATTGTTTGGCCGCATGCTTCGTTAATGCTATTCGGCCATGGTTTGTGCTGTATTATTGCAAACATACCAATATTGAATCGCGGCATCGGCACTTATAACCCGTTGATCGCTCACCAACTCCAAATGGGTGAGTGGAGCACGTAACAAAGGTGTCTTTATTGTTTGCTTCTTATGCATTAACACTTTTACAGGGATTGGGTTGGCCACTTCAAATAAACTGTCAATAGCCGTACTCCAAATTGCAAACAGCTTAGGATCATGACCACCTTCCACTGATTTTTGCACGTAACAATGGGTCGCTTGTGGCCAAGCATTAGAACACACGGATACTAAACCAACGGCACCGGCACTGGCCAAATACGGCATTAAACCATCTTCTCCGGAAAACATTTTAACTTTAGGAGCGGCTTGCTGATAAGCCAAAAACTGATTGATATCGCCACTGGCTTCTTTCATTGCCCACATATTAGGGTGCTTAGCCAAGTTCGCAATGCAATCAACATCAATACTCACACCACTACGCGATGGCACATTATAGATCATACAAGGATTGTCAGAGGCATCCATTAAAGCCTTAAACCATTGCGTTTGCCCGACCACACCCGGTTTTGCATAAATTGGCGCGGTGAGTAAATAGGCATCAATTGCTAAGGTATTGCACTGTTCAATCCAAGCAAGTTGCTGCTGTAAATTGTAGCCCCCCACGGCAACCATTAACGGCACAGAAGGTTTTAGTTCACAAACAAATTTAACAATGCTTAATTGCTCTGCTGTTTCGAGCGCTAAACCTTCTCCTGTACTGCCACATAACAAAATGGCATTATTTGCCGCTTGTTGCTCTGCAACTAAAGCAGACAGACTAGGGAAATCGATGTTGCCATCGGCAGTAAATGGAGTGACTAACGCCGTCCATAAAGCAAAATCATTGATGTTGTGGGTAAAACTTGTCATTAAATATCTCTAAACGTCTCAATTGGAGTACAAAACTGCAATCTGGGTATTATACAGCAAAAGGCTGTCGCAAATGCAGCAAATAGTAACCCCACTATAATGGGATTGTTCGACAAGTTGAGGATAAAGGAAGAAACAGGAATTTGTGCGTTAAGCGCACAAAGACCAGAAGTTCTCCACTTTTTTGCCTGCTCAGGTCGAAAAAGTGACAGCCGAAGGGATTCAACCCAAACGTCCGACAAGCTATATCAACAAATATATAGTTGTCTCGGCATTAATCCCCCTCTCGATTTGTCATTGGAGTTTGTTCTCCTCGAAACCGTTACCTGGTTAATGCTCCTCTTCTGGCCCTTTAATATAAGGGCGATACCATCAGCGCCATTCGCGTTAACACTGATTTAACGTATTATAATCACGCAATTTTACGTTTTTCAACCAGTGAGAGCGTTTTTATCCACTTTTCTTAAAAAAATATTCTAAACTAATCATAAATCTACGCTCGGGTATTTACTCTGTTGTCTAAACTTAAGAAAATACGGGCAATTTTGTTTTATCTGGAATCTATTGATGTCACTTTCTAATCCTTCGCAATTATTGCTCCGCAATGAAGAATACCTTAACGCACAATGCCCGCTTGTGGTGGGCTGCCCAGATAATGAACTCATATCACACCTGATAAAGCTAAATGCAAATGCTCAAATCAGTCAGTATCAATTAAACTTTGCCCACTACATGGCTAGCAAACAGCGATACCCTAGCGTATTAAATCAGTTTTCTGAGCAATATCAGCGAAAGGTCGAGCAAAAACACGATTTGGCCATTATCTACTTCCCAAAATCCAAACCCGAATTTCAGTTCATTCTTGCCATGCTTACGCCACATCTAGCAGAAAATGCCACGATTCTCATTGTCGGCGAAAATAAAGGTGGGGTGAAATCGTCGCAAAAGCTGGTTACCAACGTAGCCATTAATGCGCAAAAAGTCGATTCTGCCCGACATTGTTCTTTATTTAGCATGCAATTTAACAACCAAGCCAATAGTTTTAATTTAGATGACTGGTATAAAACCTATGACATAAATGTTGAAGATACTCAGTTAACCATTGCTAGCTTACCAGGTGTATTTAGTAGTACTGAGTTGGATCACGGTACCCACTTATTACTGCAACACTTACCAGCTGACATGCACGGCAAAGTCCTTGATTTTGGCTGTGGTGCGGGGGTCATTGGCGCGTTTATTAAAACTCGGTTTGCTAAAACACAAGTTGAGATGCTTGATGTGAATGCTTTAGCCATAGCAAGTGCTAAAAAAACTTTGCAGTTAAATAACCTAACTGGACAGGTATACCCTTCGGATGGATTGTCCGCGGTAAAAGGCAATTATCAAAGTGTCGTATCAAACCCGCCATTTCATCAAGGCATCAAAACCAACTATCAAACTACGGAAACGTTTTTAAAGGACATCAAAAAGCATCTGCTTAAGCAAGGCAACCTAACCATAGTTGCCAACAACTTTTTACGATATGCTCCGATTATTAAAGCCGAGCTAGGTAACGTAGAACAACTGGCGAATCGTAAAGGTTTCGCCATCCATTATTGTACAAAAAACTAATTAGATTTTTAAATTCTCAAAAAAACCTTGTTGATCTTTGGTTAATTTATAGCCAAGTGTAACATTGAGAGCAAAAAACCAACCACAGTTCACAATTAATCAACCGGATTTCACAACAAATCAACAGAGCCGTTACTGCTTTTTGTCAGTTTTTAGTGAAATCAGGTGATAAAAATGTCAAAAATTACAATACGTTTCAATATTAAACTTTTGTACAAAAACAACAAAGAAACAAACAACGGTTTTAATATCAATAACATAAGTGCGTTTTAGGTGCTTATTTATTCACTTAAGGCTTACATTTACGCAACAATTTAATGATTGTAGTTTTTATCACATCTACTATCATATGCAGCAATTAATTTCATATTTGAATTTTTACTGTCGTAGCACACTGCATGTTTCAGCTAAAAATTCATTGGGTGAGGAGTAATCAGGACGATACCTCATTAGCAATTTTACTAGGGGCATAGTATGAACATCCAAGCAAACATTCTTATCGTAGAAGATGAAGAAGTTACACGTTTAAATTTAAAGAACCTTTTTGAAGCAGAAGGCTACAACGCAATCGTTGCAGCAGACGGCGACAGCATGGAACAAGCGTTGAAAACAAACAACATTGATCTTGTTCTTATGGACATTAATTTACCAGGCAAAAACGGTTTATTATTAGCACGTGATATCGTAGAAAACACAGCAACAGGTTTAGTCTTTATTACTGGCCGTGACAGTGAAGTAGATAAAGTATTAGGTTTAGAAATTGGTGCAGATGATTACATCACCAAACCATTTAATCCACGTGAATTAACGATTCGTGTTCGTAACTTATTAAAGCGTATTCAGAAAACTGAAGCGCCAAAAGAAACCAATGATACAGAAGCAATCGAATTTAATAACTGGACATTGGATCCAAACTCACGTCGCATGACATCGCCTCAAGGTAAGGTTTTCCCAATTCCTCGTGGTGAGTACCGCGCATTACGTTTATTAATGAAAAACCAAGGCAAGATTGTTACTCGCCAGGCATTAATTCAAGAAATGACAGGTCGTGATTTACGCGAGAACGATAGAAGTGTTGACGTTACCATCCGTCGTCTACGTAAGCACTTTGAAACCGATGATACTAATGGTGAATTCATTAACACCATTCACGGTGAAGGTTACCGCTTTATCGGTACATTGAGCTAAGAAACTCAATTAAGGTTATATCGTTTAACTACATATAACCTCTAAAGACTTCTAAGATGGCTAACCTTGGGTTAGCCATTTTTTTATCTCTACTAAGCCATCAACATTTAATTGTTTCAACGTTTGTAATTGGTCTGCTAATTCAGCAAAAGAGTCTTCACAATATTCCATTGCGGCAACTTTTGTGTAAACCGCTTTCAAGCCAACATTTCCTGAAGCCGATTTAATTACATGGCAGCTATCTTTCCACTGCTTGTAATCCTCTGCGCCAATCGCATCTTCTAACTTTTCAAAGTACTCAACGGTTTGCTGTTCATATAAATCTACCGTCTCTAGGAACATTTCTGCACCAAGCATGTCTTTATATTGGTTTATGATCTCAAAGTTTAAAACGTCCATTGTGTTTCCCTTAACATATTTACGTGAACACTTTTTGTTATTATTTGTTGTGTTTTGTTATCTGGTATTTTGGCAAAACATAACATGCTTTTCTATGTTTATCTTCCTTTTTAAGTGCTTTTAAACAAAAGATCAGTAAACAAAGTAAAAGATCACAAGGCATTCAAACAAAACCAACACCACCTTAACAAAACGAAATAAAGTTTTAGTTATGATGCATTGATTTATGACAAAAAACCTCTAAAATACCCCACTAATTTACTCGGGTTTGCTCGTTATTAGCACAAATTTAGAAAAAACACTAAAAAAAGCTAAAAAATTACTTTGCAATTCGTTAAAATACGCGCCCTTGAGGTGCAGTATTTGCAGTACTCAAATTCAAATTTAATAGATTAAACATTAAGCGGAGCTATAATGCCGACATCAATGCCAGATATCGCCAACCACACAACGGCACAAACCGAAGGTACACTTGATCGTGTAGGCATGGGAAATATTGAAATGCCAATCATGTTGGCAGCAAAAGACGAAGCCGAACGTATGGTTTCAGCTCATATTGATGCATTTGTAAATCTTAATGATCCGCAAGCGAAAGGCATTCATATGTCGCGTCTGTATTTATTATTAGACGATCTAGCCAGCAACGGCACATTAACCTACCCAGCATTGGTAAAACTGTTAGAGCAATTTATTACCTCTCATGAAGAGCTAAGCGATACCGCATTTGTTAAGTTTAATTTTAACTACCCTATGCGTCGTCAGGCACTGGTAAGCGGTAAGCTAGGCTGGCGTGTATATCCGGTAACCATCGTAGGTAAATTAGAACAAGGGAAACTGGAAGTCGAATTATGTATCGATATTGCCTACTCTTCAACGTGTCCTTGTTCTGCAGCACTAGCAAGACAGTTAATTCAAAAATCGTTTACGGAAAAATTTGCCGAACAAGACAGCATTAACAAAGAAGAAATGCATCAATGGTTGGGCACAACCGAAGGCATCGTAGCCACACCACACAGCCAACGTTCAATCGCCGAAGTAAAAGTTAAGCTGAACTCAGAAGTGGATACATTCCCTATTACAGATGTTGTCGATACCGTAGAAGCAGCTTTACAAACACCAGTACAGGCCGCAGTAAAACGTGAAGACGAACAAGAGTTTGCTCGTTTGAATGGTCAAAACCTGATGTTCTGTGAAGATGCCGCCCGTCGTGTTCAGCACGCAATGAACTTAATCAGCGGTTTTGATGACTTCTGGTTGAAGATAAATCATTTAGAGTCACTACATGCTCATGATGCAGTAGCGATCACCACAAAAGGCATTGAAGGCGGTTATAAAGCTTAATAGAAAAGCTCCCTCAATATCGACAAAAGCAGGCTCTCATTGCCTGCTTTTTTTATATTCTTCGATTATGTAAATGTGCTAGGACCTTTTTATATCGCTTTAGCGCCTTACCGCCTTATCCCTTTACCGCCTTACCGCCTTACCGCCTTATCCCTTTAGCGCTTTAGCGGCTTTAAAACAGAGCAATAAGCACCACTAAAGAACGACTACAAATTGAATATTTATTTAGTGAGTCCAAACTTTACTAATTTTGTAATTGTTTACATAAATTCGCATAGCCCAAACTCCAGCCTTGTTTTGCTTGAAATTTCTACTAGAAGCGATTAAAAGTTAAAAAAATGTAATTATTGATATGAGTAATAACTCTATTTTTAATTGACCTTTACACTCCTTAACGATATCTTACGTAAATTGACACGTTGGAAATTGCAATACTTATTCATATATTAATTATTCTTATTCGGCCCTTATGCATTCCAACAGCACTAGTTATAGGAGATAAGCATGCAACTTTACGATCCTGATTTTCAAAAAGATAATTGTGGTTTCGGTTTGATCGCACACCAACAAGGTGATGCCAGTCATAAACTTATTAAAACCGCAATTTCAGCCCTGGATCGCATGCAGCATCGAGGTGGCATTGCTGCCGATGGCAAAACCGGGGATGGCTGTGGTTTATTAATGAAATTGCCCGAAAGCTTTTTCAGATCTATTGCAACAGAGCAAGGCTGGAACTTAGGCAGTCAATTTGCTGTTGGTACCATTTTCCTAAACCCGGATCCAATTAAAGCAGAACAATCAAAGAAAATATTAGAAGATGAGCTAGCCAAAGAAACCCTATCGGTAGTGGGTTGGCGAACAGTTCCTGTTGATACCAATGTGTTGGGCCCAATTGCTAAAGGCAACTTACCCGGTATTGAACAAGTTTTTATAAATGGTCCCGCCGGTTGGCGTAATCAGGATATCGAACGTCGCTTGTTTATGGCACGCAGACGCGCAGAAAAGCGCATCAGCGATGATCGCTTTTATGTAGCAAGCCTATCTTGTCTGGTAACCATATACAAAGGCTTGGTCATGCCACGAGATTTGCCCAATTTCTATCTTGATTTGGCCGATATTCGCATGCAATCAGCCATTTGTGTATTCCACCAACGCTTTTCTACAAATACTTCGCCGCAATGGCATTTAGCACAACCTTTCCGTTACCTTGCTCATAATGGCGAAATCAATACCATCCGTGGTAACCGTCAATGGAGCCGGGCGCGAAGTTATAAATTTAAGACGCCATTATTACCGGATTTGAATGACGCAGCACCTTTTGTCAATGAAAGTGGATCTGATTCATCCTCGCTAGATAACATGCTCGAGTTGTTTATGGCCGGTGGCATGGATTTATACCGGGCAATGCGTTTATTAATGCCACCAGCGTGGGAAAACAACCCGCTAATGGACGATAACATTAAAGCATTTTACGAGTTTAACTCGATGCATATGGAGCCTTGGGATGGACCAGCTGGTATCGTAATGACCAACGGCCGACATGTGGCCTGTAACTTGGATAGAAACGGTTTACGCCCGGCTCGTTATGTTATGACTCGAGATGGTTTTATCACTCTGGCATCCGAAGTGGGTATTTGGGAATACGGCGAAGACGAAGTCGTTAAAAAAGGCCGAGTAGGACCGGGTGAAATGCTTTCAGTGGATACCTTAACCGGTGAGTTATTGCTAGCAACCGACATTGATAATGAACTAAAAGATCGCCACCCTTACCGAGAGTGGTTAAACAACAACATCCGTCGCTTAGTACCATTTGAAGAACTGGAAGCCGAAGAAATCGGCACTCCGTTATTCTCTGAAAAAGAAATGGCTCAATACCACAAATTATTTAATTACTCATACGAAGAAATTCAGCAAGTATTGAAAACCATGGCCGAAAACGGTCAGGAAGCCACAGGCTCGATGGGTGATGATACACCAATGGCGGTCTTATCTAGTCATTCACGCAACCTGTATGACTATTTCCGTCAACAGTTTGCGCAAGTAACTAACCCACCTATCGATCCATTGCGTGAGCGCTATGTGATGTCATTGGGGACTTGTATTGGCCGTGAACACAACGTGTTTAATGAAACAACCGGTCATGCTGACCGAGTATTATTTGACTCGCCAATTTTAATGTACACCAGCTTAGATCAATTAACAGAACTTGATCCTGAGCACTACCATAGCGAAACCATTTGCTTAAATTATGCTCCTAGCGAAGGCTTAGAAAGCGCCATTAAACGAATTTGTGATCAAGCCGTTAGTTTAGTTAGAGATAAAAACACGGTGATCTTGGTGCTTAGTGATCGCAAGATCCAACGTGATATGTTACCGATCCCCGCAGCAATGGCCGTTGGTGCCGTGCAACGTCGTTTGGTTAATGAAAACTTACGTTGTGATTCCAACATCATCGTTGAAACAGCTTCTGCTCGTGATCCACACCAGTTTGCCGTGTTACTTGGCTTGGGTGCTACCGCTGTTTACCCATTCCTTGCTTACGAAACGATTGAAAACATGGCTAATAAAGGCCAAATCGAATTACCTGCACGTAAGGCCGTTGAAAATTACCGTAACGCCATCAACAAGGGCCTGTTAAAGATTTTATCTAAAATGGGTATTTCAACCATTGCCAGCTACCGCTGTGCAGGTTTATTTGAAATTATTGGTTTATCATCCGACATTATTGAATTATGTTTTGCTGGTATCCCTAGCCGTATTGCCGGTGCAGACTTTAATGACATTGAGCAAGACACGATTAATCTGGCACGTCGTGCTTGGTTGCCACATCAAAAAGTGACACACGGCGGTCTATTAAAATATGTGCACGGTGGTGAATATCACTGTTTTAACCCAACCGTGGTATCGAGTTTGCAAAATGCCGTTCAAACCGGCAATTACGAAAACTACAAAGTGTATGCCGATGCGGTTAATACACGTCCGGTAGCGACGTTACGTGACTTATTAAAACTAAAAGAAGATGCCCTACCGATTGAGCTTGATGATGTTGAGCCAGAAAGTGAACTGTATAAACGCTTTGACAGCGCGGCCATGTCTATTGGCGCACTAAGCCCTGAGGCGCATGAAGCCCTTGCCATAGCAATGAACCGTTTAGGTGGTTTCTCTAACTCGGGTGAAGGCGGTGAAGATAAGAGCCGCTTTGGGACCGTGCGTAACTCGCGTATTAAACAAATTGCATCGGGTCGTTTCGGTGTGACGCCACACTACCTGGTTAACGCAGACGTCTTACAGATCAAAGTGGCCCAAGGTGCAAAACCTGGTGAAGGCGGACAATTACCGGGCGATAAAGTAACGCCTTTAATTGCCAAATTACGTTTCTCCGTGCCGGGGGTAACACTAATTTCGCCACCGCCGCATCACGATATTTATTCTATCGAAGATTTAGCGCAATTAATTTTCGATTTAAAACAAGTCAACCCAAACTGTATTGTCTCGGTTAAATTGGTATCGGGTCCTGGAGTGGGTACCATTGCTTCAGGTGTAGCAAAGGCTTACGCCGATTTTATTACCATATCAGGTTACGACGGTGGTACTGGCGCAAGCCCATTAACGTCGGTTAAATACGCCGGTTGTCCTTGGGAATTAGGTCTTGCTGAAGCACATCAATCATTGGTCGCAAATGGCTTACGTCACAAAGTTCGACTACAAGTTGACGGTGGCCTTAAAACCGGTGTTGATATTGTTAAAGCCGCAATCTTAGGCGCAGAAAGCTTTGGCTTTGGTACCGCGCCAATGGTGGCATTAGGTTGTAAATTCTTACGTATTTGTCACCTTAACAACTGTGCGACAGGTGTTGCCACGCAAGATCAGTTATTACGTGACGAGTACTTCAAAGGCTTACCTGATCAAGTTATGAATTACTTCCGCTTTGTGGCCCAAGAAGTGCGTGAAATTCTCGCTCAACTAGGCGTCGTTTCATTAAGCAATTTAATCGGTCGAACCGATTTATTAGAATCACTGCAAGGTTTTACCTCCAAGCAGCAAAAAATTGATTTAGGACCAGTAATAGCGCCTGTTGTGGCAGGCAAACATACGGCGTTGCATCAAACCGAAAGCAACACCCCATATGATAAAGCCGTGCTTAACCACGCGATGTTAGATCAAGTTCATGATGCCATTTTAGCGAAGTCTGGTGGTCAATATTATTTCACCGCGAATAATACCGACCGTAGTGTTGGCGCGCTTATCTCTGGTGAAATTGCTCGTCATCACGGTAATCAAGGCATGAGCTCGGATCCAATTACCATCAACCTAACAGGTACCGTTGGTCAATCGTTTGCCTGTTGGAATGCCGGTGGCTTAAACATTAACCTAACCGGTGATGCCAACGATTACGTAGGTAAAGGCATGGCGGGTGGTACGATTACCATCAACCCACCTAAAGGGGTGAGTTACCAAACCCATGAAACACCCATTATGGGCAATACCTGTTTATATGGTGCTACCGGTGGTCATTTGTATGCTGCAGGTTGCGCAGGCGAGCGTTTTGCCGTTCGTAACTCAGGTTGTCATGCGGTAATTGAAGGTGCGGGTGATCATGCGTGTGAATACATGACAGGCGGCATCGTGACCATATTAGGTCAAGTAGGTCTTAACTTTGGTGCCGGTATGACCGGTGGTTTTGCTTACGTCCTTGATGAAGCCGATGATTTGAATATTCGCTTAAATAACGAGTCCATTGAAACATTACAGGTAAATGACTACGTTATTCATCAAGAACATTTACGCGGTCTTATTAATCAGCACTTTGAAAGAACGGGCAGTGCTAGAGCGCAAGACATTCTCGAAAATTTCGCCGAATTTAGCGGTAAATTTAAATTAATCAAACCAAAAGCAACCGATGTGAAAACCTTATTAGGGCATCGCAGTCGTTCTTCGGCAGAGTTAAGAGTACAGGCACAGTAGGAATATTTATGAGTAAGAATGTTTATCAATTTGTGGATGTAAAAAGAATTGATCCGCCCAAAAAAGACATTAATGTCAGAAAAGCTAATTTTGTCGAAATTTACCAACCGTTAAGTGATGTACAAAGTGCGGGTCAAGCCGACCGCTGCCTGGATTGTGGTAACCCATATTGTGAATGGAAATGTCCGGTGCACAATTACATTCCGCAGTGGCTTGAGTTAGTAACCGAAGGTAAGATTTTTGAAGCAGCCGATTTATGTCATCAAACCAATTCATTGCCCGAAATGTGTGGCCGTGTTTGTCCACAAGACCGATTGTGTGAATCAACCTGTACGCTAAACGATGAATTTGGTGCCGTCACCATTGGTAATATCGAAAAATACATTACCGATACCGCTTTTGCCCAAGGGTGGAAACCGGACTTATCGCATGTTGAATCTACGGGTAAACGTGTAGCGGTGATTGGTGCCGGTCCTGCAGGCTTAGCCGCTGCCGATGTACTAACCCGCCACGGTGTTAAAGCGGTGGTTTTTGATAAACAAGCCGAAATTGGCGGTTTATTAACCTTTGGTATTCCATCTTTTAAACTTGAGAAAGACGTGGTAAAACGTCGCCGTGAAATTTTTGAAGGCATGGGCATTGAGTTTAAACTCAACACCAATGTTGGTGTTGATGTTAGCTTTGCAGATATCAGCGAAGAATATGACGCCGTATTTTTAGGCCTAGGTACTTATACCGATATGACCGGTGGTTTTGATAATGAATCAGCCCCAGGTGTTTATAATGCATTGGATTATCTGATTGCCAATACGCAACACACCATGGGCTTAACAGAGAACGTGAAGCCTTATACGAATTTTAACGGCAAAAAAGTGGTGGTTCTTGGTGGTGGTGATACGGCCATGGACTGTGTACGTACCTCAGTTCGACAAGGCGCAACCGATGTTACCTGTGCTTATCGTCGTGATAAAGCCAATATGCCTGGTTCTCCTCGTGAAGTACAAAACGCCACTGAGGAAGGGGTTCAGTTTCAGTTTAATGTTCAGCCTATAGACATCAGTGTTGATGACAATGGCCAAGCCAACGGGGTGAAATTTGTTAAAACTCAATTGGGTGAACCTGATGCAAATGGCCGCAGAAGCCCAGAGCCTATTGAGGGCAGCGAATTTGTGATGCCTGCCGATGCGGTGGTTATTGCCTTTGGTTTCTTACCAAGCCCACCACAATGGATGAAAGATGCCGGTGTAGAAGTGGATGGCCGTGGACGTGTCATTGCCAATGAGAATTCACACTTTGCCTTGCAAACCACAAAACAAAACATCTTTGCAGGTGGTGATATGGTGCGTGGTTCAGATTTAGTGGTAACCGCCATTGATGAAGGCCGAAAAGCGGCATTGGGTATTTTAGATTACGTGTTAAGTGAAGAGCTGATCCAAATCCAACAAGCGTAATTATTACTAATATTTAAACGACAAGAGGGCACCATTTAGGTGCCCTCTTTCATTTGTAGCTAACGGTTACTTAAAAGTGGAATTCAACGCCCGCATACGCACCATCAAAGTCAATATCAGCATCAACGTCGTCAACATCATCTAATTCAAGATCAATCACTCTGTAGCCTGCTGATAGCGTTACATCGATTAATAAGTTATCAATCAATGCATAAGCAACACCAACCTGGTAATCGGTAAAGGTGCTGTCATCAACACTTAAAAAGTTGCCCTGTGCGACAAAGCTCAAGCCCGTTAGTGGTAAACCAACACTCACATTGGCGTATAGCATAGGGATGATTTCGTCGACAGACTCGTCCAAAAAGCCAATATCACCGTCACTTAATAAGTCACCTTCAAAATCTTTTACCGTCGCACCAAGATCAATAGAAACTAAATCGTTGTCTAAAATCTCATAGTAGAGGGTGTAATCGACAAAAGTAAAATCAATGTCTGAACGCCCTTCGATAAAATCATTAAAATCATTTTGCTGAATAACGTCACCAGCATCGGTTTTGACTTCGTTATGAGCTACACGCACATTAGGTAAAAATGGGATTGGGTGCTCAAAAGCGATATAAAAGCTGTTTTGTACATCATCTGAGTAATCGTATTGCAAATGATCATTGGTGCTACCATGGCCACCTTCAGAGGCCATATTCCACACCTGAGCACCGGCATACACACCTAAAGCATCAGCACTTGCATTATAACTGGTTAACATCAATGCACTGGCAATGATTGCTGTAGATTTTTTCATATTTTTTATCCTTGAGAAAGTAGTTCTCGTAAATCGATTAGTGCCGCATTGGCACGGGAAATGTAATTAGCCATTACAAGAGAGTGATTAGCAACGGTACCAAAACCACTGCCATTTAAAATAATTGGGCTCCATACGGTGCTTTGAGTAGACTCCAACTCACGTATAATTTGCTCTAGGCTTACCGCCGCATTTTTCTTTTCTAATACATCGGCAAAATCCACTTCGATGGCTTTAAGTAAATGCAAAAGTGCCCATGAGGCACCACGTGCCTCATAAAAAACATCATCAATTTTCCACCATGATGTTTTTAAAGCTAAAAGACCGGCACTTGAGGTAGATTGTACCGCGTTTTGGTCACCAGCTAAATCAACATTTAACTGTTCACGACCGACACTGGCACTTAATCGTTGTGAGTAACTGCCCATGCGTTTTTCAACTTCACGTAAGTAATCGCTTAAGTTATCTGCACGGGCATAAAACTGTGACGACTGAATAAGCGGATCGGCTAATTCTGTTCGGTAGCTATACATATCTTTAATTGCCGAGCGGTATTCACTTTCCGCGCTTGGCATAACCCAGTTATATGCATCAATATTAAATTTTGGTTGGGCATTTTTAAGGTGTTGGTTTTGTACTGATTGCGACTGCGAACGACTGAATGATTGGCGCATAACCAAGGCCATATCACGGACCATTTCCAATGCACCAAACTCCCAAGCCGGAATATTATCTAAAAAGACCGAAGGCGGCATAACATCGTTGGCAAGATAGCCACCCGGCTTATCAAGTAACGTTTCGGACACCCGAATAATCGCCGTTGTCGTTGTATAACCGACAACAGGTTTTACATTCGCTGTTTTGGCATCTCTTATGGCTTGTTCTTTCACATCGAAGCGATCAGGTTCAAAACTCCAAAAGACGCCGAGCAGATAAAATAAGACGATAACGACACTTACGACGCTAAAAATTGAACGTACCGAAAAGTTAACCTTCATTTGTAATCCTTAATGGTGATGATGTTTTAATTGCTTTTTACCTTTAACAGGAACAGTAATCGACTGCGTATCACCATTAGCAAACAATAAGGTAAGTTCAACCTGTTGCTCCGCCCTTAATGGTGTGTCCAAATTAAAAATCATGATGTGATAGCCATGTGGCTGTAAAACAACGTTTTCTTTTGCTTTAATAATAATAGATTCTACTTGCTGCATTTGCATCATCCCATTTGCCATGGAATGCTCGTGTAATTCTATTCGCTTACTTATATTAGACGATACGCCCACCAATTTACGTTGTTTATCGGTTGTATTTTCAATGGTCATATACGCCGAACTGATGGTTGTCCCTGGAATAGTTTCTCTGATGTAAGCGTCGCTAACGTTAATTGGCGCTGCTAGAGCAACACCACAGCTTAAGAATGCACAAAGGCCAAAGATGAGTTTGTTTATTATGTTCATGGTATTTTTTTATTAGAATGATTACGTTGTTAAATAATCTCTTATTTAACAACTTCTCTCAATGACATTTAGCAAATTTAAACAATTTTTTAAGCTAATTAGGTGAAAACTGCCGAAATCTTTATCAATTGGCTTGCTGATCAGTTTCGCGGCAGCATAACCAAATGATGATAGCGATTAGAAACACTGGCCAGAACACTCCTACACTAACCAACATTAATGCGCCAGCAGCTAACATAAAGGCAAAAATAATGCCGCCAAAAACACTGAGGACGATGGCAATAGCCGCAATCACAAACACCACACTCACCAGAGCTGACAAGCTAATTGCTTTTATGGGTTGTACGTATTCATCATCAAGATAAATACGAATATCAAACCATTCCATTAAGCTCACCCCAAAAATGTACGTTAGCGCTAGGGTTGCAACAATAGCCAATAAAAATGATTTAAAAAATGACATATGGGGACTTCCTACTCCTTAAAACTTGAATTGCATTTACGCGTTACGTTAAAACAAATGCATTGATTATCGACGGTTTGGCATAATCAATGCCGCAACAATATAGGCTACCAGCGTTGTTGTTGGTACCATAAAACCAACAATCACTACCGCGGCACGTACCAATAAGCGTGGTACTTCAAAATGGCGGGCAAGACCTGCACACACACCTGATAACTTTTTGTTTAATAAATCCTTTGCTAAAGGACGGTTCACTCGGTACTGATAACGACTCATAATGGTCTCCTAATAATTTCCAGCTGAGCTGTAGAAATTTAGACGGTTTATAAATTAAATCTGCAAAATCTAAGACTGCAAATATCTTGCGAAAGAAAAAATAGCAGCCCCCATAAAAAAAGTAACAACAGGGACTATCCATAACGTAAACATCATGCTCAATGGCAACATAACTTAACCCTCTTCTCTATGATGGCTAGGCAAGCTAGCCTAACCGTTTGCTACTTTTAGCTTCATTTGTGCCAGCTCTTGTTCAATAGAGTCTTCATTCTCTAGGGCTTGAAACTGACTTTCTAATGACGGGTTGCTGGTTAAATCATACGCTTCAACCTGTGCCTCAATGTCATCGACTTTTTGTGCAAAACGATCAAACTTTTCAATGCTGTGATCTATGTCGACACTGTGGGTTTGTTGTTTGGCTTTCAATCGTACACTGGCAGATTGCTTGCGCATGACAAAACTTTGCTGGCGACGTTTCGCTTCTTGCAATTTGCTTTGCAAACGTTGGGCATCGTCTTGTACCTTTACGAGTAACTCATCGACGGTTACAAGATCGGTATTCATTTGCTCAATTTCCTGTGCCGCTTTATGCTTTTCCTGCAGGGCCACACGAGCTAGGTCTTCACGTCCTTTGCTAATGGCTAACTCGGCTTTTTGCTGCCAGTTACTCACCATTTTTTCTGCACGAGCCAATTGTCTTTCAAGTGACTTTTTCTCGGCAATGTTTTTGGCTGCTTGTGAGCGAACTTCAACAATGGTTTCTTCCATTTCCTGAATGATCAATTTGATCATTTTTTCAGGATTTTCCGCTTTCTCAAGCAAGCTGTTAATATTGGCGTTAATAATGTCTGATAATCTTGAAAACATACCCATGAGTGTATTCCTTATTTTGGTGAAAATTGTGTTGTTTGCTCAGATGCTTCGCTTTTGCTGTTTTTAGCGATATCCGTAATGGTTACATTCGGTGTAAGCATGTCTAACTGATATAAAGCATCAACATTAAAGCTGGCGATTTTTTGTTGGATATTATTAGCAATCATGTGGTTTACGTCTTTGCTAACCAAACGGCTTTGTTGTGTAACAAACTGACCAACCGCGGTTTCCAGTGATACCAACTGCTCAGCTTTTGCTGGTGCAGTCATTAAAACAGCTGTAGTAAGTAAAGTGGCTAAAACGGTTGCTTTTTTGGTTAACGTGTTCATTTTAAACTCCTGATTACATTGTTTTGTAATTATTGCTAACGATGGTAAATATATTACAAGTGGCGTGCCAACCTAGCAAAAACACTTTAAACCATTGTTTTACAACAATTTAAACCAAAAAACAGCAAAACACCCCATTTGTAAAACCTTTGTAAAAAACCAAGCTTTTGCTTTTTTGACCACCTTAGTGATTAATTTGACCACTATTAAATTTGAGATAAAAAAAAGCCGTCTCCAAGACGGCTTTTGTTCATTACTTAGCGGTGAGAAAAATCTTTTAGATTAAAACGAATAATCTAAACTTGTGTAGTAGTATCCTCCTTGCCAGTCAACAATATTGCTAGACCAGTACACATTACCACAACAGTCATCGCCTTCATCTTTGTCAGGATATGTATCAAAGATATTTCTGGCACCCGCCATAATGCTCATGCTATCAGTAAGTTGATAACTCAACTCCATGTCAAATAAGACACTGGCATCATATTCTTGAACCGTTGTAGCGGCTGAATCGATAGCGTTTTCATATGAACCATAGACATTGGCTCTTACCAACATACTCAACGAACCTAAAGTGTGCTTGGCCGATAGCACGCTTCGCCATTCGGGAATACCATTCTCCAAATCAAATTCATCTTCGGCATTAAGGTATTGCGACGCATCAGAGTCGATTTCAGTAGCGTTATAATTAACCGCACCCGTTAATATGGTATCCCCCATATTGTAGGTAGCCACAAAATCTGCACCTTTGGTAACGGTATCGAAGGCATTTTGGAAGTAATTAACCCCACCTATCGTATTTGCGCCTTCTACGCCAGCAGATTCCAGTGCCAGATAGTTTTCATAGGCGTCAATATCGTCTGGGTTGGTCGATACACTTTTAGTTGATACCGCATAAAACCTATCTTCTAATTCGATCCCATAAAAGTCCAGAGTTAAGGTCAATTGATCTATGCTACCGGTAAAGCCTAATGAATAGTTAACCGATTTTTCTGGTGACAATGGCTGTGCTCCAAGCGCTTCACCAACCGGACTCAAGGCCGGGAATAGGCCTGTAGCAACCGGGAAGCCATCGGGTAAACGGGTCGATACATTGGTTGTACCTTGCTGACCAGGTGTTGGTGCCCTAAACCCGGTACCCGCTGAGCCACGCAAATTAAAGTCATCCGTTAATGAATACTTAAAGGCAACCTTACCGACAAGTTCATCCCCAAAATCGGAATAATCTTCATAACGCATCGCCCCTTGCACAAATAACGCTTCGCTAAGATCCGTACTCACGTCAAGGTAAATACCCTTCATGTCCCGATCATAGTCATCAGAATATTCTGGCGAAAAACCTGGGAAGCCGTTTGAACCGACACCAACCGCCGTATACACAGGGTCATCTGGATCGTCACAATCAAGACTTGAGCCACTGTCGATAACAGCGAGCCCCGCATTCGTTGCCACATTGTTCTCACAAAAACCCCAAGGATCGGCAACCGAATAAGCACCGGCTTTATAGGAATCGTCATCGCCTTCGACTATCTCATACACTTCTTCCATATAGGTTAAGCCAAAGGCAAACAACACATCGGAATACAAACCAAATTCAACAAATTTGGTAAAATCGACCGAAAATTGCAACTCTTCATTTATCAAATCACCGGGTCGAAATGACGTAGGTGATGCGGCCCCCATTGATGGGTTAATCGTATTTTCAAGGGTATATTTAACTTCGTTCGATCCAAAACGTGCACTCACATCATAGGTCAGCTCATTGGCAAATTCACCTTCCAAACCAGTAACCAATGAATAATCGGTGATATCTGCGTTAAACCTTGGCGTAAAACCACCGGGGAACTTTTCCAAAGGATTGTAGATGGAGCCATCTTCTTGACGTAAGTTTTCAATCGTGCCATTTCCCGGATAACGATAATAAAAGCCACCATCGCCTTCGCTGTCTGAGTAGTTACCATAAGCATAAAGCTTCATAGACTCATTAATTTCATAGCCGCTATTGAAGAAAACACGAGTTGCTGAGGTATTTGGTTGGCCCCAGGGTTGTACGACATTTTCGCCCCCCAAATTAGCGGTCTTCATTCCCTCTACAAAGGCCGGATCGCTCAAATAAGGGTTTTCAGGATCGGTTGCACACCACCAAGATTCACAGTACTGTTCTGAGCGAGACGTTGAGTCCGTATCTGAAAACTCCCCAGAAATACTGAAATAACCATTGTCGCCAAGCGCAAAACCTAGGTTACCGGTCATGGTTACTTGGTCGCCATCACCTTCATAGGTTTGTCCGCTATTAATCGAAAAAGAGCCTCCTTCATCATTATCTTTTAAAACAAAGTTAATTACCCCGGCAATAGCATCTGAGCCATATTGGGCGGCGGCACCATCGCGTAACACCTCAACCCCTTTAAGTGCAGAGGCCGGAATGGTGGCAATATCTGGCCCTTGGGTGCCTGAGCCACCAATTTGTACCAATGCCGAGCGGTGACGTCGTTTAGAGTTGACCAGTACCAAGGTTTTATCGGTTGGCATTCCGCGTAAAGAAGCGGGACGAATAAATGAAGCACCATCAGAAATCGGTTGCCTCTGTAATGAATAAGACGGAACCAAGGTTTTTAAAATGTCATTGGTATCGGTAAAAGGCACTGCTTTTAAATCGCCCTCACTAAAGACATCCACCGGCACACTCGAATCGGCGACCGAGCGAGGTGCCCCTCTTGAGCCGGTGATGACAATTTGCTCCATTTCAGCCTCTTCTTCTGAAGCCACGGCGGTATCTGCATATGCTGTTGACATGGAAACCGTAGTGATTGCCCAGGTCACTAAGCCTGTTTTAATTCCTTTGCTAAGCATTGATAATTTTGGCATGGTATCTCCCTAATGAGTATGTCGTTATTTATAAATAGAATATCTTTTAATTTAAGAGTCGATTCGGCGCCCATACCGAACCGATGTTGTCTGGTTACTTTGGTTTAGCAATGACCATTTCAATTTCGACCAGCATGTTAGGACCGCCTGCTAGACCTGCAATTTGAAACGCTGAGCGTGCCGGTTTATTCGGTTGCTCCTTGGTACCAAAATATTTGCTGTAAGCTTTCATAAACCCAGCAAAGTCCATTTTTCCTTCCATTGTTGGGTCACCAACTAGAAAAACCTGCATCTTGATCACATCCGAAAAATCTACGCCAAGATCGCTCAGTGATGCCTCTAATCGCTTAAATACATTTAAGGCCTGCGTTTGCGTATCACCAAAGTATTCGCGACTGCCTCGTTTTGCTTCGGGATTTACCGGACCCGGCACCATTCCACTGTGAAATATCAAGGTGGTATCGGGCGTCACCTCAACCCCACGGGAGATTGGAAAGGTGCTATTATTCGGTAATGCGTGACGAGTAACCTCAGCAAAACTGCTGCTCGCAAATAGTGCCGTTGCGGCCAATAAAATGTGCTTTTTCATGTGTATTTCTCCTAAGATTTACTTTTGGTAATGGATAATTGCTGGATGTAAGAAGCAATGTCGGTCGCCTCTTGTTCTGTCGTCAGGATTTGACTTGCGGCTTGCATTTGCTGACCAAAGGCATCGCGTGTTTCGATGCCGCGTAAGCCCTGACGGAAATGATTTAACTGGGTTAAAATATACCAATCATTCAAGCCTCGTAATTTGGGTGCACCTAGTTGCTCATTGCCTTGTGCACCTTCGCCATGACACACTGCACAACTTTTATAGAGCGCTTTGCCAGACTGAATATCACCGCTAATGCTCGGGCGCGGCAGTTCAGATTCGGTGGTGGTTATCCACTCCACGATTTCTGTTAACTGCTGATCGGATAGATGCGTAACCATCGACATCATTTCTTTACCGGTGACATCTTCGGGGTGTGCCCCGCGCACGCCTTGTTTAAAATTGCGTAGTTGGCGCGATAAGTACCAAGTTGATAAGCCACTTAGCCTGGGTGCACCAATATTGCTGTTGCCCTTTAATTGGCTACCGTGACAAACCGTGCAATATTCCAGTCCAGGTGGCGTTACCGCTTGTTCGGCATTGACCCTAAACGCTAAGCAAGCCAATAGGCTCAAGACTAAAAAAGATTTATTTAACATGACGCTCTCCCCCTGCGTAAATTTGCTTATCAAGCATTAAATTTAACTGGGTTAATGCTTGCTCACTTGAGGCTAGCGCTCCTTCTTGCCAGCCGCTGTGGTGGCTTATTTGATCGCCAATCATGAAATGTCGGCCTTCTGGTTTTTGTAGCATGGGAAAGTATTGTTTAAAGTCGTCCTTACTCATCTGCATGCCACAGCCCATTTGATGATTCATCCGGGCCCAGGGAATGCTGATACCGTTCTCGATATATTGGCTATAACCTGGATGAATTTTTTCACCACATGCTGCCCCTGCGTCTAAGCGCTGTTGCGGCGACATCGCTTCAAACATTGCACTAACTTTGGGATCCCATGTGTAGGCACCGAGTAAAATCCCCTTCGAGGCGTGAATATCATGTGAGGGATACCAAATTTGCGAAACGGGCTCTGAGGTGTAACTAATCCCGCCATAAATGCCATCACGCTCCCAAAATCGATCACTCATTTGGTAGGCAATTTTGAATAAGTGACCACGCTTAATACTGTCTAACGCAGTTTGATAGGTATTGCTGAAATTATTCTCAATGCCTTTCATGAAATACGCTGGAATATTGTTAAAACAATAATCCGCTCGCACAGTATGAAATTGCCCGCCTCGTTCATAGGTCACTTCCACCCCATCTTCTCGGTTGAATATTTTTTTTACCTGAGCGTTTAATACCGGCGCATTATCGAGCTGCTTTAAAAAACCGTTGACTACCGCATCCATGCCACCAATAGGTTCCATGAGCGGCTCACACCAATCATAAATTTCGGCACCTAATAAGCCACCGTACCAAAACCGACTATCAAGCATTTCTTTTAGTTCAAGCGGAACAGGTGGCTTGGGGTAGTCCAGCATGCGATCGGTTGTTGAACCGGCCCGCTCACTGCCAATGTATTTACCATTTTCAGTTAGATCGCCATACGTCTTAGAAAACGTCATTAGCTTGGCAACATCTTCTTGCGATAATAGCTGATCAAATTGATTGGCATCCGCCGACTTCCAAAGCAATTCAGACATTAAGCCCCGCACATCCGTATGGTATTCAATGATCCGCTTTGGCTTACCATTTAATGATTTGTCATCATGGAAGTAGGCCATCTTGGAGCTGTTCGCTTTGATCTGTAATGGCACGTTTAGTGCTTTACAATAGTGCAACAAACGACGATGATGCCCAGGAATTCGCGCTGGCCCACAGTTAAAATACAAATTATCCTGTTTATCAAACTCACAAATTTGTGGGTTGCCCATTTCATCAATTTTATCGCCATTTCTTACTGTTAAATTTCGACCTCCTGGCCGAAAAGAGGCTTCTAAAATAATGCATTGATAACCCGCTTGCTCTAATTCAAATGCCGTTGCTAGACCAGCAATACCAGCACCTAAAATCAATACCGTGGGTTTATGACCAGGCGCAGGAGGCCTTATTTTTACCGGCCCTGAATAACTATCTTGTGTCATCAGCCCCATCGCTAGACTGGTTTTAAGTAACGCCGATGAACCGCCGACCGCACCGACGTAGGAAAGGAACTCTCTACGCGAAATGTTTTGCATGAACTACATCCTTATGATGAGCATTAAACTCTATAAATCATGCAGTTATGTTATTGGATGGCGAATTTCATGAGAACTCACATTAATATTGTGAGGCTCCATATTTTTCTTGTAGTCGGTATATTTACTTGCCTGTAGTGATGTTTTTTTATTTTTGGCATTAAAAGTGCTTAATTTATAAACAAGCATCGTTTGACGAATAAAATAGAGCAAGACCAACTCATTGGAAAACATAATAAAAAGAAACACAGGGAGTGTAATGAACAGCAAACAATTAAACTATTTTTTAACGACGTCTGAATCAGGGAGTATTGCTGCAGCAGCGAGAGTTTTGGATGTCGCCCAACCGGCGATTAGCTTGCAGATTGCCAATTTGGAGCATGAATTAAAAGTCCAGCTTTTTACTAGGGATTTTAGGGGGGTACAATTAACCCAAATTGGCGAACAATTCAGACATTATGCCATGCAGATCATTGATTTAATAGATACCGCAAAGGCTGAGATCAGCAACAACCAGTCTTCTTATTCAGGTAATGTGGTGGTTGGATTGAGCCAATCAATCTGTAATGTCCTATCGGTAGAGCTCTTTGCAGAGCTGGAGCATCGATTTGCCAATGTGGAGGTAACATTCAGGATTGGGCCTTCGAATATTGTCGAACAGTGGCTTGAAGATAACGCCGTGGATATTGCCTTTGTTATGGCCGATAAGGCTGGCATAGAGCCGCGTACAGCAGAATATCTCCTACCTCTTATTCGTGAAGATCTGTTTTTATATATCGCCAACAAACCACAAAATCCGGCTTATAGTGAACTGGATTTTTATCATTCAATCCCATTTAAAGATTTACAACATTACGATATTTTAATGCCAGATAAACATGATGCCCTAAGTAAATTAATGACCAATACCGCCTTGCAAGCCGGTATAAAGCTCAAACCCAAAAAAGCTTTCGGGCAAATGATGACTAATTTGCATTTTGTTAGCCAAGGCCTTGGCTTGATGGTTTGCCCATCATCCTCAACTTATCAATTGGAGAATAATAATCAGATTCGCCCTATTAAGATTATTCAACCGCCCTTGCAACGTATTATTTATTTGCAAAAATCCCAACTCAAACAAACGGATCCGACGGTGGATGTGGTATTTGAATTAATTCGTGAAATTACAGCCACGCTAAATGCCAATAATCACTGGAAAGGAATAATGATTGATAACAAATATGGCATCCCAGCAATTAATAATATCGCCACATTAATTGAATGTTAGCGTAATAGGGCGACGACTTGCTCACCAGTCATGCCGAGCTTTATTCCCAGTTTTCGAGCTTGGCTCGATAAACCAACAACGGGTTTTAAAAGCATATCGGAATGATCGTTTACACCAGAGACAATGGCGCAAGCCTCTCCGGTTTTCTCACAAGTCGAAGTATCGATGTAACCGCAGGCCAAAATGCCTTTTTTACCTTCAATAATTAACAATGGCAACTTAAGGTCAATGCGTTGTTTTTTTAGATTGCTCCAGTCAAATGGCTCGGCTTGAAGCGGCATCGATAACACACTAAATAAAGCTAAAATCATCATCTTATTCATCGTTTATATATCCTTTTATCAGTCATGGTATTTCCCCTAGGGAAAGAGATAATAAAGTCAGCAAAATAAGTGCCATAATCGAGGCTGAAAAATAACATGGCCCTAAAACAGCTACACCCCACATAAAGACAAGCGTGGCAGAAGATCACGAATATCTAATCGGTAATAAAGTTATAAATCATTGCCCAAGGTTGAATCATCCATGCAATATTTTGTGGCAAGAAAATCATCCAGACAGCTAACTTCAATAAACGGTTAACTTTATTACTTCACTGAGCAACTACTTTCGATAAAGCGTAAGACAGAGCACATAACTAAGACACAGCATACTTAGTGCCGGTGTTAAAAAGAGCATCAGAGTCATTAACAGGTGCGGCATGATAGTTCTCCTTGCTTGTTGGTAGTTATTTAGTTGCAAGAAGGAAGAAAAAGGTTGCAAAGAAATCATAAAAAAATGCTTGTTGGTAATTTAGACGCTAAAAAACCAGACAAGCATTTAATAAGATTGAATTTTTAATTTGTTAACGAAGAACTGGCTCTCCGGTTAACGCAAACGCTTCGCGCAACACCTTTGAATTAGCCCCTTCGCGGCCGGCATTTTCACTTAAGTAACGACGGTATCGTCTCGCCCCTGCCAAACCATTACACAAACCCAGCATATGGCGTGCAACATGCCATACCCGGCCACCTTGGGCCACATAGGCATCAATGTAGTCAGCCATTTGTTCAATAACCTCTTCGCGAGTTACGATCGGCTTGTCTACACCCCAAAGCTGTTGGTCGGCTTGACTAAGCATATAAGGGTTTTGATACACTTCACGTCCAATCATTACCCCATCGATGTGCTTAAGGTGTTCAACAGATTGCTCTAATGAGGTAATGCCCCCATTAATAGAAATGTCTAAATGATTGAAATCTTTTTTCACTTGATACACACGAGAATAGTCCAATGGCGGGATCTCTCGGTTTTGCTTCGGGCTTAGGCCACTCAACCAGGCTTTACGTGCATGCACAATAAAATGCTCACAGCCAGCTTGGCCAACAACGTCAATAAAGTTATGCAAAAACTCATAACTGTCCTGATCATCAATACCAATTCGAGATTTCACCGTAATAGGCACAGAAACGGCCTTTTGCATTGATTGCACGCATTCACCGACAAGCTCCGGCTCGGCCATTAAACAGGCACCAAAGCGACCATTTTGTACACGATCCGATGGACAACCCACATTGATGTTTATGGCATCATAACCAAGTTGTTCTGCAATTTTGGCGCATTCTGTTAAGGCTTTGGGATCACTGCCACCTAGCTGAAGAATAAGAGGATGCTCTTCTTGGTTATAAGATAGGTAATCCCCTTTACCAAATAAAATGGCACCGGTAGTCACCATTTCGGTATACAGCACAGTATGGCGTGATAATAAGCGTAAAAAGTAACGGCAATGACGGTCGGTCCAATCAAGCATTGGAGCGACGGAGAGTTTTTCATTGAAATCAACAGTATTCAATTTTTGTTCAAACCTTTCTAATGGTGCAAAATCTTTAGTTATTCTAACATATTCTGGACAGAGTATTTAACTCGCCGTTTTAATTTCTGCTGCTAAAGAGCTACCTTGGCGGCCATGTTTATCAAGATCCCGACAAACCTCGGTAATGGATGGCCAACGTAACTGACACCAGTCAGGAGCAAGTAACATCGGTTTATTGGCTGTTGCCGAAACACGATGAAAAATAATATCTTCAGGCGTTCGGCGGATCATCTCACCAGCAATAGCTGCATATTCTTCCATACCCAGTGCGCTAATTTTACCTGCTCGCCAAGCTTTGGCCATCGTACTGCCCTCAACAATATGTAATGGATGCAATTTCAGGCCATCAACGGGGTATTGCAACACCTTTTCTAAGGTCTCAAAATAATCTTGCTTGTCTTCACCCGGAAGTCCGACAATCAAATGCGTACAGACTTTAATACCATATTTCTCAGCTCGGGTTACCGCATCCACATAGGCGGAGAATTCATGGCCACGGTTAATACGTTTTAAGGTTTTATCGTTCGCCGTTTGTAAGCCTAATTCAAGCCATACTTCATAGCCTTGCTCAACATAACCTTTTAATAATTTAAGTACTTCATCGGGTACACAATCTGGACGTGTGCCCACACACAATCCAACAATATTAGATTGGGTTAAAGCTTCTTCGTATTTTTGCTGTAAATATTCGACTTCACGGTAGGTACTGGTATAGGCCTGAAAATAGGCTAAATATTTTTCCGCTTTTTTACCGTGTTCAATTTTACCATTACGCATTTGCACACTGATCGATTGGGCTTTGGTGTCGGAACTAAAAGAGTCAACATTACAAAACGTACAACCCCCTTTACCTAGGGTGCCATCACGGTTTGGGCAGGTAAAAGCCGCATCGATTGTCAGCTTTTTAATGCGCTGTCCAAACTTGCCTTTTAAATATAAACCGAATGTATTTACGTAATGATCTAACTGCATAAAATTAACCTCAAATTAACCGGTAAAGTGTACCAGTCGTGGCGCTGACAAGTTGTAAGTTTTATCAATAAAGATGTATATAGGCCGATTTTTTATCTACACGCCCTGCTCCTTGGGATCCATGCCACCGCAGGATAAATACATCCATTACAAGCCCTGCTTCTTGGCATCCATGCCACCGCAGGATAAATACATCCATTACAAGCCCTGCTTCTTGGCATCCATGCCACCGCAGGATAAGTACGTCCATTACAAGCCCTGTTTCTTGGCATCCATGCCACCGCAGGATAAGTACATCCATGTACAAAAAAATCCAGAGGCATTGCTGACTCTGGATTTTATAATTCTTTAAAAGAGCTTACTCTTCTGAGGCTTTTTCAGTTTTCTCAGTTTGCTCTTGTTTTTTCTCTTCGTGACCGCTACCGCCACATCCACCACAACAACTCATGTCAGGCTCCTTTATAGATACAATAATGTGTTTTAAGATGGAACGTATTATATTAAAGGTGCATTTTAAATACCACTTTATACTTGTAACATCTTGTACACATTAAGCGTCGGCTCTTGGGCGAGTTAAAATCGGTAAATACAATGCAACAAAACAACCATAAGCAACAACCCACAATAAAACAGACAGCTGGATAACCAGGTTGTAATCGCTAATCACATAATGAGCAAATACTCTTGTGATAAGCGCTGCGACAATACTGATAAACGCAAAAGTCATGACTTTACCAACAATAATATTTCGACCGGTGTGACCTAATGAAACACGGGAAATCATCGCTAATATCATGGTGCCCATAGCACCGACAGTTAAGGTATGGATTGCTTGAGAAATACTAACGACAGAGGTTATTTTTGCCAAACCAAACATGACCAAACCAACCGATAAAGCCCAGTAGCTAATATGTAAAGACCATACCAATGGTGTTTGCAACGTAACGCTGAACTTCCAGCGAAATACCCTAAAGGCATGTAATAAACCACTAACAATAAACACTATTGCAATAAATTCCGCAGGTAAAGGTAATACGCCAGAGCCACTTATGACCGCAATGATGATGCTTACCATAGAGGCTTTTTCAAGCCAAGCCAGAGCCGGTACTCGTGGTGTTTTTGTACCATTGGCAGTAAACATAGGGAAGACTCTTCCGCCCATGATGCACATTATCAACGTCACTAACAAAACCATAAAGGTGGTGGCACCAGTTAAAATTTCTGGCGCTTGTGCTAAAACACTGTAATGCATCATGCCGTTACAAACCGTCATGATCAGCAAAATGGGGATAAATAAGATATTACGCCATAACTTTACTTTTATAATCGGCATGGCTAAGGCGATTGCCGCAATGGGCAAAAACAACATATCCAATAATGCAATTAACCAAAGTGGTACTAACGTAGGGAAAAACATCACAACGCGTGCCAGCAACCAAATACCAACCAACACCATAAGCCCGCGTCCGTTTAGACTGCGCACTCCTGTCCAGTTTTGCACGGCAGTGAGCAAGAAACCAATAATAATAGCGGTAACAAAGGCGAACAACATTTCATGCATATGCCACCAGAACATGCCACCATATACTTGCAGTTGAATAGACCCCGTTAATGCCTGGCTCCACAACAACAGACTGATGATGCTAAATAACGCACCAAATAAGAATAAAGGACGAAATGCAAAGCTGAAAAATGCCTGCATTGACATTGCTTGTTTTGCTTTTTCAGCAGACGGCTCGGATAAATTAATCATAATATACTACTTAAACTGCGTTAAAATTGAATGCTAAGCTGACTCGATTGCCAATAAGTGACTTAAGTCTTTCGGGTTATTGCCACCGAGTAAATCAGCTAAGGTATATTCGTCCAATGTTTTAAAAAAGCTTTCCTGTGCTTTAAAAAACACTTGCTTTAGCTGACAGCTTGGGGTGATAACACACTCATTTCCACTACCAAAACATTCGACCAATTTGCTCTTATCCTCAAATTGACGTACTAATTCGCCAATGTTGATCTCGCTTGGCTGATGATTTATACGCACCCCTCCGTGTTTACCACGAGTGGCTTTGATATAACCTTTTAAATTTAACTGCTGCACAATTTTCATTAAATGGTTTTTAGAAATATCGTAGCTTTGCGCAATTTCATTAATGGTCGACAAGCGGTGTTGATTTATTGATAAATAAATCAACACCCTCAACGAATAGTCGGTATAGCGGGTAATGTGCATATTGCTTCCTAAAAATAAAAAGCCCTAAAGATGCATGCATTTTACATCTTTAGGGCTTTAAAGTAAATCATCGACTTACTCAATTGATTTTAAATAGTTTATTACCTATTAAATACTGGCATTAGCTTAAAACCATAAATATCAAACTTATTCAGGGCACCCGATTCACCACCTGACTGAGAATAGGTTTGATTATTCGTTAGGTAACTCATGTTCATAAAATCGGTCATTTCGATGCTATAGCTTCCAACTTCAAGGTTCGCCGTCACGGGTGTCGACAATGCCGGCCCATTACTTGATTTAGTATGCGGTAACTGAATAACCTGACTATGAATCACATTTTGTTGAGCATCTTTAATGACAACCCATTTAACCCCTGCCGTAATACCCGTATTGGTTTTATTAAATAAGTTGCGGTATTCAACTTGGAAGGCATAATCGCCTTTTGCTTTGATTTCGATACCGTTGATTTGCAAGTTATCTTCAACTGCGCCCCACGCCTCAAGAATCGGCTGCTCATTAACCATAGTGACTAACGGCTTATTGGTTTTAACGCGTTTATCATTTACAGCGATGTTTATGCCTGACTGCGTACATGTGACGGGACTGTGGTGTGACACATTACCTGAAGAGACAAAAGTAACATCCACGCTGTAACACGCTTGATGGCCTACCGGCGTTGAATCTACCCACGATTTCGTTTTCAGTTTATCGGCAACAAGCTGACCATTACGGTAGATGTTATAGGTAACAGGGGTGGTATTTTTGCCATCAACAATATCCAAACCAATGCTGTTGCCTTGAGGAGTAAGCTGTATTGTAGCTTCAAAAGGGGAAAAAATATTATCATCAACCGGCCCAGTTTGAGCTTTAAGTTTGGTAATGGCGGTTTTACCCGGCACAATCCTACCGAGATCAATTCGAATAAGATTTTCGGTGTCGTTAAGCTTGGCGATATCAACGGCACTTCCCAATAAGGTTTGACCATTAACCATAATTCGCTCAACACGATAAACACCTTGGTTCTTAACCCTTTTTGGCATGGTTAGCTGCACATTAATAGGCTTGCCTTGAATGGTCAGATTCTTTAAGTGCAATTGTTGTTGATTGCTAAAAAAGCGTTGCTTTAACTGACTGGTTAAATAAGGCTTTAATTGAATTTGATTCGCATCGACATGAATACCAAACACACCTTCAATAACCATGCCTAAGTAACCGCCAACAGACCACAATTGCGATTTAGAGTTAATGACTGGGCCAGACAGTTTAGAGTCTTCACGTTCTAACCAAATTGATTGCCCTGATAACCACTCAAGATTTTCCATATTAGAAATGTTCAGCGCAGCACCTCTAATAAGGGACGCATAGGCTGCATTAACCACCGATACGTTATTACCTTCTATGCCCGCTTTTAATCCATAAGCGGTAACAAATGGCCATAAAGCACGGTTGTGATAAACACGAACCCCAGATTGTTGTGGAAAGATCACAGGTGCCCCCATTGGGCCATGAGGATAACTAGCCAAAATTTTATCGGTTTGCTCGCTTGAAGCAATCCCTGAAATAATTGCTAACGATTGCCCTAACCAGTCAAACTTCGCCATAGGTTGATCATCAAAATGACTGGCAGTAAGGCTACTGTATAGCCCCTGCTCCTCTAACCAAAGGTGTTGGTTAATGCTTACCTTTAAGGCATTTGCCCAGTTGCCGTATTTCTTCGCAAGTGAGGGTTCACCTAACTCAGTTGCAAGCGTTTGGGCAAGGCGCATGGCTTGATAATGGGTAACATTAGTCGACACCGACTTAGCGGTTGCCATTGCCGATAAATCATCTTTAATCCAGTCAGCATAAGTTTGCTCACGCCAATCCAAGAATGACTGCTCGCCATTGTATAAGCCTGTGTGGGCATCAAAAATGACCTGACGGTCAATATCTAAAGTATTCTTTAGTGCCGTAAGCGCTTTAATGGCAAATTCTTTACGCTCAACACCGGCTAGGTTGTTTAAGGTTGTTTCAGCGCCTAACGCCCAAGTTACCCTGTCTGTACTGATTGGCCAACTACCACCACTCCCTGTATCCTGAATGATTTGCAGACCGGTTTCATCACCCGCAGCATGTAAGGGTTTGCTTATCCCGTCACGGTAAGGTGATAACTTAAAATCCAGTGAATTTTTTACGCGCTGTGGATCCAATATCGATAACGATAAATTGGCCGCATAAGATAAATCACGCGTCCAGACATAATCCCACTTTTCACCCGTTTTAAAACAAAAGCAGTCTATGGCTTCGCCATTGTTGTATGCGCCGTCTTTAATTTCAGAAACACTGTCGAGTTTCATTTCATCAATCGCCAATGCAAACAAACCATCAAAAGTCACATTACCGCTTCTTAAATAAGGGAAACGTTCATCTTCACTGTACTGTGAAATTTGCGGTACCGGATCTCTAAGCGGTTGCTCACTTGAGTGTACGTAGGTTCGAAGGCCATTATCGATGGTGTAATAGGATAAATCGACTTGGTAAGTGCGTTTATCAAAGGTTGAAAAGTTCAGTGTTTTGGTGGTGTTTGGGTTGTGCTTTAACGACGTTCTTAACACTAAATCGCCCATGCGCTTTACCGTTACTTGCGGCCGTTCTTCCTCTTCAAGGTTTAAAGTAAATTGATAAATCCCTGCTTTTTCGACCCATAATATATCGGCATCTTCGGTTTGATTAATGCCGAGTAAAAATTCTTGCGAACCGCTCACCGCATCAACAACGGCTTTATTGCGGTCATTGATCATTAACTGGGTTTGCCAATCTTTGGTGGCAATTTTGTATTCATGAGTACCTAACCCCACTTCAATGGTAACTTGCCATAGGTCATCTTCTACATGTTTAAAGGGCGAACTGTCGCCCCAATTGTTAAAGCCCCCACGCACATAATATTGCGGGTTATTACGAATTTTTTGCACTAAATCATCCACGACTTGTCGATACTCTCCGGAGCACCCGCTCATTAAGACTAACGAGGTAATAACACAAATCCATTGCAAGGGTTGTAAATAATGGTTTTTCATTTTCTATCAATACTTATTTTAATATGATTATGCAGCGTACCTTTGAGTATAGATGAATTACTTTCAATGATTAAACAATCATTTAGCAAGCTTTTACATTTATTGACAACAAACAAGTCATTGCGAAAATTCTTGCTATTGAATTCGTATTCAGTGAACTCCCCACCGACGCCACTTCGTGTCGATCAATGGGTTTTCTCGGAAAATTTCAATAAATTTTAAAGGCTATTGAAAAATGTAATTTACATTAAAATAAATAGCACCTTAACCACTCTATGTTACACTGTCTAAAACGATTGATTTAAATAGATATATGGACACAGCAAAATTACTCGAGAAGGCAAAACTTGCCTGTCAAAAAAGAGGGGCCCGACTGACTCCAGCCCGCGAACAAGTCTTTTTATTAATGGCTGAAAATGAAGGCGCTATTGGCGCGTATGATTTACTCGATAAATTGAAAAAAGTTGATCCCAGTGCCAAACCAGCCACCGTATATCGAGCACTTGATTTCTTGGCTAAGCAAAGTTTTGTCCACAAAATAGAATCGATTAATGCGTTTTTGCTTTGCGATCATTTTAGTGACTGCAACCACCCAGTGCAGTTGTTGATATGCGATGAGTGTGGTGACGTAGAAGAAATCCAGTCTAATAATCTCGATTTAGTCATTCGCGCAATGGCCGACGCCAGTGGCTTTTCAATCACTCAGCAAATTGTCGAAGCCCATGGTGTTTGTCAGCAATGTCAGAAATAAACTCGTGATAACACGTTAATAATAAATACTTCTATCGCCTAATGAATTTCGCAGGCTGCAATTACCATCAAGTACCGCGACGATAATTTTATTGTCTCGAAAATCTTTCGGAAAAATAACCCGTGATTCGTGTGAAATTTGGAAATCGGTGATCACATCCTTACAAATGGACGTCATGTCCTCCTGATCGTAATACAACACAGTTACCTCGTTAATATCTTCAGCCATAGCATAACCCTATAAAAAGTGTATTTAAAATTTACTCTGTTAGATTATTATTGTTCAAGAAAGAGTGTTTACTGCGCACATTAACTTACCTACGATGATATGTCGTAGATAGATCAGTTTTTCAACTAAACATTGATCGGATTAACTATAGACGGCCTAGGCGCTTACGTCTATTTTTACCCTACGGCTAATATTACACAGTAATTCATAAGGGATGGTTTGCGCGGCCTGTGCAATGGTGGCAACAGATAACTTTTTACCCCATAGCTCAACATAATCTCCGACTTTGTCATTGGCATCGATGCCTAAGTCCACGGTGATCATATCCATAGAAACACGACCTATCAATGGCACAATTCGGCCATTTATCAGTACGGGTGTGCCATTAGGCGCGTGCCTTGGGTAACCATCGCCATAACCAATGGCAACGACCGCAATTTTGGTATCTTTTTTACTTTGCCATGCTGCACCGTAGCCCACACTTTCGCCCGCGCGAAGAGCTCGAATGGCAATAATACTGGAATATAAGGTCATTACCGGGTCAAGGCGTTTCACAGCCTCTGGCTCTGCAGCTTCTTCAAAAGGGGAAATTCCATAAAGCATTAAACCTGGCCTAACCCAATCAAAAAGGGCATTAGGTAAACTGCAGATGGCCGCCGAATTAGCAAAACTTTTTTGCTCGGTTTTATCAGCGGTTAATTGATTAAACAAGGTAAGCTGTGCATTGGTATTAGGGTGTTGATATTCGTCAGCACAGCCAAAGTGACTCATTAAGCGCATGTTAGCTTGTACGTTTTTACAATCACGTAATCGTTGATAAAACGCGTTAAATTGCTCTGGAGGGACTCCCAAACGGTGCATGCCGGTATCGACTTTTAACCAAACCGATATCGGGCTTTCAAGCGCCGCGTGTTCAATGCTTTGCAATTGCTCTTCTGAGTGAACGATGGTTTGAAAATTATTCACCGCGATAATTTGCAGGTCGTGTTCATCGAAAAACCCTTCCAATAAAACGATTGGTTGGGTAATACCGCCCGCCCGCAACTCCAAGGCTTCATCAATGCGAGCCACCCCAAAAGCATCCGCAAAAGGCAAGCTTTTGGCAATTCGAATAAGGCCATGCCCATAAGCATTGGCTTTTAGAACAGTCAATATATTAGCGTTTGGCGCACACGACTTAATGATTTGGTAATTACGCTTTAACGCATTAATATCAATCGCGGCAGTGGCGGTTCGTTGCATATAAAAATCACAAAAGAAGAAATACTAGTTAATGAAGCTCCCCGGGGTTTCCGATTAATCTTCATCCATAATACCGCCAGGTCCGGCGAAGTTGTCAAATCGTGAATATTGACCCTGGAAGGTTAAACGCACACGGCCAATGGGTCCGTTACGTTGTTTACCAATAATGATTTCCGCAGTGCCTTTATCGGGACTGTCTTCATTATAAACTTCATCACGATAGATAAACATGATCAAATCGGCATCTTGCTCAATCGAGCCTGATTCACGCAAATCTGAGTTTACCGGGCGTTTATCGGCACGCTGCTCCAAACTACGGTTTAGCTGTGACAGTGCCACCACCGGAATTTGCAATTCTTTGGCTAGGGCTTTTAATGAACGTGAAATTTCGGCGATTTCCAAGGTACGGTTATCACTAAACGCAGGCACTCGCATTAATTGTAGGTAATCAATCATGATCATCGATAAGCCACCGTTATCACGGTGAATACGACGCGCACGAGAGCGTACTTCTGTCGGGGTAAGACCAGCGGCATCATCAACGAACATTTTACCTTTTTCCATAAGCAGCCCCATGGTAGAAGATAACCTTGCCCAATCCTCATCGCCTAACTGACCGGTACGAATCTTGGTTTGGTCAATACGGCCAAGGGAGGCTAGCATACGCATCATGATTTGTTCTGACGGCATCTCTAGAGAAAAGATTAATGCTGGTTTATCCTGCATCATCGCTGCATTTTCAGCGAGGTTCATCGCAAACGTGGTTTTACCCATTGAAGGACGAGCCGCAACGATAATCAAATCGGAGCCTTGCAAACCCGCGGTCATTTTGTCCAGATCATTAAAGCCTGTAGATACACCAGTGACACCATCATGTGGCTGACCATAAAGTTTTTCGATTTTATCAACGGTTTTTTCCATCACCGAGTGAATGTTTTCCGGACCTTCTGATTTATTGGCTCGTTGCTCAGCAATTTGGAATACTTTCGATTCGGCAAAGTCGAGTAATTCACTGCTGGCGCGTCCTTGAGGATCGTAACTTGCGTCAGCAATTTCGTTGGCCACTTTAATTAATTCACGGGTAACCGCACGTTCACGGACAATATCGGCATAAGCCAAAATGTTCGCGGCACTTGGTGTATTACGCATCATTTCGGCAAGGTAAACAAAACCACCAACATCGTCTATGGTCTGTTGGTTTTCTAATGCTTCAGATAGGGTAATTAAATCGACCGGACCACCTTTTTCAATTAACTCGCCAATGCATTCAAAGATAAGACGGTGTGAACGGGAATAAAAATCGGATGAGACAACACGCTCGGCAACGTTATCCCAGGCTTCATTATCCAGCAATAAACCACCCAGTACCGACTGCTCAGCTTCTAAGGAATGAGGAGCCATTTTTAGTTGGTCAACTTGTTTGTCCTTAAAAGGTTTGTCTTTAAACTGTTTTTTTGCGGGTTGTTGCGCCATTGAGTGTTACATCCAGAATCGAAAAGATTGAGCTATCATAGCAATATTTTGCTGTCGCTTCATTAGGATTTTGGTGTTGATTTGTGGTTTGTTATCCATTCGATGAGTCGGATTTTTGCTCCGGGCATTCGGCGATAACTTTGTAATTTCCTGGTTTGCATTGTTCCACCAACTTAACCTTAAACTGCCATAAATAATGGATGTGCTTTAACACCTCTTTGGTTTCATTATTTAACGGAACATTATTTTGTGAAAAGTACTCCAAGGTTAAACTGCGATCACCTTTAATATCAGCTTTGGTGATTTGAATATTGGGTTCAACATAACCAAGATCGTATTGCTTAGCGAGCTTAGCCCGTATTTGTTTATAGCCTTGCTCATTATGGATGGCTTGTACCTGATAATGATCTTTGCTCTTATCATCTTGTATTTGAAATAATTTAAACTCGCGCATTAAATGCGGTGACAAATACTGGCTAATAAAGCTTTCATCTTTAAAATTTTGCATCGCAAACGTTAAGGTTTCTTGCCAGTTACTCCCCGCGATTTCAGGGAACCATTGTTTGTCTTCTTCGGTTGGGGATTCACAAATGCGGCGAATATCACAAAACATGTTAAAGCCCAACGCATAGGGGTTAATCCCCGAATAATAAGGGCTATTATAGGGTGGTTGAATAATAACATTGCTGTGATGATGTAAAAATTCCAACATAAACTTGTCGGTTAGTAACCCTTGATCATAAAGGGTATTCAGTAACGTGTAATGCCAAAAACAGGCCCATCCTTCATTCATCACTTGAGTCTGTCGCTGAGGATAAAAGTACTGACCAATCTTGCGAACAATGCGCACAATTTCTCTCTGCCATGGCTCGAGTAAAGGTGCGTTTTTTTCAAAAAAATACAGTAGATTTTCTTGTGGCTCTTGATGATTCAGCAACTGATTGTCTTCTTGCTCTGTTGACGAGTTTTTATTGCTGTATTTTACCTTTTCAAATCGCTGCCATAAGGCATCTACATTCGCTTGTAGGTATTTTTCTCGCTCAGCCAAACGCTCTTCTTCTTCCTGTAAAGACAGTTTTTGCGGTCGTTTATAGCGATCAACACCATGGTTAAGTAAGGCATGACAGGCATCCAACGTGCTTTCAACCTCACTTATTCCATATTTTTCCTCGCACTTTCGAATGTATTTTTGCGCAAATAATAAATAATCGATGATCGAGTCGGCATCGGTCCAGGTTTTAAAGAGGTAATTACCTTTAAAAAACGAGTTATGTCCATAACAAGCATGCGCCATCACTAGCGCTTGCATGGTCATGGTGTTTTCTTCCATCAAATACGCAATACAAGGGTTGGAGTTAATAACAATTTCGTAAGCCAAGCCCATTTGCCCGCGGCGGTAGTTTTGCTGAGTTTGAATAAATTTTTTGCCATACGACCAATGATGATAGCTGATCGGCATACCGAAGCTGGCATACGCGTCCATCATTTGCTCAGATGAAATCATCTCAATTTGATTTGGGTAGGTATCTAACCCATATTCTTTGGCAACACGGGCAATTTCTTGTTCATAGCGCTCTAAATCGGCAAAGTTCCAATCGGCATCATCTGGTAAAGGATGGCTATTTTCTTTCGCAATCATAACAACGCCCTCCTAGCCATAACCCCTTCTTGCTTCTTAAACAGTTTGCGAAATACCGGATAGATATCATCAACGCTTTTTATCTGTTGCATGGCAAAGTTATTGTGTTTATTTTGCAAAGCGGTGTAGCTGTGCCATAACGCTTTGGGGATGTCGCTATTGATTTCAATGTAACTAAAATAGCGGACGATAGGTAAGAGTCTTTCACTTAAAACCTTGTTGCAACGTTCTATATCCTCTTGCCAGTTATCACCATCAGAGGCTTGCACTGCATAAATATTCCATTGATCGCTTTGATAACGCTGCTCCACTATGTCTAGCATCAACTTTAAAGCGCTCGATACAATGGTACCGCCGGTTTCTTTTGAGTAGAAAAATTCATGCTCATCAACTTCTTTCGCTTGGGTGTGATGAATAATATACACCACATCAATTTCCTGATAATGACGACTGAGAAACAGGTACATCAAAATATAGAAACGTTTAGCCATTTCTTTGGTTGGCTGCAACATGGAGCCTGAAACATCCATCAAACAAAACATGACCGCTTTCGACGAAGGCTTGGCTTGTTTGGCGTAATTTCGATATTGCAAATCAAAGGTGTCAATAAACGGGGCCCGACTGATACGCTCTTTAAGATCGTCAATTTGCGCTTTTAAAGCGACAATTTGCGGATTATCGTCAAGCATGCCTTGCGCTACCCACTCATCAAGTTGCTGTTGGCAAGCCTTAAGCTCGGCGCGTTTGCTGCTGGTCATGGCCATTCGCCTTGCCATGGCATCTTTCATAGAGCGGACAATATCAATATTGGCCGGCACGCCTTCTTTACTAAACCCACTTCGTACGGTTTTGTATTCCAGCAGCTTTTCGTATTGATTAGCTTTTAGGTTTGGCAATTCCAAGTCATCAAAAAGCAGGCTCAGATATTCATCGGCAGAAATTGAAAAGAGAAAGTCATCTTCTCCCTGCCCAGAGTCACTGCTGCCGCCCCCCGAACCAGAGCCTTGTCCACCTCCTTGAGGAGGGCGCGGGATCTTATCTCCGGGATTAAATTGATCATTCCCCGGCAACACTCGATCTTTCACACCACCATCGCCCAATGAAAAGCTTGGCTCCTTGGTGTCTTTGGTTGGAATGCTCACACTTTCATTGGAGACGTGATCGGTAATACTACGCTGACCAATATTACTGGCCAGAGAGTCCTTGATTTGATTTTTATAGCGGCGCACAAATCGTTGGCGATTCACCATCGATTTGTTTTTACTGTTTAGCCTGCGATCAATAAATGAAGCCATAATCGTCCTCCCACTAATGCTTAATTTAAGACGACTTTCTGACTCGCAAATACCACTCAGACAATAGACGGACTTGTTTTTCGGTATAGCCTTTGCTTACCATGCGCTCAACAAATTCATCGTGTTTCTTTTGATCATCCGATGAGGTTTTCGCGTTAAATGAGATTACCGGCAATAAATCTTCGGTATTTGAAAACATTTTTTGTTCAATGACTGTTCGCAGTTTCTCATAGCTGGTCCATAATGGGTTTTTACCATTGTTATTGGCTTTGGCACGCAGCACAAAGTTAACGATTTCATTGCGAAAATCTTTAGGGTTTGAAATTCCAGCCGGTTTCTCTATTTTTTCCAATTCGTTATTAAGGGCACTTCTATCAAACAATTGCCCGGTATCCGCATCTCGATATTCTTGATCCTGTATCCAAAAATCAGCATACACCACGTAGCGATCAAATATGTTTTGTCCATATTCAGAGTACGACTCAAGGTAGGCGGTTTGAATTTCTTTACCTATAAATTCAATGTATTGTGGGATCAAGTAGCCTTTAATAAATTCAAGGTATTTATCGGCCGTTTCTTTGGGAAGTTGTTCGCGTTCAATTTGCTGCTCCAGTACAAAAAACAAATGCACCGGGTTGGCGGCAATTTCGCCTTGGTCAAAGTTAAATACCCGAGATAAAATCTTAAAGGCAAAACGGGTGGATAAGCCTTTCATGCCTTCATCAATACCGGAAAAGTCCCGATATTCTTGATACGACTTGGCTTTTGGATCGGTATCTTTAAGTGACTCACCATTATAGACCCGCATTTTCGAATAAATGCTGGAGTTTTCAGGGGCAATCAAGCGCGATAAAATCGCAAACTGCGCGAGGATACCTAAAGTATTTGGCGCGCATTGCGAAGTGGATAGCTCACTGTTTTTAAGCAGTTTTTCATATATTTTAATTTCTTCAGACACTCGCAAACAATACGGTACTTTAACAATGTAGACCCTATCGAGAAATGCCTCGTTATTGGCATTATTTTTAAACGACATCCACTCCGATTCATTTGAATGGGCAAGAATGATGCCGTCAAATGGTAATGCTGACAATCCTTCCGTAGGGTTGTAATTGCCCTCTTGTGTGGCGGTCAATAATGGGTGCAACACCTTGATGGGGGCTTTAAACATTTCGACAAATTCCATTAAGCCCTGATTGGCCCGACATAAGGCGCCGGAGTAACCATAAGCGTCAGGGTCGTTTTGCGCAAAATGCTCCAACTGACGAATGTCGACTTTACCGACTAAGGACGAAATATCTTGATTGTTATCATCCCCCGGTTCGGTTTTAGCAATGGCAACCTGACCGATAATGGATGGGTATACTTTTCTTACCGTAAATTTGGAAATATCACCGCTAAATTCGGTGAGTCGTTTAGCCACCCAAGGCGACATCAACGTCGATAAATAACGTTCTGGGATCTGGTATTCTTCGCTTAATATTTTACCGTCACTGTTTGAGTCAAATAAACAAAACGGATGATCATTTACCGGGCTGCGCTCGCCATTGGCACATAACACATAAATGGGTTGCTGCTGCATGAGCGATTTAAGTTTTTCAGCCAGCGAAGACTTACCGCCACCAACGGGGCCAAGTAAATATAGAATTTGTTTCTTTTCTTCTAAACCTTGCGAGGCATGACGCAAGTAAGCAACTATCTGTTCAATAGCCTCTTCCATGCCATAAAATTCAGCAAATTCTGGATAGCGATTAATAATGCGGTTTGAAAATAACCGACTTAATATTGGGTCTTGCGAGGTATCGATTTTTTCAGGCTCGCCAATGGCCGTTAAAAGGCGTTCTGCCGCGTTTACATACATGGTCTTATCACTACGACAAAGATCTAAAAACTGCTGCAAGCTTAACTCTTCATCTTGCGACTCTTTGTAGCGGCTTTGGTAATGTTTAAAAATACTCATACTGCCCCCTAAAATTCATACAGTCTCTTGTATTAGACCTTGATTGAGACTATTTTTTTCCAACAAATAACAATTTAATTGTAACCAAGATCATTTGTTTTGCTGTTAAAAGGGCATTTTTAAGGCCAATTTTTTTAATTTTTAAACAATACTTTACCGCTCATCGTGGTTGCTTTTAACTGAGCACTGCCGTTTCCAAGGGTGGTACGAAGCTGAGAGCCGGGCCCATATTTATCAACAATTACTTTATCTTGATTAAGCTTGTTTTTAATGTTACCACCGGCATTTGACTGAGCTTTAATATCCAAATTTACCCCTTCTGGCAGGGCAAAAATCAAGTCACCACTTACCGATGATGCTTTGATTATACCGTTGTCGGCAACACCTAGATCACATTCCACATCACCACTAACGGTTGATAGTTTAAGCTCACTAACCGCATGCAGGGTTAACTCAACATTGGCTGAAATGGCGTTGGCTTTAACGCTGCCTGCCGCACTTTCACCTTTAATATCCCCGCTTACTGTTTGATATTTAATTTGCCCTTTTGACGCTGTATCATCGATGGACCCACTCACCGTTGTTAACGCAAGTTGACCACTTAATGCCGTGGTTTTTATCTCTCCACTTACGGTTTCAATGCTCACCTTGTTACGTAACGAATTGGCACCATCTGTTGAGCGTTCAACGACCACATTGCCGCTAATGGTGTGGATATCAAGATCACCATTAACTGACTTAACTTGGATATCACTGGATACGCCTTTAAAGACGATTTCGCCATGCATTGGCATCGTTATGGTTAAATTACTGTGCTGTTTTTTATTGCCCCAAAACGAGTCCGATACGTGCTCGGGCATTTTAACTTGAATAAAAACAGTGTCTTGCTCTTGCTTGAATACAAACGATTTGGCTTGCTTATCAATTTGCCCTTCGACCCTAACGTGACTCGTTTCCTGACCTACAATGACGACTTTGCCCCGTAAATTCTCAACGATCACCGTTACGTCTTCGCTTACCATTAAGCTTTTATCGACGTTAGTAGCGCCGGCATTAAAAGCCAAACAAGTCATCCCAATAAATAGAATGTAAAAACCAACCTTATTCATAACCAACTCTTCTCTGATTTTAACAATGTGTGTTAAAAATGTGTTTTGAAAAAAGATAAAAGCGCTTGCTTCTATCGCTAGTCCAGTATTGCTAGCATCTATATGGCTAACCATTGCGGGCTATAAAGTTGCTCAAGCAGTTGTAATTCCTGCTTTTGCGTCCAGCGTAATAAATTAAGTAAATTAACGTTGTCCGGATCGGCTTCTAAAGCCGCAACGAGTGATGCTCTGGCCTGGTTTAATTCATTAAACTGACTTTGAATATTCGCGGGTAAGCTTTGTAAGTCTGGCTGCCCAAAACTGACCAACATGGCGTCTCTTTGCAATAAATAATCGTTTTCTAGCGCTTCTACCGGGCTTAGCTCTGCAACATGTGCACTAGGGGCTATACTAGGAGCATTACTTGTGGGCATATACATAAACCAAGTCGTAACCGCAACGATGGCAAGAGAAGCAACCCAAAGCAAAGGGTGAGTTCGGGCGTGCTTTGTGTCTCTTGCGTTAACGCAGTTGGTCTGCCCAGATTGCCGTTGAGATTGGTGCTCAATTGCATATTCAATGCCTGTCCATAAATCACGTTCCGGCATGACCTCTTTGCTCAGTTGCTCTAACTGCGCGTGTAATTGTGAGTCGCTGATTTGTTTACTCATCTTGTAACCACTCTTTTAATAAATTTCGGGCTCGGTGATAGTGTGATTTACTGGTGCCTACGGCCATATTTAACATAATGGCAATCTCTTCGTGGCGGTAACCTTCAACCGCAAATAACACAAACACTAAACGGGCTTTCTCAGGTAAACGTAAGACACACTTATCAATATCAGACAAGTCGTGCATACACACACCTTGCTGCGTTAACGCCTCAATAGAAGGCGCTTGCTCTTCAATGCTTAACACTTTTTGCAGCCAATTTTTTTGTTTACGCATTTGAATAAGCACCGTATTGGTTGCTACCGAATGCAACCAGGTGGAAAATTTACTGTCACCGCGAAACAAAGCCAATTTCAACCAAGCCTGGACAAAGACTTCTTGCGCCGCATCTTCAGCCTGCTCTTTATTCGACAGCATACGCAAGCAAAGTGCATACACTCTGCCTATGTGTAGTTGATACAAGTGATGAAATGCTTGACGATTGCCCTGCTTGGCTTTCTCAATGTATTCTTGCTCTTGTCTTTGCGCAAACACATCCTGAGCATCTATCACGGTACTTTGATCTGACAAACCCGCTACCTGATTTTATGGTTTTATACCAAGTGCATTTGGTATTAGCCATTGAATTAAAGTTACTAGATAAGATGCAGTATGATGGAAAAAGGTTTAAAAACAATTTTTTAATTTTTAAACTCTGAATTTTAGATTTAAAGTCAGGTTGTTATAAGGGTGGATGGTCATTAGTTGGTATAAAAAGAATGTTTGAATTCACGGGCAGGTTTTAATGCTTAACACCACAACCAGACCAACCAGTAATAACAAGCCGGTGAGCAGTTGCCCGGTAAGCGTAGGCACCACAAAGAGTAAGGCGTAACCGCCAAATAAAATAATGGAGGTTACGGCAATTCTTTTGGCTTTTAACGGAATGCAGCGGTGTTGCTGCCATTGCTGGAGCAAGGGGCCAAACACTTTATTTTGCATAAGCCAGTTGTAGCAACGCGTTGATGATTTGGCAAAACACGCGGCCGCAACCAATAAAAATGGTGTGGTTGGTAGCACGGGTAAAAATACCCCAAGTGCCGCCAAACCAACACAACTAAATCCAAGTATTAGATACAGTAATCGCGACATCATAGCTGATGTTATTCAGACTTTTCCTGTGGTTTAAAGTAAGGGGATTCGTCGCGGTAGGTTATTTGCACACCCTGTAAAAAGTTACGTAGAAACTGATCTTTACATGCACGGTAATGTTTATGACCAGGCTTTCTGAAAAACGCACTCAGTTCAGACTTACCAATGCGCAAGTCGGCCTTTTCAAGGATATTGAGCATATCAACGTCGGTCAGGTTTAGGGCAATTTTTAATTTACGTAATACCAAGTTATTGTTTAAACGCTTTTCTGGCACCGGTGCTGGACCGTCTTTTTTGCCGCGTTTCTCATTAATAAAACCGTTTAAAAACGTCGCACATTGCTGATCCGTCAGGTTTACGTATTTCGGATCTTCCTCTTTGCGTAACCAGTGATGCAGTTGCTCTAACTCTACTTTAAAGTCAGCAGATGCAAAAATGGCGATCATCTTGGCATCGTTGTAATCGAAGGTGTAGCGAATACGGCGTAAAATTTGGTTATTAGTCATAAAAGTCTTATTAAGTTGCACAAATACAGGATATTAAAGGGCATTATAGCAAGGTTATAATGAATGCAGCCAACCTTTATCGTGTAAAGGTATGTATTAGGCGAATTTTAAGGTGTGGTTTTGAGGGTTGGATTGCCAGTAAATAGCTTCAATTACTATACCGATTTAAAGGCAATCATAGCTTCCCGGTTTTGGCCGCTTTCGGCTAATTTAGTCAGGTATTCTTGCCAGAGGCGGTTTTTATTATGAGCGAGTTCTTGCAATAAGGTGCTTGAGTATATGGCCTGATGTTCATCATCAAACACCAGACGAAAACCATGCTTAGCAACCGGCTCTACCGCCAGCAAACGCACCATCTTTTGGTGCGCTACAACGGGCGCCGGTTTGCCTTTACCGGCCATTTGCGCTAACGGAGAATAAACGCGCAAAAACTCGAAACTTAATTGTTGGCTAAACGCATCGGCAAAGGTAATTGCCAGTTCATTGTTGCCATAATCTAAGCTAAATTGTTCTATGCTCATATATTCTCCATTTTTAATTTACGCCTTATAAAATAAAGCGGCTCAAGTCTTCGTTTTGTACCAATATGCTTAACTTACTTTCCACATAGGCTTTATCGATGCTAATGGTTTGCCCCGATTGCGCATCCGCTTGGAATGACAACTCTTCAATTAAGCGCTCCATTACCGTATGCAAACGACGTGCACCAATGTTTTCGGTGGTTTCATTTACTTGCCAAGCGGCATTGGCAATGGCTGAAATTCCGTCTTCGGTAAATTCAACATTTACCCCCTCGGTGGCCAGTAACGCAATGTATTGCTCGGTAAGCGATGCATTTGGCTCGGTTAAAATACGAATAAAATCATCCGTTGTTAGGGCACGTAATTCAACACGAATTGGCAAACGCCCCTGTAACTCAGGAATTAAATCCGATGGCTTAGCCATTTGGAATGCACCTGAAGCAATAAATAAAATGTGGTCAGTTTTAACCATACCATGTTTGGTGCTTACCGTTGAACCTTCAACTAATGGTAGTAAGTCACGCTGCACACCTTCACGAGAAACGTCTGGACCAGAAGAGTCACCACGCTTACAGATTTTGTCGATTTCATCAATAAACACAATGCCGTTTTGCTCAAGGGCGTAAATGGCTTTTTCTTTTAGCTCATCGTTATTTACCATTTTTGCCGCTTCTTCCTCTTGCAAGGCTTTAAAGGCATCTTGGATTTTTAACTTACGCTTTTTGGTTTTGTCCTGCGACATATTTTGGAACATGCTTTGCAACTGATTGGTCATGTCTTCCATGCCCGGCGGGGCCATGATTTCCATACCAACTTGTGGCTGAACCACATCGATTTCAATTTCTTTATCGTCAAGTTTACCTTCACGTAATTTTTTGCGGAAGATTTGACGCGTTGAACTGTTATCGGTTGCTTCTTCTTCACCAAAACTGTTACGAGGGTTTGGAATTAATGCGTCTAGAATACGCTCTTCGGCGGCTTCTTCGGCTTTAAATTTAACGCGTTCCATTTCCAACTCTTTGGTGAGTTTTACTGAAATATCAGCCAAGTCTCGGATAATGGTTTCCACTTCCTTACCAACATAACCCACTTCGGTAAACTTAGTTGCTTCCACTTTAATAAATGGTGCATTGGCCAGCTTGGCTAAACGACGGGCAATCTCGGTTTTACCGACACCGGTAGGACCGATCATTAAAATGTTTTTTGGGGTAACTTCAGCGCGCAACTCATCATTAAGCTGCATTCGACGCCAGCGATTACGGAGCGCGATAGCTACCGCTTTTTTGGCATCATTTTGACCAATAATATGGCGATCTAATTCGTGAACAATTTCACGTGGGGTCATATTAGACATGTGATTTCCTTTTTCACCGCTTGTATTTGCTTAAAGCCAACAAGCAATGAGATTTAATGATTAATTAAATTTCGTCAATGGTTTGATTTAAGTTGGTAAACACACAGATGTTACCGGCAATGGTCAGTGATTTTTCAACAATATCACGTGCCGATAATTCGGTGTTTTCAAGAAGCGCTAAAGCCGCAGCCTGAGCGTAATTACCACCGGAGCCAATGGCAATCAAATCGTTTTCTGGTTGCACCACATCCCCATTACCGGTAATGATTAAAGACGCGGTTTCATCGGCAACCACCAACATGGCTTCCAGTTTTCGCAGAGCTCTATCGCTGCGCCAGTCTTTAGCCAGTTCTACCGCCGACTTCGTTAAGTGGCCTTGGTGCATTTCTAATTTGCTTTCAAAGCGTTCAAATAGGGTAAACGCATCGGCTGTACCACCAGCAAATCCTGCCAGTACTTTGTCGTTATATAAACGGCGAACTTTGCGAGCATTGCCTTTCATTACCGTGTTACCTAATGAAACTTGGCCATCACCGCCAATACATACACGGCCATTTCGTCTTACAGATACAATTGTAGTCACATTAAACCTCTATAAATGGCAAAGCACTGCTTAGTTATTTATAACACTAAAGCAATGCTTTTAAATAATTGATAAAGGTTATGTGGGCATTAGAATTTCGTTTTTCAAGTCCAAAGCCAAATTTGGCAACCATTGATTTTATTATTGCGCAACTTATGTTTTGCTTTTTCAGCCTCTCGCTTGCGCTCAAATGGCCCTAAGATAACTTTATACCAAGTGCCGGTACTGCCTTTCGACTGTCGAACTTGTGAGGCTAAACCAGTAAAGGCAATGCGAGCCTTAAGTCTTTGTGCATCGCCTTCATTGCGAAAAGAGGCACATTGCATTTTATAAGGCCCTTTTTCTTCGACTTCGTAGGCTTCTACCTGCACTTCTTTGTGTTTTAATCCTTCAACGTAAGTCCACTTTTCTTTTGGTGGCTCGGGTAAAGCATCTTCTACCTGTTTGCTAAGTTGGGTTTGTGGGGATAATTCAATTTCAGTCACTTCGACATCATCGGCATTACTGGCCATAAAATTCAAGCCGTAAGCAAAGCCCCCTACAATCAACACAATCAATACCCCAATAACCATGGGTGCCATGCCTACTTTTTCAGGCGCCTTTTTGGCTTTAGGTTTATAGGGATTTTTTTTATTTTTGGCTGCGCGGGGGCGAGCAACGTAATCTTGATGAGCCATGATTTCTTACTAATATCTTGTTATTAAAATACAACCTTCGAGAATGAATGCTAGGGAAGGTTGCTGGTAAAGCTGTAAAGCCATATAGAAGTACTACTTTAAAGAATCTTCACTAGGCTTAGCAACCTAAATTTGTGCCTTGGTGCGATTTTTTTACCAACTCAATTCCTGAGGGTCTATATCTACCGTCCAACGCACCTTGTTTTGCAGACTGCTTTGTTCAATATTTGCCAACACTTGCCTTACCGCCAAATGCAAGTATTTACGCTCTTGCGCTTGTAGCAATAAATGATAACGGAATTTACCGGCCTTCTTTTCCTGTGCTGCGGCAATCGGTCCCATACTCAAACACTGCGCAAAGTCGCCTTGACTGACTTCGCGTAAAAAACTTTCTGGCATATTGGGGTAATTGGCTTCAGCCCGAAATAACGCTTGAAAGCCAAAGGGCGGAATGCGCGCTTGTTGTCTTTCCATTAACGCGTAACGGGCAAAGTGCGGGTAACCGTTTTGCACTAAATCTTGTAATAAAGGGTGCTCTGGGAAATTGGTCTGAATAATCACCTTACCCGGTTTACTTTCCCGACCTGCGCGTCCAGATACCTGCACCAATAACTGCGCCATGTGTTCAGGAGCACGAAAATCATAACTAAATAATGCCCCATCCACATCGAGCACAGCCACCAAGGTCACATCAGGAAAATGATGGCCCTTAGCTAGCATTTGAGTACCGACTAAAATTTGATGTTCTTTATCGGTCACTTGCTGCAATAATTTCGCCAATTCACCTTTGCGGCGCGTACTGTCCCGATCGATTCTTACCGATGAATAATCGGGGAATAAATCCGCCAAACGCTGCTCTAATTGTTCCGTTCCCTGCCCTAAAGGTTTAATACGCGGGCTGCCACACTGACCACATTGCCTAACAATGCGCTTTTGACTACCACAATGGTGACAGACCAACAGGCCTTGATTTTGATGCAGAGTATAGGGCTTATTACAGCGCTGACAATCGGCAATCCAACGGCACTCTTCACAAGTAATTGCCGGTGCAAAGCCACGTCGATTTAAAAAGATAAGAACTTGCTCACCTCTTGCCAAAGTAGTTTCAATGGCTTTTTTCAATGAACCAGACAAGCCAAATTCAACTTGTTGTCTGGCCATATCGATTAATTCAATTTTCGCTAACTGACTTTGCCCAGCGCGTTTGGTTAATTGATGATATTGGTACTTTCCTGTTTGCGCATTATGCAAGGTCTCTAACGATGGGGTTGCCGTGCCAAGCACAATGGGAATATTTAGCTGCCTTGCTCGTAATATGGCAATGTCGCGAGCATGATAGCGAAAGCCTTCTTGTTGCTTTAATGAGCCATCATGCTCTTCGTCAACAATGATAATACCAGGCTTGAGTAATGGCGCAAAAACCCCGGAGCGAGTGGCAATAATAATCGCCGCTTCGCCCTGTTTGGTGCGATGCCATGTTTGCAATCTATCATTATCGGTTAATGCTGAATGCTGCAAAACAACCGGCACATTGAAGCGTTTTTCAAAACGAGAAAGCGTTTGTGGGGTCAGGCCAATTTCAGGTACCAAAACTAACACCTGCTTATTTTGAGCAATGACTTGTTCGATGATTTGTAAATAGACCTCGGTTTTACCACTGCCGGTAATGCCATCAATTAAATGACATCGATATTGGTCCAATTGATTATTGATGGCACTTACGACCACTGACTGTTCAATAGACAGTTGCGGCTTGTCATCATGATTTACGCAGTCATCACTGTAGTTAAAAATTTCTTTCGGTAACAGCCCTTCAACCAACAAGTCTTTTTTAAGTAAGGCGTTTAATTGTGCCTTGCTGAAACCGGCCATACGAATTTGCGGCCAGGTAAGGTGCTTTTTATCCACAACGTAATTGGCTAGCGCAACTTGCTTAGCCGCTGATTTGGGCAGTTTGCTCACCGCTTGTTTAAACGCATCGCCTTCAAGTTCTGGGTTTACATCCCAACAAGGCTCGGGGCTTAAATCTACCGACTTAGTCTGCCTTAGCAATACCGGTAACGCCTGGCTTATCACATCGCCAATCGGGTGATGGTAATAACGAGCGCACAAGCTTAAAAAATCAATTTGTTGCTTAGATAGCTTTGACTCTTGTGGCATCAATTCAATGATGGGTTTGAGTTTTTCAACGTCCAGTTCGCTTTCATCAACCAAGTCCAACACAACACCAATAAGCTTTCTCGGGCCGAAAGATACCAACACCCTATCACCGACACTAAAATCTTCCGCTTTAAGGGATTCTGGGATCGAATAGGTGAAGCTTTGGCGCATTGGCACCGGGATTGCAATTTTTAGGAACTGGCTGATAATGACCACAAAACAGGTTAGCTATATTTCATTATATTCTGCCCAGTAGCGGGCAATTTGCCAAGGATATTTTACCTAACTTCTCATCGAACATTCCCCCTAACCACCCATTGACGATTAATTATGTAACCAAAGCCATTTAAATTGGGTTTATTGCTCATTTTTTAACGCTTTTAGTTGAACTCACCAAAAAGATCCCGTATTATTCGCCACCTTAAATTGAAACTCGTATGGTGTCTGGCAAAAGATCAGATGGCGATGCGGCCCAACAGAGGTAATCCCATGAAAGACGGTATCCACCCAAATTACGTTGCTATTAAAGCAACTTGTTCTTGTGGCAACGTGATCGAAACTCGTTCTACACGTGCAAAAGATATTTACTTAGATGTTTGTTCAGAATGTCACCCATTCTACACTGGTAAGCAAAAAGCTGCTGAGACTGGTGGTCGTGTTGATAAATTCAACAAACGTTTCGGTATGCTTGGTAAGAAGTAAGCTTCTTTACCTTATATCGATAAATAAAGCGCCTATATGGCGCTTTATTTATTTCTGGCCTCAAAAAAATATATCTTTTAGCCCTCTCTCCTCTAATTTAATTTTCATCTGACCCTAATATTCTAGCGCTCTCCTTTAATTTTCATCTGACCCCAATATTCAATTAAAACCACAAAAGTTGTCCCAGATTAACCTTTCCACTTGTCCACAGAGTAAGTCGCGTTATACTTGTTGATATTCTAATAATTCAATAGCTTACGCCTTGGAGAATATTCATGGATTATAATACCTCGGAACTTTGTAATTTATACGCCGACTCAGTTGATGTACTTGAGCCCATGCTCAGTAACTACGGTGGGATTAGCTCCTTTGGAGGCTCGGTAGTCACCATTAAATGTTTTGAATCAAATGGCATAATCAGTGAAGTTGTTGAGCAAGACGGCAGTGGCAAAGTGTTGGTTATTGATGGCGGTGGCTCAAGCCGAAGAGCACTTATTGATAGTTACATTGCTGAAACAGCGGCAAAAAACAACTGGGAAGGCATTATTTGCTATGGCAGCGTGCGCGATGTTGATGCATTAGAAGATATTGAAATCGGCATTCAGGCTTTAGTCTCCATTCCGGTAGGTGCTGATGATACCGACGTGGGTGAAGTTGATGTGGCGATTAACTTTGCTGGGGTAACCATTTTACCCGAAGATCATATTTACGCTGATAACACCGGCGTGATCCTTTCAGCCGATCCTTTAGACATTGAGTAAAACATTCGCGACACAGCGTGAAAAACAATTTACTTAAAGTAAAAAATCGAGCCTTACGTGCTCGATTTTTTCATTATGACATCTGGATTATCACAGTGCTCTGCAGCGCCGCTAGGCTTTAAGCGATTGTATGGCAGCCAGCGCGGTTTCAATTTCTTGTTCATTATTAAGCAATGATGGAGCAAAACGCGCATAGGTTTTACGGTATGGGGTATTACTCATAATAATGCCTTTATCATGCATTCGTTTCACGACCTCTTCCGGTTTTATACCCTCGACATCAAAACACACTAAACCAGATGACAGTTCGCTCGACATCGGCGTATAAAGAGTCACATTGTTCATTTTGGCCAAGCCTTGCTTGGTTTGCGTATTTAACTGATGAATACGTTTTTGAACATTGGCTTTGCCTAACTGTAAATGCAATTTAAATGCTTCGGGCAACGCCCAGCGATGTTCAAAAGAATGAAAGCCACCAGGCGACATATGTTCACCGGCAGGCACATCTTCTGGCTTTGCAAACCCTAACCAAACATCATAAGAGGCACTGAAACTTGGAATAACGGGTTCACTCATTTCCCAAGCCCTATCACTTCCCCAAATAATGCCAGTACCTCGTGGCCCAAAGATCCACTTATGTGTTCCAGCGATAAAGAAATCGCAGCCTATGGTCGAGATGTCTTCATTTTCAATACCAAAACCATGCACGCCATCGACACAAAACAATATTTGCTTATCACTACGGCGCGATGCATTTATCTGACGAATGGTTTTGGCAATGGCTCGAATCGGCAACTTTACGCCTGTTGATGAGTGTACCCAAGTTACTGCAATAACTTTGGTTTTTTCGGTGATTTTAGATTTAAGGCGTGATAACACCTCATCAACATTGACCTTTGCCGGATCATCATAAAGGGAAACTTGTTTCACCCTAGCACCGGTTCGGTTTGCACGATGCGCTAAGGACATATCAGTTGAGTAATGATCGTGCGTAGTTTGCAGAATTTCATCATCAGGATTGAGCTTTAAGCCCGAATAAACCAAGCCAAGCCCCATGGTTGTGCTATCGGTTAAGGCGATGTTTTTCGCTTCGCCGCCCATATAGCGAGCCGCTGATTCACAAATTTGTTTATCAATGGTTAAAAAATGATGATGCCAGTAATCGGAGGGGTTTTCATCAAACGCGATGCGATGTTTGTTAATGGCATCACTCACCGGTTTGGGATGCGAAGCCAATAAAAAAGTAGACAGTTGAATATATTTATCGGTTAAAGGAAATAGGCTTCTTAATGTTCGCCAGTCTGCAGGCTCAATGCCAGTATAGGCTGAGTTTTTTGCGCCTGCTGCCGTTTTTGCCAATACTGCAGCTGGAGCAATAAGCCCGGAGCCAAAGCCAAGCCCCAAACTTAAGCCAATTCGATTTAAGAAAGTCCGTCTTAACATGCGTGCCACCTTTTAAGGTTAACTATGAGCCAATTGGCTCATAGTTAACAAATTGATATGCACTAGAGTGTAGGCAAAAAACCGCATATCGCCATTTTGACGTTCAGTCAGACTTTCTTTAAAACTATCTCAAACAGCTTTCTTTAACTGCTTTCTAAAACGGCTTTGCAGGGACATTCTGACTAGCGAACTTTTACACCATCTTTATAGAGTGCTTGCAAAGGATTGGCGCCAAACTGATAACAAAGCTGAGCTGGTTGCTCAATATCCCACAAGGCAATATCTGCATTCATGCCTACCGCCAGCTCACCAACTTTATCATGGATCCCCAATGCTCTTGCTGCGTTACAAGTAACCCCAGCTAAAGCTTCTGTAGGTGTTAACCGAAACAAGGTACACGCCATATTTAGCATTAATTGAATTGAATGAATGGGTGATGTGCCTGGGTTGGCATCCGTTGCAATCGCCATACGTACATTGTTATCCCGTAGGGCTTGAATAGGTGGTAACTTGGTTTCCCTTAAGAAATAAAATGCACCCGGTAGTAGTACAGCTACCATTCCACTCGCTTGCATAGCTTTAATACCTGCATCAGACAAGTATTCTAAATGATCACTTGAAAGCGCCTGATAACTTGCTGCTAACTCACTAGCGCCTAAATCCGAAAGCTGCTCGGCATGTACTTTTACCGGCAACCCATGCTGTTTGGCGGCGGCAAAGACTCGCTCCGTTTGCGCTAATGAAAACCCAATACCTTCACAAAATACATCAACGGCATCGGCTAAGTTCAGCTCGGCAACTTTCGGGATCATTTGCTCGCAAACAACCTTAATGTAACCATCGCTGTCATTGTTAAATTCAACGGGCAGCGCATGCGCCCCTAAAAAAGTGGTTTTAACGGAAACAGGCACGTGCTGTGCTAATTGCTTCCCCACCTTAAGCATTTTTATTTCTGTTTCTAAATCTAATCCATAGCCAGACTTGACTTCAATCGTGGTTACCCCTTCATGATGAAGCGCTTGTAATCGGGGTAATGCACTAGCAAGTAACTCTTCTTCGCTTGCCTTGCGGGTAGCATTTACCGAAGAAACAATGCCCCCACCGTTAGCGGCGATGTCTTCATAACTAGCCCCTTCTAAGCGCATTTCAAACTCATTGGCACGGTGAGAGCCATAAACAAGGTGAGTATGACAATCGATAAACCCCGGGGTGATCCACTTTCCTTGCCCATCAATAACCTCAACAGACGCTTTATTAAATTCAGGTAACTGTTGCATTGGCCCCAACCAAGCAATTTTTCCGTCGCACACAGCTAAAGCCCCGTGTTCGATGGCGCCATATGAGGTACCGCTTTGACTCATGGTGGCAATATTGACGTTAATAAATAAAGTCTGCCAGTTAGATGAAATTGTATTCATTGATTAAGCTCCCGCTTATTTATTGATTTGTTCAAGCATAAAGGCCGACAATTTAGCGGCGACAGTAAACGTGGTCTCGGTCGAGTGCTCACTGTGTTCTGTGCTGTTGGTGAATGGCGCAAGCTCCATCATATCCGCTCCCGTTATTGGGTAGTCGGTAGCCAACTCTTTTAATATGGTCATGGCTTCATCAGGTGATAAGCCATCTGGCTCTGGTGTGCCGGTGGCCGAAGCAAACACCGCATCAAGGGCATCGATGTCAAAGCTTACATAAAGTTCATCGATATTTTCTTCTGCTAGTTGCTGTTTTATTTCAGCAATCACCGCAGTGACACCACGTTCTTTGACTTCATGTGCCCAATGTTGTTTCACTCCAAAGGTGTCTTCCCAATGAGATTTTGGCTTACCACTTGAGCGAATACCAATTTGAATAAGATGACTTGGCGAGTGTAAATCATCAAGAATATGGGTGCACCAAGAGCCAAAACACAAATCAATACCAAGGCGCTCAACTAGCAAGTCGGTGTGAGCATCAAAATGAATGATAGCAGCACGTTTGCCTTGTGCTTTTTTGGCTTGTAAATACGCTTTGGTTAACGGATAACTCACGGAGTGGTCACCACCTATTGCAAAAACCCCTTTTTCTGGAAACTCGGCATAAAAGTCGTGAAGCACGTCTTCGGTAATGGTTAACGGTGCAACAGGGTAGCCGTTATTATTTTCGCCATACAGGGCTTTTTGGCAATTTTCTATTGTCGGTTCATTAAGGTATTTATCGTGTAATAAATGTGGAATAACACGAATATCGCCTAAATCAAATATATTTAGATTTGGGTGTTGATTGATTAAAAAAGAGCGTAAAAATAACGGCCCCCAATTTGCCCCTCGTAATATGCCGCCACCACAATCGGAGGCTACACCTAAAATAACCGCTTTTGATGATTCATTTAATTTTTCAAGTGAAGCTAGCCATAAGTCATCGATATAGTCGGTTGTGCCATAAATCGCCTTGTGTAATTGCTCTTTACGCTCTTTTGCCGTATTAACCGTAAATACCCCATTACCCGGCGGGCATAAGCAGGCCGCCAATTTTTGATAAAATGGATTACTTAGCTGATTCATTGTGTTCCCCTAGTGTTTCTTTGTTTTGCTTTCTGAGACTTTTTTAGGTGACCTGAAGCAGGTCAATAATGTGGCGGTTATTCTAGCAAGAACCAAGCAAAAGTATGTACAAAACGTACAAAGTTTTATTTAAACCATCCCCATGCAGTTTTTACACAGCTCAGAATGCATCACGGGTTCACTATCCAGCCAAATTGCATAAGCATAGTTATTCAACGGTAATTAAATTTACGCTCGGCAGCCATGCCTTGCTCCCTTCAGCTTGCTTCGCAGAGATAAGTCATTTTCAATGCTTTTTTAGAGCTGTTAAGGGGCTACGATGAACTCCTGAGGGCGAGTTTTAAAGGTAAATGTAAAAGATTCAGTATTGCAAATTTAACGTTATGATTTGCATAAAAAAAACAAATACCTAACAACATAATATAAAGTTTTACGCTATGCTTAATACTTTATATTTAAAAAAAGTATTATTTGTAATGCAAGAAACAGAAGGCTCTGACCTCCTAAAACACCTAAATAAACCCGTTTTCTTTTGCGCTACGGCGATCATTTTAGCCTTATTGGCTTTCTCAACATTCCAAGGCGAAAGCACCGCACAAACCTTCAATGCCATTCAGGCTGGCATCATTGAAAATGGCAGTTGGTTTTATGTATTGAGTGTGGCCATTATTTTAATTTTTGTTATTTTCTTAGGCACATCTAAGTATGGTGATATACGCTTAGGCCCTGAGCATTCAACCCCCGATTACAGTCTAACCACATGGATTTCCATGTTGTTTGCCGCCGGCATGGGTATTGGTTTAATGTTTTTTGGGGTGGCCGAGCCCCTAATGCATTTTTTAGCTCCGCCAACAGCGGATGAAAACAGCTTAGATGCCGCCCGAGAAGCCATGAAAATCACCTTTTTCCACTGGGGATTACATGCATGGGCTATTTATGCCGTAGTCGCTTTAATTCTTGCCTATTTTGGTTATCGTCATAAGTTGCCGCTGACCTTACGTTCGGCGCTATATCCGCTTATTGGCGATAGGATTTTCGGTTGGCCAGGTCATTTGGTTGATATTTTTGCCGTTACCGGTACGGTTTTCGGTGTGGCGACCTCACTAGGCTTTGGTGCATTCCAAGTAAACTCTGGCCTAAACTATTTATTTGATTTTGACGTTTCAACCGCAAATCAGGTTATGATCATGGCAGGGGTTACTGGCCTTGCCGCAATTTCGGTTGGTACGGGTTTGGATAAAGGCATTCGCCGTTTATCTGAAGCCAATATGATTTTGGCCATTTTATTGCTTTCTCTTATTTTCATTTTGGGTCCAAGTGTCTTTTTATTGCAAGCCTACGTACAAAATATCGGTAACTATTTATCCGATATCGTGCGCATTACCTTTAACTTATTTGCTTACGAGAAAAGTGAGTGGATTGGTGGCTGGACCATTTTTTACTGGGGTTGGTGGTTAGCATGGGCACCTTTTGTTGGTTTGTTTATTGCGCGTATTTCTCGCGGTCGAACGATTCGTGAATTTGTTATTGGCGTATTACTTTTCCCTACGGCATTCACGTTACTATGGATGACCATTTTTGGTAACAGTGCCATTGCATTAGTGTTCGAACAAGGGGTTACTGAACTGGCCAATATGGTTAATAAAGACAGCTCAGTTGCCTTATTTGTGTTTTTAGAAAACTTCCCGTTTTCTTCATTACTGTCATTTTTATCGGTCTTAATGATCATTATATTCTTTGTTACCTCTTGTGACTCAGGCGCTATGATCATTGACATGCTTTGTTCAAATGGTCGTAACGATACCCCCTTATGGCAGCGTCTATTCTGGGCGGTAACGGTTGGCCTTGTAGCCGCAATTTTATTAATCGTAGGTGGATTAAGTGCCCTACAAACCATGACGATAGCGAGCGCCCTGCCATTTACCATTATCTTATTGATTGCTTTAGTAGGTTTAATGAATGCACTGCGGGTGGAATTAAGAAAACAAGAAAGCTTGCAAATCAATGTCGCCCCTGTGCACCCTTATGTCGGGGATGAAGACTGGGAAGGCCGCTTGCAAAATATCATTGAGTTCCCTAATCGCTACAACGTAGATCGTTTTATTAATAATGTTATCAAGCCAAGTTTTAATGCGCTATCAGAGAAATTTGCCGAAAATAACATTGAAACACAAATAGAGAAAACCAATCGCGGCTTTCGCTTTACGGTATTTCATGGTGATGAGCATAACTTTGTTTACGGGGTTCGACGTCGCAGTCATTTACAGCCTGAATTTACTTTAGATGAAGAAGATATTGATTCAGATGAAGATCAAATGTATTACCGAGCGGAAGTACATTTAAGCGAAGGTGGGCAAGACTACGACATTATGGGGTGGTCGAAAAAAGGCGTTATTAACGACGTTATAGACCAATATCATAAACACATGCACTTCTTGCACTTATTACGTTAATAGCGATTTCTATCGCTAAAAATGGTAAAGGCTTGATCACTTCAGATTAAGCCTTTTTTATATCCAACTTATTGATTAGAACAAGTAAATCCATTTTCATTTTTTTAATTCAAGGCTATATTTTAAATTGCAGGGTCATTCGCAACCCAATAAAGTTTTACATATTGAGGCAACATGCTAAAAAAAATATTCTTGCCAACCATTCTACTGATACTCGCCTACGGTTTTTGGGTAAGCCCTGATTTTAAAGAAATTGCCGCCGGTGTGGCCATTTTTCTCTTTGGCATGATAGCCCTTGAAGAGGGTTTTACTTCGTTTACCGGCGGCGCTTTAGAGCGCATATTAAAGGTTTCAACCAACAAACAATGGAAGAGTGTGGGTTTTGGTGTACTCAGTACCACCATAATGCAGTCAAGCTCATTGGTATCGGTTATAACCATTTCCTTCTTAAGTACCGGTTTATTGGGTTTGGCCGCAGGTATTGGCATCATATTCGGAGCCAATATTGGCACAACAACCGGTGCCTGGTTAGTCGCGGGCTTTGGCTTAAAAGTTAAAATCTCAGCTTATGCTATGCCCATGTTGGTGTTTGGTATTATTTTGGTGATGCAAAAACATAGAGCGCTTAAAGGCATGGGCTATATTCTTGCTGGTTTAGGCTTTTTATTTTTGGGCATCTCCTATATGAAATCCGGCTTTGAAGCCTATAAAGCTACCCTCGATCTGGCCGAATTTGCATTAACCGGGATTGTTGGCTTAATTACCTACTCACTGATTGGTATTGCAGCAACCGTTATTATGCAATCAAGCCATGCCACCATGGTATTGATTATTACGGCTTTAGCAGCAGGGCAAATCACTTATGAGAACTCTCTAGCACTGGCTATTGGTGCAAATGTAGGTACCACCATAACAGCCATTATTGGAGCCATGAATGCCGCGACTCCCGGCAAACGACTGGCCGCTGCTCACCTAATTTTTAATTTAGTCACCGGTTTAATTGCCATCCTATTCTTGCAGCAGTTTTTAGTTTCCGTGGACTTTTTTAGTCGGTTATTTGGGGTAAGTGATAATGATTACACTTTAAAGCTGGCCATTTTCCATACCTTATTTAATGCTGCTGGAGTTCTAATTATGTGGCCATTTATTAATACACTAGTCAACTTTTTAGAGCGGGTCTTTACCGAAAAAGTGTCCCCGGCTATCGGGCCATTACACCTGCACAACGTCAACATAGAATTTCCAGAAACCGCCGTTGAAGCCATCCGTAAAGAAACCACCCACTCTTTTGATATTTGCACCAATGTCATCTTTGATGGATTAAGTCTGAAACGAGAACAGGTATTTTCTGAAGAGGATTTGGAGCAGATAATAAAGCAAAGCCGAACCTTAACCGAGCTTGATTTTGATGAGGCCTATGAAAACAAAGTCAAAGGTATATACTCGGAAATCATTGCCTTTATTTCTAAAGTCTCGTTTACCTGGGAAATGGAACAATCGGCTGACATTCACTGGTTACGAGATGCCAACCAAAATTTAATTTCCGCAGTAAAAGCGATGAAGCATTTACGAAAAAACATGTCGAAAGCCATTACCAGCCCCAATAAAGACTTACGAGCGCAATACGACTTGTTGCGTTTTATGGTAGCCAAAGTTATGCGCCAACTTAACCTAATTCATATCATCGCCTTGCGAGAGCACCAAAGTGAAGAAATCGAGCTCATTTTAAACGATGTCAAAATCGAATTAGACAAATTGGATGAGCAATTAAATGCTCACATTATTTTATTGCTGAGAAACCACAAGATCACCCCACAAATGGCCACCTCATTATTAAATGACGGGCAGTATGTAAAACAAATTACCGGCAATTTAATTTCAATGGCTACGAGCCTATACGATGTTTTTGCACAAAGTACTGATGCTGAACTGATAGACTCATCAGCGAAGACTTAAAAGCAGGTGCAAAGTGACCAAGATAACGCCAAAAAGAAAAAGAAAAAGAAACTAAATTACACCAAAGAAATTAAACAACGAAAAAAACTTAAAAACATGAGTAAAACACCAAAAACCCTAACGCAAAACAAAAAACAGACACCTCAACTGTAATTTTATTTCATTTTATTATTTACATTCAAATTTTTAGAGCATATACTTTAATCAACTTAAGAACAGAGCTTGAAGACAAGCCAATTAAGTTAATTGAAGTTAAATAAGTTAAATTTGTACCCGAAGAGGATATTTAAAATGAAAGCCAAAGCAGTAGTATTAGCAGTTTCTTTATTTTCATTAAACGCAGTAGCATCACAAAACACGACGCAAGTTAAGTTTGTAGCCGCAGACCTAAACCCAGCATCAAACTTATGCGTTATCGCCGCAAAAGATGGTGTAAGAGCAGCAAAAAAAGCAGCAAAAAAATTAATGGGTAACGCTGAATTTGTTGAGTACTCAACAACTTGTAATGGTATGACGTTAAAAACGTTTGCGAAGCAATACCAAGTAGCAAACAACGCTAAGTAATCAATCCTTAGCTAAGTCAAAAGACTAAAATAAAAATATCCTTGGTGTGAGCTTTAAGTTCCCAACCTTTAAAGCTCACAACTAAGAACATTATCCATTCATTTGCTTTATTTCTAAAACAATGACGTATAGCAAAAATTACCCACCTCTTGAGAAGAGGTCTCGAATAACTCCCTCTCTGAAATTTCCTTTTTAACTAGCAACCAAAATTCATTTGGTTATAACTCGGTACAAAGTGGTTATAGGTATCAGAAAACGGCACTCGCTCGACATCCCTCCCCCTAGAGAGATATAACTAATAACAGTAAACGCTAATTTCTAACTATCGCTTTAAAATTGACCAACGAATTCATTTAACTCACACCTTTCCCCCTAATCCCCACTTAACTCCCAATGCAGCTAAATAAAGAAAACAAGCTTAAACAACCCAAAAATGAAACTTTACAACTTAAAACCTATAAAAACCCCGATAAAACAACAACAAAAACCATAAAATGTAACATAAAAAACAAATACAGCGGATTATTTGTAATTATACTACATTAGAGTATTTACTTTACAGTAGGCAGCACATATACTACGCCTATCTTAAGAAGAGCACTTCAGTTGAAGATCTTTATAAAAATAAATCATGAAAACCAAACAGGATATTTAAAATGAAAATCAAATCACTAGTATTAGCCGTTTCTTTATTATCACTAAACGCAACCGCTTCACAACACACAGATCAAGTAAAATTTGTTGCTGCCGACTTAAACCCAGCATCTAACTTATGTATCATCGCTGCTGAAAAAGGCATTAAGGCTGCTAAAAAAGCTGCTGTAAAATTAATTGGCTACAATGACTATGTAGAATACACAACAACTTGTAACGGCATGTCTTTAAAAAACTTTGCTAAACAATACAAAGTTGCTAAAGCTGTTGTTAAATAAGTTATTTTAACGACCGTCGAAAGACAACGTATAATAAAAAATATCCTTGGTGTGAGCTTTAAATCCCCAACCTTTAAAGCTCGCAACTAAGAACCACCTCTTTATACAAACCTTCTTCAGCATTCTCTAAACAATTATGGTTCATTGATCTTCGAACTTTTCATTAACATGCTTCACATAACGATTCAGTTGTTATAAGTAATGGATAACGCATTATCTTCAAACGTACAGCACAAACATTGCGACCGCATTGTTTAACATGTGAATGGCAATACAGTTTTTAACGTTGCCCGTTTTTATCCTGCATACCCCTAGCAATACCGCTAAAGAAAAAATCATCAGCAACTCAATACCTTGGTATTGACCATGGATCATCGTAAAAATAACGCTGGTAAATAACAAAGCACCGCTCTGTCCTAAATAGGTATGGCGAAATCGTGAAAACAAAAAACCTCTAAACACCACTTCTTCAAATAGTGGGGCAACCACACAAATGGCCAATAATGACAATAAAACATAATCGGTTGTCTCATAAATAAGCTGCATAGATTGCGGTGTTTCAACCCCCAGTAACGAATTTATTAACCACCAAGTTGCAATAAATCCCCCCGTGATTAAAAACCAAGGGCGAAACTCAGTAATAGAGAATGGCCGTGAAAGGGCTAAATATTCACTGCGATTTGCTTTGTTTTGGGTGGCGACTGCAACAATAGGTAAAGTAAACAGGGCCATTAATAACGTGAATAGACAAATCACATCCCCATCAGCAAACCATGCTTGCGGATCCGCAATGTTATTTTGATGTGCATACAGTCCAAAAATAATCGATAAAAGAAACGTGGGCAAATATAAGATAACCAACCATAGAGAGGTGTTTATTAAACTGTCTGGTTGTTGCGATTCTTGCTGACCCAATTCTCATCATCCCTTTACAGAAAATCATTATTGATTAATCACTTAAATTTGGATTCCATTACCGAGTTTGTCAAATAGAGAAATCATTTGAGCATTGAAAAAGTAATTTCTCAACAGATTAATATTGACATATTATGTCGCAATTGGTTATTTTGTCTGCTATATTGATGAGCATAATTTGTCATAAATGTCTGTTTTCATCCGAAGTTTTGAAGGAGTATATGCTGTGGATTTTAGTAATGAAGTCGTAATTTGGGGTACCACCGGTCTTTTTTTAATGCTCGCTGAATTAATCATCCCTGGCGGCATCGTTGTTTTTCTTGGATTATCAGCGATTCTCGTTTCTGCCAGTTTGCAATTGGGTTTAATCGATAATCTGATGCAGGCTTTCACTCTGTTTTTTGTCAGCTCCATTGTTCTACTATTGGCCTTTCGTAACGTAGGTCAAAAAATGGTTGGCGGCGACAGTACCATAGAGAACACCGATGAAAATTTAGATGTCTATGGGCATCAAGTTAAAGTTATCGAAACCATCGGACCGGGCACGAAACAAGGGCGCATCGAGTTTCAAGGCACCGAATGGACGGCACTTGGTGATGGCGGTGAAATTAAGGCAGGCCAAAAAGCGAAAATCATCTGCCGCGAAAATATTTCTTATGTTGTTGAAAAAGCAGATTAAATTAAAAGTTTCGTGTTAAGCTAATCTAATAAAAGCTCAATAAGAGCCATAATAACAGGGAGATAAATTCTTCCACCTATATCAAGGAGAGTCTAGTGTTTGCCATATTCACTTTTTTATTATTAATTATCCTCTTTATCGTTTTTAAACTGGTACTCATTGTTGAAATGCGCGAAGTTTGCGTAATCGAGCGCTTGGGTAAATTTAGAGCCGTCATGCAACCTGGTCTACACTTTTTAATCCCATTTTTTGATAGGGTCGCCTATCGTCATGAAACTCGAGAGCAGGTCCTAGATATCCCTGCGCAAAGCTGTATATCAAAAGATAACATCCAAATTGATGTCGATGGCTTAGTCTATATAAAGGTTATGGATGGCGCTAAGGCAAGTTACGGCATTGAAGACTATCGACGAGCCAGTGTCAATTTGGCACAAACCACGATGCGAAGTGAAATTGGTAAACTCTCATTAAGCCATACATTTTCTGAGCGTGATACCTTAAACGAAACCATTGTGCGGGAAATTGATAAAGCTTCCGATCCTTGGGGTATAAAAGTTTTACGTTATGAAGTGCGTAATATCACGCCTTCATCAAATGTTATCCATACGCTAGAAAAGCAAATGGAAGCCGAACGAAACAAGCGTGCAGAAATTACCCTCGCCAATGCGGCGAGAGATTCAATGATTAACTTATCCGAAGGTGAACGCCAAGAAGCCATTAACCTTTCCGAAGGTGACAAACAAAAACAAATCAATGAAGCCCAAGGTCGAGCCAAAGAAATCGAAATCATAGCCGACGCCACGGCTCAAGGCATGAGTTTAATTGCACAAGCAGCCAATCAACCTTGTGGTGATGACGCGATAAAAATGCGTTTGATGGAAGAGTTTATCCAACAAACCGGTGAGGTTATAAATACCGCTGATGTGTCTATTATGCCAACAGAAATTGCCAAACTAGAAGGTTTTTTTGAAGGTATGGATAAAGTAACAGCCACAATGCAAGGAGATAAGTAATGGGATTATTTGAACAATATAGCGCCGGTGATATTTTCGTATTCGTGGTTTGGGGCTTAATTTTTCTGGTCTTTGTTATTAAATTATTTCAATCCATACGCTTAGTACCAACTAAATCAGCCTATGTCGTTGAGAGATTGGGTAAGTACCATAAAACCTTGGATGCAGGCTTTCATGCCCTATTCCCGTTTATTGACCGTGTTGCCTACATACAGGACTTAAAAGAGGAAACCATTGACGTACCACCACAAGAGTGTTTCTCAAAGGACGAAGTAAACGTCGAAGTGGATGGGGTGATTTATATTTCTGTTACCGAGCCAGTAAAAGCAAGCTACGGCATCACCGATTATCGTTTTGCAGCAATGCAACTTGCGCAAACAACGACCCGCTCGGTCATTGGTACACTCGACTTGGATCGTACGTTCGAAGAGCGAGACCTGATAAGTGCTAAAGTCGTGGATGTATTAGATAAAGCTGGTGAGACTTGGGGCATACGAGTGCACCGTTATGAAATCAAAAATATTACACCACCTGAAACCGTACGTCTGGCAATGGAAATGCAAGTAAATGCTGAGCGTGAACGTCGTGCCATTTTAGCAAAGAGTGAAGGTGACAAACAAAGTGTGATAAACCGATCTGAAGGTTTAAAGCGTGAAACCATCAATATATCAGAAGGTGAAAAACAACGCCGTATAAACGCTGCAGAAGGTAAAGCGGAAGAAATTATGGCCTTAGCAAAAGCAACCGCAGATTCAATTAGCAAAGTAGCCGAAGTAATCAACCAAGATGGTGGTAAGAAAGCCTTAAACATGCAATTGAGTGAACAATACATCAGGCAGATTAAAGGATTGAGTAAGAAAAACCGAAAAGTGATATTGCCAGCCAATATACTTGATTACAAAGCGTGGATGAACTCCATGGATTTAAATATAGAAAACAAGAAAGCATAATCCTATCAATAGGGGCGTTAGGTGAGGAGACTAAAAACCAGTCATCCTCACAGCCTCCCCATTAGCTATATTCGAATACTATCCCCCCAATATCCCCACCACACAATGAGTACGTGACTATTCTTTAATGCTTTATAGGGCAAAGAAAGGAAAGTAGAATTTCCAGGTAATGTTACAAACTGCATACTCGGTTTTCGTCTAAGAATGCAAGAGTCCAATTATATCAAGGGATAGACGTGAGTTACGAACATCTAATTGTTTCAATAATATTAATGAAACAAGAATAATTACATTTGCTAATTTCTCAGAAACAACAATTTTCAAATTTGGCCCATCCTTGTAAGTGAACTACTTACTTAAAAGGCGAAAAATATGAAAATGATAATGTTACTGATCACTTTAGCAAGCCCACTATCGGCTAATGCGCAAACGACAAAATACAAAGCTACAGATAACAGCGTTTCAGCAAAATTGTGCATGATAGCTTTAAGAGGCAATGCCGCAGCTATGCACAATGAAATAAAAAGCTCCGGCTTAAGCAAAAAATACGTCAGCCAAAAAGTAACTTGTAACGGTATGAGTATTTACGACTTTTCTATGAAGTTTGGAAAAAACAAACAAGCCATGGCTAAGGTTTTGGATATAAGCTGAGGATAAGAGGCTCAGCAGTTAAGCTGAAGAAGTGATGCTCATTGAACAGATGAAAAGAGAAAAAGCATACCGTCCCAGAAAGTGTGTCAACGCGAGCCACGCCTTAAGGAACCCTATTTGGTCTTGCTCCGGGTGGCCAGATTTTAGCACCCTGCAACACTCATCTAGAGGAAACAAAAAA
>CANMZP010000022.1 GCA_947502355.1 uncultured Thalassotalea sp. | reverse complement strand
TCTAGTTAAGAGAAGTACGATTTTATTGTGGGTGTCTAGTTAAGAGAAGTGTTATTTTATGGCGGGTGTCTAGTTAAGAGAAGTGTGATTTTATGGCGGGTGTCTAGTTAAGAGAAGTGTGATTTTATGGTGGGTGTCTAGTTAAGAGAAGTACGATTTTATTGTGGGTGTCTAGTTAAGAGAAGTGTTATTTTATGGCGGGTGTCTAGTTAAAGGGAGTTGCTACAATCATTGCTCCATCACATCCCTGTCACCGCAATATAAGTACATCCCTGTACAAAAAAGGCATCGCGTAAATCGTCGATGCCTTTATTCTTTTAGGTTGAATTATTCTTATAATTCAATTATTTGTCTAGCGCCTAAACCTGGGCCATAAACCAAGGCGTTAAGCAACAATCTTGCCGTGCCTTTGGTTGCACCACGGAAATTTGGCTGACCAGAGAACATGATAACTTGTCCTCGACCTTTGCGCTCTGATGTTAAATACGCACCATTGGCTAAACGTTGTTGTGCTTCAGGCCATACCAAACCACTCATTCGTAATTGCACTGAGTATCCTTCAGGAATATTAGCCCAACCTAAACGCTGACTTTTCGCCTTACTGTTTTTCTGCCACTGACCAAAGCGAATAACCGCTTGTGAGCTGTCATCTGACATAAACACGGGTGAGTTTTCAACTAACAAAGGCAGTACATCACCCACACCGTAAGTTAACCAATGTTTTTGATCGGTTGTACCACTAACAAACGCGCCCGATGGCATAAAGTGACTGGTCCATTTGCTCCATTTCTCAAACGACTTTTTATCCATCGCTTTATTTTCTTTTTCTACTGACCACGGCACTTCAATTTCACCCGGTACTTGGTAGCTATTGATTAACTTGCTATTGCTAATGTTATCTTGCTTAGCAAGCCACTCGCGTTGCAATGATAAATCAAATTTATCTTGATCTTCAGCCACTTGTTCAAGCAGCTTAACCTTAGTGAAACCATCCGCTTTAATAAGTGCTTTTGCCGAGCCATCAATAGCAATTAACGTACCACCATTTTTAACCCAATTTTCAAGGTTTTTAATCTCACCTTTGCTAAATGGCTGACCGCTGTATTGATCCGGTAAAACAAGTACGTTATAGCGAGAAAGATCCATACCACCTAATCGATTGCTATCAATGTAGCTGTGACGAATACCAAGTTTGGTATCAATAAGATGCCAAATTGTTCCCATATCATATGGATTCACCGATTTTTGCGCAATAACGGCAATTTGTGGCTTCTCTAATAAAGAGAAATGGCTACTGCCGATATCCGGCATGTAATCTTTACCAGCACCTTGCGTTAAGCCTTCAACCCAAACGCCAGTATCTTTGGCCGTTTGCTCGATTAATGCCAATAAGTCACGCTTAGGCAATGTGTTATCAACATTATTAATCACGACACTACCGCGAGATAATGTGTGTTCACCCATTATGGTTGCTTTATCAAGCACACGTACGGTTACATCCTGTTCAAGTAGGCGCGCCGCAAAGCCCAAGCTGGCATCACTACCACCTAAGGTGAAATAAGCAATGGCATTATCACTAATCTCTTTTAAGCCACCGGTTTTATTTTCACTGTTCACAGGTTCAACCAATTGCATGTTTGAATCAATATGTTCCCCCACTTGCAATGCTTCCATGCCATACATCATGGTTACGTTCCAAGCGGTTGTATCGTACATAAGCGAAGAGCCATTGCGTAGAGTCTTCTGGCGCTCTTCCAATAATACGGCATCAGAAATCTTGGTATCAAATTCCATAATCGCAGCAATTAAACGCGCTTCAGCCTGACGGTTAGGAATAACTAACGCCCCTTTCGGCACGGTAGTAGTGTTTAATTTTTTACCCTGCCAAGTTAACGCATCATCCACTTTCATGGCTTTGCTAGTACGGTAAACCTTAATATCTTGGCGTTGCATTAATTCAATAAATTTCTGCTCTCGCTCAATGTTATCTGACGGTAAGACAACAAAACTTTGGTTGGCATATTCGCTGTTTGATGAAGCCACTTTACGGCGGTCATCAACGAAGTCTTGGTATAAGGCAGTTTTGTTTTTACGCAAGGTTTCAAGGTTCGCTAATGAACTCACCAATTGATGATGAACAGATTCTTTGTAGGTTCTTACATTACCGTTGCGAAGGCGAACGCCATCTTCCGCTGTACGAGATTGTTCATATAAAATGTGCACACTACCACGATACTCTGCATAGTTTGAATAACCAGGGTATAGGTTTTCAAACCACTCCCCCGTGTAAAACTGCCAGTTTTTCTCATCAAAGGCATTGCCTTGCTCTGCAGAAAAAACTTCCCCCCAATGTTTCTTACTTGCCGGAATATGCGGGTTGATAGGCTCTCGTGGTGGGCCCATTAAGAAATTGTCTAATGCGCCTTGTTCATGAGCATCAATCATTAACTGCGGGTACCAATCGTTAATGGCATCTATTCGGCCACGAGACTCAGGATTAACCGCAAAATAAAAGTCACGGTTTAAGTCAAAGTAATAATGGTTGGTACGGCCCCATGGCCACACATCGGAATGCAATAAAGACTGAGTATCTACATTTGGCGCTGTGCCACGATGCTCTTGCAACTTCTTAGTAAAGCGAGCACGACCATCTGGGTTCATCATAGGGTCAATCATGATCACCATGTCATCAAGCTGTTGCTTTACCTTGGCATCGTCTGATGCAATTAAATGATAAATAAAAGCTAAAGCGGAGTCAGAGCCAGAGGATTCATTACCGTGAATACTGTAGGCCATCCACGCGGTTGCAGGTTGGTTTTCGATGATGTTATTTAGTTCTGCTTTGCTGTGCTTACTTGGGTGTGCCAGCTTTTGCACATTGTCTTTTATCTCATCTAGACGCGCTAAATTTTCTTCACTAGAAACAACCAGGTAATGTAATGAACGACCTTCATAACTTTTTGCGTACTCAACCAGCTTTACGCGTGAACTTTGTTCTGCCCAATGGCGAACCGCATTGTTAATTTGTTCAGGAGTTGCCGTTTTTTGACCAACCTCAAAGCCCAGTAGAGCTTCCGGGCGAGTGATGCTTGCATTATAGTTACCAGTTAACAGCTTTTCGGCGTAGTTGTTTTGCGCAAACTCAGTCGGTTTCATCACCACCGTTGCTTGTGCAGAGTGACTAATGCTTAAACTTAGTGCTGCCGCAACTAAGCTTAGAGAAACTCGCTTCTTCATCATCTTTATTCCTTTATTATTATATAAATTAATCACATATGAGCATTAAGAGCCAATTATGAACAATACAATCTGAGCAAATTATACGCACATAAAAAAATGAAATACTAGAGTCGTTGAGATGAGTTGTAAGTTTTTCGCTATCAAATTGTTAAAGCGCTTTAAGCAGTAGCGCCAGGCCAGATAAGATGGTCATGCTTTCAAAAACACGTTTAACCAAAAGATTGCCTTTTACAATGGCCAGATGAGCGCCTAAATACCCGCCTAAAAATGAGCCCAACAAAAGTACGGGTAACCAACTCCATTGCACCGGGGTTTGCAATGACAAGGTAAGCCCTCCGGTACCATTCCAAAACACACCGACAAGCACCAATGTATAGGCTACAGCTTGTTTATAAGACAGACCAAACCAGTAGATAAGCCATATTGTTACAAACAACCCGGTACCAGAAGTAAGTGAACCGTTTAAGATACCTATGAAAAACAGCCCTGCGGCGCCAATAATATAGCCCATAGGGTATTGGTTTTTAGCTGTTTCAATCAGTCCTAAGTTTGGTTTAACAATGGAGTAAATACCCAAGCCAATGGTTAAAACGCCCAAGGCAATCAAGGCCAAGTTAGAGGGAATAAACAAAATGATATTGGCACCAAGTACAACGCCCGGCAATGCCCCTGCAATCATAATCGTGACCAATTGCCAACGAAATTGATTGTTGCCAAGGTATTTTATGGAGGCACCAAGACCGAGTGCTACGGTAGCAATTTTGTGGGTTGCTAAGGCGGTGCCAAACGGTAAGCCAAGAAAGATAAGAGCTGGCAACTGCAGTAACCCCGCACCACCACCTGCTAAAGAAGAAAGAGTGTTTGCAATAAAGCTGATGATAAAGATAAAAAACTGCTCGAGCACGTACTACTTCGCCATGTTTTATTATTGCCTATTTACCGTAATATCCGATACATAACCATGTTCGGTCTGTCCAAGCGCTTGTTTTATCATGATGGCCGCTTCTTCTGCTTGCATAAAACCAGAGGTATCCATTTTCTTACCAGAAGATGGCCAAAAATCGGTATCCATGCCTCCGGGGTATACGCAAATCAATTGCATTGCACAGCCCTTTAGCTCTAGGCGTAATGACTCGACTAAACCTTTTACGGCCCATTTTGCGGCGCAATAGGTTGTCTCACCAGCTTTTGCTTGCAAAGCCGCCGTGGACATAACCACCACAACCCTTATTGGCTGATTTTTAAAATGCTTCACCGCTTGTTGCAAAACATAGGTACTGCTTAACACGTTACTTTTAAGCAGTTGCTCAATGTTATCTGAGGTTTGCTTTTCTAAAGGGCCGAAATAACCGCTACCTGCGCAATGAATGATCATTTTAGGGGGCTTGGTTATTTGGTTATAGAGTCGCTCTGTATCGGTTGATACACTCAAATCCCCTAAGAACAACCCAGCACGGTTTTGCAAAGCGTTACTGACATTAGATAAACGCTCTGCGTGCCTACCACACAGCAAAAGCGATTCATTATCTTTATCGTAAAGTGATGCTAAAGCAGCCCCTAGCCCACTGCTTGCACCGGTAATTAGGATCATACTTTAGCTTCCTTTTTTAAGCCTTCATTAAAGATAGTACTTGAGGTGTTTACCGCTTGTTTAAATAATCCAGACCACCGGTAATGGCAGCAACTTGCGCAACAATACAGTTTTCGCCATCAACCTTTGGACTATCCGGGTAGACTTCGGTGGTTGTGCAATATTGGGCATTGGCTACGCTGGCACACAAGCCTAACGCATGCGTAGGGTAATTAATCACCCCAAATTGGGCTAAGTCTACGCCAATTAACTGATTGTGTTCATCGGCAGGTGCAATATGAGTCACTTGTTCAACAGACTTGATCATCGCTCCTTGAAAATCATCTTGTGGGTTTTCGCTATCCCCTACCAAATAAAAACCGTCAGGAATATTCCAATTGGTTTGAACCTTTGCATCTCTTGCCGCTAAAGCTGGACGAAATTCGCTGTTGTCGGTATCGGTGGTTTCATGCAAATCGAAATGCGCCAAAAATTGGCAGCCATGTTGCTTTTTAATATCGGCCACCAAGGCCATTAATGCAGCCGACTCCCCTGCGGGACTATCGGCATAAAATGAACGGTTCGGATCAATCGCATTTGGATTCCAACGATTAATCGTTTCATATCCCCAAGGGCTCACACATGGCGCAATCACAAAGTTAAAATCCTCTTGGTACTTGCCAGCGACGGTTTGTGCAAAGCGAATAGCCCCATGTACGCCACTTGTTTCATAGCCGTGCACACCACCGGTTACTAATACGCAAGGTTTATCTTCTTGCCAGGCTCGAGTTTTCAGCGCCCATAAAGGATACGAGTTGGCATCATAATCTATGTTACCGTATTGGATTACTTCAAAATTTTTGGCCAATGGCTTAACAAGAGACAACACTTCATCTTGATAAGAGCGCTTAACTTTCTGTAAAGATAACCACGCTTGCTTTTCTTTTGCTTGCCATGGGGTGCCTTGGGTACCAATTGGGTAGGGTTGTGCCATCATGAGTTAACCTTTTGATAATACTTTCAGATGATTATAGGGGGATTTGGGTCTAAATGATAGAATGCAATGTGCCCTTAAAGCGGAAGAATATTGATAAATGAGCGAAATTTTAAGGCGTGTTGCTGATGAAGCTTAAAGAGTAAACTTCATCAACAATACAGGCTTCTATGCTTTTTGGTATTAGGCTTTTTGGTAATAACTATTCGATATTAAAATTTAAGCCGTTAGTCCATAAGCAATCATCATTGGCGCTTGTGTACCATTAGCGGGCCGGTAACATTACCAACCGTCACTTCCTTAACCATTTCATAATCACATTCCTTGAAGAACTCAAGATATTTATTGCTGGTCACATAAACCGCAACCCCTTCACTTTGTTCATCGTCATCTAATACCGTATTTACCGCGGCCATCAAATAATGACCAAAACCATGATGCTGATGCAACGGGTGAATGGCAATAAAAGACAGCATATGGAAATGTTGCATTGGCACAGCTTCGGTGATCAACTCTTCTTTTTTGATCATTTGCTTAGTATTTAAATACCCCGAGCTAAGCATCATTTTTAAACGCCAATGCCAAAAACGCTCAGCACCAAAATGTTGCGTAGGACGATGCAAACAAGCCACCCCAACCAGCGCTTCTTCCATATACAATCCTAAGATAGGTTGTTTGGCTTGCCAGAAGGCATTAAGCTCCTCACGAATGGAGGCACGTAAGCTGAGTTCATAATCGGCATTACCCTGCGCAAAAATATCCATAAAAACAGGATCATCGTGGTAAGCCTGGTAAAGAAGTGAAGCCGCCAGCTTTAACTCAGATGCGGTTAAGTAGGCTGCGCGAATATCGGTGTTTGTCGCTAAAGTGACATCATTCATAATTCAATCTTGTTCCGTTACTTTGTTTAAATTGTTTTATTGTGATTGTTCTTATTTAGACTGTTCTTATTTAGTTTTTTCAGCGGGAAATATGTAATGCTGTTAAGCCGCTAATATTATTTATAATAAAGGCGTTTAAATAGAATCTATTTGCAATAACCTTTGTGTTAACACAGCTATAAATATCATCCATATTGATTATTTATTATAGTGATGGATGAAAATTTACCTTATCAAGAATCACGAACAAGAGTCAAATTTAATCAAATCCAATGAAGCGAAAATTAAGTCTCAGCTTACTTATAAATGTATTATTGGGTCTATAATCATTGATGAAGATGTTATTTAGATGAGTTATCTTTTTTAGGGGGCAGCATGGATTTATCAAGACCGACCATGGCAACATTATTCGCACAACTTGGTCTGGATAATGAATCGTTGGAAATAAGACGGTTTATTGAATCGAATCGGGGCTTGGCCAGTCATGTCCGTTTGGCAGATGCAAAATTTTGGTCCACCTCACAATCGGCATTTCTATCAGAAGCAATTGCTCTCGACTCTGATTGGAGTGAGGTTGTCGATGAGCTCGACAACCTTTTGCGCAGAGGATAAATCTAAATTTGGCTGTAAGCCTTTTCTCCCCAGCTAATCAATTTGCTTGATTTAAATACCAAAGGAGTACATTCATCTTTGGTGGTTAATGAGTCTTTATGTTTGCGATTGGTGCGGTAAAATAGCACCTGAATTTGCTCACCTTCCTTTTGATACGTTTCATTGAAGTCGGGTACACCTAAATAATCTTGTACTTCTAAATACCCCATATTTAATTCTAAACGGGCGATTTTTTTACGATTATCGTATTCACGATCTTCAAAGTCACTACTCCATGAATTGTGCCCGCCGTCACCATCGGCAACAACAATACAGCCCGTTAAACCAAGTGATAACGGCGCAAGAAGTAAAAGGGTAGCTAAAGGCTTTTTCATATTTTTTCTCTCTTCTAACTAAAACAAGTAAGGATAATGATAAATCAATGTAAACATCTCATATCCAATTGATAGCAAACAACACGCCAACTTTTTAAAACACTGATTTATAAGGACTTTAACCTTATCAAGTATCTTAGTTGGTGACATGGTTAGTGTATTTGGCTATTATTTGAGAGATTTCACAATTTATGAGTTAAAAATGAGCATAGATCACCAAATTTACCAAGTTGCAGCAAAAATTGCTGCCAAAGGCAAAACCCCAACCGTTGCGTTAATTAAAGCAGGCATGCCTAAAGGCACACCGTTGGCCAAACTTATTTCGGGATTGCAATATTGGCAGAATAACCCTACTGCGCCAGAGCCAATAGAGGAAGCCACTGAAGAAAACAGTGGCATGGATGTAGCGTTAGCCAACTATATTGACCAACAAATTAGCGCCGCAATAAAACCACTTCAACAAAAAATTTCAGAACTGGAAAAGCAACTTGAGCAAATGACAAAAAAATAGCTTAACAAGCCACATCTAATCGGGCAATAAATTCGGCTAAAGATGGACTTACCAAGGTTTTTGGTTCACAACCAACGGGCTCTACCCACACCTCACCGGTGTCGTTTTTAATAACTAAGTTAATATCTTCTTCATCGGTGACCGCAAAAAATACGGTAATGTCCTGTTTCAGCTTTTGCTTCATTAAAATATGACCAATAATATTTTGCTGAAGACGTTCAAAATCATCTTTATTCCAAGCAAACAGTAACTCTAATTGCCCTTGGTTTGATTTTGCCATGATGGACTCACTAAACTGATGGCAAAAATATTGTTCAATGTCTGGGTGAATTTTAATATCTAAGGCTTGTTCAATATTATTAAATTCTAAGGTTTCATCAATCAGAGCCGGCTGCCATTGCACCATACCATCACTATCAACCTCCCCAACTTCACATGGTGATGGCCAATCGGTATCGGCTTCCACCTTGGGTAGTTGCCCAGTCTGTTTTTTTACATTGTTGATAAATTTTTCTGTAAAAGTGTCAATAGTTTGTACAAGGGTTGGTGTCAGGTTGCTCATCAGCTAAAATAGACCTTAATAAATATGAATTGTTGTCATTATACCAAGCCCATTAATTATCTGCATACTTAGCACATAGTTAATGCTGTTGGTATTGAGCAACAATTATAATCTTCTTAAAAGCGAATTAACACTGAACAATATGACTCAATACGAAAATGCTGACGAATTAAAATCTCTTGTCCTTGGTAAAACCACGGATTATGCCAGTAAATACAACCCTGCTCTTTTGCAAGGCGTCCCCCGTTCTTTAAACCGTGAAGACTTGCAGTTGGACGAGAATAACTTGCCGTTTTTTGGTGAGGACATTTGGTATGGCTACGAATTATCTTGGTTAAACAGCAAAGGGAAACCGATAGTTGCTTTGGCTGAATTTCGCTTTCCGGTAACCAGTAAGCATTTAATTGAATCGAAATCGTTTAAATTATACCTAAACAGCTTCAACCAAAGTAAATTTGCTAGCTGGCAAGACGTCGAAGATGCCTTAACCGAAGACTTATCTAAGGTTGCAGGAGCACCAGCAACAGTAACTCTATTTGAAGTGGATAATTGCCCTATTTTAGGCATAGCCGACATCAACGCTCACAAAATTGATGATTTAGATATTGAAGTAAACAACTATCAGTTTGATCGCACCTTGTTAAAGGGCTGTGTTGATGAAAGCCAAAGTGTGATTGAAGAACACTTGGTAAGCCATTTATTAAAATCAAATTGTTTGATCACCAATCAGCCGGATTGGGGGAGCGTTTATATTAAATACCGAGGGAAACCAATTGATCACAAAACCTTACTCAAATATTTGATTTCGTTTCGAGAGCATAATGAATTTCATGAGCAATGTGTTGAACGTTTATATACCGATATCATGGAGTTTTGTGGCTGTGAGTCATTAAGTGTGTTTGCCCGTTACACCCGACGTGGCGGCTTGGACATTAATCCATTTCGCTCTAGTGAAGCCTTGCAAACACCAAGAAATAGAACATTGCGTCAATAATACAGAAACTTGCGTTAATACCCTGAGGGGTTGGTTATATTTATCACCAACCCCTCGTGTTCCTATCTAAATTTTTACTTACAAATCTTTTTAAAACTCCCTATTTTTCATAGCATTAATAAACTACACTGACAATATGAACCATCATTTTATTGGTCTGTCAGAAGGATGATATATGCAAATTGAAATTAATCCGGTAGGCAATATGTGCTTACTTTCTCCCTTAGAAGTCAATATGCTCCAAAAGTCGGTAAACAGCGACTTGTACCAGTTATACCGAAATTGTTCTTTAGCGGTTCTTAACGTTGGCAGTAATACCGATGATGCCGAAGCCATTTATGAAACATATAAAGATTTTGATATACAAATCCTTAAGCGTGAGCGCGGGGTAAAAATTCGTTTAATCAATCCCCCTCAACACGCTCTTGTCGATGGAAAAGTCATTAAAGGGATCCGTGAACAATTATCGGCGGTATTACGCGATATCTTATTTATTTCAAACCGTTATTTATCCATTCCAAAACCAAGACCAAGAGAGATGATCACCCATATTGTCTTTGATATTGTCCGTAATGCCAGTAGCATCAAACTCGATAGTGAACCCAACTTAATCACTTGTTGGGGTGGACATTCAATAGGCCCAATCGAGTATAAATACACCAAACAAGTGGGTTATCAGCTTGGCTTGCGCGGCATAAACATTTGTACGGGCTGTGGCCCTGGGGCAATGAAGGGACCAATGAAAGGGGCAACATTTGGTCACGCGAAACAGCGCAATTACAGTGGTCGCTATATTGGCTTAACAGAGCCTAGCATTATTGCTGCCGAGCCGCCTAATACCATCGTAAATGAACTGATCATTATGCCGGACATCGAAAAGCGCCTTGAAGCCTTTGTTCGCATGAGCCATGGCTTAATTATTTTTCCTGGTGGGGCTGGCACGGCCGAAGAGTTACTGTTTATTATTGGTATTTTATTGCACCCAGAAAATAAGCTGCAAAAATTACCTGTGGTACTCAGCGGTCCAAAAGAAAGCGAAAGCTATTTTAAAGAGCTAGATAAATTTGTCGGTGACGTACTTGGTGAAGATGCTCGACAACTATATACCATCATCATTGGCAACGAAGCGGATGTGGCTCAGTACCTGAAGGAAAATATTGACTCGGTAATCAGTTATCGTCGTGCGGTTGGCGACTCGTATCATTATAACTGGAGCCTAGAAATTGAAGAACAATTTCAACGTCCGTTTGAACCTACTCACGAAAACATGGCGAGCCTAAGCTTAAGTAAAGACTTGCCCGTTAATGAGCTAGCAGCGAATTTACGTAAAGTGTTTTCTGGCATTGTCGCGGGTAATGTAAAGCCCGATTGGGTGAAAAACATTCGCGAAAATGGTCCATATCAAATTTCTGGTGATAAAGATATTATGTCTCGCATGGATAACCTGTTATCATCATTTGTAAATCAACAACGTATGAAACTACCCGGCAGTAAATATACGCCCTGTTATGAGATAGTTTCTGAAAAATAATTATAAAAAATGCAAGCACAAGCCCATTTAGTTCTCATTGATGCCATGAACCTGATCCGCAGAATTTATGCGGTTCAGGAGCGCCCGTTCCTGTTGTTGGATCATATCTCCGATAAAACCAAGGAACAAATCATTCACAACACCAAAATCAACACCAATAAAGCCCTGCAAAAAATTCTGAATGAATTTGAGCCAACTCATGCTTTAGCGGTATTTGACTGTAAGTTGCCTTGTTGGCGATATCAGGTATTTCCGGACTATAAAAAAGGCCGTAAAAAAATGCCTGAGCATTTGCAGCAAAGCCTTGGCAAAATACAGGATGGTTTTTTGGAACTAGGCGTTGACTCATTGGAGTCCGAGAATGATGAGGCTGATGATCTTATCGCCACCTTGGCGGTAAAAGTGGCCCTAAGAGGTCAGAACACCACCATTATCTCCACCGATAAAGGCTTTTTGCCGCTTATTGGTGAGCACGTTAAAGTGTTTGATTACTTTAAAAAATGCTATAACGATGAAGACTTTGTTAAAAAGAAGTTTGATGTAAAGTCAAATCAACTTGTCGACTATTGGACCCTTACCGGGGATTCCACCAATAAAATACCAGGTGTTGCGGGCATTGGTCCGGTAAATGCTGCTGAATTGATTAACCAATATGGATCACTTTCGGGCATTTTAGCGGCGGACGATTTAAAGAAATCCATCGCCAACAAACTCAAGGATTCACAGTTAAGCATTCAATTATGTCAGCAAATATTACCATTAAAAACCGACATTCCACTGGGCTTTAACCTAAAAGATATCCGTCTTGAGCATGAAACCAACAGTTAATCGATTTTTCGTTTAAATTTTTGTTAAATTTTAAGATAATTTAGGTACAATGTGTCCATTGTCGTACACAGAATAATTTCCGATTTTAGGGTTTAATATGAATAAAAAGATTGTTTTTCGTGTTGTTATTGCCTTTATCATATACGGTGTTTTTGCCGCTGGGGTAATGCACTTCTATCAAGATACTCCGATACAGATGGAATGGGATGAGCGCGAAGGCTTTAATCGAAAATACATTAACACGCTCGCACTTGATAAAACCAGTGCAGATAAGACTTTGCAAGACTTGGGTGCTCCTGATTTAACTGAAGCAAAAAAAGTTAATGAAAAAAGCTATCAAGTGATGTTTTATCGAACCCAGCATAAGCATTCTGACGGAATTACCACTCAAGATGAATGCACAGCCCTACTGTTTAAAGATGGCATATTAATCGGTATCGGCGAAAGCGCCTACTTAGATTACAAACAGCTTTAAAACCGGTTTTACCAGCCCTGTCATTTGTGACCTCAATTCACAATAACCGATAAAAATGCGCATTCTGAGCACCAGTTTGCGCAACATTCATTTAACATCTTATTTTCACATTCACACCAGTTATATCGAATATCTGCACAAACTGTAGGATTTTCGCCGACTTTTGTTACATAATGCACATGTTCTCAAAAGCGGATGTTCAGTTCATCTGCTATAGATTTAAATTTTCCTATAATAACAATTTTAAAAAAATACCCATTAATATTGTTAAATTTACCTTATAAAGGCATATAAATGAGCAAGCAAACTATTACCGTTATTCCAGGCGATGGTATCGGACCAAGTATCATCGAATCATGTATCCAAGTTTTAGATAAAGCCGGTTGTGATTTTGACTACGAATATGCTGACGCAGGCCTCGCTGCATTCGAAAAGCACGGTGAATTAGTCCCACAAAATACTCTTGATTTAATTGCTAAAAACAAAATCACTTTAAAAGGTCCATTAACAACACCCGTTGGTGAAGGATTTACATCAATTAACGTAACCTTGCGCAAGAAATTTAAGCTTTACGCCAACTTACGCCCAGTAACGTCATTTCTAGGCACACGTGCTCGTTATGAAAACATCGACATCTTAACCATTCGTGAAAATACCGAAGGGATGTACTCTGGTTTAGGTCAAATCACCTCAGAAGATGGTGAAGTTGCCGAAGCCAAAAGCTTGATCACTCGTGAAGGTGCATACCGCATTGTTAAGTTTGCTTATGAAACAGCCCGTAAAGAAGGCCGTAAAAAAGTAACCGCAGTACATAAAGCGAACATCCTTAAAACCACCTCAGGCCTTTTCTTAAAAGTAGCCCGTGAAGTTGCTAAAGATTACCCAGAAATCGAATCGACAGAGATGATTGTTGATAACTGTTGTATGCAACTAGTGATGAACCCTGAGCAATTTGATGTAATTGTAACCACCAACTTATTTGGTGATATCGTATCGGATCTTTGTGCCGGTCTTGTTGGCGGCCTAGGTATGGCACCAGGTGCCAATATCGGCGAAGATTGTGCTATTTTCGAAGCCGTTCATGGCAGTGCACCTGATATTGCGGGTAAAAACTTAGCAAACCCAAGCTCAGTAATTTTGGCTTCAATTCAAATGCTAGAATATTTAGGCATGAACGATAAAGCCTCTAAGATTCGTGAAGCTCTAAAAGATGTGATTGAATCGGGTGACCGCACTACACGTGACTTAGGTGGTAACTTCGGTACAACTGACTTTACCGAAGCCTTACTAGAGCGTTTGTAAAAACGCCACTACAGAACAATATAATAATAACGTCTAAAATAATAAGAACGTAAACTTGTTTATTTTAAGAGGATTATGGGCAACCATAATCCTCTTTTTTTTCTTTTTTCAACTGTTTTATACGACCCGGTATTACTGCCATAGCATAACTGCCCCACCAAAACCAAAACCAAAGCCAAAACCATAATGCACTGCAATAGCCCGCATTATAGTGAGAGCAACGATCGACTTACTTTAAGCGGCGAATATGCACGGTAACTTCTTCTCTGTCGTAGTATAAATGTTTGGCGTACATTTCGTACCAAACATCACTTTCAGACAGAATATCTTTAATTTTCTGTAGATTTTTCATCACTAACTGATAACGACCCGCTTGTGGAGGCAATTTCAAATTGAACATGGCTTCTTTACAATCACCTTCGACAATCCAACTGGCCATCAACTTAGCAACCTTGGTTGGGTTTTCAATCATGTCACATACTAACCAGTAGTTGTTTTTACGGGTTGGTCTAAATTTAAACCCATCTTGCTGGTAATGTTTTACCTGACCGGTTTCCATTAAAGAATCGGCCATTGGTCCATTATCGATCGCTTTAACCATCATACCACGACGAACAAGTTGATAAGTCCAACCACCCGGCGCAGAGCCTAAATCAACCGCATTAAGGCCTGAAGCCAAACGCTCTTCACGCTCCTCTTTCGGGATAAAATATAAAAAGGCTTCATCAAGCTTTAAGGTTGAACGACTTGGTGAGGCATTTGGAAACTTAAGACGGTGTATACCCATAACATGTTCTGAAGAATTGCGAACGAATGAGTAGCCCATTTGCACTTTCTGACCGGATAAAAACAAGCCATGTAAAATGGTGGCACCACGTTCGCTATCTACCCGGCCTTTTTCAGCAAGTACACCCGATTTACGTAAATTCTGTCTAAGCGGTACCGACAATTTACGAATAAATTTCGATAACTCTTTACCGTCATTGGTATCGCACGTTTCAACACGCAGCTCTTGATAATGAAACTCACTTCCTAAAGCATCGGCTATGGCTTCTACTCGATTGTAGTCAGGTAAATCGATTTCTTCACCCAAAGTCACAAACCACTGACGAGCAAAAATCAATCGCGTTAAGGGTAATTTGCTGATCAGATCATCGGCTTGTTCACTGTCATATAAGTGAAAATAAACAAGGCCTTGGTTTTTGCGTAATTGCAAATAGCCAAACACTTCATTCCAAGCGGCTTTTTCTTGAATTTCAGCACCACATTCTTTTTCAAAACCTGGGCGACAATACAAAATGACTGCGGTCATATCTCTTTTTTACCTTTTATCGTTGTCCCCAGTAATAACCAGGCAAACACAAACGCCATGCCGCCAAGAGGTGTTAACTTTGATAACACGCCAATAGAAACAAACGTTTTTAAAATAATGAATCCACTAAACGTCACGATGCCAAAGGCAAATAATGCTCCGCTTATAAGCAGAATACGACGTTGTAATTGATGAAATAAAATCACTACTATAAAGATGGCAATAACATGAATAAATGCAAATATCACCGCCAAATAGGCGTTATGTAATTGCTCTGGTGGGAGTGATTTACCACCATGGCTCAGCCAAGCCGAGAATAATACCGTAACGGCGCCGACAATGCCGCTAAATAGTTGTAAAAATTTACAATTCATTGCAACACTCGGCCTTATTTTTTGAATCTAGCAATGCGATTTGCCCAGCAATAAACGCCTTAATGAGATTAACCGCTTGTTGCTTGTGACCTTGATGAGTAAAACCGGATTTTACTCTAGGCTTTAAATCGTGATCGCCATCTTCAACAAAGACAACCTCAACGTTCGGGCCTAATAAATACTCTTTTATCTCGTCTCGGTTGCCAAGCGCATCACGGCTGCCTTGAATAATTAACGTCGGTGTATCGCCTTCTTGTAGGGGCTCTAAGCGAAGCTTTTCTGGTTTCTTTTGTGGGTGAAACGGGTAACCTAAACAAAACACACCGCGAACGACTTCCTGCTCTGATAACATGGCAGCCACTCGACTGCCCATGGATTTGCCACCAATAAATACTGGTAGGCGTGCATCAACGGCGTCAATAACCTGTTGAAACGATTCTTTTAACACATCCATTTTGTTTGGTGGGCGGCGTTTACCATCTATGCCTCTTTGGGTCATGTAAGGGAAGTTAAAACGCACCACATTTAGCTGTAGGTCCAGGAATTGCTTGCTAACATCTTCAATAAAATCACTGTGCATGTTCGCCCCAGCACCATGAGCAAAAATGATAGTGGCGATGGCATTTTCAACCGTTTCAACGTGCCAGTCTAGATCTTCATCTTTAGAGGCGAGCACTTTAGAGACTGGCCGTTTAGGGTCTTGGTTATTAGTGTTCGGCAACGTCTTCTCCTTCGGCGCGCATGGTATCAAGTACCCATTTTCGAAAAGGTGCAATACGTGCCATGTTTGATTGATTATCACGACACACCAAATAATATGCATCCTTATTGAGCAGCACATCGGTAAAAGGTGCAATAAGTCGACCACTGTCAATTTCGGGTTTAGCCAAAATATTTTTTACCAGAGCCACTCCCTGTCCATACATGGCAGCTTGTAACACCATGGCCGAGTGACTAAAAATAGGCCCCTGTTCAACGTTTGAGCCTTTTAGGCGAACTTGCTTAAACCAGCGTTTCCAGTCTTGCCTAGACGTATCGTGCAATAGGGTAAAATTTTGTAAGTCATCCGGGGTTAGCAATTTACTGGAGTCATCAAGCAATAATGGCGAACATACTGGCTGTAAGTATTCGGTTTTTATTTTATCGGCGGTTAACCCCGTCCACTCGCCTCTACCATAGAAAAACGCAATATCGACATCGTCAGGCAAGGTATCGCTTTCACCATCATCGGCATTGATTCGCACATCAATATCGGGATTTAATTTATTAAAAACCGTTAACCTTGGCACCAACCACTGAATGGCCAAGCTTGGGTGTATGCTTACCGTTAACGTTCCCTTCGCGCCCTTGGCCACCAACTTACTGGTTGCCTCGTGCAAAGATGAAAAAATATCTTTAATATCGAGATAATACGACTGCCCTTCTTCGGTAAGCAGCAATGTGCGGTTTTTTCGCATAAATAATTTTAAGCCAAGAAAGCTTTCTAATGACTTTATTTGATGAGATACCGCAGCCTGAGTTACAAACAATTCACTCGCAGCTTTGGTAAAGCTAAGCAATCGTGCAGATGCTTCAAACGCTTTAAGCGCATTTAAGGGAGGTAATCGATTCGCCATAATTATTGTTAAAGTCTAGACCTGTAATGGATAAAATTTTCTAATGAATAAAGTATATCAAAGGCATTTATTTATTGCGATCATCGCAAGTGATCATCCATATACAAAAAAGGCGAATCATTGATCCGCCTTTTCTTATAAATGTTTTAGCCGGATGAGTTAATCAGTCACCAACGGTGGGAATGATTTAACTAAATCGTCAATGGCTTTCATTTGCGATAGGTAACCTTCTAAGGCGTGTAAAGGTAATGCGCAGGGGCCATCACATTTCGCTTCGTTCGGGTTAGGATGAGATTCAATAAATAAACCGGCAATTCCTAATGCCATACCGCTTCGAGCTAGCTGTGCAGCTTGAGCACGACGACCATCAGCAGAGTCACTGCGGCCACCTGGCACTTGCAAGGCGTGAGTGGCATCAAAGATAACCGGTGCCATCTTGGTCATTTCATCCATGGCTAACATATCAACAACCAAATTGTTGTAGCCGTAACAGCTACCACGCTCACATAAGATCACGTTCTCGTTTCCTGCTTCTGAAAACTTGTTGATGATATGACGCATTTCGTGTGCCGCTAAAAATTGTGGCTTTTTAACATTAATTACCGCACCCGTTTTTGCCATAGCAACAACCAAGTCAGTTTGACGAGCAAGGAATGCAGGTAATTGAATCACATCAACCACTTCAGAAACGGGCTGTGCTTGGTATGGTTCGTGTACATCGGTAATGATTGGAATATCAAACGTCTTTTTCAATTCTTCAAAAATCTTTAAGCCTTCTTCCATGCCTGGACCACGGTAAGAGTTAACAGAAGAACGGTTGGCTTTGTCAAAAGATGCCTTAAATACATAAGGGATCCCCAATTTTTGAGTAACTTCAACGTAATGCTCAACAATTTTCATGGCCAAATCACGCGACTCAAGCACGTTCATGCCACCAAATAAAACAAACGGTTTGTCGTTACCAACAGTAATGTTGTTAAAATTAATTGTTTGTAAACCCATAGGTTCCTCTGTTTTTCTTAAAAATAAATAATGCGTATGACAACTGCTATTTAGTATAGCAACACTTAGCCAACAGCTTGTAAAATTTGCCCACAGAACCAAGCAGCCGTAGTACCTACGGTGTAACCTAATACCGCTAATAACACGCCCACTGGCGCTAATGATGGGTGGAAGGCTGATGCAACAATAGGAGCAGAAGCCGCACCACCAACGTTAGCCTGGCTACCGACAGCCATATAGAACAGTGGTGCTCGAATTAACTTGGCAACTAATAACATTAATGAGGCATGAATTATCATCCAAATAATACCAATCACAAAATAAATAGGTGCTTTGGCAATCATGGTCACATCCATTTTCATACCAATCGAAGCAATTAAAATATATAACATTGCAGAGCCAACGCGTGAAGCGCCTACCCCTTCAAGTTTTCGAAAACGGGTAAACGATAGAATAATACCGACGGTGGTGGCAAAAATAATCATCCAGAAGAAACCACTATGGAAACTTAGTTTCTTTAAATCTGGGTAGTTGTTCTGCATAAATGGGGTGATTGCATCCGAGAACATGTGCGCAAACCCTGTAACCCCAAAACCGATGGCTAGAATCACCATTAAATCGCTAAGAGCTGGAATTTTAGCGTTTTCATTTTGGAAGGTTTCTACCTTTTCTTTCAAGCGGGTAATCGCAGAAGTGTCTGCACCGGCTTTGGCATCAATCTGCTTGGCATTCGATGCCATAATAAGCAAAACGGCCATCCAAAGGTTGGCAACAATCACATCGACGGTGATCATGGCAGAGAAGATGCTATCGCCTGCTTCATAAATTTCTTTCATTGCCGTTTGGTTAGCACCACCACCAATCCAGCTACCCGCAACGGTTGTCATGCCACGCCAAACGGCATCAGGGCCTTCAACACCAAGAAGCTCAGGACTAAAGCTTGCTACAATAAGCAAGGCAATAGGGCCACCTATCACAATACCAAAGGTACCCGTAAAGAACATGATAACGGCTTTTTTACCAAGACCAGCAATGGCTTTTAAGTCGACACTCAGAGTTAACAACACCAAACAGGTCGGTAGCAGGTAACGAGAGGCAACAAAGTATAAATTAGACTCTTCACCGTTAATAATACCAAAGCTATTTAATAACGATGGTAAGAAATAACAAAGCAGTACCGCAGGTACGATGGCATAAAACTTTTTCCATCGTGGATCACTACTGTTTGCCGTATAAAATACCGCCCCTAGAACGATTGCTAATAAGCCAAGTACCGAGGCGTCATTAGTAATTAATGCTTGATGTTCCATATTTTCCTTCTCTTTACTATGTATTATTGGTATTACGTTATTGTTGTTATTGATTAGTGTTTATAAGCCACAAAAATGGTTCAAAAATACTAATGTAATACCGTGTCAATTTGATTAATTTTTTGCAGTTGTTGTTCTAAAATTTTTGCAGCCGGATCTTTAGGGCATTGGTCGACAAAATACTGATAATCATCAAAAGCGACCTTGTAGCAATCCAATTGTTGCAATAAAAAACCACGATCTCGGCGATGATACGGGTCTTCAGGACTTAACGCCAAGATCAAGTTCACGCATTTTAAAGCCAGATCAAACTTCACTTCCCGGATCAAAGCACTTTTCAATGACACCAAGTATTGCAACAGCAGTTTGTCGTCTGAAAAAATGGTCAAGGTAATTGGCTCATTTACCTGCTCAATATTATCTACGCGATCTTCTAGCTCGTACCAATTAATTGGCTTGCCATCAATCACATTGAAAATTATGGCAAATTCATCATCGCAGATCAGACGTAACATCAGTTCGTCTGGCACAAAAACCGCTTCACAGGTAAAACCACAGCGACGAATAACGTGCATTAAGATAATCGATTTAAGCACGGGAGCAATTGATCTAAACGATAATGCCGCATTTAATTGATGAGACACCACCGGGTAAAAGGCAACCACGTTATCAAGCAGTAGCTGATCAACATATAAACATTGAATTAAACGATCCGCTTTATCTAACGGGTCTTCAATCGTTTCGATCACCCCTTGGCAAAGGCTAACTAATTCTTCAAGTTGCTTTATACCCTGTTCAAACTCAGAAGGTGAACTTATTGATAGTTCACTTTCAAGCAGGCTCAGGGCATTTATAAAGTTTATCTGTGGTAATTTAAGTTCAGATAAAAGTAATTCTTTCATGTAGTTCAAACAACGTATTTGGGGTTATTAAATAATCACCTAACAAATAAACGAGCAATAAATGCTCGTTTATTAGGGCAATATTGCTGAATCGGCTCTAGAACAAATAATTGGTTTTGGTCATGGCAATACGGGCAATAAGCACCATCCAACCTAAACTTGCGAAAAAGCCAAACCAGCGCATGGCATTGGTACGAGCTTTTTTCAGGGTAAAGTAGCCGGTATAAATGTAAGCAAGTACGGCAAGCAGCTTTTCAGCCATCCACGGAACCGTGGTTGGATATAATGATAACTTAATCATCATGGCAATACCGAGAATAAACAATAAGGTATCAACAATGTGTGGAAAAACCTTAAGAAACTTATTATTAAGCGATTCAGGGCGTTTCATTAAAAGCATGAAGCGAATCGTGAATAACGTCACCGAAATTACGGCGAAAAGCATATGTGCGTGTTTCAAAGCTGACATCTAACCTTATTATTAAAATTTACGCTGTAGAATAACACATTCTTTTGGATTTGTAATGAGGCTATTTTCTATTCTCACACTATACTGTGGATAATTTAACCGAAAATTTTAACTTATCCACCGAAAATAAGATCCAGCGGCAATTATTGCGCTTTATCAACTAATTTTATCCACTAAATTTAAGTGGTTGTTTTCTATACAGCCGCTTGAACACCCGCTTTTACAGGCTTTTTTCTACATTTCACAAGCTAATACACAAACTTATCCACAGATTAGGTGCATAAGTGACGGCCAAGGATAACCTAACGCCGATTGACTCATGGATGAGGGAATTCCATCGGTGGGTATTCTTTATTAACACCTGAGCCTAAGCGAAGATTGTTAATTAAATACCCTAGGCTGCCTATCGCGTGCTGCCGGTCCATTGTAATAAGCTACTTTCAACCATAAAAAGCCCCTACCAACCATAAAAAGCCCCTACCAACCATAAAAAAGCCCCTGCCGACCAAAGTCGACAGGGGCCATCTAATCAACACCTAAGGTATTATTTATTAGTCACATGATGTGAGGCAGCCGCCGAAAAAACAACGTCTGTGGAGCTGTTTAAAGCGGTTTCAGCACTATCTTGAATAACACCAATAATAAAACCAATAGCAACCACTTGCATAGCCACATCGTTCGGAATACCAAAAATGCTACAAGCAAGAGGAATAAGCAATAACGAACCTCCGGCAACACCGGAAGCACCACATGCAGAAATAGAGGCAATAACACTTAATAAAATTGCTGTACCAAAATCAATATTAATGCCTAATGTATGCGCTGTTGCTAGGGTTAATACCGTAATGGTAATTGCCGCGCCCGCCATGTTAATAGTCGCCCCTAAAGGTATTGAGACAGAATAGGTATCTTCATGCAGGTCTAACTTCTTACACAATGCCATATTTACTGGAATATTCGCCGCTGAACTACGAGTGAAAAAGGCGGTAATACCTGAGCCGCGTAAACAAGTAAAGACTAATGGGTATGGGTTTGAACGAGTAATCGCAAACACAATCAACGGGTTAATAATCAAAGCAATAATAAGCATTGATGATACAAGAACAATTACCAATTGCGAGTATTCAGCCAATACCGAGAACCCCGTAGTCGCAATCGTATTGGCCACTAAGCCGAAAATACCAATTGGCGCAAACTTAATAACGATTCGAACAATGCTTGATACCGCATCGGCTAAATCATGTACTGTCTTCTTGGTTTGCACATTTACGTGCTTAAGGGCAAAGCCTAAACCTAAGCCCCAGGCAAGAATACCAATAAAGTTACCTGTTGCTAAGGCGTTGATTGGGTTATCAACAATTTTGAATGCCAAGGTACTTAACACTTCCCCTAGCCCTTGTGGTGGGTTAGCGGTGGCACTGCTTAGATTTAAGGTTAATTCAGTTGGGAACATAAAGCTCATTAAGACCGCAACAAAAGCCGCACTTAACGTACCAATTAGATACAATGCAACAATTAAGCGCAGGTTAGCATCACTGTCGGCTTTTTGGTTGGCAATGGATGAAGTAACCAAAATAAACACCAAAATAGGCGCCACAGCTTTTAATCCACTTACGAATAAGCTACCTAAAATAGCAGAGCCTTTCGCCACATCCGGCATGGCTACCGCAACTAGGGTACCCAATATAATGGCAATAATAATTTGTTTGACTAAACTCATCGAGTTAATCTTTTTCAATACAGCTACGGTCACGTTAATCCTCTTACGGTTTCATTTTATGTTAAGCTTGGCTTAATTTTATTTATTTGTTTGTGTTTCATGCCATCGAATTTTCAGGCACTTTTGTTCTATGTTGCCAACATACCCCTTACAAGTAAACAAAGGAAGTACCGCGGCTAAATCTGAACTAAATTTTACAAAAGGTAACCTTTTTCGACGCCATGGTGGAATATTTAACTCTTGTAAAACTTTTTTTAATTCACGACGCTTGGTGCGATATTCAGGAAAACACTTCCCTTTTGGCGAATTAAAATCGATAGTAAGTTGTTCGCCGCCCTCGGGACGTGCAATCAACCATTGATTGTCTACCTGAATTAATTCATCGTTACCAGGTTCATGCTGCTGTATAACCAGAGTTCCTAAACCATCAGGCAAGTCAACATGCCATTCAGGGGGCAATTGTTCTAGCCTAATAGTTACCTGCCATTGGCTAAGGTCGGCAAAGTCCTTAGTAAAATACAATCCCTTTTTATAACGCCTTAGCCAGTTGTTGCCTAACTGGACTTTTGCCACACTATCATTGGACTCTGACAGATACATATTCACCATCTGCTGGATCTGAGCTAAGGAAGGCATTTTACCGCCCTGCTGACCAATAAAATGGCGAAGTACATTGTGCTGCCGTTCTTGTGTTAGTGTTGCTAATTGCTCAATATGAACACTGCTATCTTCTTGCAAGCAAAGGGTATAGTCAGCTTCAGCTAATTGATTCACCAATTGTTGGGTGTGTTGACAATGCAAGCTGCTGCGACTAATGGTGTCATTGATGCCCGGCCAACGCGCTTTTAAAAGCGGTAAGATTTCGGCGCGAATAAAGTTGCGATCATAGCGAGTATCTTGATTGGACTCATCTTCAATCCATTGCAGTTTATTGTGCTGTGCATAATCTTCTATTTGCGCTCTTGAAAGGGTTAATAGCGGTCGAGCTATTTGTCGATTGCTGTGCTTATCAAACGGACGGATGGCTTGCATACCGCCAAGCCCTTGCACACCAGCACCTCGTTTTAATGCTAATAAGAGGGTTTCGACTTGATCATCCTGATGATGTGCCGTAAATAACACCGCATCATCAACCATATGCGACGCTAATGCGTTATAGCGAGCATTCCTAGCCTGCTCTTCAAGGCTTTCGTTGCTATCTTCACGTAAAGTGACTTGCTCAATCATAAAGTCAATGGCTAAAGCGGAGGCTTGTTGCTGACAAAACGTCTGCCAGTTGGCGGCATTATCACTTAATCCGTGATTAACGTGCACCGCTTTAATCGGCGCTGTAAGCGCCCCTTGCTGATAGAGTTTTGCAAAAGCATACAATAACACTTGTGAGTCAACACCACCGCTGTAGCCAATAACGACAGCTTGCTTTAACAAGTGTTTTTTCTTGCAAAACTCAAGTAACGTTTTCTCTACCATGTGTGGCTTAAGCTCAGTCATTTATGATTGTTAGTCTATCAAATTCATTGATTAAAAAATCACCGTCAATTGCCATTTAGAATGGCGAAAACAGCATACAAAAAAGAGAGCTAATGCGCTCTCTTTCATTTTATTCTATTGGGTTTTTATTAGCAGTAACCGTAAGACATTAGACGTTCGTAACGTTGTTCAATTAACGCCTCTTTGTCCATTTCTTTTAGTTTCGCCAAATCACCTTTAATGGATTGCTTGATTGAATTAGCCATTAAGTCGTAATCACGATGGGCACCACCAAGAGGCTCATCAATGATGTTATCAATCAATTCCAATTCTTTAATTCGATCCGCAGTTACACCCATGGCCGCGGCAGCAGTCGATGCTTTTTCTGCCGTTTTCCATAAAATGGATGCACAACCTTCTGGTGAAATAACCGAGTACGTTGAGTACTGCAACATATTAACCTTATCACCTACGCCAATGGCTAATGCGCCACCTGAACCACCTTCGCCAATTACCGTACAGACAATTGGCACCGTAAGGCGTGCCATAACTTTTAAGTTACGAGCGATAGCTTCTGATTGACCGCGTTCTTCAGCACCAATACCAGGGTAAGCACCTGGGGTGTCAATAAAGGTAATGATTGGCATTTTAAAACGCTCAGCCATTTCCATTAAACGCAAGGCTTTACGGTAACCTTCAGGACGTGGCATAGCAAAGTTACGACGAACTTTCTCTGCGGTTGTACGGCCTTTCTGATGACCAATGATCATAACCGGCATGCCGTCTAAACGAGCTGTACCACCGACAATGGCAGCATCATCAGCATAAGCTCTATCGCCTGCTAACTCGTGAAAGTCGGTGAACATGCGGTCGATGTAGTCCTGAGTATTTGGACGGTCAGGATGACGTGCAACACGACACACCTGCCAAGGCTCTAAATTTGCAAAAACTTTACGTGTTTGTTCTTCACTTTTTTTGCGCAATTGAGCAATTTCTTCTTCCAGATCTAAGTCTAAATCCTGACCTTGATTTACTAACTGAAGTTCTTCAATTTTTGTTTGTAATTCAGCAATTGGCTGCTCAAAATCTAAAAAGTTGAGTGACATAAATAACTTACCTAATAATGTAAAAATTACTAAATCATTTAGTAATTGTTGTAATTCTAATTGTGTAACACTACGGCTGCAAAGGGCCCATATTACTATATTTGTTTGTATGCTTAAAGCATGACAACAGGCAATCGCCTATTATCTCTAAAATTGTAGTGAGATATTCTCTTCACCAACCAATATTTTTAACTGGTGAATTAGCGTATCGGTGGGCGAAACACGCCACTGTGTGCCTAATTCCATCGTCGCTTTTGCTTCTTGCCGCTTATAATGCACCCTGACCGGACAACTTCCCTCTTTGTATTGATCAAGGATTTGATAAAAATCATTCACCAATTTTGTGTTAAGTTGCGCTCTTTCAATATGAATATCAAGGGATTGAATAAAATTTTCGCGAGCCTGAGCAATTGTCATGATATCTCTGCCGGTCATTGTAATGCCTCCGGAGTAATCATCAAAGCTGACCTGTCCTTTACACACCAAAATAGCGTCTTTTTGCAGGATTTCTTCAAACCTATCATAGTCATCCGGGAATAATCGGACATCCACACGCGCGCTTTTATCGTCTAACGTGACCAAAGCCCAACGTCGGCCACGTTTATTAATTAATACGCGAACACCTAACACAAGACCAACAGCAACCGAAATTTTGTCTTTACCACCGGGTTGCAGATTAACAAGTCGCGCTCCGCCATAGCGTTTAATTTCATCAAGGTAACGGTCGATTGGGTGACCGGTTAAATACAGCCCTAAGGTTTCTCTTTCACCTTCAAGCCAAACTTCTTCTTCCCAAACAGGCACTTCACTAAATGATTGACGTTCATCTTCTTCGTGATCATTAATTAAGCCAAATAAATCATCTTGTCCTATGGCTTGGGCTTTCGCATGCTGATCCGCGGCTTTTATCGCTTGTGGCAAGGTTTCATGCATCGCCGCTCGGTGCGGACCTAAGTTGTCCATGGCACCTGATTTGATTAATTTTTCCAATACCCGCTTGTTGATTTTCTTTAAATCAACACGCGCACAAAAATCGAATAAATCTTTAAAAGGGCCACCAGATTGTCGGGCTTCAATGATGGCTTCAATAGGCCCCTCACCAACCCCTTTTACCGCGCCGATACCATAAACAATCTGATCGTTTTCGTTCACCGCGAATTTATACATGCCAAAGTTAACATCCGGTGGTAACAGGTCGATGCCCATGTTTTCACATTCGTCCACTAGGGTAACGATTTTATCGGTGTTATCCATATCGGCAGACATTACCGCGGCCATAAATGGTGCTGGAAAGTGCGTTTTCATCCATAGCGTTTGATACGAAACAAGCGCATAAGCTGCGGAATGCGATTTGTTAAAACCATAACCGGCGAATTTTTCTACCAAGTCAAAGATTTTCATCGCTAACTCGCCATCAATGCCCAGGCTTTTAGCGCCGTCTTCAAAGCCGCCACGTTGCTTTGCCATTTCTTCAGGCTTTTTCTTACCCATGGCTCGACGTAACATATCGGCGCCACCCAGGGTATAACCAGCCAGTACCTGAGCAATTTGCATTACCTGCTCTTGATACAAGATGATCCCGTAGGTTGGCTCCAAAATGGGTTGTAGCGATTCATGCTGCCAGGTTTCATCGGGGTAACTGATAGCCTCACGGCCAAGTTTGCGGTCGATAAAGTTATCTACCATGCCCGATTGCAGAGGTCCGGGACGGAACAAGGCTACCAAGGCGATCATATCTTCGAAACAGTCGGGTTTCAGACGCTTGATCAAGTCTTTCATACCGCGTGATTCCAGCTGGAAAACGGCGGTAGTTTCGGCGCGCAATAATAAGTCAAAGCTTGGTTGATCGTCTAGCGGAATAGCGGCAATATCAATGCCTTCCTTACCTTCCTTAATCAGCTTTGCATCGGCCATTTCAATAGCCCATTGCAAAATGGTTAGAGTCCTAAGCCCCAAGAAATCAAACTTAACAAGACCGGCTTCTTCCACGTCGTTTTTATCAAACTGGGTAACCGGGTTATGGCCTTCATCATCACAATACAAAGGTGCAAAGTCGGTAATGGTGGTTGGTGAAATAACAACACCACCGGCGTGTTTACCTGCGTTACGTGTTGTACCTTCAAGGATACGACACATATCGATTAAGTCTTTTACTTCTGAGTCTTGCTGATATATTTCAGGTAATTTTGGCTCGGCTTCGAAGGCTTTGGCTAGCGTCATCCCTGGGTCACCCGGGATCAATTTCGATATACGGTCAACAAAACCATAAGGGTGACCTAACACTCGGCCCACATCACGTATTACCGCTTTTGCCGCCATGGTACCAAAGGTAATGATTTGCGATACCGCATCACGACCATATAACTCGGCAACGTGATCGATTACCTCATCACGCCTGTCCATACAGAAATCGACATCAAAATCCGGCATCGAAATTCGTTCTGGGTTCAAGAATCGCTCAAAAAGCAAGTCAAATTCTAGCGGGTCAAGGTCGGTAATTTTTAATGCATAAGCTACGAGTGAACCCGCACCCGAACCCCGCCCAGGACCTACTGGAATATTGTTGTCTTTTGACCATTGGATAAATTCCATTACGATCAAGAAGTAACCAGGGAATCCCATGTTATTGATAACTTCAAGCTCAATGGCTAACCGTTCATCATACTCTTTACGGATTTCGGCAAAATCATCGCTGTCTTTATCAAATAAAAATTCCAAACGTTCCTGCAAGCCATCTTCAGACACTTTTACCAGAAAGTCTTTAATGTCTAGATCACCCGTTGGAAAGTCAGGCAGGAAGTATTCTCCAAGGCGTACCGTTACGTTACAGCGTTTCGCTATTTCAACCGTATTGGCAAGCGCTTCCGGGATATCGGAGAATAACTCGCACATCTCTTCTTCGCTGCGTAAGTATTGTTGCTCAGAATAAAGCCTAGGTCGGCGTTTATCATCTAAGGTAAAACCATCATGAATGGCGACGCGAATTTCATGCGCTTCAAAACCTTCCGGCTTGATAAACATCACTTCATTTGTCGCGACAACAGGTAAACCGACCTGCCCAGCTAAGTCGACGGCTAAATGCAGGTATTCTTCTTCGTTTTCACGGCCGGTTCGAATTAACTCTAAGAAATAATTGTCCTGAAAATGGGTTTGGTAAAAACTAACCATTTCGTTAACCAATTCAGTATTTCCTTTAATTAAGGCCTTACCTACATCACCATGTAAACCACCTGAAAGTAAGATTAAACCTTCTTTATGCTCGACTAACCAGTCTTTATCCAACACGGCTTTACCTTGCACGTGCCCGCGCAAATACGCCTTAGAAATCAGTTCTGTTAAGTTTTTATAACCGGTATTGTTACTGGCAAGTATCACCAAACGAGAAAGCTCATCTTCTAATTCATCACTTTTGACCCAAAAGTCACAACCAATAATCGGTTTAATACCACTACCATGCGCGGCGCCATAGTACTTCACCAAGCCACAAAGGTTAGTTTGGTCGGTAATGGCAATGGCTGGCATGTGCAGTTCGGCAGCCTTGGCAATAATGGGTTTGACTTTATTAAGCCCGTCACACATAGAAAAATCACTGTGAACACGTAAATGGATGAATTTAGGATCGAGGGTCATTAGAAATTACTTTGCTTTTGATTGGGGAGAGACAGGCGCTTGCTGAGCAAGAATTTTGGCCACAGGTTTAAAACTTTTTCGATAATTATCCAATACGCCAAGTGTTTGAATTTTTTCTAAATGGGCTTTAGTTGGATAGCCTTTATGGTTGGCAAAACCATATTCCGGATAGCGCTTATCGAGCTCAATCATTTCTTGATCGCGAGTGACTTTAGCTAAGATGGAGGCCGCACTTATTTCGGCGACTTTTAAATCCCCTTTCACCACACTTTCACTCGGGATACCAAACTCAGGGCAACGGTTACCGTCAACCAATACGAACTGAGCAGGTACAGGCAACGCCGCTACAGCTCGCTGCATGGCAACCATTGTGGCTTGTAGAATGTTAAGCTCGTCAATTTCTTCAGGCTCGCATCGGCCAATAGCCCAGGCTAAGGCTTTTTCCTTAATTTCGGGAAACAACAACTGACGTTTTTTTTCGGAAAGCTTTTTAGAGTCTGTTAAGCCTTCAATAGGATTGCTAGGGTCGAGGATAACCGCTGCAGTTACAACAGCCCCTACTAACGGGCCTCGGCCAACCTCATCAACACCGGCAATAAGGTTGGCATTTGGACGAATAAATTCATCACTCATAATGTACGACTCTTTTTAATCATGCTAATGAGTATAATGATCCCACGTTGACCAGAAATGGCAATGATTATTTTTGATTTTGTTGGTACAATTTTTCAACGGCATCGGCCGCTTTAACACTGGCATTTTGGCGTAGGTTTTTATGGATTTGAGTAAACTCATCAATCAATTCGGTTTGCGCTTGGTACAACCTTGGCTCTACTTCAGCAAGTAAATTCTCAGGAGTTACTTGCTCTTGCAACAATTCGGGAATAAGCGTTTTATTCGCTAATAAGTTTGGTAACGAGAACCACTTAAGCTTAACCATCAATCGGCCAATCATCATGGTGATCCAATTAAACTTATAGGCTACGACCATAGGTCGTTTAACCAAAGCCCCTTCTAGCGTAACGGTGCCAGAAGCCGTTAATAAACAATCGGCTGCCGCCATCACGTTTTGCGTCTGATTATTCACGACCGTAATGTCTAAATCAGGGGCGTGTTGCGCTTTAATTTCATTAAACTGCTGTTCGCGGATGTCGTTTATTACCGGGGCAACAAATTGAACGTCTGGGTGCTTTTGTTTAAGCAATGCAGCTGTTGCTAGAAAATCCGGTAACAACATGCCTAACTCACTACCGCGAGAGCCTGGCATAATCGCCAGTAATTTGCCCTCTATTGGCAAGCCTAACGCCCTGCGCGCATCCTCTTTAGAGCTTTGCATAGGAAAGTCATCGGCTAAAGGATGGCCAACAAAGGTACACGCAACCTGATGCTTATCATAAAAATCTTTTTCAAAAGGCAATAATGACAGCACCATGTCAGTGGCTTTATCAATTTTAAAAATTCGTTTTTCACGCCAAGCCCAAACAGATGGGCTTACGTAGTGCACGGTTTTAATGCCCTTATTTTTTAATTTAAGCTCCAGGGCGAGGTTAAAATCTGGGGCATCAATGCCAATAAATACGTCCGGCGGATTATCGGTAAAGTAATTAACCAGAGATTTACGCACCTGGAGTAAACGACGCAAGCGCCCGAGGACTTCAACTATGCCCATAACGGCAAGCTCTTCCATAGAAAACAGGCTTTCAAAGCCAATTTTTTCCATTTTAGGGCCGCCAATGCCGACAAATTTAGCTTCTGGGTAACGACGACGTAATTCGTTGACTAAACCAGCACCCAGGGTATCACCTGAGTGCTCGCCAACAACAATCGCAAAGGTTGGAGCTGTCAATTATAAAAATCCTATCGAATGATTCCGCGGGATGAGGTTTTAATGAAGTCTAGAAATTGCTTAACTTCTGGGGTGTCTTTAGCAAGTTCTTCAACGGCTAAGCTCGCTTCGGCCAATGTTTGACCTTTACGATAAACTTCTTTGTAGGCACGGCGAACTTGCAAAATAGTATCTTTATCGAAACCGCGACGCTTTAACCCTTCAGAGTTTAACCCAAACGGGCTTGCTGTTGCGCCTGAAGCCATAACAAACGGCGGTACATCTTTAAGTACAATGGTGCCACCAGCGACAAAACAGTGTGAACCTATATGAACAAACTGATGCGCAGCTGACATGCCCCCCATTATCGCCCAGTCACCTACGTGAACATGACCTGCAAGGGTTGCACAATTAGCAAAGATGCCGTGATCACCAACCATACAATCATGAGCAACGTGGGCATAAGCCATAAACAAGTTATCGCTACCAATCTTGGTTAACGAGTTGTCCTGAATGGTGCCACGGTGGATGGTACAAGATTCACGGAAGACGTTGTTGTCGCCAATTTCTAATCGCGTTGGTTCGCCAGCATACTTTTTATCCTGACATTCTTCGCCAATAGAACCGAACTGGAAGAATACATTGCCTTTACCAATCTTGGTTGGGCCTTTAATCACAACATGCGAATGAATAACACAATCGTCACCAATTTCAACATCGTTACCAATGTAAGAGAATGGACCGACTTTTACGTTGTTGCCCAGTTTTGCACCCGGCTCAACAATAGCTTGAGGATGAATCACCTAATTATATCCCTTTTCTAGCACACATTAAGTCTGCACTGCAGACCACTTTGCCATCAACCTTTGCTTCACCGTAGAATTTCCACATACCGCGACGGTCTTTAATGAAGTCGATGTGCAAATGTAAGGTATCACCTGGGTGAACAGGTCGTTTAAATTTGGCATTATCAATCGAGGCAAACAAAAACATTTCACCGTCTTGTTTATTTTCAACTGATTTAAAGCCTAAAATCCCACTCGCTTGAGCTAACGCTTCAAGGATCATGACACCTGGAAAGATACTGTAATTCGGAAAATGGCCGGTAAACTGAGGCTCATTAACCGTTACGTTCTTAATGGCATGAATCGATTTTCCCGGCGTGTAATCTAATACGCGATCAACTAATAAAAAGGGATAACGATGTGGAATTAATTCTTTGATCTCTTCAACACCAATTACATTTTTATTTGCTTCCAAAATTTTTTCCTTATGTGCTGCAAACCGTGCTTAAAACAGAAAAATAGTCCTTCGACTATTTTTCTTTAAGTTGTGCTACAGTCTTTTCTAATTCTGCCATGCGTTTATACATAGCATCTAAATGTCTATAACGTGCCGCATTTCGGCGCCACTCTTTATTTGGTATAGCCGGTACACCCGATGAGTATACGCCCGGCTCTGTAACCCTTTTGGTCACCATAGACATACCCGTAAACATGGTTTTGGGGGCAATATCCAAATGTCCAGAAATGGCACTTAAACCACCTATGGTACAGTGATGACCTATATTGGTACTGCCGGCAACAACCGTACAACCCGCAATGGCTGTACTTTCGCCCAAGGTAACGTTATGAGCAATTTGTACCTGATTATCAATAATGCAATTATCGTCAATAATGGTGTTATCTAAGGCACCACGATCAATTGTAGTCGATGCACCAATTTCTACACTATTTCCAATGATTACAGTACCTAATTGCGGTATTTTTACCCAACGACCTTTGTCGTTTGCATAACCGAAGCCATCGCTGCCAATAACGGTATTGGCCTGAACCAAACAATCACGGCCTATTTCAACCCGATGATAAACACTGACGTTTGACCATAACTGAGTTCGTTCACCAATTTTAGCGTCTTTACCAATAAAGCAATTTGCCCCAATGGTTACCCCATCAGCCAGCACAACACCAGATTCAATCACCGCATTTGCACCAATATTTACATTGTTACCAATTACTGCATCATCAGCAATAACGGCCGAATCGGCGATATCAGTTGCTGAGGCGGGTGTGGTATCAAGGATTTGGGCGACCATCGCAAACCCTAAATAAGGGTTAGCAAGTACCAAAGCATTGGTTTGACAAAATGGAGCATCTGCTTCAGCCAGAATAACGGCTGAAGCAGTAGTTTCGTCTAATTGAGAACGGTATTTTGAATTGGCCAAAAAGGCTATTTGGCCAGTGGTTGCTTTACTTAGGGTCGCTAATGATTCAATTTGGCAGTGCTCGTCACCGATAACCTTGCCATTTAATTGTGTTGCTAATTCGCCTAATGTAACCATAGAAGCTCTTATTTAGATTTTGTTACTTGTTCTACAACTTTAGCTGAAATATCCGCATCTGGCTTAGAGAATGCAACAGATTGTTGAGAAAGAATTAAATCGTAACCTTCTGATTTTGCTACATCATTAACTGCAGTCATGATGCGAGCAATGATTTTTTGTTGCTCTTCCATCTTTCTACGTTCCATGCTTTGTTGTAACGCACGACCTTTCGTTTCGTACTGCTGACGTTGTTCCATGATGCTTTTCGCTAATTCTTCCATTTCTTTTTTGCTTAAAATGGCTTCGTCGCGTTTGCTCTTTTCGATGCTGTACTTAATGTCACCTTCAAGCTTTTGGATTTCTGCAGCTTGATCTTTAAACTCAGCTAAGATTGTTTGCTGTAACGTTGCCGCTTCAGGCATTTTTGCAAACACGCTTTGTACGTTAACGATACCAATTTTTTCTGCGGCTAATGAAGCGCCTGAAAAAAGCATGCTGGCAGCGGCGGCTGTAAAAGCGATTGATTTAACTAATTTGTTCAACTTAATTTCTCCTAATAAAATCTTTTTTGTCTGTTCTGTGACAGTACTTAAAACTATAAATAAAGGTATTAATACGAAAGATCAATACCTTATAAAACTTTTAACTAAAACGTTTGACCGATATTAAAGCTGAAGAACTCTGTTTCATCATCTTCTTCAGTTTTGAATGTCTTGGCAAAGTTAAAGATCATTGGCCCCATTGGTGATAACCACTGGACGGATAAACCAGCCGATGATCTAAAACGTCCTGGATCACCGTAATCTGCAATTTTCTCAAACTCTTTTGGCTCGATTGACGAATAGTCATCTAAATCAAATTCGGTATCCCATACATTACCGGCGTCAATAAAGAAACTGGTACGTACGCTATTTGAGTAACTTTCATCAAGAAATGGTGTAGGCACGATTAACTCAAGACCCGCAAGGGCAATGGCATTACCACCGACACTTCGGTCAGATACGTCTACGGCATCCTGATCTGGTGGTAACACTTCCCCAGGTCCGCCCGGTACACCTGGCGCTAAACTAGGAAAACGGTATACGGCGCGAGGACCAACAGTGTTGTTTTCGAAACCACGTAAAGTACCACTACCACCTGCACGGAAGTTTTCCCAGAATGGTAGTAATTGATCGTTACCGTCTATATCACCATAACCGTTACCATAACCTAACTCAAAACGAGTTAATACAGTCCAACGCTGATCACGCGTTAACGGGAAATAATATTTCGAGTCATAGTTAACTTTGAAATATTGCACGTCTGAATTTGGTGTCGTCACTTTAGCCGAAAGTACTTGCGATGAACCCGCTGTCGGGAACGTACCACGGTTTAAAGTAACACGAGATAAACTGGCATTTACGTCAAATGTTTCGAAGTTTAACTTAGCATCCGGATCATTTGGATCTTGGAATACATCGTAAAACTGTTTGATTTGCTCATACGTTTGCAGGTTTGAAATATCACTGTTCTTGTAACCGACACCTAGGTTAAAACGCACGTACTCATTAATTGGGATCCCCATCGTCACACCAACACCATACGAGGTATTGTTGTAGTCTTCCAAGTTCGCTTCACCGGCATCAAACTCACTGTAGAAAATATTTCCACCTAGTGACACCGCGTCAATCGTAAAGTATGGGTTGGTATAAGAAATATTCGCACTTTGTGAATACTTCATGGTGTTAATGCTAAACGCTAAACGGTTACCTGTACCAAGGAAGTTATTTTGCTGAATACCCGCATTTAAACTTAAGCCAGAGTAAGAACCGTAACCAATACCGGCTGTAAATGAGCCAGACGGTTGTTCTTTAACCGTAAAGTCGATATCGACTAAATCTTCTTCACCCGGAAGTTGCGTTGTTTCATACTCTACGGTTTCAAAGTAAGGAAGACGTTGAATACGGCTTTTAGACACTTCAACCCAGCTGTTTGATAACCAAGCACCTTCCATTTGACGCATTTCACGACGCAAAACGTGCTCTGCGGTTACATCGTTACCGCTAAAGTTGATGCGGTTAACGTAAACACGTTTACCCGGGTCTACCGAGACAATCAACTTAACGGTTTTATCGTCATCATTAATTTCTGGGATGGTTTTCACTTCAGGATAAGCGTAACCGTAACGACCTAGGAATTTTGAAATCATTTCTTCGGTGTAGGTAACCTGAGCACCGTTATATAATTCATCTGTTCTCAGTGGCGCAATAGCCGCGATGGTTTTATCAAAGCCAGCCATATCTCCCATGAACTCAACTTCACTTACGGTGTATTGAACACCTTCAGTAACGTTCATGGTAATATAAACACCTTCTTTATTTGGTGTCATTGAAACCTGAGTGGAGTCGATATTAAAGCGTAGGTAACCACGATCAAGGTAGTAACTGCTGATCGTTTCCATATCACCTTGCAATGTTTGCTTTTGGTATCTGTCTTGAGCCGTAAAATCCCACCAAGGTGAGTCGTAGGTTAACTCGACTTTCTCTAATAATTCAGCATCAGAGAAAAGTTCGTTACCAACAATGTTGATTTGTTCAATGGCAGCAGCGTCACCTTCTTCAAAGTCGAAGGTTAGCGTAATACGGTTACGTGGCAAATGGGTAATTTTGGTGTTTACCGCAGCGTTGTATTTACCCACACTGTGATAGAAGTCTTCAAGACCCGCTTCAATGCCGGTTAATACTGAACGATCAAGGGTTTCACCAACACGAATACCACTGCTATCAAGACTATCTTGCAGTTGCTCATCTTTAATGTCGTCATTACCCTTAAACACGATTTCACTGATGGTTTCACGCTCTTTTACACGGAAAACCAACTTGCTGCCATCGCGGTACACTTTGATGTCGTGAAAGTGCCCAGATTTATACAAGGATTTAATCGATTGGGAAATACGAAAATCACTTAAGGTATCGCCAACATTAATCGGGATATGCGTAAGTGCAACACCCAGTGCCACACGTTGCAATCCCTTAATTTGGATATCTTCAACTTGAAAATCATTGGCTGCCTGGGCATTTGCACCAACGCTGCCTAATAAAACTGCTAAGGCGAGTTTTCTTATTATCATACAAAAGTCAACTTTTCTAATTCTGATTTATAGCAAATATACTATTTGCTATGCGAGCCTTGAAAAATCATTAAACAGCGCAATGCTCATTAATGAAAACAAGATTAAGGCTCCAACTTTAAAACCTAATTCCTGAGCTTTTTCGGAAACCGGACGGCCACGGACGAGCTCAATAAAATAATAAAATAAATGGCCACCATCAAGTATTGGTAGTGGAAATAAATTTATTATCCCTAAATTTATACTGATTAAAGCAAGAAAATGGAGAAAATAAGCCAAGCTTACTCCGGCACTTTCCCCTGCCCCTTGGGCTATTGAAATTGGTCCACTTAAGTTTTCTACACTCAAAATACCGGTAAGAAGCTTACCAATCATTTTGAAACTTAAGGTGATCAAATTCCAGGTACTATCTAATGCTTTACTAAAGGCCTCTATTGGACCATAAGTTATTTCAATCTTATAACTCTCTGGCCACGGCTCCAAGGTAGGCGAGACACCTATATACCCAGTGTTGTGACCATCAGATCCCTGTCGAGTTCCCACAATAAGACTAATATTGTGAATTTTTCCATCTCTATCGACTTCTATTGGGATCGTCTTATTAGAACTGCGTTGAATAATATCAACAAAGTCCTGCCAATTACCATCTAAATTGCGCCCTTGGGCCGAGATAATTTCATCACCAATTTGCAAACCCGATTGCTGACCCGTGGCTTTTGCATCGAGTGCTGCGACCTTAGGCAAAATTTTAGGCAAAAATGGGGTAATACCTAAGCTGTGCATCGACGTCATTTTGCTTGGTTCAAAATGCCAGTCTTGTGTATTGAGCTGATGTGTTACCACATACGTTGAGTCGATGGCCGTGGTACCAAGCGTAATTGATGAGTCCCCTAAGTGGCCAACTAACGCCATATTAATGGCTTGCCAGTCAGGTGTGGGTTGATCATTTACGGAAACAATTTGTCTTTGCGCTTCAACGTTGGCCCGATATGCAATGGAGTCGGCTTCTACTTCACCAATAATGGGTTTAACCGAGGCGACACCAAGCAGAAACATTAGATAGAAAGCGACAATCGCAAATAAGAAGTTGGCAATAGGACCCGCGGCCACAATGGCCATGCGTTGATATACGGTTTTGGAAGAAAAAGCATATTGCTTGTCTTCTTCGCTCACCTCATCAACCCGCTCATCGAGCATTTTAACAAAGCCACCTAATGGGATCAGGGCAATAACAAACTCGGTACCTTGTTTATCAAATGTGCGCCAAAGGGTTTTACCGAAACCAATGGAGAATTTTTCAACGCGAACACCGCATTTTCTCGCTACCCAAAAATGCCCGTACTCATGTACGGTAATGAGCAGTCCAAGAGCAACAACAAAAGATGCGGTATTCCATAAAAATTCAAACATTAGGCTTTTTGTTCCAGTAACTTGCTAACCCATTGATGTGCTGCATCACGAGCCTGACGATCTAAAGCAACCACATCATCGATGCAGGTAATGTCAACATCCATAAATTTTTGCATGACGTGTTCATTAACCTTACTGATGTCAGTGAATTTAATTTTTTCATTCAAAAAGGCATCAACGCTGATTTCATTGGCGGCATTTAATGCCGTACATGCGCCTTGGCCAGAACGGCAAGCGTCAATGGCTAATTTCAAATTTGGGTAACGGGCGAAATCAGCCTGGCCAAATTCGAAGTTTTTGCAGCTAAAGAAATCAAAGGGTTCAACCCCTGACTCGATTCGGTCAGGGAACGCCATTGCATGTGCGATCGGCGTACGCATGTCTGGATTACCCATCTGGGCGATAACCGAACCATCTTTATATTGTACCATTGAATGGATGGTACTTTGCGGATGCAAGACGACCTGAATGTCATCTGGTTGTAAATTAAACAACCATTTGGCTTCAATAAACTCAAGGCCTTTATTCATCATAGTGGCTGAGTCTACCGAAATTTTTCGGCCCATATCCCAATTTGGATGAGCACAAGCCTGTGCCGGGGTGATGTCATCAAACTGCTCTAATGGCGTGGTACGAAATGGACCTCCTGAGCCAGTCAGTAATATTTTACTGATCCCAGAGTCTTCAATACGGGCCTGGCCAATGTGTCGCTGTTGATACTCGGGTAAACACTGAAAAATAGCATTGTGTTCACTATCAATGGGTAATAGCTCTGCCTTTGAATTTTTTAGGGCATCAATGAATATTTGCCCGGAAGTAACCAGCGCTTCTTTATTCGCGAGTAAGACACGCTTGTCATGTTTGACTGCTGCAAGGGTTGGTAATAATCCAGAAGCGCCAACAATGGCCGACATAACCACCTGGGTTTTGTCGCAGCTCGCAATGTCAATAAGGGCTTGTTCACCACTGTGTACGACAATGTGTTCAAGGGAAAGGGCATCAAGTTGCCGTTTAAGTGCTTTAGCGGCATCCGGCTTTACCAACACCACGATATCAGGCAAAAACTCCTGACAAAGTGTGAGCATTTTAGCTACGCTGCTGTAAGCACTTAAACTACGAACATTGTATTTGTCAGGATGTCTTCTTACCACATCCAATGTGCTGTCACCAATGGAGCCTGTTGCTCCTAATACACAAAGGTTTTGCATGCTACCAGCCAAACAGCATGTAGCAAATAGCAAACACAGGTGCTGTTGCCGTTAAGCTATCAATGCGGTCAAGTACACCGCCATGGCCTGGTAAAATTTTACCACTGTCTTTCACACCGGCTTGGCGTTTTAGCATACTTTCGGTTAAATCACCGATAACGGAAACGGTGCTAATTAATAATGCCAAGGCCATTACTGCAACAATTTGGTTGCCGGTCCAGCCAAAAAAGAGGCCAGCAATTAGGGCAACTAAAGCCGCACAAACATTACCGCCAGCAAATCCTTCAATGGTTTTCCCCGGACTCACGTTTGGCATTAATTTATGTTTACCAAAGCGTTTACCAGTAAAATAAGCGCCAACGTCGGCACTCCAAACCAAAGCAAACAAAAACAGTAATAAATAGGTGCCGTGAAATTCTGAAAACTCGATTTGATTGGCGCGAATCGCTAAGAAAGCTAACCAAGTAGGGGCCAGTGTTAAAATACCAAACAATCCACGGATACGACGCTTATCGCACCAGATATTTGAATATTTTGGGTACTTGAAAATCATGAAGGTACTGCAAAGCCACCACACGGCGGAAACATACAGTATCACTTGAGCTGTTGGGTTTAATTCACCGGTTAGAGACCAGAGCTGTTCTGGCGGGATGACAAACCACATGGCCAAAATGGCAACAATTAAGGCCCCAACAAAAGAGACTCGTCTGCGTTTGGTATCAAAGCCCATTAGAGGGCCCCATTCCCATGCGCCAATCGCTAAAACCACCAGTAAAACTGCAGCAAAATTTTGCAGTGATAAATAAAAAATTGCCGCAATGGCCAGTGGTGCCAAAATAAGCGCTGTTATAATACGTTGCTTTAACAAAAGGTATTCCTTGTTACTTAATCCCTTTTACCTGTTCACCAGTTTTGCCGAATCGCCTCTCACGATTAGAAAAAGTAGCAACCGCTTGGTTAAAAGCATCACTCTGGAATTCCGGCCATAACTGGTCGGTGAAATAAAACTCGGTATAGGCTGATTGCCATAAAAGGAAATTACTTATACGGTAATCTCCACCGGTTCGAATCAATAAATCCAGTTCAGGTAAATGAGACAAATTAATGTAGTTATTGAGCATTTGCTCATCAATATCATCGACGTTTATTTTGCCCTCAAGGGCTAATTGAGCGATTTTTTTTGTTGCCTGTGCAATATCCCACCGACCACCATAGTTGGCCGCAATAGATAGTACCATAGCATCATTATTTCTCGTTAGTTGCTCAGCGTCATTGATCATGTTTTGTAATTTTGATGAGAATCGGCTCTTATCACCTATCACTTCAAACTTGATGTTATTTTTATGCAGTCGTTTCACCTCTCGGGAAAGAACGAACATAAACAGTTCCATCAACACCTTAACTTCTTCTTCTGGTCTTAACCAGTTTTCGCTACTAAAAGCGAATAAGGTTAAGGCTTTTACGCCTAATTCACGTGCCCGAGTTACGCAGGCTCGAACAGACTTGACCCCTTCACGGTGCCCTGCTACTCGTCCTTTACCGCGTAATTGCGCCCAACGGCCATTACCATCCATGATAATTGCCACATGCTGTGGCGTGCTCACTGGTTCACTATTTTGTGTATCAATAGTTGTCACGTATTTTCCATCTTAACAAAATGCCATAATTTATTTGATTACCAACTACTTAATTGAAAATCAAGCGATTGCTTTTATTCATCCGACAAAGCGCTTTTGTCGTTATCAATAAAAGCAATATAACTATGGCATGTTATGAAAACAGTTCCCATTAAGGGGACTAGATTTCCATTAGCTCTTTTTCTTTACTTGCCGCTAACTCATCAGCTTGCTTGATGAATTCGTTAGTAATTTTTTGGATATCTTCTTCGCCGTTACGAGCTTCATCATCACTGATTTCTTTCTCTTTGTTTAACGATTTGATATCAGAGTTCGCATCACGACGAATGTTACGAATTGCTACTTTACCGGCTTCGATTTCACCGCCAACCACTTTAACAAGATCACGACGACGCTCTTCTGTTAATGGTGGAAGAGGAATACGGATAAGCGTACCTTGTGATGATGGGTTTAAACCCAAATCTGATTTCATAATGGCTTTTTCTACCGCAGAAATCATGGTTTTATCAAACACAGTGATAGCAATAGTACGCGCATCTGGCGTCGTCACGTTACCCACTTGTGATAAAGGTGAATCTACACCGTAGTATTCAACTGTGATGTTATCTAAAAGTGACGTGTGAGCACGGCCTGTTCTGATTTTATTTAATTGCAATTTAAGAGCTTCAATACTCTTCCCCATACGGGTTTTTGCATCATCTTTAATTTCGTTAATCAAAATGTTATTCCTTGTCTGAATTATTTCAAATTTTCAACGTGGTCGATCACAGTACCTTCTGTGCCGCCCAAAATAATTGATTTTAATGCGCCTGGTTTATTCATGTTAAATACACGAATCGGCATTGAATGGTCACGTGCCAACGTAAAGGCCGCTAAATCCATTACTTGTAATTCTTTATCTAATACGGTGTCATATGACAGCTGTGAATGTAGCTCTGCTTCTGGATTTTTAACCGGATCGTCTGAGTAAATACCGTCAACTTTAGTGCCTTTAAATACAGCATCCGCTTCGATTTCAATGCCGCGTAAACACGCTGCAGAATCGGTTGTGAAGAACGGGTTACCTGTACCGGCACTGAAAATAACAACACGGCCAGACTTTAATAAGCTGATAGCTTCTGCCCAGTTGTAGCTGTCACAAACACCCGTTAAGTCAATAGCTGACATCAAACGTGCATTTACAAACGCACGATGTAGGGCATCACGCATTGCCAAACCGTTCATTACGGTCGCAAGCATCCCCATTTGGTCACCAACAACGCGGTTCATCCCAGCTTCAGCCAAACCTGCGCCACGGAATAAGTTACCACCACCGATAACCAGACCCACTTGCACACCCATTTCAATGAGTTCTTTAATTTCTTGTGCCATTCGCTCAAGAACTGCAGGATCGATACCAAAGCCTTCGTCGCCCATTAAGGCTTCGCCGCTAAGTTTTAATAGAATTCTTCGATAAGCTGGTTTTGGATTGGAGACCATAAAATAAACTTTCCTGTGCTAATTGTGAATTTAACGATTAAACAAACCCGTTGTTTAGGTTTTAGCAAGAATTCCTCTGTGTTCACAGGTCATCGCTTGCATAAAAAACAACCGCAATTCAAATGCATAATTTGAATCGAGCCATTCTAATACCAATTGCAATTTTTATCTACTTACAGGACGATATAAATCGATATTTTAACGAATATTCCCAATTAGCGTTACACACTTTTGAGCAAATAAAATAACAACGCCATTTAGAATGAGGACTTACTTACCAAGCTATGTATTACGCACTATGCAAGCAAGTTGTTGCTGTATATATTTTAGTCGAAAAAAAAGCTTAACATCAACAGACGTTAAGCTTTTATCGACTCGTTCAGTCATCACGTACTGAAACGGTAACTCAATTATCTAAGAGATAAAAGATTACTCACCTTTAGCAGCAGCAATTTGTGCTTCTACTTCTGCAGCGAAATCTTCTTCTTTCTTCTCGATACCTTCACCAACTTCTAAACGTACGAAAGAAGAAACAGAAACGCCCTTCTCTTTTAGTACGTCGCCAACAGTGCGCTTAGGTTCCATGATGAAAGCTTGACCAGTTAAAGAAATTTCACCAGTAAATTTCTTCATACGACCAGTAACCATTTTCTCAGCGATTTCAGCAGGCTTGCCTTCGTTCATCGCGATTTCGATTTGGATAGCTTTTTCTTTTTCAACAACATCGCTTGGTACGTCAGCTGGAGTTACGTACTCAGGCTTAGAAGCAGCAACGTGCATTGCAACGTGCTTAAGTGCTTCTGCGTCGCCTTCACCAGCAACAACAACACCGATAGTGCCACCGTGGATGTAAGAAGCTAATGCAGCGCCTTCAACGTATTCTACGCGACGTACGTTGATGTTCTCACCGATTTTAGCTACTAACGCAACACGAGTTTCTTCGAATTTTGTTTGTAGATCAGCGATAGCAAGCTTGTCAGCGATTGCAGCATCTGCAACAGCGTTAGCAAAACCTAAGAAGTTAGAATCTTTTGCAACGAAGTCAGTTTGACAGTTAACTTCAACTAATGCAGCAACACCATTTTCTTCTTTAATGATGATTGCGCCTTCAGCAGCAATGTTACCAGCTTTCTTAGCGGCTTTAGCTTGACCAGACTTACGCATGTTTTCGATCGCTAAATCGATGTCACCGTCAGTTTCTTGTAAAGCTTTTTTACAATCCATCATGCCCGCGCCAGTGCGGTCACGAAGTTCTTTAACTTGTTTAGCAGTAATTGCCATGGTTAATTCCTTAAATTTCTAGCGTAAATGTTGGAAAGAGGCGATACCGCCCCTTTCAAAGTGTGCAATTAAACCGGTTGGTTAATTACTCAGCTTCAACGAAACCGTCTTTTTCAGCAGCTACAGCGATGTTTGATTCGCGGCCAGAGATCACAGCGTTAGCCGCTGAATCTAGGTATAAGCTAACTGCACGGATCGCATCATCGTTACCAGGAACGATGTAATCAACGCCATCAGGGTTTGAGTTAGTATCAACTACAGAAATTACTGGGATACCTAAGTTGTTTGCTTCTTTAATAGCAATGTGTTCATGGTCAGCATCGATGATGAATAATGCATCAGGAAGACCGCCCATGTTTTTGATACCACCTAGGCTTTTCTCAAGCTTTTCCATTTCACGAGTACGCATTAATGCTTCTTTCTTAGTAAGAGCATCGAAAGTACCGTCTTGGCTTTGAGTTTCTAAATCTTTAAGACGTTTGATAGATTGACGAACTGTTTTCCAGTTAGTCAACATACCACCTAACCAGCGGTGGTTAACGTAGAATTGATCAGATTTTAATGCAGCAGCTTTAACTGCATCGCTAGCAGCACGCTTAGTACCAACAAATAAAACTTTACCTTTCTTAGCAGAAACGTTTTCTACGAAAGCTAATGCTTCGTTAAACATAGGTACAGTTTGTTCTAAGTTGATGATATGAACTTTATCACGAGCACCGAAAATGAATGGCTTCATTTTTGGGTTCCAGTAACGAGTTTTGTGACCGAAGTGAACACCGGCCTTAAGCATGTCGCGCATTGATACGTTTGGCATTTTAAATTCCTCTTGGGGTTAAGCGTTCATACATTCCATATTTCCAACCTATCAGCACTTGAAGCAGCACCAGGCACCCCGGAATATGTTTGCCGAATGTATGTGAGTTTATGTAAATTAATTTGTTGATTTACAAACACTTAAAAGTAAAGTAAATCGAATTACTCAGTGGACGTCGCACGGACTATTTCCAATGAGCGGCGTTTTATACCATTTTCACCATTAAAAATAAAGAAATAATTGTATTTTTCGTCAGCGAAGGCTAGACGATTCAACACCAACTAATCCGAGTAAACATCGGATTTAACATAAGATGGGGATGCAATTTTTGCCTTGCTGAGTTATTATTTGCGTTTATGTGATTAATAACCCCTCCTTACCCTCCTTGCCAACAGGGCATCCGATTAACGGGGTTTGGAACTACCGAGGAAAACCATGAGTATTGCGATTAAAACTCAGGACGAAATTGAAAAAATGCGTGTTGCCGGCAAACTAGCCGCACAAGTACTGGAAATGATTGAGCCACATGTAAAAGCCGGGGTTACTACCGCTGAGCTTGATGACATTTGCGCAAAATACACCGCTGAGCACAATGCCCTGTCTGCCCCGCTAAATTATGGCGCCGATGAAAACGGTGAAGGTGGTTTCCCTAAATCAATTTGTACGTCGGTAAACCACGTTGTTTGCCATGGTATTCCATCTGAGCAAACCTTGCAGGATGGCGATATCATCAATATCGATATTACCTGTAAAATCTGCCTTGACGGTGACGATGTGCCACTGAGTGAGCGCAAGTTTTTCCACGGTGATACCTCTAAAATGTTTTTAATCGGCAATGTTTCACCTGAAAACCGCCGTTTATGTCGCTTGACTCAAGAGAGCCTGTATGCCGCTATTGCGAAAGTAAAGCCAGGTAATAAGTTTTCTGAGATAGGCTCAGCCATTCAAAAGCACATCAAAAAAGCCGGTCGTTACGGTATTGTTAAAGATTTTTGTGGACACGGCATTGGCAGTGTTTTCCATGAAGAACCACAAATTTTGCATTATAAAAATGCCGACAACCGCTTAATGAAAGAAGGCATGATATTCACCATCGAACCGATGATTAACTTAGGCAAAGGTGGCACCAAGTTGGACCGTAATGACGGTTGGACGGCGTATACAGTTGATGGTAAAAATTCAGCACAATGGGAACATACTATTTTAGTGACTAAAACCGGTTGCGAAATTTTAACTCACCGAGCGGAAGAAACCGAATTAGCAAAAATTGTGGTAAATAGTTAACTTTCTTGCCGCAAACAGCCAGTCAAAGCAAGAAATAGCATTTTTTTCTTGCTTTGAACTGCAGTTTATTCAACAGTATACGTAGTTTATTAGCTGCTAGATTAAGAAGAATACTGTGTTTGAACATTCCATTTTACCTTCCATTTTCAGTCAAAAATTGGCCACCGCTGCGGCCCCATTAACCACATCACAATTTGTTGAAATGGGACAAGAGTTTGCCGGATGGCAAAAAGATGTTTTTCATACCTTCGAAATCACTGAACTCGTAAACGCTCGTGCCGAGTTTGTTGACTATATCCTCAAGAAAATTTGGTGCCAGCATCACCTTGATGAACATCAAATTACCCTGATTGCCGTTGGTGGCTATGGTCGAGGCGAACTGCATCCGCACTCTGATGTCGATATATTGATCTTAACCCAGTCAGATATTTCCAAGGAGCTTGAAACCCATATCAGTGAATTTATCACCGAATTATGGGATATAAGACTCGATATTGGTCATAGTGTCCGAACGGTGCAAGACTGTGTTGAACGAGCAAGGAAAGATGTGACGATTGCCACCAACCTACTTGAATCAAGACGAATTTGTGGTACGCAATTATTAGCAGAGCAGCTCACCCCACACCTACAAAAAGATGATTTTTGGCCATCCAAAAATTTCTTTATCGCCAAACGCGACGAACAATTAAACCGTCACAAACAATTTAAAGGGGCCGCTTATACTCTGGAGCCTAATCTAAAAGCCAGCCCAGGCGGTTTGCGTGACATTCAAAACATCAGCTGGGTAGCCTTGCGTCATTTTGATGTGGATGCAATTGATGAATTAATTGCCCATCGTTATCTAACCCATAACGAATATAACGAATTAATTGAATGTCAGGATTACCTCTGGCGCATGCGCTATGCCTTGCATATCGTTGCAAGGCGCAATGAAAACCGCTTGTTGTTTGATCATCAAGGCCCTGTTGCCGAAATGATGGGGTTTGGCGATTCGGGTAAAGCCTCAATTGAACGTATGATGAAGCGATTTTTCAGAATTATTAACTACGTAACCGAACTCAATGAAATGCTCTTGCAACATTTCCATCAGGCCATTTTAAATAGCAATGACGAAATTGACATTATTGATTTAGATAATGATTTTTGCCTACATGGGAATATGGTTCGCATCAAAAAGCTACGTGCCTTTACACGCCCGCAAATGATGATTAAATTGTTTTTAGTTATTGCGGATAACCCGCAAATTAAAGGGATCCATTCAGAAACCATACGCTTACTTCGTAATGCTCGCCGGCGTTTAATCGCCGGTTTAAATGACTATGCTGAGTGTCGACGTTTATTTATGGTATTAATGAAACACCCACGAGGTTTAGGTCGTGCGTTTAACTTAATGCATAAACACGAGATCTTGGCCGCTTATTTACCCGAATGGCGCAATATTGTCGGACAAATGCAGTTTGATTTATTTCATGCCTACTCGGTGGATGAACACAGTTATCGATTAATTAAAAACCTCTATCGTTTCAGTCTGCCCGACCATGCCCATGAATTCCCACTGTGCAGTAAAATCATGCAGCGCATTCGCAAGCCTCATTTACTTTATCTTGGAGGGGTATTCCATGATATCGCCAAAGGCCGTGGTGGTAATCACAGTGATTTGGGCGCCATAGACGCGCTCGAATTTGGTAAAATGCACAACCTGTCCAAACACGACTCTCGGTTAATTGCTTGGTTGGTACAAAATCATTTATTAATGTCGGTAACTGCACAGCGCAAAGACATTTCAGATCAGGATGTAATTAAAGAATTTGGCGAAATCGTGCGCGACGAAGCCCACCTAGATTACCTATATTGCTTAACGGTTGCGGATATGCGCGCTACCAACGAAAGCTTATGGAACAGTTGGAAAGCAAACCTGCTTGAAGAACTTTACTTTGCCACCCGTAGTGCTTTTAGGCGAGGCTTGGAAAAGCCCGTTGAATTACGTACTAAAATCCGGGAGAATAAGGCTAAAGCCATTGAATTGTTGGCCGAAAATACGATTGATAAGAGCGTTATTTTACCCTTATGGAAAAGCTTTAAGGCCGATTACTTCTTACGCTACTCACCACAGCAAATCGCTTGGCATGCCCGTCATATTCTTACCCATAATAAAGAACGCTCATTGGTGTTGATAAGTGAGAAGCCTTATCGCGGAGGCACCGAAGTGTTTGTCTATACTAAAGACAAACCGAATTTATTTGCGGCAACATCAACCGCCTTGGGCATGAAAAAGCTGTCAATACATGACGCCAAAATTTTAAGCTCAAAAGATGGCTACACCTTAAATACCTTTGTGGTACTTGACTGTAAAGACCAACCAATAAAAGATTTATATATTGCCGATGATATTAAAACCAATCTTTGTCGATTGCTAGATCAAGATGAAGACGTTAAAATTATTAAGCGTCCAATCCCAACCAAGTTAAAGCAATTTAAATTTCCAATCCGGATCAGCTTTATTAAACAAAATACCAAGCGCACAACCTCGCTTGAAATTGTTGCCATTGACCGTCCGGGTCTATTGGCAGAGATTGGCGATATATTCCAGCAACTAAAACTTAACGTTCACATGGCAAAAATCACTACTTTTGGTGAAAAAGCCGAAGATATGTTTATTATTTCTAATGAAGAACAACTTGCTCTTAGCCAAACGGAGCAAGATCAATTAGAATCATTACTCGAAAAAATTCAATAGTCAAAATTTATAGGATTAATCAATGTCACAATTAAAAGAGATCATCGAATCAGCTTTTGAAAACAGAGCTGATATTAGCCCGGCTAATGTAACCCCTGAAGTTAAAAATGCGGTATTAAGCGCATTAGATTTACTTAACAAAGGAGAAGCCCGTGTTGCTGAAAAAATCGATGGTAAATGGGTAGTTAACCAATGGCTTAAAAAGGCGGTATTACTTTCTTTTAGAATTTATGACAACGAAGTTATCCACGGCGCAGAAAGCACATTCTTTGATAAAGTACCTTTAAAATACGATGGTTACGGAAAATCAGATTTTGAAAAAGATGGCGTACGCGTAGTACCAGGTGCTTCGGTTCGTACCGGTAGCTTCATTGGTAGCAACGTGGTGGTAATGCCTTCATTTGTTAACATTGGTGCATTCGTTGATGAAGGTAGCATGGTTGATACATGGGCAACCGTTGGCTCATGTGCACAAATTGGTAAAAACGTACACTTATCGGGTGGCGTTGGCATTGGTGGTGTATTAGAGCCATTACAAGCCGGTCCTACCATCATTGAAGATAACTGTTTTATCGGTGCCCGCTCTGAAGTGGTTGAAGGTGTGGTTGTTGAAGAAGGTTCGGTTATTTCAATGGGTGTATTCATTGGCCAATCAACCAAAATTTTAGACCGTGAAACAGGTGAAGTTCACTACGGCCGAGTACCAGCGGGCTCTGTGGTTGTATCTGGAAGCATGCCTTCTAAATGTGGTACTTGTAGCCTATATTGTGCGGTTATTGTTAAAAAGGTAGATGCCAAGACTCTTGGTAAGACTGGTATTAACGAATTACTACGTACGATTGAATAACAGCCGCTCTGTTCATGGCACGAATTAACCTACATTCAAACCGATAATGTAGAAAACGTTAATAAAAAAGGATATTGCCAAATGGGAATATCCTTTTTTTGTTTTAAGGTTTGGAACTAAAAATCAGCTAAGCAAGCTTTGCGCGTACGCTCTGGCTTTGTTTAAATCTTCCGGCGTATCGACCCCTTCTACGGGTAAACGTGATTTCGCAACTTCAACATGGATTTTTTCACCCTGCCATAATACTCGCAACTGCTCTAGCCCTTCAATTTGCTCTAAGGCACTCGCTGGCCATTGCACGTAATCTTTTATAAAACCGGCGCGGTAAGCGTAAATACCAATATGGCGCAGGTAGAAATCGCCAATGCTGTTGATGTTTTTGACGTTTAAAAAGCGTTCGCGATCATATGGAATCGTTGAGCGAGAGAAATACATCGCATAACCTAACTGGTCACATAATACTTTTACCGCGTTCGGGTTTAAGGCTTCTTCTACCGAATCAATGTGCACCGCTAGCGTTGCCATACGAGCTTGTTGTTGACTGGCTAAGTTTTTAGCGACCTGAGCAATATTAGCACTTGGAATAAATGGTTCATCCCCTTGCACGTTAACGATGATTTCATCATCACTAAATTGATATTGTTCTACCACTTCAGCTAAGCGCTCAGTACCCGATTGATGATCCGCTCGTGTTCGACACACTTCACCACCAAACGCTTCGACAGCTTTTGCTACCTCATCGTTGTCGGTTGCAATGATAACTCGACTTGCACCCGAAGCCTGAGCTTTTTCAGCAACCCACTGGATCATTGGCTTACCGCCAATATCAGCCAATACTTTGCCCGGCAAACGAGTGGATTGAAAACGGGCTGGGATCACCACGGTAAAATTCATTATAAACGCTCTTCTTGAGTTAATGTTCTCGCTTCAACTTCAAGCAATACAGGAATGTCGTTTTGGATTGGGTATGCCAAGCGGTCAAACTTACAAATTAGCTCACCGGCGTCTTTTTTGTAATCCAGTTTACCCTTGCAAACCGGACACGCTAAAATTTCAATTAATTTGATATCAAAGGCCATATTTTTTACTTCTCATTATTATTAAATCGATGATTTTGTCACCCTCATTTTGTTCAAACTGGGCATCTACTGGTAAATACCAGGTATTATCATTAACAAGGTCTGCACATTTTACCGCATCTTTCTCGGTCATTAACAGAGGTATAGTATCATCTAATGCCAAAAAGTCCGCTTTTTGATAATGGTGGTGATCAACAAAACCTTGTTGCTGCCCTAAAGTAAACCCTAACGCTTTTAAGGTGTTGAAAAAACGTTGTGGATTACCAATCCCCGCTAACGCATTGACAACGTTTCGTTTCTCATGCGCTTGTAAAAAATCAGAAACCAATATGCGCTGCTTGCTTTTAACGTTAATCAGCGCCGTACCCGAAAGTTGCATTTGCACTTCATTTTCTTGCGCCTGCCCGCCGTTGACAATGACTTTATCTACGGTATCTAACCGCCACGTACCTTCTCTTAAAGGTCCGGCAGGCATTAACCAACCATTACCAAAGCGACGTTTACCGTCGACAATCACCAATTCAACATCGCGCTGTAATTTATAATGCTGCAGCCCATCATCGCTTATAACAAGCTGACAACCAAGTTGGTGCAATGCAGCCACATTGGCGACTCTATCAGGGCTAACCACAACAGGGACTTGCGTACGTTGATAAATGAGCACAGGCTCATCACCAACCTGTGCTGCGGTGCTATTGGCATCAACAATTCTTGGTTTATCGGTTTTCTCACCGCCATAACCACGACTTATTACGCCAACTTTAATGCCTTTGGCGATAAGCTGTTCTACAAGGTAAATAACCACAGGCGTTTTACCATTTCCGCCAACCCCGATATTACCAACAATAACAACAGGCAAAGGTAATTTCGGCTGGTTAAACAATTTAACCTTATAAGCCATGCGCCTAATGCTCGAAATAAGCCAAAACAAAATATTTAATGGCAACAGCAACCATTTTACTGGGTGGTTTTCATACCACGCCCTTTCTATCAGTCGCATGGTTAACCTTCACCAAATTGAAAGGCGTGCAATTGCGCATAAGCACCATTTTTGTCAATCAGTTGCTTATGGTTGCCCATTTCAATCAGTTTACCTTGTTCCATCACCACGATTGTGTCGGCGTTTTCTATGGTTGATAAACGGTGTGCAATCACAATACAGGTTCGATTTTGTTGGAGCACATTTAACGCATCTTGAATATGACGTTCTGACTCCGTATCTAAAGCACTGGTTGCCTCATCTAAAATTAAGAAAGGTGCATCGCATAATAAGGCGCGGGCAATTGCCACACGTTGTCTTTGCCCGCCACTTAACATGGCACCATTATCACCAATGTTAGTTTCTAAACCTTCTGGAAGATTTTCTGCAAACTCAATAACATGTGCAGCCTTTGCCGCGGCAAGTATTTCTTCCTCGCTAGCATCGGGTTTACCATAAGCGATATTATTGGCCAAGGTGTCATTAAATAGCACCACTTGCTGTGACACATAAGCAAATTGGTGACGTAATTCATTTAGGTGATAGTCATTAATGTTTTGACCATCAATTAACAGCTGTCCCTCATTGCACTGATAAAAGCGCAGTAATAACGAACTAATGGTCGACTTACCACTCCCTGAGCGACCAACTAAGGCCAACGTTTTGCCTGGCTCTAGGCGGAAGCTAACATGATTAAGGGCTAAATTTTCGCTGTTGTCGTATTTAAAGTTAACCTTGTCAAATTCAATGCGACCTTTGGCTTTGCCAATGGACAATTTGCCAGTATCTTTTTCAATGTCTTTATCTAATAAATCAAATAAGGTTGCGGCTGCAGCCATACCTCTTTGAAACTCACTATTAACCGTGGTTAATAGCTTTAATGGACGCAACATCATTATCATAGACGTAACCACCGTGGTAAAAATACCTGGGGTTAATACGTTAATCATGTCGTCCTGACTTGCGACATAAAGCACAAAAGCTAAAGCAAATGAGGCAATAATTTGAATTAAAGGCACACTTATCGATTTGGCCGCTACCATTTTCATGCGCTGTTGGCGGTTGCGGTTATTGATTTTGGCAAAGCGTTCAAACTCGCGTTTTTGACCGCCAAAAGTTAACACCACTTTATGGGCATTAAAGGTTTGCTCAACGGCAGATGTAACAATCCCCATCATCGCTTGAATCCGTTTACTCACGGCTCTAAAGCGCTTAGAAACGACCACCACAATGCCTGCAACCACAGGAATAACCAATAAGAAAATGGCTGATAATTGCCATGAGTAATAAAACATCAGGCAAAGTAAACCAATAACAAAGGCCCCTTCCCTGATCATGGTGATCAGCGCTTTGGATACCGCATTTTGTAACTGCTCGGTATCAAAGGTAATGCGTGATATTAACGTACCGGTTGACTCCACATCATGAAACGCCACCGGCATTCTAACAATGTGCTCAAACAATTGTTGGCGAAGGCGCATCACCACATGATTGCCCATCCAGGCCAAACAATAAGTGGCAATAAAGTGAAAAACACCACGAAATAAAAACGCCACTAACACAAAAATGGGGGCGTATTTTAGGATGTTTGGGTTGGCCTGCGTTAATCCTTCATCGATTAATGGCTGCAATTGAGAAAAGAATAAGGTATCGATACCGGCGTAGCCTAGCATACCAATAATGGCAGCGGTCAAACCTAAACGCAGCCCACGGGTATACTCAAATAACCGTTTAAAATTATGCCAGGTTGAAGCTTCAGTGTTTGATTGCATATAGCTCTCTAAAATAATCATGGCGTACACACAAAAAAACCTAAGGAAAAGGTACGCCTTGGACAATAACGCCGTAGTTTACTGATAATTAATTGATATACCAAGTATAGTCACATTATTTTGCAATTTTTAAAATCCATATCGACGACTAATTTGTCGAGAGCCAAGGCCAAAATGGATGTAAATCCCTATAGGTTTGAGCTTTGATTTCAAATTGACTAATTTTAAACTGTACCATACCATCAACTGCCGTATTAAAGGTTTTACTGCTCAGTTGCTCAAACCTTTGTGTAACCTGCCCTACCGGCATTTTCCATCTATTTAGAAAGCCAACACTGTAAACCACAAAATCAGGTTGTGTTTCTTGCACAAATGAAACGGTAGATGACGTTTTAGACCCATGATGTGGTGCCAGTAAAATGTTCACTTTACGTAATTTTTTCTGGGCTATTAGCGTATGTTCAACCAGAGCAGAAATATCGCCGGGCAATAAAACCTTATGCTTGCCATCACTTATTTCAATAACACATGAGTCATCATTTTCTTCTCCCCGTTTTTCTTCAGGCCATAACATGCGAAACTTTAATCCATGCCAGACAAACCCATTGCCCACCATACATGCGGAATGTCGCTCTAACGGGCGCTTAGTATCAAAGTTGAAATAATAGTGTTTCCCGAAATCATGTTCTTGTAAGTAAGCAAGACCACCACTGTGATCATTATCTTGATGACTAATAATCACCTTGGAAAAATGCGTGAGATAATGCGATTGCATGTAAGGTATTACAACCATCTCTGTCATTGAAAAGCCTGAAGGGTACGTTGCCCCGGTGTCATATAATATGGCCTGATTATTTTTTTTAATCATCACCGCAAGCCCATGCCCTACATCAAACACCGTAACGAACCAAACCTTGTGCTGCTGCTCGAAGTGTTTTTGCCAAGACCAAAGAGCATACTGCGCAACAAGCAACACGGACAAAATCAAAACCGCTCTTTTAAATCGGATTAATTCGAAAAAGTGCAGAGACAAACAAAGGCAAGCAAAAATTAAAAACACAAATAAGGGGCTTGATGCGGACAACACCAGAAAATCAAACTGTTGTAAGTAAGTTAAGTACTGCCAAGTTAATTCTAAACAAAAGGATGCTAACGTAAATAGCCACAAGCTTATTTGAGGTAATGGCATGATCAGTAATGTGGCTAATAGGACCAATGGAATGGCGGTAACACTTAAAAAGGGGACAGCCACTATATTGGCAAATAAGCCTAGAAAGGTAATTTGCTTAAATAAAAACAAACTTATTGGTAGTAAAAGCAGTGCTAAAGCCAATTGAATAATCAGCAGTGAACGAAAGAAATTTAATACTTTATTAGGGTGCTGCCCCTTTAAGCGCCAAATAACCCATAAAATGCTAGCCACGGCCATTAAGGACAAATACAAACTCGGTTGCAAAATTGACCAGGGCATCACGCATACAATAACAAACAATGACAACAACACCCACCGCAGCAAGGTGACCTTGCCATAACAGCTTCGGATAAACCAATAAACACCCAGCATAATTAACGCTCTTAAGGTGGGTACAGCAAAACCCGCAAGAAAAGCGTAGCCAAAGGCTAAGAGTAAACTCAATAAAACCGGTAACCAATAAGACACTCGATAAGAAATGTTTGCCCCAAGCAGTAAAGCAACTACGCCTCGCATCAAATACAAGCCCAGCGCAGCAATAAGCCCGAGGTGCAGGCCGGAAATGGCCATTAAGTGTGCGGTGCCCGTTTGCTGAAGGACTTGCCATTGGTTAGGGGTAATTGCCGATTTATCCCCCAAAGCAAGCGCCAAAATCAAACTCTTAAAAGGCAATTCAAGTTGCTGCAACCGCTTATACAATGTTTGTCTATAAGAGTGATTGCGATTTACAAGTCGATTTTGAGCATCTTTGACCACATAACCGCTAAGTACCACGCTTCTAGAAAGCAACCATTTTTGGAATGAAAAAGCCCCCACATTCGCCAAACCATGTGCCGGCTTTAGTTTCACTTTAAGGGCAATGACATCCCCCTGTCCAAAGGTGAATGTTGGTTTTTGCCAACTCAAACGAATGGTAATTGGATCCGGTAACGGTTTGTTGTTTAAGTGCGTTACTTTAAGCTCAAATCGTTTTGTATCTTTTTGATCGGTAACCAGCGAAAGTATATTGCCTTGAATGTATTGCGCCGATAAATGGATTTGTGACTGCGCTATATTATTTCGTTTATCCCAACTAAAATAATAACTTGCTTGCATTAGGATAAAGCAGAATCCCAATAAAAATGCGGTGAGTGACTTTTTTGTATAGAAAAATAACAAGCCTATACAAGACATTGCTATCGACAAAAGATAAAATAGTTCTGGTACTTTGGGTAGAAATAGGGAAAATAGTGCCCCTAGTATAAAGTAGGTCAACCACCGCTCCATAGTGCTGTATCCTTTTTCTCCACATTGAGAGAGTATGCATCCAAGTTAAAGCATCTTTAGCGGTATGATGTCGTTTCTTTGAGTTTTCACCATAAGGTTCAACAGTTTAAATTTGTCGATATGCCGAAAAAGTTAATTAAAAGATGGTTACCAGACCATAACACCATAAAAAACCATAAAAACTTACAAATTTTTGGTGATATTTTACACGATGCAAATTTGTGGCACTTAAACCGCCGTTCAGCCTCTAAAGCATTCGCTATCGGCCTGTTTGTTGCCTTCGTACCGGTTCCTTTTCAAATGATGCTCGCTGCCAGCATCGCGATTTTCATGCATGCCAATTTACCACTGTCGATTGCCATGGTGTGGATAAGTAATCCAATCACCATTCCGCCAATCTTTTATGCTTGTTATAAGCTTGGCATAATTTTAATGGGGGTGCCCGCTCAGGAATTTAGCTTTGAATTAACCTGGGATTGGTTCTGGTCGAGTTTATCAACGGTCAGTGGCCCATTTTTAGTTGGCAGTGCCGCATTTGGGGTATTCTTTTCGGTGGTGGGGTATTTAGGCATCAACTATATTTGGCGCTGGAAAGTAAGCCAAGACTGGAAAAACCGCAAGCTTCGCCGTAAAAGCTAGCGGCTTAACCCCATAAAAATCAGAGCCTGAAAATTGTTAGGCTCTGCTAATCCGTTAAATAATACTCAATCGTCGAGACCACCCTTACTTGCTTAATATGCGGGTTATTTTGATCTCTTGCGGTAATACTGAACTGCCCTTGTCTGGCCCTTTTAATCTTGCCAAGTTTACTGTTTGAGTCTTTAGCAAACTTTTGTGCAACCTCACGAGCCTTAAGAGTTGCCTCTTCGACCATTTCGGGTTTCACTTCATTTAATCGACTAAACAGATACTGAGTTTGGGCCTGATAATCTCCTCGGGTAATAACAATGCCCTGCTCCGCCAGTTGCAATACATTGGTCATCGCAGATCGCACTAGATCAATGTGTTTAGAATACACCGTAACGGCTTGCAAGCCGGTATAACGAAAATTCACGCGGTTGTTATTGCCATATTGCTGCGCCAGCTTGTCGGTAATCGATGGCGCATTAAAGCTGATTTCATCATTTTCAATGCCCTGCTCAGTTAAAAACTGCTTTATTTGCGTTTTATTGTTTTCAATCGTTTGATACAACTCTTTTAAATCATTGCTGGCCGAACTAAATTGAATAGGCCATATCACAATATCCGCCACATACTCTTTTTCAGAGAGCCCTTTTACGGTAACTGAACGCTCATATTGTTTTACATCGATAGCGGCTTTTGCGCCTAGCCACCCTAACGTTGCAAGGCCCAGAAAAATAAAAAAGCCCAGCAATAAGGCACTGCTTGCTCCGATTGTTTGTTTAGAATTATTCAAACCATCACCAAAAATGTTGCTATTTAGCCTTTAAACTAACAAAAAAAGCAGCGAAAACAAAGCCAGAGATTTAAGGTGTAAACCTTGTTATAGTTTTAGGGTTGGAAAATAAACATAACGAGCCTTATATGAAAACTGTATCCCATTTTAATATGGACTTTGCCCTGAGGGTGGTTATCCAAACCAATAAACAAGCATGGCAACCAAGCCCCAAACAAGGTGTTTGGCGTAAACCTCTTGCCCGCGAAGAAGCCGAACAAGGCCATGCCACTAGCATTGTAAAATATGAATCTGGCGCTTCCTTTTCACAACATAATCACCCGCTTGGTGAAGAAATTTTGGTTTTAGAAGGCGTGTTTTCAGACCAAACGGGAGATTTTCCTGCCGGGACCTATATTCGCAACCCAAAAGGGTTTATTCATGCGCCATTTTCAACACAAGGTTGTACCCTGTTGGTCAAACTGCATCAATTTCAAGCCCGTGACAGCAAACAAGTACGGGTGGATACGATAAACAGCCCATGGCTTCCAGGCCAAGGCGGATTGCAAGTGATGCCATTACATGAATTTGAAGGTGAACATGTTGCCTTAGTGAAATGGCCGGCAAATGAAGTATTCAAACCACACCACCATTTTGGCGGTGAAGAGGTGTATGTTCTATCTGGGGAGTTTAAAGATGAACACGGCCGTTACCCACAAGGTACTTGGATCCGTAGCCCCCATATGAGTACACATCACCCTCATGTGGATGAGGAAACCATTATTTGGGTGAAGACTGGTCATTTACCCTTTGATCCTTACGGTTAAATTTTAACTAACAAAGAATTCCTCATTAACTCTTTTTGCGGCAAACAATCTAGCTTTTTAAAATCTAACCTTAAACATTTAGATACAATTACCCTAGGCGCCAACACTTTGACTTTCGTCAGAACTCTCCTATATTTTAGTAGATTTAACAAAACTTTAACAAAAAAGTTAAACCTATTAAAATAAGAGAAAGGGAAGAAAATGATTAAATTTAATCGTAAGAAAGATACCCTTGGTGTCCTAATTAGCAGTGCTTTACTCGCTACATTCAGCACACCAAGTTTCGCAGCCGAAGACGAGGAAATTGAAAGAATCGAAATTACGGGCTCCCATATAAAGCGAACCAATATGGAAGGTCCATCCCCTATAACTAGCCTGTCAGAAGATGATATTAAAAAATCCGGTGTTACGGATTTAATCAGCTTATTTGCCAAATTGCCTATTTCAGGCCAAGGCACATTCTCCACCCAAGCAAACAGCAGTGATGATACGGCAAATGGCGGGTCTTCTGTTTCGTTACGTGGCTTAGGCGCAGACTCTACATTGATCCTAGTAAATGGTCGACGAGTTTCCGTCAGTCCCTTTGCTAAGGGCATTGATACGGCGTTTGTTGATATTAATAACATTCCATTATCGGCAATTAAACGCGTTGATATTTTAAAAGATGGCGCTTCAGCCATATATGGTTCTGATGCCGTTGCCGGTGTCATTAACGTTATTTTACGTGATGATGTCGATGGCGTTGAACTGACGGCGAAGGTGGGCACCACTGAGGATGGTGGTGACGAGCAAAGTGTTAGCCTGATTTTTGGTAATAACACCGATAAGTCCAGCCATACTTTCATACTCGAGTATTTTGATAGAGAGGAAGTTCTTTATGCTGATCGAGATTACTCTGAGACCTCAAATCAGGCCCTACGCACCGGAGATAGTCTCGCCACAGATTTTCGTTCATCTTCGGGTATACCTGGCACCATTGCATTACGTTCTGATCCCGCCAATCGATTAATCGACTTATACGGAAATGATACGTGCCCAGAAGAAGATCGTGATTTTGACAACAACCTTTGTCGATACGATTATGCCCCTCATATGACCATGATCCCTGATGCGGAACGATTTAGCTGGAACTATATGGGGAAATATGAGGTAAATGACTCTATTGAAGCCTTTGCTGAACTCAATGGCCAAAACTCTAAATCAATAGTACGAGGTGCCGGTAGCCCAAGTTTTAATGAACTCTTTATGGATGGTGACAACGTTAACCATCCTTTTGCCGACATGCCAGATCATGAGTTTTATCAACAGGACTTGACCATGCGTCGTCGTACGGTAGACATTGGTAATCGTGAAAAGCGTGTTGATTCCGATTATTACCGGGCAATTGTCGGTGTTAAAGGTGAAATTTCGGATTGGAGTTGGGAACTGGCATACAGTTACATAAAAAGTGAATCGACAGAGCGAGGGGTTGATGGTTTTCCAAATTCAAGACGTATTCAGGAAGCTATCGACTCAGGCCTTTGGAACCCGTTCGAACCATCAAGCAATTCGCAAGAAGCGCTTGATTACATAGAAACAACCACAACCCGAGTCGGTAAATCCACCAATAAATCGATTGATTTGAATGTTTCTGGCCCAATTATGGAGATGCCAAGCGGCAGTTTAATGTTGGCGATCGGTGCTGAGTATCGAGAGGAAAAAATATCGGATAATCCAGACGACCAATTTCTCCGTGGCGACGTATTCGGTACAGAGGCAACACAAGCCAATGGCGATCGTGACAACACGGCGGTCTTTGCCGAGCTTGCCATTCCAGTATTAGAATCCCTTGAAGTACAACTGGCGGTGCGCCATGAAGATTACAGTGACTTTGGCACGACTACTGATCCCAAAGTATCCTTTTTATGGCAACCAATGGACGATTTGAGCTTCCGAGGTTCTTATGGTACGGCTTTTAGAGCACCTTCTTTGCATCAATTAGGGTTAGGACGTACCGATGAATCACCAAACTTGGTCGATACATTACGCTGTAATGCCATTGGCGATCAGGACAGGGCATGTGATCCGCAAGAATATACCGCCATTTTCGAAGGTAACCCGGATTTGGATCCTGAAGAATCAACAAACTACAACTTTGGGGTTATTTATAATGTCACCGAGAATCTGAATTTCTCTATCGATTATTATGATTATGACATAGAAGACATCATCGATTCCGACACCCAATTTGTTATGGACAGCTTGGGACTGAACCCAGACGTCGTGCTTAGACGTCCAACATCGATTCAAGGAGATCCAGGGGAAGTTATCATCGTCAATGACAGTTTCCAAAATATTGGTGACCTTGAGACAAATGGTTTAGATGTTGATATTCGATACGCTCTTGACAGTGAATATGGTCAATTTAACTTTGGTTATGTCCTAAACTACGTATTAAAGTTTGAAGATTATAAAGGTACGGAAGAAGGTGGGTTTGAACAACCGGAATATCGCTGGACAATCAGTGGGGATTGGACCAAAGATGATTTCAGTGCCAATGTCGCTGTAAACTTTATTGATGAGTTTGAGCAAGAAGCGTCTTTGGATATTGATAAAAAGGTTGACTCTATGACCACAGTTGATGCAGCGATTAATTATTACGGTATTGAAAACACGGTACTGACATTGGGTGCTACAAACTTGTTTGATGAAGAGCCACCATTTGCTTATCATGACTTTATGGGCTTTGTTGTGAACGTTCATAGTGGTCAGGGTCGATTTGCCTATTTACAGGCAAACTATAAATTTTAGCATTATAGATGTCATACCCGGTTTATATTACCCATGATATAAACCACAACGCTCATCTTCATTTGAGCGAATAAAAAAAATCGGGATCATTCGGTCCCGATTTTTTATTGTCCTATGTCCCAACTTATTCAACGGCTTTTCTTTGTCGACTATCCCTGTCCGAGCACCTGTGCAGGCTCGATTCGAGTAGCACGCCAAGCAGGGTAAATCGTCGCGAGCAAGCTTAATATAAGCGCCGCTGTCACCGTTATATACACATCTTGCATATGCAGCTCTGTCGGTAAGAAGTCAATAAAGTAAACATCGCCCGATAAAAAGTGAACGCCAAAGAAGGATTCAATATTACGAATAATACTGGTTAAATTAAGGGATAAATACACCCCAATTAACGCCCCACTAATACAGCCGATAATACCATTAACCAAACCTTGATAAACAAACGTTAGCATGATGACACTCGATTTCGCGCCCATGGTTTTTAAAATGGCAATATCACTTTTCTTATCATTTACCGCCATAAATAAGCTGGATACAATATTAAAACTGGCGACGGCGATTACCAATAGCATCACCACAAACATCACCGTTCTAACTAATTGAATATCATTAAAAACATGCCCCTGAGTTCGGGTCCAGTCTTTCATGTACACATAGTCGTTTAACTCACGGCCAATGCGTTGCACGATTTTTGGGGCTTGAAACACATCGTCAACACGTAAACGTAAACCATGTACGGCATCGTTTAAGTCGAGTAATTCTTGTCCCGTTGAAAGTGGTATATAAGCTAACGTTTCATCAATAGCGCCGCCAAAGTCAAATATACCCACCACCGTCATATTTTTTTTAAGCGGCGCGGCAAATTGCCCATTTGTTGGCGTGTTGTTCCGTGGGTATAGCAACTGCACGACATCACCAACTTTGGCGTCGAGCTTTTTGGCAACCCCACTGCCAATGACCAGGGTATAACCGGATAAATCTTGCCAATTCCCTTGTTTAATAAACTCCTCAATAGAGGATACTTTGCTTTCAAGTAGCTTATCGACAGCCCGTACTTCTAGACCTTTAATGTGATCGGATTTTTGCAAAAAGCCATTTAAAGTAACCACTGGCGCTGCCGCCAAAACATTGTTTTCACTTTGTAAGCGTTCAACTTTTTCAGGCCATTGCATCACGGGTTCATCAACGGCAATAAACTCACCATGCGGCACAATAGACAAAAGGCGTTTAGCCAATTCTCTCTCAAAGCCATTCATGGCACTAAGCACCAAAATTAACACCAAGACACCTAGGGAAATACCTACGGTTGAAGAGGCTGAGATAAACGTTGAAAAGCCCTTTCCATGGCGAGAGCGCACATAACGTAAGCCTAAAAATACACTTATCGGTCTAAACATCAATCAGCTTTCCATGATCCAGTTTTAATTGACGGTCCATGCGCTCGGCTAAGGTTAAATCGTGGGTAACAATCACAAAACTGGTGCCCGATGAACGATTAAGCTCTTTAATTAACTGAAAGATTTGCTCAGCAGTATCAAAGTCTAAATTCCCCGTTGGCTCATCAGCTAAAATCAAAGATGGCTTAGTCACCAAAGCGCGAGCAATGGCCACCCTTTGGCGCTCACCACCAGATAACTCACTTGGGCGATGTTTGAGACGATGTGACAGACCGACCTCATCTAATGCCTGTTGCGCCTGCTTTAATGCGGCTTTGGGTTTATCACCACGAATAAGTAATGGCATAGCGACATTTTCTTCAGCACTAAACTCCATCATTAAATGATGAAACTGATAAATAAAGCCTAAATGCTTATTTCGAAAAGCAGCACGGCGACTGTCTGACAATTGATAAATATTTACGCCATCAATCAAAACCTCACCGCTGCTTGGCGTATCTAATGCGCCAGCCAAATGCAAAAAGGTACTTTTACCACAACCCGAGCTGCCTACTATCGCTAATAGCTCTCCTTGTGGTACTTGTAAATCTAGCCCAGTTAATACCTGAGTTTGAATGGGACCTTGTTGGTATTCTTTAACCAACTGCTGGCAAACTAATACATTACTCATGACGAAGTACCTCTGCTGGCTGGGTTTTAGAAGCGCGATATGCCGGATACAAGGTTGCGATAAAACTCATAAAAATTGCCGATAGTATAATAAAAATAACTTGTTCAAACTTTAAATCGACTGGTAAGGTTTGCATCACAAACCCCGAGCCGGACAGGTTGCTGCCAAACAACGACAACACACCATTAATATTTAGGGTAAGCAATACCCCAATGGCACCACCTATCACCGTGCCCCATAGGCCATTTACCATGCCTTGGGTCATAAAAATTTTCAATATTTGCCCAGGTTGCATGCCAAGGGTTTTTAAAATGCCAATTTCCCCTTGTTTGTCCATCACCACCATGACCAGTGAAGAAACAATATTAAAGGCGGCAACAGCAATGATTAAACTGAGCATTAACCACATCATGTTTTTCTCAATTTGCACCGCTTGAAACAGCTTGCCTTGCGAAGCGCTCCAGGTATTGAAACTTAATTGCTGATATTGCGGCTTAGCTTGTAATTGCAGCTGGACCTGTTGAGCATTAAACGCATCATCTAAATACAGACGGATTTTATTAATGCCATCGCCCTTTCGACGTAACAGCTTAGCGGCATCTTCTCCATGAATAAGGACCATTTTGTCATCAACTTGCGAGCCTAATTGAAATGCACCAACCAAGGTAAAGGTTCGCTGTACAGGTACACGCCCCATTGGTGTAAAGATGGTTTTAGTCGGCAATACCAATCGGACCTTATCACCAATGCGAAGTCCGAGGTTTTGCGCTAGGCGAACGCCCATAATGATTTGATATTTACCGGCTTGTAAGTCTTCTATTTGCCCTACTTTCATATTTTGCACAACGGATGACTGCGTCGATTCAAATTCAGGGTAGATGCCTTGTATCAAGACCCCACTGAGTTGAGTTTTAGACTGGATAAGGGCTTCACTTTCCAAATAAGGGGTCGCATTAACAACCTGTTTTTGCTCTTTAAGCTCACGCAACATGTCTTGCCAATTAGCTAGATTGCCTTGCTCAGACTCAATAACCACATGCGGAACCAACCCCAAAATGCGCTGTTTAAGCTGGCCCTCAAAGCCATTCATAACCGAGACAACCGTTATCAGTGATGCCACGCCTAATAAAATACCCGCAATGGAGAAAAAAGTAATAAAGGAAACAAAACCCGAGCGATTTTGACTGCGGCTATAGCGCATCCCAATAAAAAGACTGACCGGTTGGAACATTTAGAATTATAATTTGCATGGATAAAGTAAATTTATGATAAAAGGTTGCCCGACTAAGTACAAGGCAATAAAAAGGTTTCGACCGCTTAAATGATCAAATTTATCATTAACATCATTTTTTCTAACAAAATGCTCATAAAAAATAAAAAACTTGCCTTTTTTAGCGATAAATACCGTAAAATAATGGGCTTACTAATTCCGAGGAACATTCAGGTCGCATGAGTTTAACCCGTAATATTTTTGATCCGACGCTAGCTGCTAGCAGCAAAACAGCAAAGCAAACCGATAAGAAGCAATGGTTAAACCTTGCCGGTAGCAGTTCAAGTATTGCTATTTATCAGGGTGCATTAAAAAATGACGCCTTAACCTTGTTAATTAGTAAAGATACCGCCTCGGCACTGCATTTATATGATGAGCTAAGCAGCATTAATGAACAGCAACTAGCCATTCATTTATTCCCTGACTGGGAAACCTTACCCTTTGATAGCTTTTCGCCACATCAGGACATAATTTCCCAACGGTTAACCACCCTTTATCAGCTATCTCGAATGGAACAAGGCATTGTCATTGTGCCGGCTCATACCCTGATCCATTTTTTACCGCCAAAGCAATACCTCGACGCCAATAGTTTATTAATTAAAAATACCGACCGCAAAGAGCTGCATCAACTTCGCCAAGAGCTTGAAGCCAGTGGCTATCGAGCCGTCGCACAGGTCATGGAACATGGTGAATTTTGTGCCCGAGGCTCATTACTCGATTTATTCCCGATGGGCTCTGATTTACCGTATCGCATCGACTTTTTTGATGATGAAATCGAAAGTATTCGCACCTTCGATGTTGATACACAGTTAACCATTGAAAAAATCAGCAAAATTGAATTATTACCGGCGCACGAATTTCCAACCAATAAAGACGCCATTAACCTGTTTCGCCAGCAATACCGTGAACAGCTCAAAGTTAGCAATGAGAAAGACTCTGTCTATCATCAGGTAACCAATGGCATTATGCCCTCGGGCATCGAATATTATCTGCCACTCTTTTTTGAGCACACGGCGACGTTATTTGATTACTTACCTGAAAATGCGTTAGCGATGATTGTTGACGACATCGATAAACCCCTTGAGCAATTCTGGCTAGACATTAATTACCGATATGAAGATAGACGCTACGATCCAATGCGTCCCCTTTTAGCGCCAGAGAAACTGTTTTTATCGCGTGAACAGCTGTTTGTGCAGTTAAAGCAATTTAATCGCATCAATGTTCTTCCCGAGAAAACCACAGACGCACCAAAAACATCCGAGCTGCATTTTGCCACAGAAAAACTCGACACAGTTGCGGTTAATCATCAGTTAAAACGACCGCTCACCCAGTTATGTACGTTTTTACAAGCGGCCAAAGAAAGCAAACAACGCGTGCTGTTTATTGCTGAAAGTCAGGGCCGCCGCGAAACCTTGTTAGAGCTTCTGGCACAAGAGAAAATCCGCCCAGATGTATTTGATAACTTATTTGATTTTGTAAAAGATAAAGCGCAAATTGCGATCACCGTAAACAGTCTGACTCAAGGTTTTATCTTAGCGGGTAAACACAACCTAGCGGTTATTTGTGAAGACGACTTATTTACCGACCGAGTAAAACAAGCACGTCGTCGCAGCAAGGCAGATGAAACCAACACAGAAGCCATCTTTAAAAACCTAACTGAATTATCCATTGGTCAGCCGGTTGTGCACTTTGAGCACGGTATTGGTCGCTACCAAGGCTTGCAGAGCTTGGAAAATGGTGGGATCACCACGGAATTTTTGGTATTAACCTACGCCAATGATGCCAAGTTGTATGTGCCAGTTACTTCTTTGCATCTGATTTCCCGTTATTCTGGCAACAACACAGATTCTGCGCCAATACATAAGCTCGGTAATGACACATGGAGTAAAGCCAAACAAAAAGCCGCAGAGAAAGTTAAAGACGTTGCCGCTGAATTACTCGATATTTATGCCAAGCGCGAGCACTCACATGGTTACGCATACAAGCGTAATAAAGAAGAGTACCTGCAATTTTCACAAAGCTTTGGCTTTGAAGAAACCGATGATCAAAAAAATGCCATCACGCAAGTGATTGCCGATATGCTCGATCATAAAGCCATGGACCGCTTGGTGTGTGGTGACGTTGGTTTTGGTAAAACCGAGGTGGCTATGCGCGCCGCCTTTATTGCCGCCAACGACAATAAACAAGTGGTGATACTGGTGCCAACCACCTTGCTTGCCCAACAGCATTATGAAAATTTCCGCGACCGTTTTGCCAATTGGCCAATCAACATTGAAGTATTGTCTCGCTTTAAAACCGCTAAGCAGCAAAAAGAAGTCATTGCCCAAGTAGGCAAAGGCCAAATCGATATTTTAATTGGTACGCATCGATTATTAAACGACAACATCAAATACCATGACTTAGGGCTTTTGATTGTTGATGAAGAACACCGCTTTGGGGTGAAGCAAAAAGAAAAGATCAAACGCCTGCGCGCCAATGTTGATATTTTAACGCTAACCGCAACACCTATTCCAAGAACGCTGAATATGGCCATGGGCGGCATGCGCGACTTGTCAATTATTGCCACCCCTCCAGCCAAACGTCTTGCCGTTAAAACATTCGTAAGAGAGCGCGAAAATGGCTTAATTCGCGAGTCGATTTTGCGTGAAATTTTACGTGGTGGGCAGGTGTACTTCTTACATAATAACGTGCAAACCATCGACAAAACCGCCGAAGAGTTACAAAAACTGGTACCAGAGGCCAAAATAGTCATTGCCCATGGGCAAATGCCAGAGCGTGATTTAGAACGTATCATGAGTGATTTTTATCACCAACGTTTCAACGTGCTGTTATGTACCACCATTATTGAAACCGGTATTGATGTCCCTAGTGCGAACACCATCATTATGGACCGAGCCGATCACTTAGGTTTGGCGCAGCTTCACCAATTACGTGGCCGTGTTGGCCGTTCGCATCATCAAGCCTATGCGTATTTATTAACGCCTCACCCAAAACGCATGACCAAAGATGCAATAAAACGATTAGATGCCATTTCCCAATTAGAAGACTTAGGGGCTGGTTTTGCCTTAGCCACCCACGATTTAGAAATTCGTGGTGCGGGTGAGCTCTTAGGTGAAGATCAATCGGGTCAAATGGCCAGTGTCGGTTTTACGCTGTATATGGAAATGCTCGACCAGGCCGTTGCCGCCTTAAAAGAAGGCAAACAACCGTCGCTTGATGATTTAAACGCTAAGCAAACAGAAGTGGAATTGCGCGTACCAGCCCTACTACCAGACGACTACATCTTTGATGTAAGCATGCGCTTATCTTTTTATAAACGCATTGCCAGCAGTAAAACCAAACAGGATTTGGACGAAATTCAGGTGGAGCTTATCAACCGATTTGGTATGCTACCTGATGCCACCAAAAATATGTTCCACATTGCCAAGCTGCGCCTTAAAGCTGAGCAATTAGGCATTTCACGAATTGATGCGGGGCCACATAGAGGCTCAATGGAATTTAGCAATGATGCAAAAATTAATTTACCATTGCTGTTAAATCTCATACAGTTTCAACCTAAGGTGTATAAATTGGATGGCAGTAACAAACTTAAATTTGAAATTGCTACCGAAACAACCGCCGAGCGATTTACATTAATAACTAAAATGATTGAGGATTTGCAGTAAATGTCCGCGACAAAGCTTTTACCACATGACGCTGTTCAAACAAGCAACAGCCGCCGTTTATGGACTAAGCCGTTCATAACCACAGGTTTCGCTGCTGCGTGCTCAATCGCCAGTTTTTTGGCCTCTTCACAGGTTCAAGCCCAAGCCGCTGAGGCACGTTGGTTTGAAGTTGAAGTCATTCTAATACAACAGTTACAAGACGATGCCAGTTACAACGAAAACTTCAAAAATTTGAATGTTAAAGCGCGTCAGTCGAAACATAATATTGATTTAATCCACCAATATTTACGTCAGGTAAATGACCTTACCTATTTATTGGCCCCCTGTGGTGCAAATAGCCAATCCATGCCCATTGCCTTAGAAAATGAACAATCTTGGCAGGAACTAATCTTAACCATGCCAGAAAATTTCGGGGAAGACCTGACTAATGGTATGGATAATATCAATGGCGAACCATCAACCATAATCGATCAAAACAATGAAACTGAAGCCGCAAATGAAGTCGGCCAACCTCAACAAACGGCTCCTGAGTACGAGTACCTTCTTAACGAACGACAAGGTATCAGCCAAGAAGTCGAAGCTGAAAACGTTTCAGGGACAGAAGATCAAGAGATAACCCAACAAGATCTCGAAGCCATTGACCTTGACGTCGATTTTACAGCACAAGATGACAATCACGGTTTAACCCCATTTACCTTCAATTTTTATTGTCACTACACCGACAGCGACACCTTACTAACGCCTTTGGATAAAATGTTTTACCAAATTCCCAAGCAAATTGGCGGTCGTGAAGATGTGTACTCAAGTCAGCCATATATGCTAAGCAAAGACTCTTTAGAGCTGACTCATATTTATCAGTCATTGCGTCGCTCTCGCGAGTTCCGCCCACTGCTGCACATGGCTTGGCGTCAACCCGTGCTTGATGCCCGTTCAGCTCTGCCCGTTAAATTGATTGCGGGTTCCAACTTAAAGTACCCAAAAACCAATTTGCTGTTGCAACAAGGCGATGCACAGCAACAATCATTCGACATCAACGAATTACAACAGCAACGTCAGGCGTTATTAAACCAGCATGTTAATGAGCTAGTGAATACCCTAGAGCAAGGCAATATTGATAGCCAAGCGCTTATCGCCAACATAAAAGCGGGTAACTCTAAGCAAGTAATTACTCAAAATATTGACCAGCAAATTGAATTAATCAGCAACGCCGACAAAGACGAAGCAATGCACTTGCAAGATTGGTTTTTAGAAGGCTTTTTCAAGGTTCACCTTGACCACTACTTGTTTATTAACAGTGAATTTACCATGCCGATAAAGGCAAAAGGCGTAGATGGCAACAGTGATAGTAGCGAAGAAATCTTAGTACCATTTAAGCAAAATCGACGGGTTATCAGTGGTGAAATCCATTATTTTGATCACCCATACATGGGCATGATTGTACAAATTCGACGTCATAGTCGCCCAGATCCGGCAGAAAAAGATACGCAATCCGAAAATCAATAATACATTTTTGTCATTACATTAATAATAACCACAACAGAGAGAAGACATGAGCGTAGACAAACAAACAGAAATAGAAGCGGCGGTATTTCGCCGTTTATTGGCCCACCTTGACTCACGCAAAGATGTGCAAAACATTGACCTAATGAACCTTGCCGGCTTTTGCCGAAATTGTTTTAGCAAATGGATGGTTGCTGAAGGCAAAGAATTAGGGATTGATGTGGATATTGAAACTGCCCGTGAACATGTTTATAAAATGCCGTACAGCCAATGGAAAGAAAACCACCAGCTACCGGCAACACCAGAGCAACTGGCAAAGTTTGAAGCACTCAATAAAAAATAAACGGGTTAACGAGTAAAACGGCCCTTACTGTTAACGCCTGAGCAATACCGCAGTTAGTTGCCGGAAAATTGGCCGACGGGCTAACGGCGGTTAAGCCACCTTTGTTGAAATCAAAATCAAAAAAATGCTAAAAAGTTTATTCACGTTTATTGTCCCGATAAATGTATATGTGTCCTATGCCCAGAGGCAACATTTGGTTTTTGAATTACTTTGGTTCCAACCTTTCCTGTTTAGGGTCATATGTGATTACTGTTTTAGTATTAGATGCTGGTCCAAAGTTTTCTCTTATATTTTGTTGATTTGAAGCTGCATCTTGAAGTTTTTTAACTCCCGGATTATTTGCATTTGCTGGTTTACCATTTACAGTATCAATATCAACAGCTTTGCCGCCAGGGTGTCTGCTATGCTTTCCATGTTTCCCTCCTGTAGTACTATTTATATTTACAGTGTCTACTCCTGATTCTTTAATTGAATTTTCTACCAACTTGGCTGTATCAGTGTCTAAATCATTGGGCGGAGGTGGATTCTGTGGATTATCATTTTTAAAGGTTACATCAACAGTTCCGTCGCCATCAACATCTGTATCTATAGCAGAACGTTCACATTTTGAATCTAAGCAAGTGGTCATCCCACTAGGGTCTGAAGCATTTATGGGGTCATTCCCCACATACGCATACAAATTCATCTGTTCGTCATACCCAATAGGGTCTGTTTGCAGGAATCGACCTAGCTTTGGATGATAAATCCGTGCTTTGTAGTAATCTAATCGGAATTATAAACCAAATATCTTTTGGGGTTTATTTTATTAAAAAGCCGCTCAAAATCTTTCGCGGCTTTAAATTTAAGTCAGGACTTCAGAGAGGCTATTTTTATAATTCCTTCTTTGATAAGGCATTAAACCTCTAAATTCCATTTTCAAAGCAGAAGATGCTCCCCACTCATTTACTAACATGTCTTTAGAGTTTGGATGAAGGTGATATTCCTTTTTTTTCTGTTTTAATTCCGACAGTAACTGAGAGCGTAGAAAGTCTTTTTTTGAGCTATCTAAACAATTATAACGAGTTAATTTATCTAACAGGTAACCGGCTTGAGCAGCTTCCGTACCCTCAAAGTGTTCAATATCAGGTACAAAGCTTTCATACCAAAGTGCAAGCGCAACAGATTTCAGGCTATCACCTGATGTTGGACTATTTGGGTTTTTTACTAGAGTCTCGAACTCTTTTTGTAAGCTTTGCATGATTCCTCTGTTGAGTGAATATTATACAGATTGAAGCCTCAGTATAACGTGATCAATATTCTTGCGCAAACTATCGGGAGTTGCGGTGTAATCGAGAGCTTCGAAAGCTGCAACTTTAAACTCTTCTATCGTAAAACGCTTCTTTTTATAAATTGCTAAAATATCGTTGATATCATCAGGCGCACATCGGGATAACTTTGAAATAGCAACATCAATTGGACTTACTAAAAATACATGGAGAACTTGAGAGCCAACATTCAGTGGTATTGCTCTGTCTTGATAATCAGGAAACATCACTGGTGTGATACCTACCTGGAAGGTGTCATCTAAAGTTAACTGCATATCACCACTTTCAGGATCAGTAAAATAAACATCATCCAACTCTACAATCAAACTATGTAAATCAAGTTTCTCGGCTGCTTGGATTTCGATATCTAGGTCGTTACTACCACGCGCATTGGTATAAATATGCACGGCACATCCACCGAAAATATATGCTTTGATGGCTCCTGCTGTTTTAACATTCGTTAATCGGCTTTCAATTTCATCATTTAATTGAGCAAGCAATTCAAAAACTGCTTTTGACATGGGGGTATCTAGGTATAAATCCATAACAATATCTTTTTTAAATTTAAGGCTATTTTAGCACTTAACTGACAACACCAATAGAGCCGATTTAGTAATTTAAATGTAATTAGCAAAAGTGCTGAAAATTAATTACTATTAATGAGTTACAGCTCAATAAAACTGGATCGTAATAACGATTTGATTACTACAAAGCACGGATTTATCATCCAAAGTTAGGCCGATTCCTGCAAACGGACCCAGTGGGTTATGACGACCAGATGAATCTATATGCCTATGTGGGGAATGATCCTGTAAATATGGTAGACCCCTCTGGAGAGAGTGCCGTGAATTATTTGTATTCTCCATCTGCTGCTCCCCATGTAAAAAAACCGATGACCCAAGTGGCAAAAGCAACAACAGTTAAAGTTGGAGCTGGTGCTGGTTTACAAATAAAGGCTGATGTACCAGGAGTCGGAAAATTTGAAGCTGGAGGCTCCGCAGCTATTTCGAGTGTAATGACAACTGATAAATCAGATCAAGGAATTGAGGTTTCTGCTGATGCAGGTATGACTATGAGTAATTCGTCCGAAACAATGACGGGAAAGGTTCAAATAGGTAAGGCAGAAGCTTTAGTTAGGCCAGATATGGGAACTGTAAAAACTAAAACTGAAGGACCCAAATTATCCGGAAATGTAGGTACGAGTAACGCTTCTGTTGATAATACAGGAAAAGTAAAGGTTGGTGGTCATATTGGTCTTATTAAAGTTGAAGTTGAGCTTGATATCAATAAGTTAAACCAATAAGGAGATTTTTATGAAATTATGGAAATACTTGAATTTGACTTGGCTGTCGATTTTATTAATTATCATTGTTTACTCAATTTTGGTACCTGGTGGGATCACGGATAAGGATTACTCTAGATTCCTTGGACTTTCTTTTTGGTCTATTACATTAATACTTAGCTTTTATCCAATTGGGTATATTGCAAAAAACTGGAAAAAGAATGATTACTTACAAAATGTAAAGAATATTTGCATTGCGATATTGTGCCCCTTTGTGGGCAGCGTTTATTTATTCTTTAAATTAACTAAATCACACCCTCATTCTGATCGATGATCGAAATGCATTATTTTTTGAAAAGCGAGTGAAATTTATAAAATGGAAATTTATCAATCAGACTTATTTAGTCTTATATTTTTTATCTTTGGACTTATTTTACTCTTCAAAGGTGAAGTTATTATTCACCTAGAGTCAGGAAAAAAAGGCACTGTTAAATTTGTGGCTAATAAACCTGTTTGTAAAAAAGAAATTAAGCTAAACACTAAGCAATCAAGATATGTTGGTATTTTATTTATATTTTTGGGAGTGGTAGCCTTTCACTTAATAAAAGTAGGTGATCTTATATTTTCAATATAAGGTAGTATCCATTTGGATCCAAAGCCTTGTTTTGCAAGTCTTTGGATTCAAGACCATCAAAAGCACCTTCTGTCGAAGGTGCTTTTATGTCTCTGGTTAAAAAAGTCTCAAAGTTCACCTATAACAAACTATCAGTATGGCAGTTCAAGTTATATTTTTAGAACTGCTGAGCTTAGTAAGATCTCATTACTGCGGCATTCTATTGTCAAAATTAGGTAAATAAATTAAAAAAGCCGAGTTTTCATATTCAATGATAACCCGACCTTTTAACATTTACATTTAAAAAGTGTTTAGCTTTTTAGGTAACGGACCCATATTAAAAAATTATTTTAATTGAAGGGGATGTCCTTGTATGTTGATAAAATAGGGTACTTAAGTACAAGGCAATTGTAAGTCAATTCAATAAAAGAACCTTTAACTAAAGTCTCAGTCATATAAAATCCACTAAATATTTCATTATTTTTATCTTTTGGTTGTAGCTGGATAGTAAACTTCTCTCCATCTGTAGAATATGAATCTTTTATGATATGTATTTCTGAAAATTCATTTCCACCTAGCCTACGGGGGAAAACAATGCTAATACCTAATAACGAATTTTTTTTCTTTTCTACTTCTACAACTGTTATAGAAATTTTATCAAAATAAAGGTCACTCTGCTTAGAAATACTATCCGAAGAGCCCTCTAGGCACTCTAAAGCATAACTAGGCAAGCAGAAGCTCAAAATTATTATTGTTATGATAAATTTAATCATTTGTAGACTTGGCTCATAATGTGATCTGGATTCAAATACCTTTTATTTTGCATTAAATATTTAAAGGCATTTTTTTGTTTCCGCTTACCAGAATGCCTGTAAGCTTTATTTCCCATCATATCAACCTGATCATCAAGTCCCGCACTATGCAATGATTCATGACCGACTAACCAAATAGTTCTATCAGAGAAGCCTGCACTAGATGTATCTACGAGCATTATCTTTCCACCAACACCGTCAGATATTTCAGCTGCGCCACCTTGGGAAGTTGGGCCTGCGTTAGCAATATACCCACCAGAACCGTCATCATTCAAAGCAGCGGCTCCAGCATCTAGCTTATCCGCCATTGAGTTAAGCTCTGAAGCAGAGTAACCGTCTGAATTAGTAGCCCCTTCTTTCATTCCTGAAGCTTCTTCTCGCATTGAAGCTGCTCTACCACTCATGTCTGAAGCAGCTTGTTTCTGAGCTGAGTCAAACTTTTTCCAGTCTTCATCTGACCAACCACTTCCTTTTCCATACATTCCTGTAGGATCAACCATGTTAACCGGATCATTCCCCACATACGCATAAAGATTCATCTGATCGTCATAACCCACCGGGTCCGTTTGCAGAAATCGGCCTAGCTTTGGATGATAAATCCGTGCTTTGTAGTAATCAAATCGTAATTACGAACCAGTTTTGTTTTGTTGCCAACAGCTAATAGAAAATAAACCTTTACTGGGAATGTAGATATACAAATGATAAAGGTTCTTTGCATTGCAGTGTCATCTTACATAGAAAATTCATTTTCAGTTTTACTGCCAAACAATTCTGTATCCAATTCTTTAAGCAAGCCTAAAAGTGTATTAATTAGGTATTGTGTAAATTTCTCTTGCCCTAGTGTTCTATCAAAAACATTCGTCGGCGTGAAGCGTTTCATTTCTTCGTAAAACTGACGACCTTTTATGATATTGGGTAGCTGATTAATCATTAATTTTAGCATTTCTTGAAACTTTGTAATTTTATAATCTTCGAGTTTTCGTTTTACAAGCGGTGCTTGAGCCTTTGCACCTTGTTGTTTTAACCAAGCTAAGTCCCAAATATCACGGTAACGAACATACTTCTGTGTTGCAGGAAGGGAAACGAGCTTATCAGCCATTACTTCATCAAGAGTTTCTGTGAGTATCAACATATCA